>NZ_CP045429.1:2165099-2772633 GCF_005886805.2 Pseudoalteromonas rubra
CGGTTAAATAGCCACCTGTGGTTCAGCCTTTGTTGATGAATTTGCTACTAATTTTTTGCTCTTTTGTCTGTTTTATGAGCAAATTCGCGGAGTTAAACATTTTTATTCTTTTCATAAAACCGATAACTTTCTGACTTAAATGAATAAATTATGCTTAAAAGGAAATGCTAGGTGGTATATTCAATAAAATTATATAAATTATATTGTATACACTGTGTGCGTAGTGTTAATAATATGTCACCTCTTCTGGGGTTTGGATACACATTTTAAAAAGGTTGAATTATGAAAATAAAAGCAATACTCGCTGCGCTTCCCTTGCTCTGTGCAAGTGTAGAAGCCGCACAACAACAGATTGAACGACACTTTAAACCACTGAGTGTGGCCGATCTGCAATTAGCACATGGCGATGAGGGTCATAATCACGCCGCACAGGACAACGCGCCAACAGCAGCACGTGACACTGCGCTGCATTCACATTTGCCCGTGATGATGCAGATGGCGTCTGGGCAGGTTGATCTTGCCAGTGGCTGTGACTTAACCGCATTTGCTAACGCGAGTGCATCGACAATCGTGGCACAGATCACGGGGCAGGGTGCAACCTGCGTTAATGATCTGTTCAGTGCGCCGTCGGCGACTCAGGTGGCGACTTTTACATCGGCCAAAATGTTGGCCGCGGCGCAGCAAGCGACGACTCTGTCAGGTAGCTATAGTGGCGCCGGCAGCAGTGAGCTGGAAGCGCTGTTTTTGTTTATTCGTGCGGGTTTTTATGTGGAGTTTTACAATGACTCCGTGAGCTTCGATCCCACAGTGCAGAGCACGGTTCGAAGTGCCCTCGATGCCTTTGTGAATAACCGTCATTTCTATGACAACAATGATGCGCACGGAGAAGTGCTGAGTGAAGTCATGACGACGATGGACTCTGCCGAGCTGCAGCACGTTTATCTGCCTGTGGTCAAAGCCTGGTTATCTCGCTGGAGTGAAAGCTATGCAACGAGCTGGCATATGCGTGGTGCGGTTAATGGGATCTTCACAATTTTATTCCGGGGTCAATGGAACAGTGATTTCGTTACGCTGGTTGGTAAAGATACGGAACTGGTTAGCTTACTGGCTAATTTCACCAAGCAAAGCTGGATGGTGGGATCTGACGCAGAATTCATGATTATTAACGCGGGCAGAGAACTTGCCCGACTGAAAAACTATCAGGGTACGCCTATCCAGAGCGCGGTTGATACAGCCCTCAAAGCGCTGTTTTCGACTTATCAGAGCTATGGTTATGGGGATGGGATCTGGCTTGGTGCCGCTGATGTTGCGGCCTATTACGCGGATTGTAATGATTTTGGGATCTGTGGGTTTAAAGAGGAGCTGACCAACAAGGCCTTGTCACAGACCTATCAGTGCAGCAGCACAATCCGTATTCGATCTCAAGATATGACTCAGGCACAACATCTGTCAGCATGTGACACTATGGCAGCGGAAGAGACTCGCTTCCATACCATGCTCGAAACCAATCAAACGCCAGTTGCTGATGACAACAATACAATGCTACAGGTGAACATTTTTAACAGCAGCAGTGACTACAAAAAGTATGCTGGACCAATTTTTGGTATTGGCACAGATAACGGCGGTATGTATCTGGAAGGCGATCCGAGTGTGGTTGGCAACCAGGCAAACTTCATTGCCTATGAAGCCAGTTATGCTAAGGCTGATCACTATGTCTGGAATCTGGAGCACGAATACGTGCACTACCTGGATGGCCGTTTTGACCTGTATGGTGATTTTAACGCGCCAACTGAGGCAATCGTGTGGTGGAGCGAAGGGGTTGCAGAGTATGTGGCAAACCTGAACGACAATCAGCGTGCCATTGATACAATTAAAGACGGCAGCACATATCAGTTAGGCGAAGTATTTGAAACCACTTATGATGGTTTTGACCAGGATCGTATCTATCGCTGGGGCTATCTGGCGGTACGCTTCATGATTGAAACACATAAAGATGAAGTCAATGCAATGCTGGGGGAGACGCGGGTTGGTAACTGGAGTGCCTATAAAACGCGTATGAATAAGTGGGCCGCACAGTACAGCAACGAGTTTACTCAGTGGACACAGCAACTGGCCGGGGACACCAATCAGGCACCAACAGCCGTGATCAATGGGCCTTATCAGGGTACCGCTGGTTCAGCGGTCAGCTTCAGCAGTCAGGGCAGTTCAGATCCTGAAGGTCAAAGCCTGAGCTATTTGTGGCAGTTTGGCGATGGCGCGCAGAGCACCCAGGCCAGCCCCACACATACTTACGGGGATGCCGGAAATTATACGGTGACATTAAAAGTAACCGACAGTGAGGGATTGGCACATCAAGTCACCACTCAGGCCGTGATTGACGCAGATCAGGGGATCACTGAGCTGCAAAATGGTCAGGCAGTGCGTGTTGCTGGCGCTCAGGACGAACTGAAGTACTTTAAAGTCCAACTGCCGGCCGGGGCAACTGATCTGACGGTGAGCACTAGTGATGGCACGGGTGATGTTGATTTATACCTGAGCCATGGTCAGCAGCCAACGCTGGACACTTACGATTGTCGACCTTATGTCGGCGGTAACGCTGAGCGATGCGATGTTGCGACACCGCAGACCGGAGAGTATTACATAATGCTCAGAGGTTATAACGCATACACTGATGTGAGCTTGGTCGCAAGCTTTACAGCACCGGTAGCGGGTTTGCCGGATACTTGCGTGGACCAGGGCAGTGTCTCTGGTGGCCGACTATCCGCTGATCAGGCGGTTTGCCTAAGTGATCAGGATCCTATGTGGTTTAGCCTGGAGAATGTGAGTGGTCAGCAGAGCATTCGCATTGAAACTGCACATGGCAATGGTGATTTGACGCTTGAGTACAGTAATCAGGGCTGGCCTGACGGGAGCAATGTTGACGCTCGCTCCGAGCGCGCAGGCAATGGTGAATGTATCAACCTCAGCGGGCAAAGCCAGTACTGGGGATATTTGAAGGTGAGCGGTGCGCCAAGTGGTGCCACTATCCAGGTTACTTATAACGATGGCTGGTGTAACTAAGGTTAAGACTATTTAATAAACGTGCTTGAAGGTTGGAGAGACAGGCTCTAGATTTAAAGGGTCTTCTCCAGCCTTTTGTGGCAGCTATTTGTGAAATTAAACCTGTTGATTAATGGCCTTATCTTACTTTTATTCAGTGTACTATTGCCGTCGCATGCAGCAGAGCGGCTGAACATCTATGTCTACCAC
Source organism: Pseudoalteromonas rubra (assembly GCF_005886805.2). Lineage (NCBI taxonomy): Bacteria > Pseudomonadati > Pseudomonadota > Gammaproteobacteria > Alteromonadales > Pseudoalteromonadaceae > Pseudoalteromonas > Pseudoalteromonas rubra. The sequence continues at coordinate 2,168,349 of NZ_CP045429.1, forward strand.
AATAAACCGCCTTACATCATGAATCAGGCAGAGCAACGCGGCTTGTATTTTGACTTTGTAGCCTTACTCAATGCGTCTCAGTCTCACACCCGTTATAAGCTGGTCTACCTGCCACGCAGGCGTATTGAACGGGATCTTAACGAGCAAACTCTCGATGGTGCTGTATTGGGGGTTCACCCTGTGTGGTTTAAAGACCCCGATAAATCACGTTATTTGTGGAGTGCTGCCCTGATGTATGACACCGATGAATTTGTCTCTTGTGCTGAAAACCCCTTTGAATACGATGGCGCGGCTTCTATGGCCAACAAAAAGTTTGGTGGCATTTTGGGTTATCATTATTTTCGCACGGTTAAGCCGGTAAAAGCGGGGGCGCTTGAGCGCGTTGATGCAAACAGTGAAGAAGGTTTGTTGGAGCTGGCACTGAGAGAGCGTGTTGATTTTGCGATTGTCAGCCGTTCAACACTAAACTACTTTATCAAAAAGAATCGCTGGCAGGACCATTTCCACCTGTCCAAACAACCTCATGAATCTTACTATCGGGCGATGCTTTTACCAAAACAATTCCAGCCTCAGTACGACAGGTTATTAGCCATACTCAGTGATCGAGAATTTCACAACAAGCTGACACAATTATTAAGCCGTTATCAGATAGATGCAGGTCCGGGTTGAGTCTTGCGCGTTTATATCGGGCTCAGGTTTTGAACCCAAATTTATCAATTAATGACTGTCACTAAGACAGAGCAGCTTTACCAGCTTCCGGTATTTTCCATGCTTAGCCAGGGCTCTTGCGGTGGCAGCGGCTCACCTTGTTGCAACAACTCAATGGAGATACCATCGGGGGATTTGATAAAAGCCATGTGCCCGCATCTGGGAGGGCGATTAATAGTAACGCCCGCCGCCTGAAGCTTTTCGCACAGCGCGTAAATATCTTCTACGGCAAAAGCTAAATGCCCGAAGTTGCGCCCGCCAGTGTATTGTTCAGTATCCCAGTTGTAAGTAAGCTCAATGGTGGGAGAAAAGTGCGTTTTAGCGTCTTCCAGCTGGCCTGGTGCAGCCAGATAAACCAGTGTAAAACGGCCTTTTTCACTGTCTTTACGTTTTACTTCCACCAAACCCAGTAGATCACAGTAAAAATTTAATGATGCGTCGAGGTTCTCGACCCGAACCATAGTATGCAGATATTTCATAAATTTGCCCCTTTAAAGTCAGGACTGAAAGATAAGGGCATATCGAGAAAAATCAAGGAGAGCAGGGGGATTGCTCTCCCGATTGCGTCAGACTATCAATACTCTGCGGTCAATGTGACATCGCTGAAGCCTTTATAGGCTTTCACAGAAATATGCCATGTACCGGTTTGAGGTTGAGTTTGTGTGCACGTTTCGGCATTGCCATCTTTGTATGGACGGCAATCGTAACTGGATGAGGTTGGCTGGGCGCCATAACGAACATACAGATCGGCATCACCGCTGCCGCCGGAGGTACTGACGGTGAGCTTAGTGGCACTGGCTGGCACATCAAAGGTTTTATGGATCCAGTTGCCTGTTGTTGCATTCAACCCAGTCCAGACTTGTTTATTACCATCTCCCGGTGGGGTGCCCAGATCATATTGGCCGACTATGGATACACCGGAAAACGCCTGATAACCTCGGACCACGATATAATAAGTGCCAGCTTGTGCCGGGTTGATACTGCAACTTTCATTATTACCATCTTTATATGGGCGGCAATCATACGTTGAGGTAGTGGGTTTTTGAGCAAAGCGTACATAAAGATCGGCATCGCCACTTCCACCACTCATGGTAAAGCGCAGATTACTTGCTCCTTCTGGTACAAGCATGGTAAAGACCTTTTCACTGTCAGCGGCGCCTGACAGGTTACCGACAGGCTGGCCGTTTTGCAGCTCATTGCCCGGGTCAACCGGGCCACTGTCTCTGTCGATGATTGACAGCGAATTGGCGGCGCGCTTGAGTGTCATGGTTTCTCCAAGCTCACTGGCATACCACCAACTGATATTGGCAGGCAGCGCCAGCGCGTCGGCAGCACGTTGTTCGCGCGTGAGCGTATCTGCGCCAGCTGTGAATTGCGCGGTTTGTACTTTCAGGGTGTCGGGTGCAACACTTAGTACTTTAAACTGTTGAATGCTGGCTAAATCAATCGTCCAGCTTTTTGGGTCGTTGGCAGAGCGTGCCGGGGCACCCCAGCTGCCTTCACCCACATACACGGTACCGCCTGTGGTGGTTTTGGTAAATCCGGACCCAGAAGGCTGTAGAGCTTCGGTCAGCTTGTTGATGTGTGTATCGGATTCCACGACCAGGTTCATACCATGCTGATAAAACAAATCAGCCCACCAGGTATGCAAAATCGTATTGTCTGACTTACCAGAGTAATGGGGGTACATGGGTTTATGGTATTGAGCAATGCGCCACTTGGTGCTAGCGCCATTACTTTGCAAGTCTTGTTTCAGCCAGTTGTTCATAGCCGTCGCATAGGCAGACCAGCCGCTGTCTTTATACTGACTGTTTAGGGTGTAAACACGCAGGAGGTTAGCAATATTAAAGGCACCATAGCTGTCTTTATTGGTGCAGGCTCCATCTTTGTCAAAGTCTACGCCGAATACCTGACAAAGCGTTTTAAAGTTGTCACCTTCGTGGTTACCAAATGTGGCAACAAACGGGTAAATTCGTTTATAGTTTTGCCCGTCGATCACGTCGTTTGAAAATGTCAGCTGCCAGTCTTTGAGGTACTCTCGCATTTCCTGAGCTGAATTGGCATTGGTATAGTCACCACCATGCATGATAAACAAAGGGCGGATCTTTGCGACCAGTTCGTTGCCTTCACGTCGAGTCGTCCAGCCTGTGCGGGTGTCTCCGCCAGCGATGGCGACAAACCCTGTGCTAGTTTGAGGGGCAGTCTTAAACCATAAGCGCTGGCCACATCCGGTGCTGTCGCATACGCGATAGTAAATAGTAGTATTTGCACTTAGTCCGGTTAACGTCACAAACTCGCTTTGCAGGCTCCCATCAAAAACACTCGTGGCTGTCGGTTGCACTGTGGTCCAACTTTGCTCATTCGTCGTTGTGCCATATTTAATGTAATGGTTACTGCCGCCAGTAGGGGTATACCCCACAGTGGCCTGATGACTGGGGTTAGTGTCCCAGATCAGACGGTGATAATCACTGGCGCTGTGGGCAGTGGTGGCATATAAAGCAACCGTGGTGAGGCCCGCTAAAAGCACTCTCATAGACTCGTTTCCTGTTGTTGGTTAATGGGTCACGCCTTTGAGGCGTGTAGATCTAAACTCCGTTGGTAAGTCGGCCACCAGTAGCACAAACGCTGCGTTACGGTAGGGAAGTGGGTACTGCTCCCCGGTATGAAAGTTGACCGCGGTCGCACCTTGTTTAAAGCGTTGATAATGGCCTGAAAGAGGCTGTGAATGATCCGCACTCCAGTAATCACCATGCTTCATATGAGGGAAAAAGTCCTGAGCGATATGCACATGTCCCGGGCGGGCCGGGTTCTGCAGCAGGCTGCTTAATTCACCACTGGTAGGCAGGCGCCAATGTGTCAGGCCACACAAGGCTGTCTGCCTTGCTCTGTTGATCAGATCCTGGGTGTCACATCGCGACGATTCGAAATAGCAATCTCCCAGGTTCGCTTCGCCTCTGGCCTGACTTTGTATGCTCTCGTCAGATGAGATGTACCAGGAGTAGGTCCAGTAGCCATCATGAATGTTTTCACTGTCGGTCTTAACCTCCCATATCAGGTCTCGCTGGGTATCTAACACACAGGACCAGGGGCCCTGCCAGGGAGATAATGGATGACCTGATCGATCCAGTTTAACAAACCTTGGATGAGGCTGGACGACCGGGCTCAAAGGTTCTATCCACAACAACGAGATAACAATGACAGCGGTCGCCAATGACATTAATAGACGTGTGATCATAGCGGGTACCTTAAGATGGCTGGACGAATGTGGCGGGTGTGTGCCACCTGAGCATGGTCAAAAGCCGAAAACCACATGCAAGTACCACTTTCAAGCGGCACATCATGTATAGAGCCGGTGTTATGCTTTCGCACTAATTCAAGGGTCCAGATACCACTGTCCCAGCTACCTCGTGCTCTGACATCGGCTCGGTCTCCCTCGAACCGGTTAGAGCGGTACAGAATAGATGAGAGCTTGCTTCCGGGTAAAAACATATCCTTTTTTTCGTGATAGGGCGTGCTGCCAAACCAGGGTAAGACGTTCAGATGCACATTGCCTTTGTGTGGTAACCGTTTTGGGATAACGGTCCCTGGTGTGTACCACTGCCAGTTCATCACATAAGCGCCACTCTCTTTGCCATCAGGCTGATACCCGGCGGTATAGCGGCGTTGCCCTTGCTGCACCAGGGCCGGTGGACCAAAAAAATTATCATCGGCTTGATACATGTCATTGGTTCGCACCGCTTTCCAGTGCCATAAATCCCGTATTTCACCATCCATACTGGCGTGGAAACCTTTGCCGTGCCAATTAGGTGGCTTGCTATCTAGGGGTCGGTGGCCCAGATAGGTGGTATTGTCAGCCCCACCAGAACATGAGCGGGAAAGCATCACAGCCAGTTTGTCTTCGTAGAAAGTTCGCTCGTCAAACTGGTAAAAGCCATTTTGTTGGATTTTCCAGCCGGCCTTGGTTTTTAATAAAGGTAGGTGGTTGGTGCTCATGCTGGGATCGGTCCAACGTATCAGGAAATAGCTTTCATATTGATTCGCCAGTGCCTGCACGCGAATGGTGCTGCGGCCGCCGTTAAAGTTAGCGCCGCCATGGGTTTCTATGGTGTAAACAGGTGCTCTTAACCAGTGCGCCTCATCACCGTGCCCATCTATGTCAATGAACTCACTTGGACTCAGCGACGCGACTTCAAGTGTGTCTGCCGAATAGCGAATACCGGCATACAACAGAAGACCTAGTGTGCATACAGAGGTCAGGATAAACACACCTTGTTTCTCAACGCGAGAGGGGAGGAGCGCAAATAAAACGCGCTTGCCATACTGAATGAAGTAAATCCAGCCATGGATGAGCAGGTAAAGTAGCAATAGCCACATACTGAAAAAGTGCAGTGGCTGCATCTGCGCAACATATATACCGGCCCAGAGTAACCAGCCTGAACACAGCAGGCTTAATATAATCAGATACCCCAGACGGTTAACCCAAAGGTGATATTGGTTTGGGTTGCTGCGGTAGGGTCGCCACAGTGAAAGCAACAAAAAACAGGTCGCCAGTACACTGAGGATACTGGCACTGGCTATATGCCAAGGGTATAAGTCGCCCTCAGGCAGCAGTGGGCTAATGACCATCAGCCAATCTTGCGTTAGCAAAGAAAATCTTAAGCCGGTAAGCAGACTGCAAACCACCAATAAGATGACCAAGGCATGAAGAAGGACAAACGTGACTCTACGCATCGTAAGTTTTGTTATTCGTATGTTTAAATAGTGTAAACATAAAGGGTTGCAGTTTTATGTCAAGCACTAACTCATGAGTAAATCCATGTGATCACCAAAGAATGATTATCAACGCAATCTGATAAAACCTCGACTAAACTAAATAAGTGCCCGACGAAAGGTGAAAAAGTGAGAACCGGATGAATGAGTTTTTGTCAGAGACGACGGAAGAAGCCCTCGACAGCGGAGAAGTGATTGACAGCATGACAGACATAGTGGCCTGCTTAAATACGAGTGACTCAATCCAAAGGTTTTTGTTGGATATACACTGTATTTTGCAAAAGGTGACGTATGCGGATAATTTTTATGTCGTGCTATATCGAGAAGATGGCAGTCTGACTTTCCCTTATTTTCATGATGTAAAGGATGACATTGACCCGGAAGATTTAGAAGCATTGTCTCTGGATGAAATCGCCCATTCATTAACAGCCTATGCTTTGCAGTCGCAAAATGTGTGTAACTACACCACTGAGCAATTGAATGAAATGGTGGCAGAAGGGCGGTTAAATATCATCGGCACAGTGCCAAAACAATGGCTTTGTTTTCCCCTGGTCAATCGCAATAACTTTATGGGCGCATTTATCATTCAATCCTATCGTCGTGAAGATGAATACTCAGGTGTGATTGTCGATGTGCTGTTTACGATTAGCCATGTGATCTCCTCTGCCCTGGATGCGTTCAATAACCAACAAGCTTTAGTTGAAGCCAATACGGTATTGCAAAACTATCAGGGTGAACTAGAAATCAAAGTAGCGGAACGCACCCAAGAGCTCGAATCGAGCTTGTCTGAGTTGCAAAAAGAAATAAGTATTCGGGAGGCATTGCAACAGCGGTTGGAGCATGAAGCGCTACACGACACGCTAACGGGCCTTACGAACCGAAAATTTCTATTCCGGGAGCTGAATAATCTTGCGGAACGGTCAAAGCGTGGTTCGGTTACCGTCCATATTTTGTATCTGGACTTAGACGACTTTAAACCCATCAATGATAACTATGGCCATCACAGTGGTGATATTGTGTTGCAGGAAGTTGCCAAGAGAATACAGGGAGAGCTACGTGTTTACGATGTGCTGTGTCGCCTTGGAGGGGACGAGTTTGTCGTGGTTCTGTCTGACCCACTTGAAAAATCAGTGTTAATGCAGATCTGTTCGCGCCTTATTGCTTGTATCTCTTCCCCTATTCAACTGGAAGGCGGTGAAAAGGTACAGTGTGGGTGCAGTATCGGCGTTGCCAATAATAATGGGGTGTTCAGTGCTGAAGCTCTGCTAAAGTGCGCTGACAGTGCCCTCTATTCATCGAAAGAGCTGGGCAAAAACCAGGCATACTTTTATGAACAAGCGTCGATTTGACGACAAATCCCTCAACCCGGTATCAGCTATTTAAAAACTCTCTGCACTGGCTTTTGCTTTGCAGCGCCGATTGCATTAGGATCGGGTTTTCTCCTTAACTTTTTGGTTGTTATGGCACTGAAATTATTTTTACTGGGTTTGTTTGGCTGGTGTTTGGCTGCAAGCGCGGTTGAGGTAACAGATCTATACGAAGCCACTTTACAGGTGGATAACAAAACGCGTGCAAAGCGCGTTGTAGCCAGTCAACAAGCGCTGGACCGTGTGATCCAAAAGTTGACAGGTCGCACGGAACATTTAAATCACCCATTAATCCGGCAAAGTAAAAAACGAATTTCTGATTATATGCTTAAGTATGAGTATATCGAGTCTGCGGATGGTGATATCAAAATACGCGTAAGGTTTGAGGCAGACAAAGTCGAACAGCTGGTTAGAGACAGCAATTTACCCTTATGGGGCAACCGTCGTCCCATGATTGCAATCTGGTTGGTGATAGAAGACAACCTGAGACGAGAATTTGTTACCCAGGAAAGTTACCCCCAATTGGAGCGGTTAATTTATGACACCGCAGCAGAGTGGGGGATCCCCGTCGTTGTACCTTTGATGGACTTGGCCGATCGCGCGCAGGTCGGCATTGCTGAAGTGTGGGGAAATTTTTCGGAGCCGGTTGAAGCCGCCTCGATGCGTTATAACGCAGAGCGAGTCATAACCGGTCGTTTGTTTAAACAACCGAATAGCAGCAGTTGGCAACTCGATTGGCGCTACACAGATACGGATCAGTTTGAATCGACTCAACAAGTGGGTGACAAGCAGCAATTACTTATCGCCATGATTAACGATATGTCAACGGCACTGGCCGCCGAATATGTGATAGACCCCAATCGTTCGTATGCGACCAGCAGCACCGTATTGACCGTGGATAAGCTGACCTCATTCAGTAAAATAGAACTGGCCAGAAGGCAGTTGCTGAGCATTAGCACAGTGCAGGACGTAGATGTTATTTATCGCCAGGGGGATCTGGTCAAATTTGAAGTTGAACATGGTTCATCAGTGGTTGATCTGCAAAAATCACTCAAATTAGAACGCGCATTTAGCGTTTATGTTGACCCTCGTGCGTTTTATCAGGTTGCCAGTGCAAATAACCTGAGATATAGCTGGGTAGGGCAATAATATGATGCAGCCAATGCAAATGGCGTTGCCCGTTACTTTACCTGATGATGAAACTTTCAGTGCTTATTTCGGTGGTGAGGAGTCACTTGAAGTGACGCATCTGAAAAGCGCGCTTGAATCGGGCCAGCAGGATTTTCAGTTCACTTATTTGTGTGGCCTGGGTGATTCAGGTAAGTCGCATTTACTTTATGCCACTTGTATCCATGCGCAAGAGCAGGGCCTGTCGACCATACTGCTGTCGCTCAGAGAGGTTATTAACTTTGGTCCGGCGGTGCTCGATGGCCTGGAAACTCTCGATGTTGTGTGTATTGATGATGTGCATTTGGTAGCAGGTGATGAGCCCTGGGAAAAAGCCCTGTTTAACTTCTTTAACCGCTTTAACGAACCTGGAAAGTGCCTGGTTGTGACTGCAGATCTGCTGCCGAACATGCTCAATTTGAGTTTGCCGGATCTGGAATCACGATTTACCTGGGGGACCACCTTTCAGATCCGCTCAATGAGCGATGACGATAAAGCCGAAGCGCTGGTAAAACGCGCAAAAATGCGGGGCCTTGAACTCAGTGATGAATGCGCGCGATTTTTACTGACCCGGCTTAGCCGCGATATGCGTGCTTTGCTGGATGTGCTTGATAAACTGGATCATGCTTCAATGGCAGCCCAGCGAAAATTAACTATCCCATTCATTAAGACAACTTTGAATTTGTGAGCCTCACTTGTGGGATTTTTGACCGTCGACGTCACAAATTCCACAAGAAACGCTAAACCAGCCCAAAATCAACCAACAACCAGCAAATTGTCCATGAAAAGCCCCAAATTTGGGCTAGAATCTGCCCCGTTGTTTCAGTTATTATAATCGATTCAATGAAAGGCAAATGACCTCAACAAGATCAGGTATAGAATGAACTTAGAGAATATTTTAGCGCAAGCGCTAGACGCCGTTGCTAACGCGAGCGAAGTTGCGCAACTTGAGGAAGTCAGAGTTAATTACCTTGGTAAAAAAGGTGAGATCACTGGACTACTAAAAACCCTGGGTAAACTGGCACCAGAAGAACGTAAAGAAGCAGGCCAGGTGATTAACCAGGCAAAAAATCAGGTTCAGACTGCGATCAATGAAAAGCGCGAAGCGCTGGAGCAGGCTGCTCTTGCTCAAAAACTGGCGGCGGAAACTATTGATGTAACACTGCCTGGCCGTACTGCACCGCAGGGTGGTTTACACCCGGTAACGCGGACCATTGAGCGTATTGAGCAGTTTTTTGGAGAGCTAGGCTTTGCGGTTAAGTCAGGCCCGGAAGTAGAAGATGATTTCCATAACTTTGATGCGCTGAATATTCCAGAGCACCATCCGGCTCGTGCTGATCATGACACCTTTTACTTTAACCCTAAGCTGGTTTTGAGAACGCAAACCAGTGGTGTTCAGATCCGTACTATGGAAGCTGAGCAGCCGCCTCTGCGTATTATTTCTCCGGGTCGAGTGTATCGTAACGATTACGATCAGACACACACGCCGATGTTCCACCAGGTTGAAGGCCTGATGGTAGACACCGACGTGAGCTTCACTGAATTGAAAGGTATTTTGCACGACTTTTTACGTAACTTTTTCGAAGAAGACATGGAGATCCGCTTCCGTCCTTCGTACTTCCCGTTCACTGAGCCGTCAGCGGAAGTGGATGTGAAAGGTAAAAATGGTAAGTGGTTAGAAGTGTTAGGCTGCGGAATGGTGCACCCGAACGTATTGCGCTCTGTGGGCATTGACCCTGAGAAGTACACTGGATTTGCATTTGGTATGGGCGTAGAACGTCTGACCATGCTGCGCTATGGCGTAAATGACTTACGTGCTTTCTTCGAAAACGATTTAAAATTCCTAAACCAATTCAGATAAGAGCGATACAACAATGAAATTTAGTGAAAAGTGGTTAAGAGAATGGGTTAATCCTGCGATTGATACCGAGGCTCTATCTGAACAGCTATCAATGGCCGGTCTGGAAGTAGACGGTGTCGACCCGGTTGCAGGTGACTTTGATGGCGTGGTTATCGGTGAAGTTGTTGAGTGTGGTCAGCACCCGGATGCAGACAAGCTACGTGTCACCAAAGTAAACGTAGGCGAAGACGAGCTGCTGGATATCGTCTGTGGTGCGGCAAACTGCCGTGCGGGCTTGAAAGTAGCTGTGGCGAAAGTCGGTGCAGTTTTGCCGGGCGGCTTTAAGATCAAAAAAGCAAAGTTACGCGGCCAACCTTCACACGGCATGCTGTGTGCGTTTGAAGAGCTGGGCATGGCTGAAAGCTCAGATGGTATTTTAGAGCTACCAGCTGACGCACAAATTGGTCAAAACATCCGCGAATACTTTAACCTTGACGATGTCACCATCGACGTTGACCTGACTGCAAACCGCAGTGATTGTCTGGGTATTAAAGGCCTTGCGCGCGAAGTCGGCGTATTAAATGGTATTGATGTCAATGAGCTGGCTATCCCGGCCGTTGAACCTACTATTGATGACAAGATTGAGATTGAACTGGTGAACAGCCAGGCCTGTCCTCGTTACCTTGGCCGTGTAGTGAAAGGCATCAACCTGGATGCAATCACACCACTTTGGATGGTTGAAAAGTTGCGTCGCTCTGGCATTCGCTCAATCGATCCGGTTGTTGATATTACTAACTACGTATTACTTGAGCTGGGTCACCCTATGCATGCGTTTGACTTAAGTGCCATAGAAGGTGGTATTAAAGTACGCAGTGCAGCTGACAATGAAGAGCTGGTATTGCTTGATGGCAACACAGCGAAACTTAAGCCAAGCACATTAGTGATTGCAGATCACAACAAAGCGCTGGCGATGGCGGGTATTTTCGGTGGCGAAAACTCAGGGGTAAAAGAAGGCACCACGGATATTTTACTGGAAAGTGCATTCTTTAATCCGCTGGCGATTGCTGGTCAGGCGCGTAGCTATGGTCTGCATACAGATGCGTCACACCGTTATGAGCGCGGTGTGGATTATCAACTACAGCGTGATGCAATGGAGCGAGCAACGGCCTTGCTACTTGAAATCGCTGGCGGCCAGGCAGGTCCGGTTGTAGAAGCCGTGTCTGAAGCTGATTTGCCTGAGGCAAAATCTGTGACACTGCGCCGTGCTCGTCTCGATCGTGTCATTGGCTACCATATTGCTGATGAAAAAGTGACTGATATCCTCACGCGCCTTGGTCTGGATGTGGCGTTTGCCAATGATAGCTGGACTGCAGTCGTACCAAGTTATCGTTTCGACATTAGTATTGAAGAAGACCTCATTGAAGAAGTTGCACGTGTGTTTGGGTATAACAATATCCCAAATGTAGCACCGACTGCGGCATTAAAGATGACCGATCACCAGGAAGCGCGTTTGCCGGTCTCTCGCCTGCGTAACGAACTGGTTGCACGTGGCTATCAGGAAGCGATTACCTACAGCTTTGTTGATCCTAAGAAACAGCAACTGCTGCACCCTGAAAGCGACGCTCTGGTACTGCCACATCCTATTTCGGTGGAAATGTCTGCGATGCGCGTAAGCCTGATGCCGGGGTTACTTAATGCCGTAGCCTACAACCAAAACCGCCAGCAGGCTCGCATCCGTTTGTTTGAACACGGCCTGAAGTTTGTTAAAGACGAAGCCGCGGAGAATGGCGTTCGTCAAACACCGGTGATTGGTGGTGTGGTATATGGCAACACGCACAATGAACATTGGGGCATTGAAAGCCGTAAGACCGATTTCTTTGACGTGAAAGGTGATGTAGAGGCGTTGCTGGCTCTATGCAATGACAAAGCGCGTTTTAGCTTCAAAGCACAACCAAGCGATGGTTTGCACCCGGGTCAATCTGCTGCCATTTATGCCAATGGTGAGAAAGTAGGTTATATCGGTGCGGTTCATCCGCAGCTGCAAAAATCACTGGATCTTAATGAAACTGCGTATGTTTTTGAAGTTGAAACAGCAGCGATCGCTGAGCGTAAGCTTCCAGAAGCCGTTAGTATCTCGAAATTCCCGTCAAATCGCCGTGATATTGCTATTTTAGTTGCAGATGATGTAAAAATAGGCGATATTTTAGAAAGCATTGAGAAAGTTGGCGGAAATCAATTAGTTGACCTAAACTTATTCGATGTGTATAAGGGCAAAGGTATTGAGCCTGGTTATAAGAGTTTAGCCATTGCTCTAACACTGCAAGCCGTTGATAGAACGCTCGAAGAGAAAGACATCAACGACACTGTAGAAATCGTGGTGGCCGAATTGGCCAAACAATTTAATGCATCGTTGAGGGACTAGATATGGCGCTTACTAAAGCCGACATAGCTGAACACCTATTTGAGAAATTGGGGATAAATAAAAAGGATGCCAAAGACTTAGTTGAAGCGTTTTTTGAAGAAATCCGCTCAGCGCTGGAAAGTGGAGAGCAGGTAAAGCTGTCCGGTTTTGGTAATTTCGACCTGCGTGATAAAAAAGAGCGTCCTGGTCGTAACCCTAAAACTGGTGAAGACATTCCCATCTCGGCACGTCGTGTTGTAACTTTTAGACCTGGTCAGAAGTTAAAAACACGTGTTGAAGTGGGAACCAGCAAAAACCTGTGATCACGCAGACGTCTTTGGGTTAGTTCGCAGGCATCTTCTGCTGCGTTACCTTCAGCTAGGTATCTGTATGATAATTAAGAAACCCCGGCATCAACCGGGGTTTCTTGTCATAAAAATTTAATTTACCTGTTTTACCATCTGGCCTTTGTATTTGTTTGGAGTGCGAAGTTGATCCAGGGTAATCACTCCTTGACTAATCGTATAAAAAATATCAGTGTTGCGTGGTTGATAAGCTCTCTGCTATTTGGCTCGCTGGCGATTTTTGTCTACGTGCAACAGAAAGAAGCCGCAAAGCAATCTGTTCAGGCCGCCTCCGAATTGATCCGACAGGAACTTGATTCGCAGCTTCATAATATTGATGTCTTTTTAAAACATGCAGAGCGCCTCGATGAAACCTGCGATGCTCATACTATCTCTTTAATGCGAGAGCAGGTGTTTGTTAATCCGGCATTGAGTGAGATTGGCATCGTTGATGAGTATGGCCGTTTACTGTGTAACTCGTTTGGTCGTCTGACGCCCCCGGTACAAACCACAGAGCCGATAAAACAACCCGGCTTGAGATATCATGGCCCAATCATTACTGACTTTTTGCAAGTTCCTGCGTTTGTTCTGGCGCGCACACGCAATGATGGTTTTGAGGTCAATGCCTTACTACCAACCAGCTGGCTGAGTGACACGTTAGATATTACCCGGCATAAAAACCTGGCTTTCATTGCTTTGCTTGATGGGAAGTCCGGCGTGCCTATCTTTTTACGTGGGAAATACACTTTACCTTTGGGTGAGACGATATTTCCCATGACCGATGTGCTGGAGTTTGAAGGACACTTTGATGATGGCACTCAAAAATATATTTTTGCACGCCCGCTTGCTGCTTTGCCGCAACTGACCATCATGGTGGCCAGCGATGCAAAGCGACTCTCTGCCATTCAACCTGTGTGGTTGCTAGCCCTGTTACTTTTATATTGTGGCTCTTTGGTGGGACTCACCATGTTGCTCAACCACTATGATAGTCGTGTCTTGAGTAGCCGGGCACTATTGCTTGGGGCTATCAGTAAACAAGAGCTTTTTAATGTATATCAGCCTCTGGTAGATGCAACGACCCGAGAAGTTGTTGGGGTTGAAGTGTTGATCCGCTGGCAACATCCAGTTGAGGGCGAGCTTAGTCCAGCTTATTTTATTCCTGAAGCAGAGCGGGATGGCAGTATTCTTGATCTGTCTATTTATCAGATAGAAAGAGCACTGACTGAATTGCGTGCGATTTTAAAAAGTAAACCGAACTTTAAAGTGTCGTTTAACGTAAATGGATATCTGTTGACCTGCGCAGACTATCTTGAAGTTTTACACAAAGCGAACCTGGTTATTCCTAAGCTCACCATAGAGCTGACTGAGCGGGATGTTTTATCTCAGGCACAAATACACTCTGTGCTTCAGTCATTGGTAAACTCAGGGGTCGAGATCGCGATAGATGACTTCGGTACGGGTTACAGTGGTTTGCATTACCTGCAGAGTTTTCCCATTGATCTGCTGAAGATTGATCAAACCTTTGTTGCGTCTATTGGGATGGATAATCTGCAATCCCCCGTACTAAATGCGATGATAGAGATGGCAGCTAAGCTTAATAAAAAGTTGATTGCAGAAGGCGTAGAAACGGCGCATCAGGCAGAGTATTTATCCCGTCAGGGCGTGTGTGTGCATCAGGGCTGGTACTATTATAAAGCGATGCCTATTCAGAAGCTTAAAGAGGTTTGTTAAGTCGCGTTTTATAACAGCCTGTAAATAGAGAAAGCCCCGGTTCCGGGGCTTTTAGGTCAAGGGGTTAAAGTGAAGCAAAGAAGCAGCCAAATCCGGGCAGGGATAGCTGATCTTGTTCATAGTGACCGGTATGGTGAACCAACTCCAGGTGCTCCGTATGGTGAGAGATTTCCAGTGCAAGCTGCGTTGGTTGCTCACTGAGGTTGAACGCGCAGAGCATCGTTTTCCCCTGGTAATGTCGATAAAACGCTAATATTGGCTCTGGACTGTCTATAAACTCGATATCACCAACCTGTAACTCAGGCATAGTGCTACGCCATGCCATAAATGCCTGATAGCGAGCCAAAATAGAATCGTCAGTGTCAGTTTGCTGAGAAACCGCTTGTGATTGGTGGGCCGGTGATACTGGCAACCAGGGTTTTCCTTCGCTGAAGCCTGCATGCTGTTGCTCGGTATGCCATGGCATTGGCGTACGACAGCCATCGCGCCCTTTAAAGTTAGGCCAGAACGTAATGCCGTAAGGATCCTGCAAATCTTCAAATGCAACATCGGCTTCACCCAGGCCCAGTTCTTCGCCCTGGTACATACACACACTGCCACGTAATGACCCCAACAGCGCAGTGAGCATGCTGGCCTGGCGTGCATCAACCGTTTTACCGTCTTTAGACCAGCGGCTTGCAACGCGTTCTACGTCGTGGTTACTGAATGCCCAGCATGGCCAGCCTTCCGTCATGACTGCTTCAAGACGAGATACGGTTTCACGAATATAGCTTGCACTATAGTCTTTGGTCAGTAACTCAAAGCTGTAACCCATATGCAATTTATCACCGCCGGAGGTATATTCAGCCATGGTTTGAAGAGAATCCTCGGATGAAATCTCTCCCAGGCTTACCGTAGCTGGGTAGCGGTCGAGCAGGGCGCGGATCTCAGCCATAAACGCGAGGTTTTCCGGCTGGGTATTGTTGTAATAATGATATTGAAAAGCATAAGGGTTGTCTTCGCTAAAGCCACGACCCTGACGCAATTCCTTCGGTTTAGCGGGGTTGTCACGCAATTGTTGATCATGGAAGCAAAAGTTAATGGCATCCAGACGGAAACCATCAACGCCTTTTTTCAGCCAAAATTCGACATTATCCAAAACCGCCTGACGTACTTCTGGGTTATGGAAGTTTAAATCTGGTTGCTCAGTCAGAAAGTTATGGAGATAGTACTGACAACGACGAGAATCCCACTGCCACGCAACACCACCAAATATAGATAGCCAATTGTTTGGTGGGCTGCCATCAGGCTTCGCATCTGCCCAAACATACCAGTCAGCTTTAGCGTTTGTTTGGCTGGCACGGCTTTCACTAAACCAAGCGTGCTCATCTGAAGTGTGGCTAAGTACCTGATCGATAATGATCTTAATATTACGTTGATGCGCTTTGTCAATTAGTTCATCAAAGTCATTTAGGGTGCCAAACATTGGGTCAATATCTCGGTAGTCGCTGATATCATAGCCAAAGTCTTTCATAGGAGACTTGAAAAATGGCGAGATCCAGATGGCATCTACGCCGAGTGACTTAATGTAATCGAGCTTGCTAATGATCCCCTGAAGATCGCCAATTCCATCATTATTGGTATCACAAAAGCTGCGCGGGTATACCTGATAAATAACCGCGCCTTTCCACCATTCATTATGAGCCATGCACTTTCTCCTGCGCCGTGCAGCCAGGTTGCCGTATCTATTTTCTGCCTTTTGGGTCATCTCGCAACTCTGTGTATTGAGGGGCTTAATAACTGTAGTCAAATCAGACGAGGTGAGGTCAGATTATGATGTAAGCAGGGTACGACAACACTAAATATTAACAATGGCGAAGAGCATACGACATGCGTTGATATGAGTAAAAAGCCTGCATACGTATGCAGCATAATTAGTTGTCATTGAATTAATATAAAAGCAGGATTTCAAACTTGTTGGGGCTCTTTACCAATATGTGTTTCTACCTGACATTACCTTCTATCATCTATGTTACAGTTGGATTAATTGGTAATACCAATTGTCAGCTTGGGTGTGTGGTAGAAAATTACGGCAAATTTAATGGCGCTATCCTTTGCAGATATTTGATTTTCGTTAAAACTTAGTAAATTCAGATAAGGCGCAAAACGGGTTATTCGCTGTCAGATTGTTGCGATAACATTTATAAAGGTAACAGGGGGTTAGGGGCATTCGGGGTGAATGTTCTGTGAACAAAATGAAATGGGGGTTGCATTGAATACGTATGCATAAAGTTGTTTGGACGTTGAGCACAGCGCTACTATTGCCGCTGACAACAAAATTATCGCCTTTATAAATCGTTGTAGCGCTGCACGGTTCGCCGTGTGACGAATAAATAAACAACTAGGCGTCATAAAAATGGTTAATTGGGATAAAACACTATGTCTATGTTCAAACCAAGCATGCTAACAGTTGCGCTTATGGCCGCTGGCGTTAGCCACTTTTCGGTCGTTGCAGAAGAAGAGAAAGCAGCAAAGAAAGAGGATGTTGAAGTTATCGAGGTACGTGGTATCTCTCGTAGTATCATCGCGTCAATCGATAAAAAGCGTTACAGCGACACAGTAGCAGAAGTCGTTGATGCTGGTGATCTGGCATCTTTGCCCGATGTTTCCATTGCAGACTCTTTGAGCCGTTTGCCAGGTGTGACGGCGGTACGCGCAAGTGGTCAGTCATCTCAGCTGAATATTCGTGGTATGAACGGCGACTTTATTCAGACAACACTTAATGGCCGTGAACAAGCAAGCACCAGCGGTTATACTGCGGGTAGCCGCTGGATTTCGTTTGACCAGTATCCATCAGAGCTAATCAATCAGGCTGCTGTATACAAGTCGCCAAAAGCCTCTTTGGTAGAAGGGGGTGTTGCTGCAACGGTTGAACTGAAAACAGTGAACCCACTTGAAGCGAAAGAGCAACATAACTTCAATTCTTCAGTGCGTTATTCCTATAATGATGCTGCATCAGATGTGGGTGCAGATTCAAGTGGTGAGCGCATCAGTTTCTCTTATCAGGGCAAATTCCTGGACGAAACTTTGGGTTTTGGTATTGGCGCGGCGTTCTTAAACCAGCCAAATAATGCCATTGATGTATCAGCACATGCACCGAAGCGCTCGCAAGACTTTGATGGTGATGGTACAGAAGAGCGTTCTGTAAATGGCTATCAGGTTCGCTCTGCAAAAGGGTCAGACGAGCGCCTAGGTCTTATGAGTACTTTGGTTTATCAACCTACAGATGCGTTAAAAGTCCAGTTTGACTACTTCCGTTCTGAGTTTGAATCAGAAGACCGCAAAAGTGGTTTGAATATCGAGGGGTTCGAGAAGAATTTAGGTTCACTTTATACGCTTAACAACGCGGTAGTAAAAGATGGCTTCTTAGTTGCTGGTGATGTTGTGATCACTGATCCCAATGGCCCTTGGGTTGAAATGCGTTCTGAAGACCAATCTACCGATTCTACCACAGACAGCTTTGGTCTGGATTTGGAATATGTTACTGATAAGTGGGAACTTAGACTGGACTTTGCACACAGTGAAGGTGAAAAAACGCGCCGCGATGTCATTGCATCTATGCACGCCTACGAATTTGGAAATGCGGTTGTAGATGGCACTTTGGTTGAAACGTGGCAGGAGATGCGAAACCAAACCTTTTCTTTTGTACAGCAAGAGAAAAATTCACCGTTATTAACTCTGGGAAATAGCTATACAGACCTGTCTAACATGCGCCTGGGTGACTGGGAGCAGTTTCCACACAAATACACAGATGAACTAGACAGCTTTAAGGTAGATTTTAAATATCATGTTGAGGCTGGGTTTATTTCGTCTATTGAAGTTGGTGCTCGTTGGTCAGACCGAGAGTTTACGGACCAGCGTTCAACGTTCCGCTGGGGCGCGCGTGAAGGTCAGAATGGTTATAAACTGCCTGATGGCACGATCGTTACTAATAAAGGGTGCGAATTTAACCACCAAAATCATACCTGTATGCCGCACTCTCTTGATGGGTTCGTCACAGTGGAGCATACCAGAGGGTTCAACTATCTTGAGCTAGACCTGATGGGCATCGCGGACGCGGTATTTGGTCCGGGCAATTATGGCGCACAGCAAACCTGGGAGCATAACTGGACACTGATCGAAAGTGGTGCGGTTAAGGAAGAAGTGTTAGCTGGTTATGTTATGGCTAACATAGATACTGAAATTGGAGATATTCCTGTCACAGGTAACTTTGGTGTTCGTGTTGTTAGAACAGATACTAAATCAATCGGAATTCAGCAGATCCAAGGTGATGAAGTAGGTGATACTATCGTTGATGATAATGGTGTGGCACGAACAGATTATCGTCACGTTGAGTATGGACCAGAATACACAGATACATTGCCTTCTTTAAACCTTAACTTCCGTGTTACTGACGAAGATCAGATACGCTTCGCGGCAGCAAAAGTGATGGGTCGTCCGCCTGTGTATCAATTACGTGGTGGTGCTGGTTCTTGGGCTGATACCGCCAATGACGGTGAAAGTCCACGTTATAACGTTTGGTCAAAAGGTAATCCGAACCTGGACCCGTTCCGTGCAACTCAGTTTGACTTGTCATATGAGCGATATTTCGAAGATGGTGGTGCGTTTGTAGCGGCTATTTTCTGGAAAGACATTGAGTCTTTGATTGAAAGTATTACCTATCAGGAAGGTGAGGTTGATTGGGGAACAATTGGTCTTGAAGTCCCAGAAGGTTTTGTTGCTGGTCAGTACCAGACAACTCAGAACAATGATCAGGGTGGCTATATTCGAGGCGTAGAGCTGGCTTACACCACTATGTTTGACAATCTGCCTGGTATTTTCTCTGGTTTAGGTTTCAATGCTAACTACTCATACACTGAGAGTGAAACAACAGTTGATGGCGGTGGTAACTTCCCGGATCAACAATTACCTATGCCTGGTTTGTCAAAAAATGTCTGGAGTGCGACGATTTTCTGGAATATCGACGCATTTACGACACACCTGAACGTACGTTATCGTGATGAATATGTGTATGAAGGTGCGTCACCTGGTGGTTCATCTCTGGCGTGGGCTGACGAATATACAGTAGTTGATTGGCAGGGCACTTATGATTTTGATAATGGCTTGCAGGCCGTGCTTCAAATCAATAACTTGACCGATGAGCCAAACACCACTAACTATGGCACGGCATTGGCAACCGGCGAGTACAAAGAGTTTGGTCGTCAGTACTTCTTAGGGTTTAACTATAGCTTCTAAGCTCCTAGCGTGATCTGATATAAAGCCACCATACTTCTGGTGGCTTTGTTTTATGAGGTGAAAATGATGAATAAAAAAAGAATCGTGATTTTAGGCGGTGGTACTGCAGGCTGGATGGCAGCTAACCTGATGGCCAAAAGCTGGCAGGGTCAGCCGATTGAGATTGCCCTGATCGAGTCACCGGATATTGGCATCATTGGCGTGGGCGAAGGCTCTACTCCCCAGTTCAAGGGGTTTATGGACTTTATGGGGATCAGTGAAGCGCAGTGGATGCCAGCGTGTAACGCCACTTATAAAAATGGCATTCGTTTTATTGACTGGTCAACCCGGCCCGGCTTTAGCAGTTACTTTCATCCTTTTCCTTCACAGCCCGACGATTATTCAGCGCCAGCCTTTTTTCACAATAGCTTTGTTCGAAGAAAAGCGATTGATGTAGCAGGCCACCCAGACCCATTTTTCCTTACTACCTATCTGGCCGAGCAGGCTAAAGCGCCAATCGCTGCGCATCATTTTCCGTTTGAAATTAACTATGGCTATCATTTTGATGCCGGTAAACTTGGGCTCTTTCTGGCTCAAACAGCCCGCGATTTGGGCGTTGAGCACATTCAGGCCAATGTCAGCGATGTGCGTAAACACACAAATGGTGACATTGCAGCGTTGGTGTGTGAGCAGGGAACGGAAATTTCAGGCGATGTATTTATCGACTGCTCGGGTTTTCGCAGTCTGTTAATGCAGCAGCATCTGGAAGTGGGCTTTGAGTCTTTTGCCAACAACTTGTTTAACGACGCCGCTGTGGTTTTGCCAACAGAACAGGGTGATGTGATTTCTTCTGAAACTCAGTCCATTGCCAGAAAATTTGGCTGGAGCTGGCATATCCCGCTGACCAATCGCGTTGGTAACGGCTATGTTTACAGCCGACGCTATTGCGATCCAGATAAAGCTGAGACCGAATTACGTACCGCACTGGGTTTGCTGGACAGTGATGTTGAAGCCCGTCACTTGACCATGAAAGTGGGGCAGGTCAAAGAGCACTGGCACAAAAACTGCCTTGCCATCGGACTGTCGCAAGGGTTTATTGAACCACTGGAAGCGACTGCACTTCATATTGTTCAGGAAACCGTACAAAGCTTTATTGAATGCTATCAGGACGGTGAATTCACCGATAAATTCAAAACCAGACACAACCAGTCACTCGATGCACGATATCAGGCGATCAGAGATTACATTGTGGCACATTATCGTGTAAATAGTAGAACCGATACACAATACTGGCGCGACAATGCGAACAACAATCAGCTCTCACGTTCTTTGTATGACGTATTACAAACCTGGGTGTCGGGCAAAAACTTATCGGATGAATTACATCGTCAGGACATCGATAAATATTACCCCTCCGTCAGTTGGCACTGTTTACTCGCTGGTTACGGCATCTATCCTGAACGGTCTCAATTGATCGCTGGCAATGAGGCGGCAAACAAGTACGACTTATCACAGATCCAGGATTACATTGCTCGCTGTGGATTAAATTTTGATGATCACCGTGCGCAACTTGAGCGAATGGCACAGATGCGATAAATCGACGGTCTTTGCCCTTGAGCAGAGTTTACATTCGAACACTTAGATCGTTGAACATGACGTGCGGATGAATACCCACTCTGAATACGTATGCAAGCGGTTCACCCTTGATTACCAAGTCAGTAGACTCATTGAAAATACTAAAAATGACAACATTATGATGACAATAAAACCGTTGGTGGTCGCGCTTGGGGTGATCACCGGCTCTGTGGTACTGAGCGCTTGTAACAGTATCAATGACAACAAGACTTCATTAGAGACAGTTAGCAACGCCGCAGCAGCGACACAACAGACTGAGGCAAAGCCGGTCGTTTATCAGGTATTTACCCGCCTGTTCGGTAACACCAATAACAACAATGTGCCCTGGGGTACGAAGGCGCAAAATGGGGTTGGAAAATTTGCCGATTTTACGCCTAAAGCGCTGGCTGAAATCAAAGCCATGGGCGTAAGCCACGTCTGGTATACTGGCGTATTGCATCATGCTTTAGTCGGTGACTATACCAAATATGGGATATCAGTGGACGACCCGGATGTAGTCAAAGGTCGCGCAGGATCTCCTTATGCCGTTAAAGACTATTACAACGTTAATCCGGATCTGGCCGTTGACCCTGCCAACAGACTGGCAGAATTCGAAGCCCTGATTGACCGCACTCACGAAGCGGGTATGAAAGTGGTGATTGACATAGTCCCTAATCATGTCGCTCGTAATTATCAATCGCTCAGCGCGCCACAAGGCGTAAGCGACTTCGGTGCGAACGATGACACGTCAAAGACCTATGCCCGTGATAACAACTTTTACTACGTAACTGGTCAGGATTTTCGTGTCCCGAGCTCAGATGATTATCAGGTGCTCGGGGGCGAGCGACACCCACTTGCCGATGGTCAGTTCGTTGAAAGCCCGGCCAAATGGACCGGCAATGGAGCACGCAAAGCGCAGCCTCATATTCATGACTGGTATGAAACCGTTAAGGTTAATTACGGTGTAAAACCCGATGGCAGCTATGATTTTGCAACCTTGCCGGCACACTATGCCACGCTTGATTACCGTGCCCACTATGCATTCTGGCAGGATAAAAAACTCCCAGACAGCTGGTATAAGTTCCGCGACATCACCTATTACTGGCTTGATAAGGGCGTAGATGGCTTCCGTTATGATATGGCCGAAATGGTGCCCGTTGAGCTCTGGAGTTTCCTCAATGCTTCAATCAAGATGAAAAACCCCGAAGCCTTCTTGCTTGCTGAAGTATACAACCCAACGCTTTATCGCGCTTATATCGCGCAGGGCAAAATGGATTATCTGTACGACAAAGTGGGCTTTTATGATTCACTGAAAGCCCTGATGCAAGGCAAAGGTACTGCCCAGGCAGTACTGGATGTCCATGCTAGCGTAGAAGATATCGCACCGCACATGCTGCACTTTTTGGAAAACCATGATGAGCAACGTATTGCCAGCCCGGAGTTTGCAGGCAATGCCAATAAAGGTAAGCCGGCTATGGTAGTCAGCCATTTGATCAGTAAGGCGCCAACACTGCTGTACTTTGGTCAGAGTGTGGGTGAAGACGGATCAGAAATGGCCGGATTTGGCAAACCCAGTCGCACCAGTATCTTCGATTACATCGGTGTACCGGCCCATCAGGCCTGGATGAACCAGGGCAAGTTTGATGGCGCCTTGCTGAGCGAAGAGCAAAAGGCGTTGCGTGCTTACTATAAGAAACTGATGAACATGGCCTCACTCAGTGCGATAGCGCAGGGTGAGCCAGTCTCGACACCAGTCACTACGCTTAGCGGTCAACCCGCAACCAAAGTCATTGGCTTTGCCCGTCAGAGCGATTCGCAACGTTTGGTTGTGGTCAGCAACTTTGATGCAGATGCCCCTCAAACTGTCACTGTCACTTTGCCAGATGGTTGGCAGGGCAAAGCGGTGGACAGACTTGAGCAACATGGACAGGTGTCGCTTAACAATAATCAGCTGACAGTTACCCTGGCCCCCCTGGCCAGTGCGGTCTTTGAACTAGAGAACTAATATGCAAAAACAAAAACCACAACTCAGTTTCTGGCAGATCTGGAACATGTGCTTTGGCTTTCTGGGGATCCAGTTTGGCTTTGCACTGCAAAACGGTAATGTCAGCCGGATCTTTCAGACATTGGGTGCCAAAGTTGATGATATTCCAATCCTTTGGGTTGCCGCACCACTTACAGGCCTGATCGTACAGCCAATTATTGGTTACTGGAGTGACCGAACCTGGGGGAAGCTTGGCCGCAGAAGGCCATTCTTCCTGTATGGCGCCATTCTGACGACCTTGTCGTTATTCTTTATGCCTAACTCTCCCACACTCTGGATAGCAGCAGGCATGCTGTGGATCATGGATGCATCTATCAACGTCACCATGGAGCCATTCAGGGCACTGGTAGGCGACAACCTCAATGAAAAACAACGTGCCAATGGCTACGCCATGCAGAGTTTCTTTATTGGTATTGGTGCTGTTGTGGCATCGGCTTTGCCCTGGATGATGACCAACTGGTTTGGGATCAGCAATACCGCAGAGCCGGGTCAGATCCCAGAATCTGTGAAGTATGCTTTTTATTTTGGTGGTGTGGTGCTATTTCTGGCGGTGGGTTGGACTATCCTAAAAACCAAAGAGTACACGCCACAGCAGTTGGCGGAGTTTGCCGGTGAAGCGGTTGAAACGCAAGCTAAGCAAAGCTATCAGGCGATCAACTATGCACGCGCAGCACTTATTTCCGGCGTGATTGGTGGCGGGATCTTAGCGGCTGTGATTGGGCTGCAGCTGGAAAAAGAGCTGTATTTGCTGAGCGGGCTGTTTTTATCCTTTACGTTGGTCCTGCTAATTGCGGGTTACCTTCAGCAGCGCGGTAGCACATCAGGTGGCTTTTATAACGTTATCTACGATGTCTTTACTATGCCGGGCACCATGCGCCAGTTGGCAGTCGTGCAATTCTTTAGCTGGTTTGCCTTGTTTGCTATGTGGATTTATACCACCTCGGCAGTCACCAGTTTTCACTACGGCACAACCGAGGTAACCAGCAAAGCCTATAACGATGGGGCCGACTGGGTGGGTGTACTGTTTGCCGCCTACAACGGTTTTGCCGCACTGGCTGCTGTGTGTATCCCTGTGATGGTGAATCGCTTGGGCATGCGTGGCGCGCACTGTATCAACCTGCTGTTGGGTGCCGGTGCGCTATTGAGCTTTAAAATGATAGCCGATCCTAGCCTGCTTTGGCTGCCCATGATTGGGATTGGCTTTGCGTGGGCGTCTATTTTGTCGTTGCCTTACGCCATGCTGAGTAACTCATTGCCAGCGCATAAAATGGGCGTATTTATGGGGATATTTAATTTCTTCATCGTGATCCCGCAGTTGATGGCGGCCAGTGTACTTGGCCTGATCCTGAGAAACCTATTTGATAATCAACCGATTTTTGCATTAGTGGTTGGTGGTGTGTCGTTCCTGCTTGCAGCAGTTGCTGTAATGCGGGTGAAAATCGAACAACAATAACACCACCGCAAGGAGACTTTATGAAAAAACTTTCTAGTTTAACTCTGGCATTGGTTGCCGCCGGACTTGTTGGTTGCGGTAGCGCGAATAACGCGGTTGAGTCACAGCAAGCCGCGCCGGGCGCACCGGGTGATAAGCCATACTGGGCCTATTCAGGCAAAACCGGGATTGGTACCTCTTATGAGGCCTACAAGCAAGGGCAGTATTCTGATGAGGCAAGTACAGAAACCGTTTCAAAAGTGTGGTTTTCTATTGCCAAAGGCATGATCACAGAAACTATGTTTGGCCTGATCCACCAGGCTCAGATCAAAGACATGCAGTTTATTGTCACCGGCCCGGATTTTACGGTAACGGAGCAAGACGCACTGGATGTCAGTATTGATTACCTGGACAAAGACGCACAAGGTCGTCCGCTGTCTTTAGCATACAAAGTGATCAGCAAAGACAAGCAAGGCCGTTTTACGCTTGAAAAACACATATTCACCGACCCTGACGGGCAAACCTTGTTCGTTCGCGCGAAAGTGGAAACTGAGCTGGATGGTGTGAAGTTGTTCGTTAACGTAAACCCGTACGTAAATAATAATGGGTTGAATGACTTTGCTAAGGTAACGGACGAGGGTCTGGTTGCCTGGGAAGGAGACAACTACCTGACATTGCAAAGCAGCAGCGGTTTTAAACAGGCAAGTGTTGGCTTTACTGGTCAAAGCGATGGTCTTTCCGAGCTTAAAGCAAGCCAGTCAATGGCACAGCGCTACGCCAGTACAGGTGCGCAAAGAGGTAATGTAAATTGGCTAGCTGAGTTGGGTGACGTGGATCAGCAGGCGACATTCGACCTGGCACTGAGTTTCGGCAAATCGCAAAACGCGAGTTTCCAGGAAGGCGCTCAGTCATTGGGGCGTGGTTATCAGCAAGTACTGGCCCACTACAACGGTGAAGGCGACGCGATTGGCTGGCGCGATTACCTGAGTAGCCTTGAGCCTATGCAGAAGCTCAGCGGTTATACGGCCGATCAGGGCAAACTACTCTACACCAGTGCTTTGGTGTTAAAGGCGCAGGAAGATAAAACTCACGCAGGCGCCTTGATCGCCTCTTTATCTAATCCCTGGGGTGATACAGTAGCTGCTGAGCAAGGTCATACCGGTTATAAAGCGGTATGGGTGCGCGATTTCTATCAGGTAGCGATGGCATTTTTAGCCATGGGTGATCCACAAACGGCATTGACCGCGTTTGAGTATCTGGAAAAAGTGCAAGTTACTGATAAGACGCCTGGCAATCAGGGTGACACGGGCTGGTTCTTACAGAAAACCCATGTTGACGGTGAGCTGGAGTGGGTAGGCGTGCAGTTGGACCAAACTGCTATGCCGATTATGCTGGCATGGAAACTCTGGCAGGCTGGCGTACTGAGTGATGAGAAGCTTGCTTACTGGTACAAGCGTATGTTGCAACCCGCAGCTGAGTTCTTAGTCGATGGCGGATTAGCAAAAATCCTCTGGAACGACACTCAGATCACACCTCCGGCAACACAACAGGAGCGTTGGGAAGAGCAGGACGGTTACTCACCGTCGACTACTGCGGCTATTATTGCCGGCCTGGTTGCTGCCAGTGACATTGCGAAACTGGCCGGAGATAAGTCAGGTAGTGAGCGGTACATGGCAACGGCTAAACGCTACGACAGTGAAGTAGAATCGACCATGTTTACTACCGAGGGCAATTTACCGTCTAAGCAAAGTGATGGTAAATATTTCTTCCGCATTGGCAAAGACGCCAACCCGAATACGGATACTAAGCTGAGCGACAACAATGGCCGTGCGGGTATGGATAAAAAGCAGATCATTGATGGCGGCTTCCTGGAGCTTGTGCGCTATGGCGTAAGAGCTGCAGATGCCAGCAGCATTACCAATACCTTGCCAGAGTATGAAGATGAAAATCTGCCTGAGAATCTGCGCGTAAAATATAGCTTTAACTTTGCCGGAGACCCGAATAGTTATCCGGGCTACCGCCGTTATGGTAACGATGGTTACGGTGAAGACGAAATACGCGGCACGAACTATGCTGAGCAGGGTCAGAACACGGCCGGTCAGCGTGGTCGGGTATGGCCTTTCTTTACCGGTGAACGAGGCCACTACGAGATTGCGGCAGCCAGCCAGGCTAATGCATTGAATGACACAGCGGTACAACGTATCAAGTACACTTACATCAAAGGCATGGAACACTTTGCCAACGAAGGCCTGATGCTCCCCGAGCAGGTTTGGGATGGGGTTGGTGTAAACCCATTTGGCTACACGCTGGGCGAAGGGACTAACTCTGCGACACCGCTGGCATGGACACATGCAGAATATGTGAAGTTGGTTCGTTCTTTGGCAGACAAGCAAGTCTGGGATCATTATCCGATCGTAGAGCAGGCGCTTAAGTAATCGTGCTGCAATACTGATAAAGCGCGGCGTTCCATAAAGGACGCCGCGTTTTTTATTGCGCCTGTGTATTTTTAGTAGCGGATGGGACCGTTGACTTGGTTTTGTCAAAAATATTGTCTAACCTGATAGAGCAAAAAAACGTCGGTAACGCGCCAGTTGTTTTAGTGCGTGAAATAAGGAACATTTATAAGGAGAAGGGATCATGTTAGAAATTTACTTATCTGTTTTTAAAAATTATTTTGAATTCAAGGGGCGGGCAAGACGCAAAGAGTACTGGGTGTTTATATTGAGCTCTATCTTAGTCTCTGTGGTACTTGGTCTGGTTGACATTACGCTGGGGCTGTATTCGGAAGAAGCTGGTCTCGGGCTCTTGAGCGGTCTTTACGCATTGGCCATCATCATCCCCAGTATTGCCTTGAGCGTTCGTCGGCTCCACGATACCGGGCGCAGTGGGTGGTGGGTACTGCTTTCATTAATCCCGCTTATCGGACCCATTGTGTTGATCGTGTTTTATGTCATGGACAGTAAACCGGGCGAGAACGAGTATGGTCCTAACCCGAAAGAGCAATTGCATCATACGGTTGCGTAGTGCAGTAATCTGGGTGAACTAACGTTCGCCCAGGATCTCAAATTCATCACTGTGCAGGCGGGCTTTACCGTCTTGTTCAACGACCCAATGTTCAGCATGAATTTTGCCAAAGGCTTTGTTCATCGTCCAGTTGGCACTCAGTAAGTAGCCCGTTTCTGGGTGCTTTTCCCAAACTACATCGGTATAGATGACATCGCAGAAGCCCTGCTCGATGATACCGTGCCAGAAAGTTTCTATGTCCTCTCGAGAGTTAAACTCGCCAATTGGCCGCGCCAGCATAGTGCAGGTTGTCGAGTATTGCTCAGCACAACCACGCGCATCTCCACTATTAAATGCATTTTGCCATGCAGCGATACCTGCTTTGCAAAGGTCAAGTTCTTGTTGTGGTGTCATTAGGTAATTTCGCATATTTTGTTTTCAGTAAGGTCAGTGTAGAGGTTTTAATTGGTGTGAAAAACAGTGATAATAAAAAACACTGTTTAGTTAAATCACACAATCAAAATGCGCCAACTTGGAAAGATGTCGTTGTTTGCTCATGTCGTAGACGCCGGTTCGGTATCCGGTGCGGCAGATAAACTCGGTTTATCAAAATCTGTGGTCAGCCAGCATTTAAAAACGCTTGAGCAAGACCTCGGGGTCGTGCTTATCAAGCGGACAACCCGTCGGCAGTTTCTAACAGAACCTGGCAAACGTTTTTATGAGTCCTGTAAGGCACTCAATCAGATTGCAGCAGATGCCTGGGACAATGTTCAGGCTCAACAAAGTGAGCCGGAGGGGCAGGTTCATATCACTGCACCTCATGCGCTGGTAGAAACATTGCTCGCACCTGTTATATCCAAGTTGATGCGGCAATATCCTGGCGTCATTGTTAAGTTAACCTGCGAAGACCAGCATCTGGACTTAATGGCACACAATATTGATATCGCTATACGTATTGGTGCTTCAAAAGATAGTACGTTCAGACAAAAACGTTTGGGGGTATTTCGTGACGTGTTGTGCGGACATCCGCGTTTTAAAACGGTATCACTGGAGCAAACGCCCTATGTAGCAAACGCCTGGGAAGGAGAATCGATCTCCCATCAGCTTGTCTCAGGTAATGGAGAGTCTATGATGTTCAGGCCTAAAGTGAGTTGTATCACGAACGCATTTCATAGCACTGTCTCTTTGATCCGTAGCGGGGCGGGAATAGGTCTGATCCCGAGTTTCTATTTACACAATGAACTGCCCGACGTAACCGCATTGTTGCCAGATGAAAGTTTGCCTGAAAACCCGGTGTATTTACTTACCCCCTTTTCTAAACATGTTCCCATGGCTGTAAAAGTGTGTGTAGATGCACTAAGTGTGCATATTCAGGAGCAGTTATTAATACACAACGGATGAATTGATTATCGGTAGTTTTCATCTCTGAGCCCATACTTTTCAGCAATACTTGCCAGGCGGCCGTCCAGTTGTAGTCTGAGGACACCGAGGTCGAGTGCTAAAGTTAATTGTTCGCTATTTTCCAGGCGCGGAGAAAAGGCGATATACGCTGGCTCCAATGGGCTGACTGAACCAACAGATTTGATTTTGTCACTGATCCCGAGCTGTTTGGCCTGATACCAGACAACAGGGCCCGCATCAACATAAGCGTCTATTCGTTTACTGGTTAATAATCTGAGGCTGCGTGCCACGACATCATCACCTGTTATCAGCGTAATATATTTGTTGGGAGAACTACGATGTGATTTGATGTATGCATTCAACAAATGGCCATAGTCGTATCCTTGCACAGCGCCGAGGCGAATTTTATTCAACGAGTGTTGGTTTTTGTATATCCATGTACTGTCGGCCAGGGTAAATAAAGTGTTTGGGCTGAGTCTCAGTATGGGCACTTTTGGAAAGAGAAAATCTGGTGCATCGTCTTTGAACGCACCCACAATGGCATGTATTTTTCCTTCTCTGGCCTGATGAATGGCCCTGAGCCAGGGCATTTCAATATAACGAACTTCATACCCCGAGATGGCGAGCGCCTCTGTGGCCACATCTATCATGAATCCCTTATTTTTGTCTGAGTCGCGACAATTGACCGGGCACCAGTTGTCTCCTGCGATCAGCACTAGCTTGTCGTTACTTGAAAATACATCAATCGAGAACACAGATAGGCAAAAAAGTATAATGCGTAGCATATCGGGGTAAATTGGTGGCGATATTGGGAGTCTAGTCAATAAACAGCGGTCCGGCAATGTCATGAATCACAGCGTGGTTTATCTGAGCTTTCAGTTGAAATCTCAGTACCCACTTATTGGGGGAGCTTTGCGTGCTCTATGGAAAGGCTAAGTAGGATTTTTTACTTTAACAGGTGTTGGCATGAGCATAAGAAGGTTGGGAGGGTGATGGGCTTATTTTGAATTGATTTCTACAACTATATGATTTTACTGTTTATATCTCGGTATGAAGATAAAGTCATTGAGAAGTCATGGGTAAATCAGGTGTTATGATAAGAAATTAACTAGCTTAACCACCTGTAGATAACAGGAGGGTTAACATGACCAAATATACATTCGCTAGACATTTTATTGCTGCCGCCATATTAGGCAGCGTGAGCTGCATTGCTGCGGCAAACTGTACCAAACCAGCAGAAGCGACCGCAGCAGAGCTGCAAGGCGGCTATCGGGATGTTTCTGAACTCAGTCAGGCTTTTATTGATATATCACCTGAACGCAGGGACGACGGAGTTAATGTTGGTACCTTAAATACCAAAATTCGCAAAGACATGCTGGTGAAGCTCGCCAAAGAGATAGAAAATAACACTCATGGGCATTTCGACAGCTTACTGATTGCACATAAGGGGCAGTTGGTTTTCGAGTCTTATTTTTCTCGTGGCCGTATCAACTTGCCACATTATCAGGCATCTGCGACTAAGGTATACACTGGCCTGGCGCTTGGTCGGGCGATCCAGCTGGGTTATCTGAGCATGGCCGATTTAGACAAGCCTTTGGTGAGTTTTTTAAAGGATCTGGATCATAGCAAACTTACCAAGGGGAGCGATAAAATTACACTGAATATGGCGCTCACCATGCGTTCCGGGATCCGACTTAATGACAGTCAAAAAGAGGCGTTAGAAAAAATCTCCAAACAGCTTAAGGGACAGCAGCATGCACAGGCATTGTTAGAACGCAGTGCGCCAATCGGTGCTGACTCACTGACATTCAAATATCAGGATGACCCTATGCTGGTGATGCATGTTATCGATGCTGTGGTACCGGGCTCTGCTGAAGCTTTTATTAAAAAAGAACTACTTGATAAACTTGATATCAATGCGTATCACTGGCAAACCGCCGATAATGGTCTGCCTGAAGCAGGCTGGCGGGTCAATATGACGTCACGGGATATGGTTAAATGGGGGACTTTGGCACAAAACAAAGGCGTGTGGCAGGGTGAGCAGCTCATTCCTAAGGAATACATTGCGAGGGCCGTCAGCCCGCAGCTCTATACGGGCGATGATGACATGTTTGGTGGTGGCAAAGATGTGTCAAAACAAGGCTATGGCTACTACTGGTGGAACGCTGAGTTGAAAAATGGTGACAGACAGTTTTACAGTGCATCGGCTCAGGGGGGCGGGGGCCAATATATCATTTTAATTGAAGAGCTTGACCTTGTTGTGGTCGTGACTGCCAGTCGCAGAGAAAACAGCACACTGCAGTTAATGGCCGAGCGAGTAATCCCGGCCTTTATCTAGCCACTTAGCAACTAACAGTGCAGACAATGTCCACCGACGCGGCGTTGTCTGTTGAAGTGGCTCAATAACCGCTGTAAAGTCCGCAACTGCTCTTTGTTCAATAGTCACATAAGGTTGAAATAATGAAAGTGCTGGTAACGGGCTCAGCAGGCAGAGTTGGACGCGCCATCTACATCAAACTGATGGCGCACCATCAGGTAGTTGGGTTTGATAAAACACCTTGTTCAACAGCCGATTTTGTCGGGGATATCAGAGACAGCCAGTTGCTTAATCAGGCGCTGCATGGCGTAGAAGTCATCATACATACTGCGGCTCTACACGCACCACATGTAGGGCGTGTTGGTGACTGTGCGTTTCATAGCATCAATGTAGATGCGACAGAGCAGTTGGCACTAGCCGGTATAGATGCAGATGTAAAACACTTTGTGTTTACCAGCACTACCGCACTGTATGGCTATGCATCGACTCCTGAGGGAGTGGCGGGTTGGGTTACAGAGAACACTCAGCCGCAACCTAAATCGATTTATCACCACAGTAAAATACTGGCAGAGCAAAAATTAGCTGAGATAGCTAAGCGCTTTGATTTACCTGTAACTGTGCTTCAAATGTCCCGGTGTTTCCCCGAGCCTGCAGATTTGATGGCCGTTTACAGGTTGACACGCGGAATTGATGCCAGGGATGTGGCCAGTGCGCACCTTTGTGCTGTAGAAAGACGCTTGCCAGGCTTTCAACGCTTTATTGTGTCTGGCGAAACGCCTTTTAGCCCCGCTGACTGCAAACGCTTATACCTGAATGCCGCTGAAATTATTTCTGAAAGATGCCCTGGGCTGCTTTCGGCATTTGAACAACGCGACTGGGCTTTACCCGATTCATTGGACAGAGTATATGACTCATCCGCGGCGGCGCAGCATCTTGGCTGGCGATCAGAGCATGGGTTTGAGCAGGTTCTGCAGATGTTAGATGCAGAATTTGCCGAGGTATTGCCTGCTATAAATCAATACAGAGATACTCGGGCCCAATAAACACATTTGCTATCAATTGTTGCTCAATATTTGTTCTTCCTTGCCGATATCAAACTACATGGATGGGAGCGGAGGAGCTATGAAAATTGAAAATGCACAAGTCAATATCAGTAACAAGCATGAGGGTCAGAGTCATGTTTATGAAAAGCGTACAGAGATCACTGAGTTGCCCAGGCCTGAGAACGTCAATTCGGCACAGCTGGGTAATGGTGAGCAAGGGATGGCGGGCGAGGTGGCTGATGTAGACAATACAGCCACTGATCTGGATATGCAAACCAGTGCCAGAATGTACATCTTGAAGTTACTGGTAGAAAAACTTGCGGGAAGTGACGTACAGTGGTACGACGCTGTGGTCGGAAAAGACATCTCGCATGCCGAGATGTCACAGATTATGTCTTCGTCAGAGCAAGCACCCGCTACAGAAGTAATCGTAGAGCGGTTATCGCACGAGAGTCAGGCCAACGCCTTTAAGGCAGATGGACAAATTCAGCTGGAAAATGGCCAGACAATTAGTTTTGCCTTTAAATCCGTATTTGCCCAATCCCATACCAGCTATGAGCGAACCATCGAGAATGTTGATATGAAGGACCCGTTGATCATCAGCTTTACCAATCGCGCTGTTGAACTGGATACTGAACGTATGGACTTTGATATTGATGCAGATGGCAATAAAGACAATTTTGCTCAGCTGAAGAAGGGATACGGCTATCTGGCATTGGATCTCAACCAGAACAATCAGATAGATGATGGTAAAGAGCTGTTTGGCGCGCTCAGTGGTAATGGATTTGCCGATCTGACTCAATATGACGATGATGGTAATGGCTTCATTGATGAAAATGACGATATTTTTGATAGCCTTAAAGTCTGGGTCAAAAACAAAGAGCAGGACGAGTTAATGTCACTCCAGGACGCCAATATAGGCGCAATTGCACTACACAATGCTGATACGCTCTGAATATCAGAACGGATGGGGCGTTACAAGGCGCGATCCGTAAGTCCGGTTTTTATCTCGATGAAAATGGTAAACCTGGTTTGGTTCAGCAGGTTGATTATGTGGTGTAGGAGTCGAGTTTTATACCAGCACGATCAATAAGTTCACTAATTCTGTTGGCGCGTGTAGGATAAAGGAACGGCCTTGTAGGGGAAATGACAAGGCCGTTTGTTGTGCACTGAAGGAGCGACCTATGGACTCTTTATCATTCAAAGATTTTTTAAAACCGAGGCCTGCACCTACGGGCATAGATGTGCTGTGTAAGCTTCAGCATTTTGCGATCATTACGTATGCTGTTGATGCTCGCAAGTTTGCTGGTCTATTTCCGGCGCGCTTCAAGCTTGATACCGTGATGATAGATGGCGCGGAAAAGGGGTTAGTGTCTGTCGTGCCTTTTATCGATGTTGACTTTACTTCGGCTGTTTATCCTTTCCCTAAGTACACAATGGGGCAAACCAACTATCGTATCTATATCATAGACAAGGAATCTGGAGAGCGGTGTGTTTGGTTTCTTGGTACCACACTTGATTCGTGGACGCGCATTGTGCCTAGTATGCTCTGGAAGCTTCCCTGGTATAGTGGCAAAGTGGTTTTTGATTGTGATTATGACCAATCACAGGGGGTATACCGTCGTTATAAGATGCATACCACGGCACACTGGGCACCGGCCAGTGTTGAATTGATGCAGCAAAAAGATGTGCCTATTGAGTTATCCGGCTTTCCTGATACAGAAACAGGGCTTGTTTACCTGACCCATCCTTTAACTGGTTTTTACTACCGGCGTGATGGTCGTCTGGGCACTTACAGCGTATGGCACAAAGAACTCAAGGTTTGTTCTGCGATTTTGAAATCCGCGAACTTTGGTTTACTCTCTCGTCTGGGCCTGGTCTCTGACGCGGAGCAGCAAAAGCCACACAGTGTATTAGTGGAACCAGTCAACGAGTTTACGATTTACCTGCCTCCAAAAGTATTGAAAGCCAGCCCGGAGAATGCTTGATTTGCAACAGGGTTGCGTCGGGTAATACACCAAAGTGAGAAAACAATGCAATTTATCTATGTAATGGACCCTATGTGTGGCTGGTGCTACGGATTTCAACCTGAATTAGAGCGGTTTTTAACTCCTTATCCCGATGCACAGGTGAACTGGGTAATGGGGGGACTGGCACCAGATACGACGCAGCCCATGGCGCAGAGCTTAAAAGATACGATTGCTTCGTATTGGGTTGAAATAGAGCGCAGAACATCGGTTACTTTTAATCATGACTTTTGGCATCTTAACACCCCTGTGCGTGCAACCTATCAGGCTTGTCGAGCGGTCATTGCTGCACAAAGCCTGAGAGAGCAAGGTATACAAGAGCATGGCGCAATGGACATGGCCAAGGCCATTCAGGCAGCCTATTATCAGCAAGCTAAAAACCCTTCGTTAGATGCCACTCTGGTTGGGTGTGCAACGGCCATTGGTCTGGACGGCGTGCAGTTTGAATCGGTATTGCACGCTGCTGAAACTGAAGCACAATTTCAGCAGCATTTAGATTTAGCACGACAGCTTCAGGTAACAGGCTTTCCGGCACTGTTTTACATTAATGAAAATGGGTACGCTTATCCGTTAACTCTGGGGTTTTGCTTCGCTGAAGAGTTGGAGCAGCGATTGAAGACCTACACCAAGTCATAAAGTTCAAATACAAGCTGGTTTATCGCAGGCTGGCTGCTTTTCAGGCGAGTACTTGCTGGAGTTTTTGCAAGTAAAGTACGCTATCCATGGTATTGCCAAAGAAGATCTCTGCTTTGGAGCTACGAGCATTTTTCACATGTTCAGATAAAAATTTGTGGGTACAGGTTTTACATTAGTTTACACGGAGTATTGCATTAAACCTGATACATTGTCCTTAGGTATTAAAGAGCTTAAGGGCAAAACCATGAAAATAAGCCAAACTATTTTACAATCTTTATTTGTTGTAAGTGCGATGGTCGCTGATGTTAGTGCTGCAGAGCCAACCCAAATCTGTGATACATTATGGTTGGGTCAAAAACCGCCAGGCACTCAGCCAAAGCAGTTTGCCCCTGATCTGGTATCTCTTGAAGGTCGATATGAGTTTGGGGTGTCGTTTTCTCCGGATCTGCGAGAAATGTACTTTACCGCTTTAGATGTGGTTGAGGGAGCAGATACCTACCCACAGATTTACCATACAAAGCTGGCAGGAGGACGCTGGACAAAACCTGAAAAAGCGAATTTCACCCAGGGCAAAATGGCTTATGAGTTGGTCCCCTATGTGAGTTTGAATGAAGACAGAGTGTACTTTACCGCGCGTGAAGCCAATGCAAAAGACTCTGGCATCTGGTACGTATCTCGAAATAAAAGCAGCCAAGAAGCTAAAAGGTGGGAGTTGTCACTGAATACTGGCCGCCTGTCTGACTTTAACCAGGCGAGAAATGGCGATTTGATCTTTACCAACATGAAACAACGAAAGATGTATATTGCCGAAAATAATGCCGGGCATATCTCGCCACCCAGGCCAATGGATATCGCGTTTGGGATCCATGGCTTTATGTCACCAGATAATGATTACTTGCTGGTAAATGCAAGACACAGAAAGGATGCCAGCAGAAAAGACAGCGATCTATTTGTGTATTTCAGAAAGGAAAACGGCGGGTGGTCTGAACCCGTAAATTTGGGCACCCTTATTAATACACCCCATTCCGAAACCGTACCGCGTGTCACACCAGATGGCAAATACCTCTTTTTTGGTCGATATAATGAGCCTGGCGGTATTTCAAACATTTATTGGGTCAGCACGAGTGTGATAGATAAACTAAAAACGACCTATTTCGAAGGGCTACATTCTGAAC
This sequence comes from Pseudoalteromonas rubra, assembly GCF_005886805.2. Taxonomy (NCBI): domain Bacteria; kingdom Pseudomonadati; phylum Pseudomonadota; class Gammaproteobacteria; order Alteromonadales; family Pseudoalteromonadaceae; genus Pseudoalteromonas; species Pseudoalteromonas rubra. Next base: position 2,204,622 of record NZ_CP045429.1, read on the forward strand.
GGTTGTGATCATAACACAAGGCGTTGATTTTAACTTCGCCTAGAGTGCTTTGCCGGATCAGGTGGATCGACCTAACCTGCAATTATGATCGTTTGAATTATTGGATTATATGTTCAAAAAGCGCCTTGCGAATTCGATGGTGTCAGAAGGCCGTTTTAGAGAAAGCCAAATCAGTTAAAGCTGCTAATGGCTTTCTTGTACATTGTGTGAGGGTTGGTAAGGCACTGATATTCATTGTGCCTTAGCCAAAAACAGCCAAACCCGTTAGCCTGTCTTGCTAGTTGTCACAATGTGTGTCCGGCAGCATGATATCGACCCATACCAGACGGTGGTCAGAAGAGGATGCTCTGTCGGCTACAAGCTCTGCGCCAGCCTGGCTCTTTGCAGGCCAAAATACACCACTGTCACTGACGGTCAGGTTGGCAGACGGTAACACATAGTCTGCGCGCATGCCCCAGTGTGCGGTATGTGAGGCAGCATGTTTGTTATCCGGTTTATTGAGTCGTCCACCTTCAGAGGTAGGAGCCGGGTAATGATTCACACGCGGATGTTTTAGTAACTGATCAATCGCTCCAGGGTATGCGTCGCCATCGACAGAGCTGGCATTTAAATCACCTAAAATGACAAATGACTGAGCGGCAAATCCACCGCGTTGACCCATATCGTCGTATATGTAGGCGTTACCGGTTGAGCTAATGTAATCCTTCCACAGCCTGAGCTCATCGTGATTACGCTTACCGTTTCTGTCCTCGGGTCCGTCAAAAACGGGAGGCGTTGGGTGACTGGCTAACACGTTGATTTGCTGATTGCAAACTTGTACCGGAATATCCCAATGCGACTTGGATGACAAGCGCATGGCCGAGACTTCTTCTTTTGAGTACCAGCTGCTGCCATCCGCCTGCGCTGGCATCAGATTGTTTGGCATATCTTTCCACAGAAAGTGCTGAAAAGTTCTGATCTGATCCTGCTGAATGGGATACCTGGATAACAACACCATGGCATATTGGCCAGGATATTTGCCAAAGCCATAATGTGTCAGACGGGCATTTTTGTCGCCAGCAAACGGCGTCTCTACGCCAGTGTTAACCGGTGCCAGATACACGTAGGGATATTTAATTGGATCAAAACCGTTCTGAGATACTTCAAGATAATCACGCTGGAACAGGTGAATGCCTTGCTGGGGATCTGCAATGTAGTCGAACTCGTTTAGCAGAATAATATCAGGTCGGGTACGTTGGATGATCTCAGCGATATTGTTGATTTGACTAAAATCCCCACTTTTTAACGCTACGGTTAATGCATTATCCGATGGCGTTGTGTGGTTTGTCATATCGTAATTGGTTGCTTCCATACTGACGTTAAAGGTCGCTACTCGTAGCGTTTGATTATCTTCCGACATTTTTTCAGAGGCCGTATTGGTTGATGTGCTCTGACAGCCTATGCTCAAAATAGCCGTTGCTAGCACGACAGGTAAAAAATTTGCTTTCATTGTTTGCCTGATCAAATTAAAACTGGCTTAACTATAGCGTTTTTCGACAAGAAGATGTGTTAATATTTCGTTGGATGTTTGATTCTAAGTCTAGGTTATATAAGGAGCTTGCCTGCATGGGTCGTCGATATGGTATCGCTTTATTGTTGTTTGCTGCGCTGAGCGCCTGGATGGTTGCTGGTGCGCATTTATCCTGTATTTATTTCGGTCCACAGTGCTATTCCGCGCAAATGGCACCGCCTTTTGTTGTAGAGTCGGCGCAGGCAGGCACTATGCTGGCGCCTTTAGCCACCATCGCGGCGTCTGCAATTTTTATTGTGCTGGGCTGCTATGCTTTTTCTGCAACCGGACTCATGCGGCGATTACCCTTGCTTAACGTCGGGATATATAGCATCGCTTTGGTGTGCATCATTCGTGGTTTGTTGCCAATTCAGTTGTTTGTCCGCCATCCTGAGAAAATCAGCAATGCGGTATTGTGGGTTGGTGTTGCCTGGTTGCTTGTTGGATTGTGCTACTGGCTGGGCTATCGGGCGGTGAAAAAACATCGCGCAGACTAGCTTTTGTTCACTCCGGGCCGGCACAAAGGGCAGGGCACTTGAGAGTGCCCTGTGCGAGGTCATCAAACTCAGAGCCTGGCTTTTGCTACCATGGCCTCTATGTGTTTTATCGCAATCCAGGGGTCTGATTCATCAAATAGGTGCGAAGCGTATTTCATCGTGACTGCCTCGGTATTTTGATTCAGTGTAGCCAGTTTCTTTTGGGCGTCATTCCAGGTTTGCGTGTAAACGTCTATATCCGGGTAACTCATTTTGGTTTGTCTGATTGTCACGTGCGGGATACCACGAGAAAGCACGGTAACAGGTAAGTCTGCTTTTATTGTATAGAGCGTAGAGTGGCTTGAGGCTTCCTCAAAATCTTCGAACGAATTATGCTCGCGCTCCCAATTGATAATCATTTTCATCGTGTTCCAGCCTGGTTTTGACATCTGCGCTTTCATCGCGTCGTACCAGGACTCATGTGCTGTGTCTATCAGGACCAGGCCTTTCACTTTATCCGGATATTTGCTGGCATAGGCACGTGCAACAAACCCGCCGAAAGAATGGGGCACCAGGACCAGTGACTCTATCTTCAGGTGCTCAACCAGCCCGGCCAGCTCATCACGCAGTTCGGTCATGGTTCTGACTTTGGGGTTGTCATATTGACTCTCACCATACCCTGCGCGGTCGTAAAAACACAGCCGGTAGCCTTTGGGGTTGGCGTTGTGGTAGGTATTTTTATAAGTTGTGTGTGCATCCAGGCCCATACCGGATACCAACAGGGCGGTGACTTTGCCTTCGCCCTGGCACGCATAGGCGATTTTCTTCCCGGCAATCTCTGTATAGTGGTATTCGTGTTGGTGCTGGGCGGCATGGCCCGAAAATGTTGCGCCAATAAGCACGGCGGCGGTGAGTTTGTTCATAGTGCAAGTTCCTGTTGTTGATTGTTATTTAGACCGCTGATGAGTAGCATGGTGCAGAGTTTACTGAACTTTCAATAATTAATGAAAGCTTTCTGTTGAACTTTTTCCCTGCACAGTCCGTAAGACAAGGCATGCTAATAATCCGACAGGGCTGCGCGTGAAAAAAACGCTTTATTGGTTTACTCAAGACCTCAGGCTGGACGACAATCTGGCACTCGATTTTGCCACTCAAAACAGTGACCACATACTGTTTGTTTATGTGATAAACCCAAGGTATCGCATCCAGACAAACTATCATTGCAAGTTGCTCGGCGACAGGCAGGCAACTTTTATTGCTGATTCACTATTAACACTCAGCAGCCAACTAGATAGTTGTGGCCATAGTTTGTTGGTTGTTGAAGGTGAGCCACATCAGGTTTTGCCACACCTGGTGTCAAAATACGAGATAGATCAGGTGATTTGCGCCGAACCGGTGGGGCTTTATGAGCGTAAGTCCGTGCTAAAAATACGCAAGGAGTTGGGGGCTATCCCGTTGCACAGCTTCTGGCAGCATACTTTGTTTGAGCACACCCAGGTACAAACTGTGAGCCGCGATTTAGGTAACTTTACTCAGTTCAGAAAACGCGTAGAAAAAGCACCTCTGTCGGTAGTAACATCGTGTCGCTTCGACCCATCGCGATTACCTGCCCCCCTTATCACAGTAAGCAGTGCCAACGAGCAGGGCATATTGCATCAGTGGCACGCACAGCGCCAGGATCGGTTGACTGAAACCAGAGTGCCACTGGACTTTCCCGCCGGGGAGGAAGCCGCGCAAGCTCATCTTAGGGATTACTTCGACAGTGGTGTGGCCCGCAGATACAAAGAAACCCGCAACGCGCTGGATGGCTGGCTCAACTCAACCAAAATGAGTCCCTATCTGGCGTTAGGTAATCTGTCGCCGCGCCAGGTTTGGTGGGCGACAGAAGCATTTGAAAAACAGGTTGTGGCGAACGAGTCGACCTATTGGATCAAGTTTGAACTGCTGTGGCGTGAATATTTCCAGTGGCTTTGCCTAAAGCTTGGGCCGAAACTTTTTCGATTTCAGGGGCTGGCCAAATCTAAACCCCTAACCACTTTTATGCCTGAACGTTATACGCGCTGGTGTCAGGGCAATACGCCTGCGCCTTTGGTGAATGCACTGATGAATCAGCTTAATGAAACGGGATACATGTCAAACCGGGGCAGGCAAATTGCTGCGAGTTACTTTGTGAATGAACTGGGGCTGGACTGGCGTTATGGTGCTGCCTACTTCCAGCAGCAGTTGCTCGATCATGATGTCGCTTCAAACTGGGGCAATTGGCAGTATATAGCTGGGGTGGGTGTCGACCCGTGTGGTGGGCGCCATTTTAATATTGAAAAACAGGGTCAATTGTATGACGAGCAGGGTCTGTTCGTGCAAAAGTGGCGCGGTGAGCAGGGCGTTTCATCTGTGGATAGTGTGGATGCAGCAGACTGGCCCACGTTTGCTGAGGAAGACGTATGAGTGTGGCGGTCGTCTGGCTCAAGCGTGATTTAAGGTTATCCGATCACGCGCCTTTGTGTCAGGCCATTCAAAGCGGTCATCCCGTACTACTCTTATATTGCTTTGAACCCATGTTACTGGACGACCCACATTATTCGGCTCGCCATTGGCAGTTTGTTTTGCAGTCTTTACAGGACATCAATGGGCGGGTTCCGCAAGGGTCTTTATGGGTATCGGACAAACCAGCATTAGACGCTTTACAGCAGGTCCACGAGACCTACCAAATCGCCGGACTGTACTCTCATCAGGAAATCGGTCTGGCGAACACGTTTGAACGGGACAAGGCAGTCGCAACCTGGTGTGCGGCGATGGAGATTAACTGGGTTGAGTCTCGTTGTGGCGCAGTATTAAGAGGGCTTAGACAGCGGCAAAATTGGGATAAGCGATGGCAAAAAACTATGCGTGAACGCTGTGCTGATCCTGATTTGTCACAAGTAAATTGGTTTTCAACAGACACGACTTGTGCTCAACTGAGCGATATTCAACAACGCTTTAATGCACCGCCGGGAACTTTTCAGCCAGGTGGTGAAACTCAGGCACACCGTATTTTAGCCGAGTTCTACCAGGGACGAGGTAAAGGGTATGCCTATAGTTTATCCAGCCCGTTACTCAGCCAGCATGCGTGTTCGCGTATGTCTGCTTACCTGGCCTGGGGCAATATCAGTTTGCGTCAGGTGTACCAGAGTGTGCTAGCTCACTGGCAAATGGTGGGCTGGCGTCGCACTCTGGTGGCCTTTTCTTCCAGGCTGCACTGGCATTGTCATTTCATTCAGAAGTTCGAAAGCGAATGTGATATGGAGTTTCGGCACATTAATCGGGGTTATGATCTCTTGCCTCGCTGCACCGGGGAGGAAGCCCAACAAAGGCTGGTTGCCTGGGAAACGGGGAACACTGGTATTCCTATGGTGGACGCTTGTATGCGGTGCCTGATCGCCACGGGTTACATCAACTTCCGTATGCGCGCTATGCTGGTGAGCTTCTTATGCCATCACCTAGAACTTGACTGGCGTTTGGGGGTTGCCCATCTTGCCCGGGTCTTTTTAGATTTCGAACCGGGTATTCACTATAGCCAGTTTCAGATGCAGGCAGGTGTGACAGGCATCAACACCATTCGCATTTATAGTCCGGTTAAGCAGGGCGAAGAAAAAGACCCGCAAGGTGAGTTTGTCAAAGTCTGGCTGCCGGCACTCAAAGATGTGCCAGCTCCTTTGGTTCATAAACCCTGGGAGCTGTCGCCGATGGAGCAGCTAATGTATGGCGTGGTGCTTGGTGAGGATTATCCTGAGCCCATTGTCGATTTAAAGCTAAGCTATAAAGCTGCGCAGGAGTTACTGTGGCAATGGCGCAAAAGGCCTCAAGTGAAAATAGAAGCCCAGCGGATCCTGAAACGACATGTACGTCCGAGCTAAGGTATGAAGAAATCCCAGTTACCAGAAAAAACCTGCCCGGTTTGCCTGCGTCCTTTTTCCTGGCGCAAAAAATGGCAACGCGACTGGCCCAATGTGAAATATTGCTCCAAACGATGTGCGGGCAACAGGCAAAAAAACAGAGAAACACATGAGTAAACAACTTAGATTGATCCTGGGCGATCAGCTTAATGCAGGTCATAGCTGGTATACAGAAAAGTCCGATGAGGTACTTTATGTTATTGCCGAACTGCATCAGGAGACCAATTACACTCGGCACCATATCCAGAAAATATGCGCGTTTTTTGCTGCAATGAAAGCATTCGCACAGGCACTTGAGTCGGCTGGGCACCATGTATTACATCTGACACTGGATGATACGCGGGACTTTGCATCGCTACCTGAGCTACTGACCCACCTGATCAGGGAGCACAATATCGGTCACTTTGCCTATCAGTTGCCGGATGAATATCGGTTACGCATTCAGTTGGCACAGTTTAGTGACACACTGTCAGTTACTTCAAGTGTCTATGATACTGAACATTTCTATCTGGCTAATGACCAGCTTAGCAGTTACTTTAAGCCCGATAAACGGCATCGTCTGGAGCATTTCTACCGCAAGATGCGGGGTGAGTTTAATGTGCTTATGGTTGATGGAGCACCGCTTGGCGGACAATGGAATTTCGACAGTGACAACCGCAACAAGCTAAAAGCGGCCGGTCTTGCTGAGATACCTGAGCCGCTGGTGTTTGCTAACGATGTTGGTGATATTTTGGCGCGGCTCAAGCGGCATCAGGTTAAAACCATGGGGCAGGCAGATGAGCATCTGCTGTGGCCCGTTAACCGTGTGCAGGCGAAGTCGTTACTGACGTTTTTCTGCCAGCATTGTTTACCGTCATTCGGGCGCTTTCAGGATGCCATGACAGGCAAACTGATCGAGCTGGGTGAAGATCGGGGCTGGAGTTTGTATCATTCTCGCTTATCATTTGCCATTAACGCCAAAATTCTCAGCCCTAAAGTGGTGGTAGATGCAGCGATTGCGGCATTTGAGCAGTCTCAGGGTGCCATCAGCCTGGCACAGATAGAGGGATTTGTGCGCCAGATCATTGGCTGGCGCGAGTTTGTCAGGGGCATTTATTGGGTCAACATGCCAAAGTATGCTGAGCTCAATCATTTGCAGGCCACACGCAGCTTGCCTGCCTGGTTCTGGACGGGCGAGACCAAAATGCGCTGTCTCAGTCACGCTATCACACAATCTCTGACCTTTGCTTATGCCCATCATATTCAACGCTTGATGGTCACCGGCAACTTCTGTCTGGTGGCTGGCATAGACCCAGATCAGGTGGACGCCTGGTACCTGGGGATTTACATCGACGCCATAGAGTGGGTGGAAATGCCAAACACCCGGGGTATGAGCCAGTTTGCCGATGGGGGCATTGTTGGCTCCAAGGCTTACGCAGCCAGCGGAAACTACATTAAAAAAATGAGTGACTACTGCGGCGACTGTGCTTACAAAGTGACTGAAACGGTCTCTGAGTCTGCTTGTCCGCTTAACGCCCTGTATTGGCATTTTATGCAGCAGCACCATACACAATTCGCCAGTAACCCGCGTACAAAAATGGTGTACAGCAATTGGCTGAAAAAGTCTGATGAAGATAAGCAGGCCGTGCTCACACGCGCTCAATACTTGCTCGACCATATCGAACAGCTTTAATACTGACGTCAAAACAAACGTAACAGCACACAGAAACACCGAAAAATGAGGAATTTATAAAGATGATCAAACAGCTCAGCCGGGAAGACATAGCCAATATGCAAGAGCGGGTAAGGGCACGACTGATAAACAGCTTGTCTGGATTTAAAAGTGCCAATCTGGTCGGTACCCAGGATACACAAGGCAACCCTAATCTGGCTATTGTCAGCTCGGTCTTTCATATCGGTGCTAATCCGCCGCTGATAGGCATGATCATCCGCCCTGATACAGTGCCCAGAGACACACTGAGCAATCTCCGGGCCACTGGTCATTACACGCTAAACCATGTTAATTCGACTATTTGGCAGCAAGCCCACCAAACCTCGGCGCGGTACGCCCCGGGCGTGTCTGAGTTTTCAGAGGTCGGACTGGACATGCAGCAGGTTGATGGCATCACAGCGCCTTATGTGGCACAAAGTCAGTTGAAATTTGCTCTGGCATTACGAGAAGTACAGAAACTGGAGATCAATGGCACTATCTTAGTGATCGGAGAGATCATTGATATTCAACTGCCGCAAGATAGCATTAAAGCGGATGGCTACATCGACATTGAGTCTTTGAATACCGTGGCCATTTCCGGACTGGATAGTTATCATGAAACACGAAGGCTTGGCCGACTGAGCTACGCCAAGCCTGAGCACCCACCCAGACAACTCAACCTGAATGGGGAGCAAATTACTGAGCGTGAATAAGGATTTTAAGATCAAAGAGGCACTGACATTAGAAAAGATGGCACATGGGATGGCCGTTGCTCTGGTAGTGTCATTCAAATGTGTGGCACTGGCCGGGCCAAAAATAGCGGTAACCGATACCCAGGAGGCTGGTGTTTATATTGTGTCGGTGTCCGGCTCTGAAGACGACACCACTTCGTTGTTGGCGCGCTGGCATAATAAAGCACTCGCCCTGTGTAAAGGCGGACGTTACCGGGTTGAACCCAACGGTCAGCCTGTGGTGCATGAAAAGCGATGCAGTGATGCCGTGATATCGAGATCTGATGGATTGCACTGTCTTGAAGTTGATGCCAGCGTATTTGGCAAAGTAGTATGTGATAAAGCCCCGCCTACAGTTTCGCGCTAAAGGCAGGGCCCGACAATTATTTGGCTTGAAGTCTTACTGCCAGGTGCGCTATTTCTCTTAGGACACTCTGACGATTCATTTCCATGAAAATCCAAAGTTTGGTGGCGATCTGTACAAGCAATCCGGCGATAAACCATACAGCCCAGAATACCTGATCCATGACTGCGGTGGCGATATAAAACCGATAGCCGCTGTACACAAAGCCGATGGTGATCAGCAGGGCGCTGATTGAAGCCAGGATCACCCAGAAACGGGTATTGCCCTGATACACGTTACCCAGCATAGTGAACAGGCCTTTTTCCTGAGCAAGAATGGGATCTATCTGATTTTGTTCTTGCTGTAATGCTTTACTTATTTCTTTGTCTAAATTCATGCTGTTTGCTCCTCGTTAACCATGGCACGCAATTGTGCCCGTGCGCGGTTTAATCTTGATTTAACGGTGCCCTGAGGGACATCCAATATATTGGCAATGTCTCTGAGTGACATTTGCTCTAAGTAAAATAAGTACACACAGTGGCGCTCTTCATCGGCCAGCCGGTTTATCAGCGTCAGGATACTCAGCGAGGTATCCAGATCCGGTGTCTCGAATGCCTGCGTCGGCTGGGTCTCTTCGAAACGATGTTCTGCCTGTTTAAGATCGACAAAGCGACGGTAAATGGCGCGGAACACCCAGGCACGAAATGCACTGGGCTCTTTGAGCTGATTGAGCTTTTTGGCGATGTTAGTCCAGACATCCTGGCAGATATCATCGGCACTGGCACTTTGGCCACTGAGCTTCATCGCAAACCGCCAGCTTGGTTGATAAAACGCTTCGCATAAGGATTCGAACGCACGCCGGTTACCCTGTTGGGCAGACAATACCAGTAATGCGGCCTTTGATGGTTCCATGCTGTTCCTTTGGGCTTTTCTTACAAGACGGCGCAGCATGTAAAAAGGTTCACGCGCAGCAAATTATTTTTCCCAATAGGGGATTTCACCAAAGTAGCTCACCAGGTAATCGATAAAAACGCGCACTTTGGGCGCCAATAATCGGGAGCTGGGGTACACCAGCCAGATAGCAGTATTAGATTCGAGCGGATAGTCAGGCAATACCTCAACAAGATGACCCGAGCGCAATGCTTCATACGCACTCCAGCGGGAATTAATGGTGATCCCGAGCCCCAGTTGACAGGCCTCTCTGACGGCGTCTCCGTTATCAGCACGTAGCTGACCTTGCACTTTAATGGTTTGATGACCTTGAGGCGTCTGAAAGGACCAATGTTCCAACCCGGCCAGGGTAATACAGGCATGTTCCAACAGGTCTCTTGGGTGTTCCGGATGCCCATTTTTGGCCAGATAATCCGGTGAGGCGCAGAGTAATCGGGTGTCTGTGGTCAGTTTTTTGGCAACCAGCGTAGAGTCTTTGAGTGCGCTATTTCGTATTGCGAGATCAAAGCCGCCCTCGACCAAATCGGAAATGGTGTCGGATAGCTTCAGGTCGAGTTTAATTTCCGGATACCGGGCAAAAAAGCCGGGCAGGGCCGGCAAGATATGCATTCTGCCAAAGGATGCTGGCATGGTTAACCTCAGCGTTCCACTGGGCTTTGTACTGCCGGCGCCAATGGCGGCTCGCGCGGCCTCGACCCCATTCAACACATCTTCGGCATGGGGCAAAAACGCCAGCCCTTCTTCGGTTAAAGACACTTTGCGTGTTGTGCGATGTAGCAGTCTAACCCCGAGGTCGGTTTCGAGCTTACTAATATGGCTGCTTGCGACAGCGGCTGACAACCCCAGATCCTGGCCTGCCTGGCTAATGTTACAGGTGGCAGCGATGCGCACAAACAACTTGAGATGCTCAATGTTCATTATTAACGAAATGTATAAAGTGATTATTAAATTCAGTCTATTATCAATAAATAAAAAGGCAAGTATAGTTTTAGTCATCAATACAGGAGAGCATAATTATGAAAGCAATGGTGTTAAATCAATATGGTGAAGAGGCAGCATTTTCCTTAACTGACGTGGCTAAACCTCAAGTGGTGGCAGGTCATGTTCTGGTGCAAGTAGCGGCAAGCAGCGTCAACACGGTTGATACGATGATACGTACCATGGGTGAAGCCTTGCCTTTGTCACCGGCCTTACCAGCCGTACTCGGGATGGACTTTGCGGGTACCGTGGTTGAAGTTGGAGAGGGTGTAACGGACTTTGCCATAGGAGACGAAGTCTATGGGTGTGCCGGTGGTCTGGCTGACTTACAAGGCGCACTGGCGGAATTTATGTTGGCCGATGCCCGACTCATTGCGCGAAAACCCAGTAATCTGAGCATGCGAGAAGCGGCTGCTTTGCCTTTAGTAGGGATCACGGCTTATGAAGGGCTGCAACGGGCCGGGATAGGGGCTGGCCAGCAAGTGCTGGTACATGGCGGCTCTGGCGGTGTTGGACACGTTGCCGTGCAATTAGCTAAACATTTTGGTGCACGAGTATACTCGACCGGTGGCGGCGATGCCCAACTTGAGCTGATCAGTCGCCTGGGCGCGGTACCGATTAACTATAAAACTGAACAAGTTGCAGATTATGTAGCCACACATACCGACGGCAGAGGATTCGATGTGGTCTTTGACTCAGTGGGCGGCGCCAATATGGCCAACTCGTTCGAAGCCGCCGCATTGAACGGCCATGTCGCTTCGACTGTGGCTATGGTGGATCTTGACTTGTCAGTGGCCCACTTTAAAGGACTGTCTTTGCACGTGGTCTTTATGCTGATCCCTATGCTGCATAACCATAAACGTGAAGATCATCACCAGACCCTGAATGCCCTGACAACCATAGTTGAAGCCGGAGCGCTTGTACCCGTGTTGGATGAGCAAGATTTTAAGTTGTCGCAAGCTGGTCTTGCGCATGCGCGACTGCAAAGTGGTCAGGCGATGGGCAAAGTGGTAATTGACGTTTAACGAATACGCGCTTAGCGCTTAATTTTTAAAGATCCCCGGGTTGAGTGTGGTGTATCGCACTCAGCCTGTACTTAAAACAGCTAGTTTAATTGCCCCTCACACGACTGTTTTCTTTTTGTCATTTCACGCTCAAATTTTTGTCATATTGATTGAATTACGACTAACTTATAGAAGTTTTGTCTGCTGGCACATGTTTTGAACTTACCTTTGAGCTAACGTGCATAGGCATAATAGTAACCTTATGAATAGTATTGATTTTTTATTTCATTTTCTAAGTTGAAAACAGAACAAGAATAACCAATCTGGTGCAATGCTCAGCAAAACAAAGGCGCTCTGCACCAAAAGGGGGCAACATGAACTATTACGAAGTAAATTTTGATGGCCTGGTCGGCCCAACACACAATTATGCGGGATTGTCTTATGGCAATGTGGCATCCAAATCTAATGCCAACAAAGTATCCAACCCAAAACAGGCGGCATTACAGGGGCTCGAAAAAATGTGGCACCTGGTTCAGCTTGGTTTACACCAGGGCGTCATAGCGCCTAATGCTCGTCCTGACCTGCGTACCCTCAGAGTATGTGGGTTTAGTGGTACAGACGCAGAGGTGATCAGCCAGGCTGCAAAATCGCAGCCTCAGTTGCTTAAAGCCTGTTACTCAGCGTCTTCGATGTGGACTGCGAATGCGGCGACGGTATCACCCAGTTGCGATAGTGCAGATGGCAAAGTGCACCTTACGTCTGCAAACTTAAACAATAAATTGCACCGGGCTATCGAAGCGCCTCAGACCAGCCAGATTTTAAAAAGTATTTTTAACAACAATGACTATTTCAGTCATCATGACGCGTTGCCTCAGCATCCGATGTTTGGTGATGAAGGGGCAGCTAACTATACTCGACTGGCTGACAGCTACGGACATCAGGGGCTGGCGTTATTTGTCTATGGTGAAGATGCTCATACTCAGGTTAAGCCACAGCTGTTCCCCGCGCGACAAACTCGTCAGGCGTCTGAGGCGGTAGCGCGAAGTCACCAGCTCGACCCGCATAACACCTTATATATTCAACAGAACCCTGAAGTGATCGATCAGGGTGTGTTTCATAACGATGTCATAGCCATAGGCAATGAGAATGTTTTTCTGTTTCATGAGCAAGCCTTTTATCAGCAGCAAAAGGTGATTGAACAGATAAACTCCGCATATCGGGGTGACAGGCCACTTCACCTAATTGAGGTAAAGAATGCTGATATTAGTGTTGAAGACGCGGTAAAAAGCTACATCTTCAACAGCCAGCTGGTCAGTTTACCTTCAGGCGGTATGGCCATCATCGCGCCGGGGGAATGCCAGACCGTGGGGAAAGTTGAGCAATATCTGTCGGCGCTGTGTCAGGCCAGCAACCCGATCAGTGAAGTAATATATATGGATCTTAAGCAAAGTATGCAAAATGGTGGTGGACCGGCTTGTTTGCGACTAAGAGTGACGTTATCAGAGCAAGAACTCAATGCGGTGAATCAGGCATGCTTGCTGGATGAACACACCTATCAGCGCTTGACAGACTGGGTAAACAGGCATTACCGTGACAGACTGAGTGAGGATGACCTGGCTGATCCAAGTTTGTTAACTGAGAGTCAGCAGGCACTGGATGAACTAACGCAGCTGCTGAACCTGGGCACCATTTACCCATTTCAACAAGTATAAGCCTAAGGGCGCTAGTCCAACGCAATGATGGGGGCTTCATTAAATACGTCGGTATTGAGCGGGTGCATAACCAGAGTGACCTGAAAATCAGGTTGCTCACTGTGCTGCGCAAAGGCCTGCTCTGATATGTGGGCGTATTTGCTGACGCTATCTTGTAATTCCTGCCACATTTTATCCCGTAGTATGGGCGGCATCTTCATTGGCTTAATTAAGACATGATGCTCTGGCGTTCTCGCCGGGGCCATCACAGCGTCCAGTGTTTGCGACATGTGTTTACATACTGACTGCTTTATTACCAGGCTATCTGGTGCAAACCCCAATGGTGGATGTACTAAAAATTTGAATTGGTTATTGGGGTATAATGCTAAAAGCTCAATATCCTCAAGCGCCCGTAAATATCGATAACTGGAAAGCGCGCTCAAATTAAACTCAGTGGCAATGTGTTCTACTGTCTGCTGATGATAAAATAGCCGGGAAAAGTAGCTTAACAAATGTGGATTCTTTGCAAAGGCCTGATCCTGGCGCGCCGTAAAGTAGGTGTGTGCAGGTGTATCCTTTACACTCTTGCCCAGTAGTTCAGTGGCGTCCAGGTCGCACAGTTCTGCCAGTGTTAACAGCCGGTTCAGGCTGATGTCATCCTGGTTCAGCATTCTCTTCACGGTATTTTCTGACACATCAAACAACCCGGCAACGTCCTGGTAGGTTAACTCCCTGGCCTTTAATTGTAATTTAATTTTATCAAGACAGCGCCTGACGACGTGCTTGTTCAGCTCCTTGGTCATTCTTATTACTCCGGGATATAAGCATCAAGGTATCACAATGTGTAAGTTTAAGTATCAAAATATGGTTCTTTATATCTTGTTATTGTTGAACTATTGTGCCGACTTACGTGGATGGCTAGAGTGTCAGCCAGGCAGTAAGCAGTTTATTGAATATCAGGTAAAGGAATAAAGAGTATGGCGAAAGAGTTAGTATCAAGCCGGCATAAGGCGTTTGCATTTACCTGGCTGATCCCCATGGTGATGGCAGTATGCGTAACTATCGGTGTGCAGCTGCTCTGTCAATGGGCCTGGCAGTTCCGTTTGTCGGTTCCAGCTAAGTTGGGCTTGTACTTTTCTGTACACTTTTTTAGTGCCTGGCTATTAAAAAGAAATATCGTTAATCAGTTTGGCGAAGGCGGTGAGCAACACCCCGGATTAAACTGGCCTCGTCCAGGCATTCACCGTTATCTTGGCCGTTATGGTATGGTGTTGACGGCGCTTCCCTCTATGGCGCTGACGCTTTTGAATCCCATACTGCTATTTCAACAAGTTAAACTACTTGTATGTCAGCTGTCGGTTGGAAAAAGAGTATCGACAGGGGCAACAGACATTGCCGGATATAAAAATAAGGTGTGTTACCGTTTGCCGTTTGAAGGTCGCTGGCTGGTTTACAACGGCGGCAACTCACCTGCAACCTCTCACTCCTGGGATGTGCTCTCGCAAAGATATGCACTGGACTTTGTGATGGTCGATCATACTTATTCACGTCATAAGGATAACGGCCTTGATGTGCGGGATTATTATTGCTTTAACCAGCCAATTGTTGCGGCAGCAGCGGGGGAAGTGATTTCGGTGTTTGATAGAGTCGCTCAGGCGCCACTACCTGGGTTTGGGTTAATAGACTTCCTTTGTTGTCACTTTGCTGGCAACCATGTTGTGATCAAGCATGCACCCGGTGAATATGGTTTTTATGCTCATTTAAAAAAAGGGTCAATTTCGGTCAAACCCGGTGATCGCGTTGGTCAAGGGGAGCTGCTGGGGGTATGTGGGTTTAACGGCTTTACCAGTGAGCCCCATTTACACTTTCACCTCCAGGATCGTCCAGAAATTTATGAGGCAATGGGGTTACCTGTTAAGTTCACAGGGGTTGAGGGTGAAGGCGTGCATTCTGACCCTGTGCATATTAGCCGTGGTATGCAGGTGATCCAGAGGAAGTAACTGGCCAGCACACCAGTACACTTTTTAACTAAGTGCTTGCTTTAGTGTTGGGGTCGAAGGTTTAATGGGGCAATAACAAAAACCAATCATGTCACCATTTTTAGGGAGTATAAAATGCCGGCCTATACAATTAGTTGCGATCCTAAACGACTCAACTTTGATCTCATTCACGATTTTATTTCAGATTCCTACTGGGCAAAGGAGATCCCTCGTGAGGTCATGAAACAGGCCATTGAGCATTCTTTGTGTTTTGGCGTCTACACCGATACGGCTGAGCAGGTAGGGTTTGCCCGAATGATCACTGATAAGGCAACGTTTGCCTATTTGGCGGATGTATTTATTGTGGAGTCACATCGAGGCAAAGGGCTAAGCAAGCAGCTCGTCGATACCATTATGCAACACCCGGACCTTCAGGGCTTACGCAGAATTATGCTGGCGACTAAGGATGCGCATGGTTTGTATGCGCAATTTGGGTTCAAAACGCCGGACGACCCCAGTATTTTGATGCAGATCTGTCGCTCTGATATTTACCAGGTTTGTCAAAAGTAAGAGCAGCGGGCAGCTCTGTTAGTATACTTGAGCTGCCCAGTATTCAGTAGGTGAACACTACTTCCAGTTTGACTTATCCCAGTTAGTTTTATCCCAATTTGCACCGATTGTTATGGTTGCTTTGCCCTCGTCCGGGTCATCCCCATCTTCCACAGTTTCATCAGCATCATTGTTATCATCACCCTGAGGTGTTTCATCAGGTTTGGTCGTGGTGTTATCTGACCTAGGAGGCTTTTGTGTAACTTGTTGGCTTTCATCAGAGCCAGAGCCCCCACATGACGCAACCAAACTTACAACGACCACGATGAATAATAGGTTGTAGTTCATATCCTTCCTTATAGCGTTATGTTTCCGGTAACATTTGAGCCTGCATAGTTAAGCGACGTCTGATAAAGCTCATTGTCTTTGACAACAATATTAGCTGCTTGTGAGGTGTCTACCTCTAATACCGTATTTGCTTTAATAAACTGGTTGTCTTTAATTACAATAATGTTGTGTGGTGAGCTGTTCTCACCACTGATAAAAATATGTCTGGGCGAAGATGAACTGGCATCAAAGACATTACCAGATAGCAGGTTGTAACGATAACCGCTTATACCGAGATTAAAATGAATGTACTCGTTTTTCCCATTTTGCATATCATCGAAAATGTTATTAGCAATGATATTTCGTCGATTGCCAACCTCAATCCAGGAATCGTCGAGGACATTGTTGAGTAGTCTACCACTTAGGTATATATCAGAGTCGTCGATTCTGCTTGACAATACAGCTTGAATTAAATGTTCTGTTGAGCCGATAACCGAGTCTTTGATGTCACTTGACTCGATGTTCTCTACGCGTGTTAACTGTGAGTTTCTTATATCGGAGTTAGTGATGTGCTCAATTGATGTCACTGTGTTTTGGGCTACGTCCTCTAATAACGAATGATCTAACTTAATGCCACTGGAGAATGTAATATCACCACGGAAGGTACATCTAATACAGGTTATATTTGAGCCCTCCAGCTTGATATTAGAAAAAGACGCACCAATAATGACGCTGTCAGTGCCTATTTCCAACGTCGGTAACTGAGATTCAGTTTCACTCACCGGACTTCCCGTAAAGCTGCCCCCCAAAAATATGCCGTTATCAACTTTGAGCGTTTTATCGTAAGTCGCTTCAATGGTTAGATTACCTTCAATGATTGCAAAGCGTTCATCTATTGACTGGCTTTGATACATTGCATGGTTATCTGAGGTGACAATGATGGGCGTGCTCGCGCTTTCTAAAGTAGACAGTCTCTGTGTTAAGTCAGCGAAGTCTTCATTACCCGGTCCATTGGCTACGACAGCTTTCAATGCTTCAAGTTGCTCACTGAACGAGGACTGTGTATTGGCCAATTCGTTTACACTACCGGCAGTGGAGTCAATGCGCGCTTTCACTTCTACCGTTTCGCTCTCTACAGCAATTAATTTGTTGTGGGTTGTTAATTGCGTAGCTGATAGCTCGTTCACATTACCCATATTGATATTTAGTTGGTTTGCTATTTCTTCGAAGTTCTCGTTAACTTCTGATGCGAGCGCAGGCGTGTTAGCCTCAAATCTATGTGTAACTTCAAATTCAGGTGTTTCAGACGCACCAGCAGTAT
Organism: Pseudoalteromonas rubra; assembly: GCF_005886805.2. Classification (NCBI taxonomy): domain Bacteria; kingdom Pseudomonadati; phylum Pseudomonadota; class Gammaproteobacteria; order Alteromonadales; family Pseudoalteromonadaceae; genus Pseudoalteromonas; species Pseudoalteromonas rubra. The sequence goes on from NZ_CP045429.1 coordinate 2,222,143, forward strand.
ATATAGCGCTAGTGATCGCCATAACTAATAGCTTCATTTTTTTCATATGTATTCCTTGCTAACTAACAATATCAGAATTGAACGACTGAACAGCTTACTCAAAGCGAATTCTCATTGAAAACTGTACCTATATGTGTATTTTGTGTCAATTTAAAGTTGCTATGTTGTTTTTTTTATTTATCCTGTCCGTTGCGGTTGAATCGTCAATCTACGTAGGAATATATGTTCATTTTGTTCGCAATTTACTTAAGTAGTGACTTGGTATGTTTGGCCCGCATGGAGAAAAGCGCAATCTGGGACACTTTTTTTCCGCCCTGATTTGTCACACTGACTGTCAGTTTTGTAGTACTTGCGGAGCCCGTTGTGAAACTCCTGAATAAAATTTCTTTTACTGCGATTATTCGTACTAACCCAGTTAAGATCCTTGTTACCTGGACTATGGTGATCTTAGAAAACATTCTTTTGATCTTACTTCCTTTGTTTATTGGCTATGCCATCGATGGAGTGCTTGACCAGTCACTGGCTCCTTTGTTCTGGTTCGCTTTAGTGCTGGTGGCATTGGTAGTAATTAGCGTGATCCGCCGCTTCTATGATACCCGTGTATTTGGCGATATTCGGGTCAAACTGGCCGAAATGTTGGCGTTTAAATTTAGTGCTGCGCCGGTATCGGTCAAAGACGCCAGGTTAACCATGTCACGTGAATTAGTTGATTTTCTGGAAAACGATTTACCAGGTGTTTTCACGGCGGTGATACAGCTTATCGCCACTGTGGTTATTCTGGCTTCTTTTCATCTTTATTTAGCGTATAGCGTGATACTTGCTGCAGGGTTAATGTGTCTCATCTACGCTATGTTTCATGATCGCTTTAGCTTTTTGAATAGCAAGCTCAACGATCAGCTTGAACAGCAAGTCTGGGTATTGAGCCACCGACCGCTTGGTGCGATCAGTGCGCATTTTGAGCGACTTAAACGATGTGAAATCCGTCTGTCAGACACTGAAGCCTGGGTTTATGGCTTGATTTTTCTAGTGTTGTTTGCGGCTGTACTGAGTAATTTATGGATGGTGCAACTACTCCCCGATATCAGTGTTGGGCAGGTATTTTCTATTGTGACTTATTCTCTTGAATTCGTAGATACAGCAATCATGCTGCCTGTCACACTACAAACCCTATCAAGGCTGAGCGAGATCAGCCAACGCCTTAATCAGCCAGTTGGCTCAATAACCCATACGGAGGTGACCCATGACGCTTAAAGAGCGTTTCCCGGCAATTGCGGCTGCGAGTACACTAACGCTGACCTTGCTAGCCGTTGTATTCATGACATCAGAAGAACCCAATTCACACAACCAGAAAGTACACTTGCCCGTCGTATCTGTACTTGAGATAGAGCGCTCTGCAGAAACTCCCAGTTTAACAGTGCAGGCAAGTTCTCAGGCGCGCTGGCCACTGCAACTAAGAGCAACGAGCCGTGCTCGTGTGGATTATCTGGATCTTGAAATCGAACCAGGTCAGTTAGTGCAAAAGGGCGAGGTACTGGCACGGCTGGACACCCATTTACTTGAGTCGCAATTATATGATGCGCAGAGCACACTCAAACAGGCAGAGCTTAATTTACAGCGACACTTACATGAACAGTCGGTTGCTAAGACGATGCGAACTGCTGCAAGCAGCAGCGCATTTGCCACAATGGAACCCCACATTGCCGCAGCCAGAGCTGAGCTAAAACGAGCGCAACACAGCGTGCACAGCGCGCAGCGACTGCTCGACGATGCTGTTATTGTGGCGCCTTATGATGGGTTGATTACGCAGCGCCTGGTTAGTCCGGGAGAGTGGGTCGAAGCAGGACAGGGTTTGTTTGAACTGGTGGCCAGTGATAGCCTGGATGTTCACGTGCCTTTGTCGAAGCGAGACTGGAACAGGGTCATGGACAACCTCGAAGATGGGCGTATAACCGTGCGTGGCTATACCGGGGATACGTGGCCGGCATCTGTTCGTTATCTGTCTCCGCTTATCAATGAAACAACGCGTCAGCGCACACTGGTGCTGTCTATATCGAATCCTTACCTACAAATGATTCAGCTAAGGCCTAATCAACAGGTGACCGTGCGTTTTGAGCTAAAAGCTCAAGACGGTTTATATGAATTGCCACTGAGTGCAGTCGATCCCGATGGCGCAATTTGGGTTGTGACAGAGCAGCAAACGTTACGACGAGTAACGGTGACTACTTTGGAAGTCAGAGCAGACACTATGATTGTATCGCTTAACGAAGAGCTGCCAGATGCCTTTCAGTTGGTTCGCTATACATTGCCCTCCATGGTGGCAGGTAAACGTATTGAGCCATATAGCGAGACGGTTCGGATAGCTGACAAACTGGAGGCGCTATGAGCTGGCTAAGTAAGTGGTTTATTAATAACCCGGTGGCGGCAAATTTGCTAATGGCAATGGTTATCGCGGGCGGCCTGCTGGCATTTGGTCAGCTCAGGGTGGAGTCATTTCCACAGATTGCGCCGTCCAGTATTAGTATTCAGGTCGTTTATCCGGGTGGTACTGCCAGGCAAATTGATGAGAGTATTACACAGCGTGTTGAAGAGTCAGTCAGTGCTATTGCAGGCATCAAACAAATTACCAGTCAGTCACAGGCAGGGTTATCAACTGTGACGATACGTAAGAAGCCTGATGCAGATTATGACAAGTTGCTGGAAGACGTTCGTAATCAGGTGAATACCATCAGTCATTTTCCTGTTCAGGCAGAAAAACCCATAGTAACACGCGATGAATTTACCAATCTTGCTGCGTTTGTCATTGTCTCTGCCCCACGTAGTGACGATGCATTGCAGCAGGTAGCAAGGCAAGTAGAGCTGGCACTAAAAAAGCATCCGGATATTTCCAGCGTCAGCAACTGGGGCGCACGCGAGCCAAGGTTATTTATCGAGCCTGAACCTGATACTTTGTTGCGGTATGGCATGACGATAGAACAGCTTGCCAGTACGATAACACAGACGTCACTTGAAACACGTAGTGGACAACTTAAACATGAAGGAAATCGTATTACCCTGCGTGGTGATGGCTATATCAGTGCGCTGAGCGAATTGAGAAAGTTGCCAGTGATCAACGGCCCTTCTGGTGAGGTTACCCTGGGTGAAATTGCCACTGTGCGCCGTGGCTATGAGCAAAGCGATGCTATCGTGCGTAACAATGGTATGCCAGGTATCGCGTTGATGGTTAGCACCAGTCAGAGCGACAATTTGCTGGATGTGAGCGAGGCCATAAGTGACACCCTTGTTGAACTTAAACCTCTGCTTGCAGAGGACATCACCATCACCACCATGGCTGATATGGCACCCTACATAGAAGAGCAGTTACAACGCCTTGGCAACAGTGCCTGGCAGGGACTGTTAATCGTCATCCTGTTGCTGGGCATATTTTTAAATCTGAGGCTGGCTTTCTGGGTCGCGGCCGGTATACCGGTCGCTATTTGTGGCACCTTGTATGGTATGCAGTTGCTTGATTACAGTCTGAATGACATCACTTTGTTTGGCTTTATTCTGGTACTGGGCATTTTGGTGGATGATGCGGTTGTGGTCGGTGAAGCGATTGATGAGCATCAAAGTTGTAACTCAAATTATAAACAGGCCGCATACACAGGTGTTGAGTCCGTCACTGTAGCAACCGTATTTGGTGTGCTTACAAGTATTGCGGCATTTTCACCTATGCTTTGGATCAACAATGATCTGGCAAAGCTGTTTGCCGGCTTTTCAGCGGTTGTGATTCTGGCACTGTGTTTTTCATTGGTTGAAAGTAAATTTATTCTGCCACCTCACCTGGCCGCGATGTCGCGTCAGGGAACCCGCAGTGGACTCATAGCAAGCTTTCAAAACAAGGCGCGCGCGGCACTGAGTCACTTCATACATAATATCTATAAACCCGCATTGCGCCTCAGCCTGAAACACAAAAGGTCAACCCTGGTGGTTTTTCTGTCCGCTTTTATATTGGCTTATGGTTTATGGCTTGGTGGTGCAATACGCAGTACATTATTTCCGGAAATTCCGGGTCGTTATGTGACCGCCAAAGTAACACTGGAAGAGGGGGCACCTCTGGGTTTACAGGTCCGGGCGCTAAGTCAGCTTGAACTGAGCGCACAGGCAGCAAGTCAGGCACTACAAGCCGAGTATGGCATGAGCACTAGCCCGATGAAGAATATCCTAGCCTGGTCCAACGGTTATGGTGACCTTGAGGTCACTGCTGAGCTGTCATCGGAAGCGTTAAATGCGCTACCAGCAAACACATTAACTAATACCTGGCGCAAGCAAGCCGGCATAATAGAGGGCAGTTATGCGCAGCATTTCAGTGCTGCTGAGCCACCAGCGGGCGGGACTTTTTTGGCTATTTCATCGCCTGATGGACGTTTAGCTAAGCAGATCAGTGATCAACTCCGTGAGACCTTAACCACATTGCCTGGCGTAAAAGATACCCGGGATGATTATCAGGCTGCACAACGGCAAATTCGGGTCAGGCTGAATGCGTTTGGTCGTCAGCTGGGATTGACGCAAGCACAGATAGCTGAACTGGTAGCTAATGCCTTGGGAGAGCGCGAAGTACATCGGTTACTTTATCAGTCACAGGAGTTAAAAGTTGTACTGCGTTTCCCACAGCATGCAGTGCGAACTGAACATGAGCTACTGGATATGCACGTAATGCTTGATGATGGTCAGAGTGTTGCACTAGGAGATGTTGCTGAACTGAATTATCAGCATGAGCCTCAGATGTTGCAGCGTCGTGATCGTGAGCGGGTGATCAATCTATACTGGTCTCAGGATCGAGGTGTGGGATCGCCGGAGCAAACGCTGGATCTGTTGCAAAGTGACATTGATAAACTTGCCAGCCAGTTTCCACAAGTGACCATTAAGCCAGCGGGCGAATATGAAGAAATAGAAGAGGTCAATAAAGGGTTTAAGGCTGCCCTTATACTGACTTTACTACTCATTTACGTGTTGCTGGCGATCCCGCTGAAGTCCTATTGGCAACCCTTAATTATTATGGCTGTGATTCCGTTCGGGTTTGCCGGTGCTATTTTTGGCCACGCTATCATGGAACTGCCGGTCAGCTTACTGTCTATGTTTGGCATGATGGCTATGACAGGTATTGTGGTGAATGATGCTTTGGTACTGATAACGCGTTTTAACAATGAATACCGTCAAGGTATTTCACCATCACAGGCATTGCTCAATGCTGGCACCGGTCGTTTTCGGGCGATTTTTCTGACCACGATAACTACCGTGTGTGGCTTGTTACCTTTGTTATTTGGCACGTCTGAGCAGGTACAGTACTTAAAACCTGCTGCGGTATCTTTGGTGTTCGGAGAACTATTTGCCACTTTGATCACCTTATTTTTAATCCCTGTGTTGTTAGGCATGTTTCATCGCAAGCCCTCGCCTGCAGTGCAATCTGCACAGGAGGCGCACACGCTAAGTTGACTTGGGGCACGGCCTGGGCGATAGTGATCGCCCCGGAAAAACCTGTGAGCCTGTATGTCAGCAGACAAAGATCCCGCGTTTAATTTGGTGCCAGAAATTGCTTTGCTGGCGCCGCTACCTGAGCATATGCGAAAACGATTTGAGCAGGCATTATTGTTGATGCATGAGAAGTTAGAAGAGGGCTTGAGCTGGCAGAAAATAGCCCAAAAGAGTGCCATTTCATCTTTCCATTTTCATCGCCAGTTTAGCAAACTATTCAACGAAACACCTGGCCGATACCTGAGTCGGATCCGGCTGCAATATGCGGTTTACTATTTGCTCTATCACGAAACGCTGTCTATTACTGACATTGCGCAGCTGTGTGGGTTTGCTTCGTCGCAGGCATTGGCTAAAGCGCTTAAGCGCGAGCTGGGGACTACAGCAAAAGCAATCCGCCTGATGGCACAGCAGGCAACGCCCCAACAAACTAAGGTTTTGATGGATAAGCTGGCACATCCGGGAGATTCAGAGTCGCTGGAAAAGCAGTTGGCAGAAGCGCTGCCATGTACGCTCGAGTACTGTGAAGCGCGTTACATTAAAACTGTTCCCAGTGATACCTCTGACTGGGATCAGATCCTGGATCATTATGGGGAGCAGTCAGTCGGCTTGCTGGGTATTACAAAGACGACCGAGCTGGATAAAAGCTGGTCGGCCATAGAGACTCAGATTGCAAAATCAGTCGAGCCAGGTGAATCCCATGATGCGTTGATTAAAAGCGGTCATTATTTTTGTTGCCGGGCGTATCTCTTGTCGGATGTAGCCTATAGTCAGGTACTTCATACTTTGTTTGAGAAAGCAGAGCAGGCAGGATATAAGATTGATCCCGAGGGTCATTTTATCGAGTGGATCGAGGGGGTGGATCTGGAGCAATATGGTGGGATCACGATGCAGTTTCAGATCCCCGTTATCACTTAGTTAGATAGTGCAGGAGCAGAAAATGGCGCGTTTATTTGTCTATGGAACGTTAGCACCCGGCCGTCCAAACGAACACATTCTCGCAGGGCTTAACGGCCAGTGGCAACCTGGTTTTGTCAACGGCCATTTGCAAAATCAGGGTTGGGGAGCTGAGTTAGGTTATCCGGGCCTGACTTTAGACACGAGCGCTGAAGAAGTATCAGGTTTGGTGTTTAGTTCACCTGAGCTTGATAGTCACTGGCAGAGGCTCGATGAGTTTGAAGGCGAGCACTATAAACGCGTAATAGCGCAAGTGCGGCTAGACGATGGTGAAACAATACCCGCTTATGTTTATACCTTAGCTTAATGAGCGGGTAGCTAAATCTGATCAGACAAACGTGTCAATAATTGACACTTTTCGAAAATTCAGTCTACGTTTAATTAACCGCAGTTTAATGCCTGTGTGATTCAGACACAGAACATTATGCTTGCGAGCGCGTGCTTTCACCTTTGCTCAGAGGTTAATTGATGATCCAGTCACTCTTCTCTAATAAGTCGGATAACACTCAGGCTATCCTAGATCAGGCCATTGACGCCGTGATCAGTATCAACACCAAAAATAATGTTACGTACATGAACGAAGCCGCAGAAAAGCTGTTTGGCTATAGTAAAACGGAGGTGATTGGGAAAAACGTGAAAATGCTTGTCCCGCGCGAATTTTCGACCAATCACGATCAGTACGTCAATGCCAATCGCAATGGCGGCCCGGACAAAATTGTTGGCACGGCTCGTGACATTCAAATAGAAACTCGCAGTGGTGACAAGAAGTGGTGTAGCCTGTCTTTATCTAAAGTACGTCAGTCTGACGGTATTCATTACACTGCCTTTATTAAAGACATTACGGTGCAAAAAGAGGCTCAGGAGCGCATTGATCAGACGCTTGAGCAGTGTATTGATGCCGTTGTTTCGATTGACCACAACAATATAGTGACTTTTTTTAACCCGGCAGCGGAGCGCTTGTGGGATTATCAGCGTGATGAAGTCATTGGCCACAATGTGAAAATGTTGGTGCCCAGAGCGATACAGGGAAACCACGACGAAATGGTTAATCGCAATCGCCGCACTGGTGAAGACAAAATCGTCGGCACTTCCAGAGATGTTGAGATTGAGCGTAGCGATGGTCAGGTGCTTTGGGCTAATTTATCGTTGTCCAAAGTCAACGTGGCCGGCAAAATCGCCTACACTGCTTTTGTTAAAGACATCACCGAAGAAAAAGCGCAGCGTGATCAGATAGCATTACTTTCCTTGGTTGCTAATGAAACCGATAACTCGGTGATCATTACCGATTCAAACGGGTTGATTGAATATGTGAACCCCGGCTTCACTAAGCTGTCTGGTTACGACCAACACGAAGTTCTGGGTAAAAAACCTGGCCATGTTTTACAAGGCAAACATACCTCACCCGATACCAAAAAGCGCATCAAAAAGAACCTGGAACAACGCACCCCGTTTTATGAAGAAATCCTGAATTACACCAAAGAGGGTGAACCTTATTGGATCAGCCTGGCCATTAACCCGGTCTTTGATGAACGGGGCAGTTTGATACGCTTTGTCTCAATTCAGGCGAATGTTGACAGCACTAAACGCGTCGCATTAGAAAATGATGTGCGCCTAAAAGCAATTGGTGAGGCAAATATTGTGCTGGAATTTGATCCACAGGGAGAGCTGACGTTGATTAATCCTATGGGACTCAGCGCATTGGGTGCCACGGATCAGCGAGCAGTACAACAACTGCTTAAAACGCTGTCAAGCTACCTCAGTGATGAACAATGGCAGTCGATACGCACAGGCCAGTTCGTGAAAACACAACTTGCTTTGCCTACCGGCCTAAGCGAAGTGCAAATAGACGCTGCTATTTCCCCGGTGTTAGATGAAGATGGCAAGCTTAATAAAATTCTGCTCTATGGTACCGATGTTTCAGAGCGCAACGCGGTCCTGACAGAAACCCACCATGCGATGGCACAGGTGTTGTCTAAGATCAGTACCATCATTAATACCATCAACAGCATCTCAGATCAGACTAACTTACTGGCACTGAATGCAGCGATTGAATCAGCCCGGGCCGGTGATGCAGGCAGAGGCTTTGCCGTGGTTGCTGATGAAGTAAGAAGTCTTGCCATGCGAACCACAGAGTCGGCGGGAGAGATTGGTGGCCTGATTGACGAAACACGTCAGCATGTTGATCAACTGAGTAGTTATATCCAGGCCAAGTGAGCCAGGTGATTTAGGTTATTGTGAGCCAATAACGAGCTGAAAAGGTATTTTTAGCCAGAGGTAAGTAGCATACCTGCATCGATGTACGCATCGCTTTCTCGATGCGTCGAGAACTTTCTTTAATGGGAGATTCATCCTAAAGATTTTATTTGTCGTATAAATGCTTATACAGCCGGGTCAGTTTTTACAGAGTTGGATAAACATGCAGGCTCTTTACTCCTTTACTTTGGTTTTATTCTTGTTGTTCCCTATGAAGATAGCGAGTCAGGGGGCATCATCTTTTCAATTGGGAAATCTCAGGGTCGTGACTGAAGATCTGCCGCCCTACCAGATGTCCGGTAAAAATGGTCAAATTGAGGGAGTTGCAGCTGAAAAAGTAAATAGAGTATTGGCTGCCTTAGAGATCACATCGAACATTGAAGTAATGCCCTGGGCCAGGGCTTATAAAACTGCGCTCAATGAGCCTGGCACGCTCATTTTCTCGATCGTACGTACGCCAGCCAGAGAGCATCTCTTTCACTGGCTGGGTGTGCTGATGAGCACTAAAACTTATCTTATTTCATTACGAGAGCGAACTGATATTCAAGTTGAGACGTTGTCAGATCTGCTTGACTACAAAGTAGGCGTAAAGCGTGACGATGTTGTTTATCAGTTTCTGTCTGGTAAGAATATGTTAGACACTATCGTTGTGTTGCCCGAGACCTTTGTGACCGTGAAAATGTTGCTGCGGGGCAGGGCCGACATAATTGCGGCGTCTCCGATACACCTTGACTACATGTGTGAGCAAATTGGATGTAAACGAGATGATTTTAATTTTTTGTTCGAACTCGATGAACTTAGTAATGACTTTTATCTTGCTGCTAATAAGTTAACTCCCCCAGATACTATTCTCTTGTTAAAGCAAAAGCTCGCAGAATTAGAGTGAGTAATAAGGTCAGGGCGACAAATAAAAGCCACGTTACACTTCTCATCCACTCGCCAATTCACGTTATTTTTGGCTGTCCGCTATTCGGCCACTGCATTTGGAAAATTATAGTGATGTATTTTTCCGAAAAAGGCCTTCGGTATTGCGAGCGCTACACGAATTGAGCGAAGAGTCTGTTCATCTAATAAGCCTCTTGCACACAACCATTGATGCGTAATGGGTACCAAGTGAGGTTACAAACTAAGGATCATGTTGCTGCACTGGTACAATGTAGTGAATAAACATGAGGTATCGATATCAATGCGTTCAGATCTTAAATATGACGCTTACATTAAATATTTCTGCATTTGATATTTGTGATTGCTTTTTGAACAAAATAGCAACACACTGATTGTCACCAATATTGGTGCAATCATGTAAAGGAGAATAACAATGACATTGGTACTCAACAAGAAGAAGGTAAAAAACCTGTCTGAGCAGGCGGTCCTGGCAAATGGTAAAACTCGTCAGATCGGTGGCGGAATATCTGCCATGGGATGTGGTCCTATCTCAGATCCAAACTACTCTTGCCCTGTCTCTATTAACGGCTACTCGTGCTAATTAAGGGCAACTCTAAGGGGTAGGTCTTATGGCCTGGCCCTTTACTGATCACACTAACTTAAATTGATCTCATTTCACAAGAACCCGATCAGATTGTTTCACTTTATTATCCTTGAAGGTTTTGCCAGAGATACGTTATCGCTGATAAAGCGAACATAGCTTTTGTACAATTCCATCGCTTCTTATCTGTTTTGCTTCGCACGAATCATTTTGAGACTGAGTTTGCTTTTATGCGGGATGCATCTCATTGTTAAATGTAAATGGACTCCTTTAAGCAGCCCAGAGAACGAGTCCCTTGCCATAACATAAATTGGAGAGGTCTAAGTGAGATTAAACAATTCCAGCCTTCACTATTACATAATGAAGCACATAATAGACAAGGGAAATGCTCCTAAAGTTGCTGAGATGGCAGGAGTCTTTAAAGTTGCTACAGATGAGATGATCACTGCGCTGAAAGCACTTCAGGATTATCATGGGGTTGTGTTGCATCCCGAATCTTCAGAGGTATGGGTAATGCACCCGTTCTCATGCGCACCAACAAACTTCTGGATCGAGTCTGATGGTGGCAGTTGGTGGGGAAATTGTGCCTGGTGTGCACTCGGTGCTGCGGCTTTACTTGACAAGGATTTGACGATCACAACTAATTTAGGTGCAGAATCCAGGCAAGTCACGATTGAAATCAGGGCTGGCAAAGTGATGAATGAGAACTTATTCATCCATTTTCCGATTCCTATGATTGAAGCCTGGGACAATGTTATTTATACATGCAGTACCATGCTTGTGTTTGAGTCTGAGTCCGACATTGAGAGCTGGTGTGAGCGTCACTGCATGGAAAAGGGCGACGTACAACCAATCAACAAGGTGTGGGAATTTTCTAAAGTTTGGTATGGAAACCACTTAAGTCCCAACTGGATGAAGTGGTCTGTCGATGAAGCAAAAGAGATCTTTGCACGGTTCAACCTGGTCAATCTGGTTTGGGATATGCCGTCAAACAACAGTCGGTTCTGAGGAGCGCAGGGTTGTGGCGGGGGATGCACTCACAGGGTTTACAAATCTATGAGAAACTAGACATGTAAACGTGACAACAGTTTTGAATATTAGAAGTGTACCGAGTAAATGTTTAGTTCCTCTTCATTGATGATGGCGCATTAACTCTAATATTCGAAGGTCTCTCTGGCCAAAGTTCGATAAGGCTTTCAGAAAAAATACAATAACTCTGTCGATCTGCTTAGCTTTAATCTGGTAACAGCATTAATGAACATGTACTAGGCATGAATAAATGTCGGGGAAGTACACCAATTTTGTAGTGAGAACCATGTATTTGTGGTGTCGGGTAATTGATTGTAAGTAACTGTAACTTATTCTTTTTTAATTCGTTATAAGTGCTAATATTCGCTTGCTTTCGGATGGCAACTCAACAATTAAATACTAGAAAGGAAAATCAGTATGAAAAACAAACTAAAACAATTAATAAAGTTAACATCACTTATTGCATGCAGCTCTGCAGCCACGGTCTATGCTCAGGACAGTTCACCTATGTCCTGCTATTGGCAAGTCGAGAAACAAAATGAAGTTGGTATCTGGGAAAATCAAATGTGTACAAATCCGGTAAATGCAAATTTACCGGATGTATTGGTCGCTAACAAAGTAAATGTTCCGAGCTACGGCATTTGCAGCATAAATTGGCTAGATGGGTATCGGACCGAGCTTAAAGGTACAGTTAAAGTTGAAGGAAATAAGGCTAATTGTGGAGGACATGTTGTGTCTTTTGAGCCGGCGCCAGATACACGCATCGTCGATGGGCTGGAGGAAAAGCGCCTGGATTGTCGCTGGATTAATGAGAGTGGTAACGCTCATAAACTAATGTGTGACGATATTGAAGGGCGCACATTAAATATGCCCATTGCGACTAAAAACCAAGCTGCCGGATCTTCAGCGTGTATAATGGGCTTTAACGACTTTACACTCAACTATTTCGCTGGTGGAGTTGCTGTTGTCGATGATAAGCCCACTCAGAACGCCTGTGACGTTGGTCCTGTTTATTTTAGAGCTTACCCCGCTAAGCGTGTATGGTAGACGGATTTGAAGAAACCTTATTGCAATGCGCGTGGCGAGATGCAGATGCCGGTGCTCGCACTAAGTCTTGCTCTAATGTGGGTGCACCAAATAAAGAAGTGACTGTTGCGATTGAAATAAACGGCAAACAGCATTCTTTAATTGATGCGGTAAATAATCAATTATCAGATGGGGAAGTCGTCGAAGACAACACCCTTAACCCGATTTATCCGGCACTTTACTTTAGAAAATATTAAAGCGAAATGAATAATGTGACTCGAATAGCCAAAGATAACGTTCTGGAGATTGAAATCGGGTTGTTTAAGTCACTCGACAATACGCTTACTTAACAGCCCGGAGCTTTATCTGGGCTCTATATCCATATAACCCCTCCGAACACGCGTTCTGACATGCCACTTTCAACATACTTTATATCAGCTGGATGTATTGCTCTGCAGGTTACATTTTCTTTAAATGATAATGTACTGCGTTTCTACCTTTGCTTTGGTTTAATTTTCCCAGCTCGTCCGGCTAATGGCGATGAAAGTTACATTAGCCAGATTGCATAAAAATCGTGCTTCTCTATAGTGGTTCGCTTCTATGCATTTGGTTTTTCTTGCGTTGGTTTTCTGAAAACTTCCTTTAAAAACAACAGGGTGGAAGCCGTGATAAAAATAGAATGATTTAAAAATGTAATGTTATATTATAACATTTCCGTTGTGTGTTAGATGTTCGAAATATAATTATATGACAGTGGTAAGGCAGTTATGTGACTGCTGAGAACGATTTAAAAAACGAGTGCCTGATGATGCATACTCTCTTGAGAACAACCCTTGTTACATCTGTAATATTTGCGACTTCTTGTGTTAATCACACCGAGTCTGATCCTAAAACGACAAAAACCGCAACACCCAAAAATATCATTTTAATGATATCTGATGGTAACGGATTCAATGGCTGGTTGGCCACTGACTATTATCAGGGTCTGGCTGGTAAGCAAACTTATCAGGTGACGCGCCCGGATGGCACTGCACCATTGGTCTTCGGGCTTGCTCACAATGCGCTAAACCTAATTGATGCGCAGGGATTGCCACTGCCAAAAGGGACAGACGTTGCAAAGGCTGCTGGGGCTGTTACGCAGGGGTATGACCCGACAACTCGCTGGACGCGTTTTGAAAATGCCATGATCAATGATTATACCGCTTCCGGTAGCTATACCTCCTATACTGACAGTGCCGCCGCGGGTACGGCGCTGATGAGTGGCCGAAAAACCTCTGTTGGCCGCATCAATATGGACTGGAGCAACAGCGAGCGATTCGAAACCATAGCTCAACTAGCCATGAAAGAGGGCCTGTCCGCAGGGACGGTAACCTCCGTAATGATATCTCATGCGACACCCGCAGCCGCGATAGCGCACAATAGCTCGCGCAACAATTACGCCGATATATTCAATGAAATGCTGGCATCTGAACTGTCTGTCATTATGGGCGCCGGTCATCTGACAGCACCCGCTGAAGAGAAAGAGTATAAATATGTTGGTGGGGAGCAAACTTATAAGTCACTTGGTAACAAAAATGGTCGCGACGGTGTGTCCTATATTGATTCAGTCGCCGATTTTAAAGCGCTGGCTCAGGGGAATAATATCCCTCAACGTGTGATTGGTATTGCTCAGTCGGGTTCTACATTGCAGGCAGGAAGGGCTGCGTTACCTGATGACAATACGCCATCAGGGATGGCGTACAACACCAATGTGCCAGATTTAGCGACCATGAGTCTGGGAGCACTTAATGTACTTGAGCAAGATCCTGATGGCTTTTTTGTTATGATTGAAGGTGGCGCAGTAGACTGGATGGGTCATGCCAACAATATGCCCAGGTTCATAGAAGAGCAGATTGACTTTAATAAGGCGGTCGATGCCGTTATTCACTGGGTAGAAACACACTCAAGCTGGGATGAAACGCTGCTGATCATTACTTCAGATCATGAGTGTGGCGGGATCTGGGGAGAAGGAACCTGGACAAATAGTGTAGGTGGCTTTGTCGCAGAAGACAGAAGTAAAGCATCGCTGGAAACAGCACGTTTTCACCCTGAAGAAGATAAGTTTAATGCATTTCTCGCTGTTCAGAATCGCGGAAAAGGCAAAATTCCTGGGTATCAGTGGGCTTCACGCAATCACACCAATGAATTGGTACCTTTATGGGCGATAGGCGCTGGCAGCCAGCGTTTTAATGAGTTTACACGCACAGATTTAAAAGCAGCGGAGCTGTGGGGTGAGCACTATAAGTGGGACGGTAACTACGTTGATAACATAGTTGTGTTTGAAGTGATGGAAGCTGCGCTACTACGCAAGCCATAATTTATATTAGAGTTTCAAAGAAAAAGCCGACACCTGTCGGCCTATTCGATTAAAAAACAACTTTATTAGTTAGCGCATTATTCAATATTTTTACACGCATCTTCGTTGTTGTCCTTACTACGCAAGTAAAGAGAATAGTTGGTTAGCCAGTTTAAAGCGGAGTGAGCATTTAATAGAGAGACTAACCAAAATTTAAGGTACCACGCGCGAAATTTATATTTTAGTTTAATGATGGCATCAATCTAAGTTTTTCCGCAGCCACATTGTAGTTACTCACATGACAGTCATAACCCACGGGATAACTTAGACTGATTGGGTTGTTCGTTGCATAAGCTGTTAGTAGTACTGACAACATACCGTTAACCTCTGGCCGGCTCATTTCTCCAATATAGCGCCATGTCGCAACCCCTGCGTTATTTACTTGAGTTTTAGCTAACAATTTACCATTATTTTCAATTTGAATGTTTTCAACATATAGATTACTACATTCTATGGCTTGAACCGACATGGCTTGAACAGAAAATAGTAAAGAAAGTGCGTATATACGAGGTTTTATTGTCATAATATTCCTATGGGTAAAGTAAAGAATGGGGGGTTATTAGTAGCTGCCCAGCTTCCAGTGTTGCAAACTGCTTTGGTGCGAGTACCAGAAGCTTTGGGCTCTAAATAAATACAGTAGGGTAGTAGATCTTCTAGATTAATCACTGGTTCGTAAAACGTCGCTTTCCAATTTCCATTATAACATACATCTTGTGTATGAGAGCCCAGTGAGCCAGCCTCCCAATACATACAGTATCTCGATAGTGCCTTTAAGTCAGGTGTAGCTCCGTCAAAGCTGGGGTAATTCGCATATTGGGGGCCCATATAACTAATCAAGCGCCGGTCTGAAAAAAAGGTTTCGACACTCAGCTTTTCGCTTTTATCAACAGATAGAGTTGTATTCTCATTACAGTGAAAATCTACTTCTGTAACAAATTTATAAAAATTACTATCCTTAATAGTATGATTTTTCGGGCAAGCCTTTAAGTTTTCATGATCATAGAATGTATAACTTTTAAAATTTCTGCAATCTGAATTTTTATGGCAAAGCTCAATTTTTTCATTGCTGTTTTTATTTGTCAATATACTTAATGTGCTGTATAGCCAAGCCGGCTGTTCATATTTATATTTATTTTCATTTTCCTTATTATGGAGGTTGTTCATTGGTTTTCTAACATTGCCAAAGAGGTGTGAATCAATAGTATCTTCTAAGATAATACTACCATTGTTGGTGGAAATGTTTCTGAGGAACGTATTATGTGGACCATTGACACCCCAATACTTGTCGGCATGTATGACATTCACCATGTTTCCCTCAAACAGATTGGCATAAGGGAAGAAGCCATGAATTGAAATGTCATTCTTGCCTTGCGCTTCTCTAGAGTAATTATATGCAATAACATTATGATTAGCGCCACGAGATACTATCATTGAGTGTCTGAGCTTTCTAAATACATTGTTATATACTAGGTTACCCGTTGAAGCATCATTAATAAAAACACCATAGCCAAGGCCTTTATCATAACTTCTGGAATCAAGAAAATATGAGTTAGAGACAGCTATGCTCTTGCTATAAGATATTTCAACATGCGCATGCTTTGACATATAGCTATAGATGTTTTTAACCCAGGAGTCAGCCGCATATTTAAAGTAAATATGTTTATTTCCAGCATAAGAGTTTTCACAGACATAGCGGTCTTTGTCGCTCCACTTTTCGCAACCTCTGGTTGACATGATGGATATATTTTCTATGCCGACTTTTCTGATAGCATTAATCTTAAAATGATTGAAAATGTTACCTTTTTCTTTATTTTGTTTTAGCCTTTTGTTTTCATCAATATAGTTAGAGTAGTATTCATTTCCATCATTCTCATACGGGTCTTTTGATTTGTATTTGCTTTTGAATTCTTCTAATAAAAGTAAACCACCCGAACTCTCTTGTCCTTCATCAAATATTGTTCCAACAACATCATAATGTGATACATGATCTTTTTCGTCTTTGCGCCTAAAGTTCCAAATCATGTTTTCATCTGGTAGTGAATATAAGTTTAGGTTTCCAGCAATACTAGAATCTTCTTCAAGGCTTCCCAACACATTTATGACGGACTTATCTTTGAAAGAAGAGTAGTTTAAATGTGGATCATATAGAAATGTAGTTCGTAGTGTTTTTTTAAAACGTCCTTTTATATCATCTGTATGTATAGGGATACCTCTCAATATGGTATAACTCTTCATGTTTATTGGTGAGTCGAGGATAGTTTTTAGAGCCGGAAAATTAATAACAGAAATATTACCTTTTCGACCACAAATTTCAAATTGGTCAGCTATGACGTTGTTGATAATCTTGCTGTTAATCAAATCAGAGCTTAAAAAAGTATAATTACACTCTGATTTTACATCTATTTCTTCTCCTAAATTGATGAGCCTAGTTGTATTTTCCCACTTACGTTGTATTTCAATAGGAATGTTACTTAATATTGTTGAAGCTTTGCTACCTTGGGCAAGAGCTTCGAAACTTAAGCACAAAACTAAAACAGAAATAAGAGTTGAGCTTAGTTGCTTTGTTATCAACGTTTCTCTTCCTTTTAATATATAAATCAATCTTTGGCCATCTATAAAATAAGAGTGGGGCCTTTAATTTAAGTACTAGCCTTAAGGTATGCCCTATGGAGTTGGTTTATGAATTGAGTTTAAAAGCGTGAGTGTCATAGAAGTTGGATAAATCAAGTGCATAAAAAAGGCCGACAATAGTCGGCCTATTTTAAAACAGCAATTTATTAGTTACCGTTTTCATCCGCGTAGTTTTTACACGCTTCTTCATCGTTACACTCGCCGTACAAATACAGTGAGTGGTTGGTCAGTTTAATGCCGTTTTCTTTAGCAATTTCTTCCTGACGTCGTTCGATTAGTTCGTCTTCAAACTCGATTACCTTACCACACTTGAGGCAAACCAGGTGGTCATGGTGTGTACTGCCTGACAATTCAAATACAGACTTACCACCTTCAAAGTGGTGACGGGTCACAATGCCAGCGTCATCAAACTGGTTTAACACTCGGTAAACGGTGGCCAGGCCAATTTCTTCGCCTTTGTCCAGTAGGATTTTGTATACGTCTTCGGCACTGATATGCTGGTTATCAGGACACTGCAAGATCTCTAAGATCTTAATGCGTGGCAGGGTAACCTTTAAACCCGCTTTTTTTAGCTCTAAGTTGTGATCAGTCATTAATCTGTCTCAATTTGTCTAATTTCAGTTACTACATAAGTCTAGCACGACACAGACTTAAAAATAGTGCGCTTGGGATACTTACCCCGGGTTAACGTGGAATTAGTCTTCCAGCTCGCTTAGGCACATTTCTTCATATACCTGAGCAGACCACTTCTTAACGCGCTCTTCAGTCAACTCTGGCTGACGGTCTTCATCAATGCCTAGGCCAACAAAGTGGCTATCGTCTACAAGACCTTTTGATGCTTCAAAGTCGTAGCCCTCAGTAGACCAGTTACCAATAACGATTGCACCGCGCTCAGTCACAATGTCGTTTACCATACCCATTGCATCTAAGAAGTACTCGGCATAGTCTTCCTGGTCACCACAGCCAAAGATAGCTACTAGCTTACCTTCAAAGTTTATCTCTTCCAGCTCAGGGAAAAAATCATCCCAGTCACACTGAGCTTCACCGTAGTACCAAGTAGGGATACCAAAAAGAAGTAAATCGAATTCTTCGATATCTGCTTTGCTACTCTTGGCAATGTCTTTCACATCGACTAATTTTTTGCCCAATTCTTTTTGGATCATTTTTGCAACGTGTTCGGTGTTACCCGTGTCACTGCCGAAAAAAATACCTACGCTTGCCATTAACTACTTACCTTTTATCTATTAATCGCTAATTTTTCTTGCAAAATGGTTTCTATCAGCGCGCTACGACTGATGTTTTGCTCTTCCGCCATATCGCTTAACGCCTGATATAACTCAGAGGAAATCTTAAACTCAACGCGCTTTAACCCTCTTGCCCTGTCTCTTTTAATCTGATTGCGCTTGTTGATCTTTAGCTGCATCTCTCTGGGGAGAGGATTTGTCTTAGGCCGACCAGGGCGCTTTTCATTTTCAAACAAGTCGATAGTGGTTCTATCTAATTCAGACTTGGCCATTAACCAACACCCGCACCTTGCCAAAATACCTGTATCAGGCCCTTGGCGATAAAGCCTGAGCACCCTAAAAATAGCACTAACCAGACTATGTATCGACCAAACTTGGGCACGTCCCCTTTCTTTAGGACGTCCTGAATGGCCATACCTATAAAAAAGAATATCCCGGCGAGAGCAAAGTAAAGACCAAGGGTTTCAAACTCATTTATAAATTCGTTGATCATCTTTGCACTACTCAAAATATAAACGGCGGCTACTATACCATACCTATAACCGATAAATTAAGTTTGCAGCGAAAAAACTGCGGTAATTATTGAATAAAATCAATAATTGAACGATTGACGGCCTGCGGTTTTTCTGCGTGCAGCCAATGCCCGGCACCTTGGATGATTTTTGCTCTGGCGTTGCTAAAAGACTGCATAATGGCGTCTCTGTGCTGGGCCTCAATATAATCTGAGTTGTTTCCTTTCAGGAACAGCGTATCACACAAACAAGAATGAGTTGCATTAATATTTGAAATGATTTTAGTGTAATTAGCTTCTATGACGCTGAGGTTAAAACGCCACTCAAGTTGATCTTGATCGTTTTTAGCCAGGCTCTTAAGCAGAAATCCACGTACACCTTGCTCTTCTATGTAGTTTTGCATAATCGTATCGGCTTCACTGCGACTCGTAACGTCAGCCGATGCAACTGCATTTAAGGCACGAATAATGGTGTCATGGCGAGGGTGGTAATCCACCGGGGCGATGTCAAGGACAACCAATTTTTTGATTTTACTTTCGTCAAGCATGGCAACTTGCATTGCTACTTTGCCACCCATGGAATGACCGACCAGATGTGCTTGATTAATTTTCAGGTGTTCAAGCAAGGCAATGACGTCTTGAGCCATACTGGTGTAATCCATCACGTCGCTCTTAAACGACTGGCCATGATTGCGCAAGTCCAGGTTAATTACAGAAAATGATTCACTTAGTGCGCGGGCTATAATATTCAGGTTCTCCAGCGAGCCAAACAGGCCGTGAAGTAACACAACAGGCTCGGCACTGCCTAGTGGCTGTCCCGATAATTTGTAGTTAAGCAACATAATACCTCCGGATACGGCGCATAGTTTGCCAGTGTTGAAAGCAAAATCATAGCCGTAGAGGAATAAGTTAAATTTAGATATAATCCCGTGGAGATGCAGTAGATGTATAAAATGACAGGACAAGCATGAAAAAAATAGAAATAGATGACGAGCTATATCAGTACATTGCTAGTAACACGCAAAGTATTGGTGAAAGCGCTTCCCAGATCCTGCGTCGTTTATTAAACCTGAACTCAGTAGCACAGCCGGCTGAGGAGCCCGTACAAGCAGCAGAACCCGCTGCGCAACCAGAAGTTGAGCCGCAGCAAACCGTGGTTTCAAATGAAACTTCAGGTAACGTATTTGATATTCTCAATAAAGAAGAGCTGGCTATGCAAAAAGGCGTAGTAGGGCGCTTCTTGTTTATTCTGGCGGCGTTTCATCGTAGCCACAAAGCAGATTTCCACAAAGTGTTGGAGATCAAAGGGCGAGATCGCATTTATTTTTCGACCAGCAAAGCTGCGCTGCTCGAAAGCGGTAGTAGTACAAACCCGAAAAACATCGCGGACAGTCAGTATTGGGTCATGACAAACTCAAACACGACACGCAAGAAAATGATGTTGCATGAAGTTGCGCTCATACTTGGTTATTCGGCGCAACATGCAGAAACTATCCGAGACTACCTATAAGGAAATGTGATGGCAAATCACCCCAATGCAGGCAAACCAGCACCATTAAGTCAGCTGGCGAATATTCCCAAACTGGTATCGGCTTACTATTTGAATGAGCCTGATCTTGAGCAAAATCCGGAGCAGTGCGTTGCTTTTGGTACGTCAGGTCACAGAGGCTGTTCGTACAATGTGAAATTCAATGAATCTCACATTCTGGCCATTACCCAGGCTATCTGTGATTACAGAAAAGCGAACAACATTTTTGGTCCGTTATTTTTGGGCAAAGATACCCATGCTTTATCGGAAGCAGCGTTTAACTCTGCCATTGAAGTGCTGGTTGCCAATGAAGTCCACGTAGTGACACAGGAAAACGACGATTTCACGCCAACCCCTGTGATCAGTCATGCCATTGTATGCCATAACCAGACGCATCCGCATGAACTAGCCGATGGCATTGTCGTGACACCATCACATAATCCACCTGAAGATGGTGGCTTTAAGTATAATCCACCTAATGGTGGTCCAGCCGACACAGATGTAACTAAGTGGATAGAAGATCGTGCCAACCAGTTACTGACTGAAGATTTAGTTGAAGTGGAACTGTTTCCGTTTGCTAAAGCAAGCCGGTCAGGTTTTGTAAAATACGTCGATTTGATCACACCTTATGTTGAAGACCTGGCAAATATTGTTGATTTGGATGCTATCGCCAAAGCGGGTGTGCGCATTGGTGTTGATCCTTTAGGCGGTTCTGGCATTAATTTCTGGCCGGTCATTGCCGAACAGTAT
Source organism: Pseudoalteromonas rubra (assembly GCF_005886805.2). Taxonomy (NCBI): domain Bacteria; kingdom Pseudomonadati; phylum Pseudomonadota; class Gammaproteobacteria; order Alteromonadales; family Pseudoalteromonadaceae; genus Pseudoalteromonas; species Pseudoalteromonas rubra. The sequence goes on from NZ_CP045429.1 coordinate 2,243,461, forward strand.
GGACTGGACCTAACCGTTGTCAACGAGCAGGTTGACCCGCGTTTTGCTTTTATGCCGTTGGACAAAGATGGGAAAATCCGTATGGATTGCTCCTCGCCATTTGCAATGGCTAACTTGGTAGACATCAAAGACGACTATGACATTGGCATTGGTAATGATCCGGATTATGACCGCCATGGCATCGTCACGAAAGACGGGTTGATGAACCCAAATCATTTCCTGGCGGTATCTATTGATTACTTACTTAAGCACCGAGACTGGCGTAGTGATATTAAAATCGGTAAGACGTTGGTATCTAGCGCAATGATCGACAAAGTGGTCAAAGGCAACCAGCGTGAAGTATACGAGGTGCCGGTTGGCTTTAAGTGGTTTGTCGAAGGCCTGAGTGAGCAGTGGTTGGCATTTGGTGGTGAAGAAAGTGCTGGTGCCTCTTTCTTGCGGTTGAATGGTGAAGTCTGGAACACGGATAAAGACGGTTTTATTCTTGGCCTGTTGGCTGCGGAAATCCTGGCTGTTACAGGTAAAACGCCGTCTCAATATTATCGTGAACTTGAAGCGCAGTACGGCGCACCGGTTTATAAACGCATTGACGCACCAGCCACGCCTGAGCAAAAAGCCAGATTGAAAGCACTTAGCCCGCAAGACGTTACGGCAAGCACGCTCGCAGGTGATGCGATTACTGATATTTTAACTGACGCACCGGGCAACGGCGCGGCCATTGGCGGGTTGAAAGTTGTCACTGAATCGGGTTGGTTCGCTGCACGCCCTTCAGGAACAGAAGACATTTATAAAATCTACCTTGAGTCGTTTAAAGGCGAAGCGCACCTCGCAGAGCTGGAACAGGCGGCCAAGGCATTGGTGGATGGCGTGATCTGCTAATTAAAATTATAGACAAGGCCATACATAAGTGATGGCCTTTTTTATACCTACTATCTTAGTTGGGGAAGTATGGCTTCCCGGCTACACTCATTTCTCTCACAAAAGGTGATGTTCGTATGTACCTTGATACGTTAAAACAAACTGGAGACTTCCTGACTTTAACTCGTAATAATGAGTTTTCCCTTGCCGCTGAGCAATTTACGCTAAGCAACGGCACTTTGGTTGAAGTAAAAGATACCGGCGTGATCCAGTTCACACCTGCCACTTATGGCGATAAAGACATTGTTCTGTCCAGTGCAGTCCATGGTAACGAAACTGCCCCAATCGAAATATGCGATGCGTTTATTCAGGATGTCATTCTGGAGCGAATTGAACTGGCTCATCGTGTTTTGTTTATATTTGGTAACCCAAAATCCATCAATATTGCTGAACGGTTTGTCGATGAAAACCTCAATCGCCTGTTTAATGGTGCCCACGAGAACCGCACAGATAACCCGGAGCAGATCCGTGCTGCGAAACTCGAAAGCTATGTAAGTGACTTTTTCACCAGCGTACCGGAAGGGCGCTATCGCTGTCATTATGACCTGCATACCGCGATTCGTGGTTCAAAAAATGAAAAGTTCGCCGTTTATCCATTCTTGCATGGAAAACCCTGGAAGAAATCACAGCTTCAATTCATGTTGGCCTGTGGCGTCAATACCATATTAATGATGCGCTCAGCAGCCACAACATTCAGTTATTTTTCGTCATTTCAATTCGGGGCTGATGCCTTTACTGTGGAACTGGGACAGGTCAAGCCTTTTGGACAAAATGACATGTCACGCTTTAGTGCAGTAAAACAAACCTTGAAAGCATTAATTAGTCAAGAAAGTGTTGAATATGATGAATTCAATGCAGAAGACTTCGAGTTATTCCAGGTCCACCGCACGATTAACAGAACTTGCGATGCGTTTTCATTCCCATTCCCTGATTCTGCGGTAAATTTCACCGGTTTTGCTAAGGGGGAGTTGCTTGCGACAGATGGTGATACGGATTATTTTGCAGAGGTTGAGGGTGAAGCAATCATTTTCCCGAATGCTAAAGTTGCGTTGGGTCAACGTGCATTATTAACAGTTGTGCCGCTCGAAGTCGACGAAAACTTTGTATAACCCTATGTAAGTAAAACGCTTATTAAAGCGTATCAAAAACTTTCCAGATCAAAATGTGCAAATTAACGGTTATTCATCTAGGATTAGTTGAATAACCGTTTACGTTAACGTAAAGTGGCAAAAGCTTTAATTTAATTAATTTGCATTTACCGCACTAATTATTCAAATCTCTAATCGCGGATCCGGCCCATTTTAAGCGGCTTTGGCGTTGCAAATTAGTTATGACAACAAGAGAAGGTAGGTTATGACTAACCCCAATAACATATCGTTGAATATCAGCCATGCGCTCGAATTTATCGATGGCCATGCACTTAACATCCCGACGCTGAAGATACTCAGCGAAGACGGTGACATTTTAGATGGCGCCACTGCACCTGACTTAGATAAAGAGACGGCGCTGCGAATTTACTCAACCATGCGCTTTATCCGCTTGTTAGATGAACGTATGCAGGCGGCACAACGTCAGGGCCGGATTAGCTTCTACATGCAATGTTTAGGAGAAGAGGCCGCGATTACGGCCAGTGCGGCTGCGCTTAAGCAAGAAGATATGATTATGGCGCAGTATCGAGAGCAAGCCGCGCTACATTATCGTGGATTCTCACTTGAGCAGTTTATGAACCAGCTTTTCTCAAACGAAAAAGATTTGGGTAAAGGCCGTCAGATGCCGGTTCACTATGGTTCAAACGAACTACATTACCTGACCATTTCATCGCCACTTGGCACACAGATCCCACAAGCGACGGGCTATGCCTATGGTCAAAAGCTTAAGCACATTGATGCACAAAGTGGTGAGCTCAGCAGCGAGATTGACAATGTAACCATCTGTTACTTCGGTGAGGGCGCCGCATCTGAAGGCGACTTCCATGCTGGTTTAAACATGGCCGCAGTGCACAAAGCGCCTGTGCTATTTTTCGCGCGTAACAATGGTTATGCTATCTCGACCCCAGCTGACGAGCAGTTTAAAGGCGATGGTATTGCGTCTCGTGGTGTCGGTTATGGCATTAAAACCATTCGTGTTGATGGTGCAGACACTCTGGCAGTGTATGCTGCTACACAAAAGGCCCGGGAAATCGCGGTGACTACCGGCGAACCCGTTCTGATTGAATCTATTGCTTACCGTCTCGGTGCGCACTCTACATCTGATGATCCTTCTGGTTATCGTACAAAAGATGAAGAAGCCGAATTCAAGTCAAATTGTCCGGTGGCGCGTTTCAAGGCCTGGTTGCTGAAACAAGGCTGGTTGAACGAAGAAGAAGATGAAGTACAAAAAGACAAGATCCGTGAAGAGATCCTGGCTGCTCTGAAAGTCGCTGAGAAAATACAAAAACCTGCACTGGAAGAATTGGTTTCAGACGTTTACGATACGCCAATTCCGGCACTACAAAAACAATACGAAGAATTAAAAGAACATATTAAACAGCATCCGGACGCGTATCCAATTACGGCTGGGAGGATCAAATAATGGCTAAAATGAACATGCTACACGCCATTAACTCGGCGCTAGACATTACCATGGCAGAGCACCCGCAGGCGTGTATTTTTGGTGAAGACGTGGGTTATTTTGGTGGCGTATTCCGTGCTACTTCCGGCTTACAAGAAAAATACGGTAAACATCGTGTGTTTAATACGCCGCTGACAGAGCAGGGTATTCTGGGTTTTGCGAATGGCCTTGCTGCGTTTGGCGCACCTGCACTCGCTGAAATCCAATTCGCTGATTATATCTTCCCTGCATTCGACCAGATAGTGAACGAGTCTGCAAAATTCCGCTATCGTTCAGGTAATGAGTTTAATGTGGGTAACTTGACTATTCGTACACCTTACGGCGGTGGTATTGCGGGTGGTTTGTATCACTCACAATCACCTGAGGCTTATTTTGCTCATACACCAGGCCTGAAACTGGTCGTGCCGCGTAACCCATATCAGGCAAAAGGCCTGCTGCGCGCCTGTATCAAAGATGATAATCCAGTGATTTTCTTTGAACCTAAGCGTCTGTACCGCGCCTCAACAGGTGAAGTGCCTGAGGGCGATTACACCATCGAAATTGGTAAAGCTGAAGTGGTCAAAGAAGGTAAAGATGTGACCGTGCTAGCCTGGGGTGCCCAGATGGAAATCATTGAGCAAGCAGCTGCTAAGGCTGAAGAAGCCGGGATCAGCTGTGAGATCATTGATCTGCGCTCCATTTTGCCGTGGGACGCTGAAACCATTGCGAAGTCTGTGACTAAAACTGGTCGTCTGGTTATCAGCCATGAAGCGCCGATCACAAATGGATTTGGCGCTGAGATTGCAGCCACGATCCAAAAAGAGTGTTTCTTGCACCTGGAGTCGCCCATTGAGCGTGTTTGTGGTCTGGATACGCCTTATCCACTGGCACTGGAAAAAGAGTATGTACCGGATGCACTTAAAGTATTCGCTGCAATTAAGAAGTCAGTAGAGTTTTAAGGGACGGGTCATGTCTAAAGAATTTATTTTACCTGATATTGGCGAAGGGATCGTCGAATGTGAACTGGTCGAGTGGCTAGTTAATGTCGGTGATGAAGTGAAAGAAGATCAGCCAATTTGTGATGTGATGACAGATAAGGCGCTGGTTCAGATCCCAGCCGTGCATGATGGTGTGATCACCCAGTTACATTATGCTAAGGGTGATATTGCGAAAGTGCATGAGCCACTGTTTGCTATGGATGTTGCTGGCGAAGCGCCTGCACCTGTTAGTAGTGTGAGTGGCGGTGATTCTGTGGCCCCGACATCAGCAGCGCATTTAGAAGACTTTATATTGCCAGACATTGGTGAAGGTATTGTTGAGTGCGAGATCGTAGAGTGGTTGGTCTCAGAAGGCGACGAGATTAAAGAAGATCAGGCTGTTTGTGATGTAATGACAGATAAAGCGCTGGTGCAAATTCCGGCTAAGTATGATGGTGTCGTTGAAAAACTATATTATCAGAAAGGCGATATTGCTCAGGTTCACAGCCCGCTATTTCAGATGCGTCTCGGTGCTGACCATAGCCCGAAACAAGATGAACTGGCCGTGCATAAACCACAACCAGTGAAAGAGAGTAAAGCACCATCTGCAGAGCCTTCCGCGCCAGCGAAAGTGAATGGCAAAGCGGTCGCATCTCCAGCAGTCAGACGCCGCGCCCGTGAAATGGACATCGATATTACCCTGGTACCTGGCTCAGGCAAAAATGGTCGAGTGTTCAAAGAAGACCTGGAACGTTTTGCGCAAGGCGGTAATACGGCTGTTGCTCAGGCAACACCGGCTCAAGTTGAACCTTCAGCGACTGCGCCGGTTAGTGAAGGAACAACCCGGGTTGAGGTTATCCGAGGTATGAAAGCCGCGATGGCTAAGCAAATGGTCGCGTCTGTTTCTACCATTCCACACTTTACCTACAGTGACGAAATTGATCTGACAGAGCTGATTGCACTGCGCAAGTCTCTTAAAGAGCAGTATGCAAAGCAAGGTATAAAGCTGACAATGATGCCATTCTTCATTAAAGCTCTGTCTCTCGCAATTAAAGAGTTTCCAATCCTTAATTCGCAGGTCAATGATGAGTGTACAGAGATCACTTATTTTGATGATCACAATATAGGTATGGCTGTTGATAGTAAGCTTGGCTTGCTAGTTCCTAACATTAAGCAATGTCAGAATAAGTCAATTGTGGATGTAGCTGAAGCAGTAACGCAGTTAACAGATGCAGCGCGCGAAGGGCGAGTATCACCAAATGATCTCAAAGGGGGTACGATTTCAATTTCGAATATCGGTGCAATTGGTGGTACGACAGCGACCCCAATCATTAATAAACCCGAAGTTGCTATCGTGGCGTTAGGTAAATTACAACACCTGCCTCGCTTTGATGCACAGGGTAATGTGGTCTCACGCTCGATTATGCAAGTCAGCTGGTCTGGTGACCACCGCGTAATTGATGGCGGAACCATTGCAAGATTTAACAATTTGTGGAAGTCTTACTTAGAGGAGCCGGCTAAAATGATGATGGCTATGCGCTAATCGTCGATTTTGCTAGTTTCTTACTTGTTGTAAAGGGCCTTTACGGCCCTTTTTTAATGGCTTCTCGTGTAAAAAATTAAAAAATGTACTCTCTATAGCTACACGAATTTCGTTTGATCCTTGCTACCACCTCACTCGTATTGACTGACAGATTTAACTGTTTGGCCTTATTTTATGATCCAAAGCGTGCAAATGGCACTTTTTCCATTACCTGTATTCCTGCTACCTGGTGGTGTAACCCGGTTACGGATTTTTGAGCAAAAATACTTGCGTATGGTCAAAGAAGCTGGCGATGACCGTCATTTTGCTATCGGTTTGTATAAGTCTGCTACTGAATATCAAACTGCGCCATGGGCAAGTTGGGTCGAAATCATTGATTTTGGCTCAGCAGAAGATGATATTCTGACGATAGACGTAAGATCTAAAGGATTATTGGACATTGATGAGGTTTGGATGGAGTCCGACGGATTGCGCCAGGCATGTTTTACTACAAGAGCGCATTGGGCGACGACTGAACTGCTGCCCAGGTATCAGCATATTAGCGACGAACTGGCTCGTATCTTTAATCAGAACCCCGAATTGGCTGCACTTTACCCTGAGCCCAGATTTGAGGATGCAGCCTGGGTGGCGGGACGTTTTCTGGAAGTCTTACCTTTTTCTCCAGAGCATAAAGAGGGATTTTGTGAACCAGACACTCTACCTCAGGCCCTAAAATTCCTCGATACCATTTTAACAGGACAAGATGACTGATAAATTCGCTGACTTAGTGATCTAACTTCTTTGGTCTGGCGTATGATAGGTCGAGAAGCAATAAAACCGTTTTTATACTTCCATTATCTATGGATGTGAGCTAATGATAGAAAAGAGCCGACAGCAAAGTACCGAAACGCCACAGGGGTCAGTTATGAAAGACGTTGCTGCTACACAAACATCGGAGCAACGTTTGCTCAGCGCTGAGCAACAGGCGCAGTTGTGCGATTGGATGGATCGTATTGCAAAGCAAAGGGACAGAAAGGCGTTTGCCTGTTTATTCAAGTGGTTTGCACCTAAAGTATTGCATTTGGGTCGTCAACGTTTTGGTGATGCAAGCCAGGCGCAGGAGCTTTTGCAGGAAAGCATGGCAAACGTGTGGCGAAAAGCACATTTGTTTAATTCTGAAAAGGGCGCTGTAACCACGTGGATATACACTTTGGTTCGTAACCAGTCTTTCGATATGCTGAGAAAAATGCAGACTAACCGCGAAGACAATCTGAGTGAAGACATTTGGCAGCAACACAGCAACGAGCGTGATGACAGTGCCGAGTTTTCTGACCACCTCCTCGATAGACAGCTTGTTGAGTACGTAGAAAAGCTGCCTGAAGAACAAAAAAATGTCGTTAAGGGCATTTACTTCCAGGAACTGAGTCAGGAAGAGCTGGCAAATCAACTGGGGATACCTTTGGGCACAGTTAAGTCTCGGCTCAGGTTGGCATTAGGTAAATTAAAGGCACACATGGGGGAGCATCATGATTAAATACCACCCATCCGAACAAATCCTGCAATCTTATGTTCAGGGAGAACTGTGTGCTTCGTTGAGCGTAGCCGTGAGTATGCACATAGATATGTGCCCGCAGTGTCAGAGGTTGGCACATCAGTTTGAAACAAGCTGTGCCCACAGTTTTATTGGTGAAGAATTTGAGCCGCAGAGTGAAGACAACTGGGATGACCTCATCGCGCAGATCACTGAGGATACTCTGTTTGATGAAAGGCCATCACCTGCACCCCTTGAGATCGAGGTGAAAGGCGAGCAATTCGTACTGCCTTCCAGCTTACATAACGTCGGCCTCAGTGGGTGGCTGAAACTGGGTAAGCTGGCCCGGTCGAGGCTGGATCTGGGCGATGGCAAGCTACACGCAAGCCTTTTGCACATTGAAAAGGGCGGGAGTGTTCCTCAGCACACACATAAAGGATTTGAGCTAACATTGCTCTTGTCCGGTGAGTTTAAAGATGAAATGGACAGCTACGTACCCGGAGATTTCATTATGCTTGATGGTGAGCACGAGCACTCGCCGGTTGCTACTGAATCTTGTTTGTGTTTCACCTTAGCTGACGATGCACTGCATTTCAGCCAGGGCTTGAGCCAATTGTTCAATCCCATTGGCAAGTTGATCTACTAACCCAGAATTAAGTCTAGACTTAATTCCTCCTTCGACTTGAGCACAAAGCCAGCCTTTGTGCTTTTTTCGTTTCTAGGGTACTGATTTCAGGCGCTTTCTCTAAAAACCTGCTAATGTACTAACTAGAGCGTCTATATACAGTGAACAGCTGCTACTTACCTTCGTGTCAGTCAGTGAAATGATGACAGGAACCTGAGGCAGATTGATCTTATGCCGGTTTGAACACGTATTACAGGACATAGTGACAGAAAGGATAAAGTAATGACCGAACAACCAGACTGGCTCGACAATTTTGTAAGGATTTACAATAAGCTGGATAGAGAAACCTTACATTTATTGGACGAGATCTATCATCCTGAGATTCAGTTTAGCGACCCGCTCCATGGGATCAATGGGCTAACCAATCTAAGCACATACTTCAGCGATATGTACAGTAATGTGATCAGCTGCCAGTTTGATATTCATCACAGTTTGTCGCAGGGCGATCAGGCCGCTTTGTACTGGACTATGCGCTATCGTCACAATCGCCTTGGAAAAGGCCAGGAAATAAGTGTTGAAGGTCACTCTTACCTTAAAGTTCAGGACGGTAAAGTAATAATGCATCGGGATTATTTTGATGTAGGTAGTTTGCTCTATGAACACATTCCACTAATGGGAATGGGGATACGTTGGTTAAAAGGCCGCGTGTCTGGCGAGCAAAGTGGTGCTGTGGCAACCAAGGGAGCGCAGGCATGCCCGAAGTTTTAATCACTGGCGCAAGTTCCGGAATAGGACTGGCTCTGGCGAGGCGCTATCTTGAAGCCGGATATAAAGTTCACGTCTGTGGCCGTAGCAAAGAGAAACTCGAATCTGTGTTACCTGAGTCAGAATATATCCGTCACTGGTGTTTCGATCTAAGTGATAAAGCAGCGATATTTGACCTAGCTGAACGTTTGCCGCTTTTAGACGGCATCATTCTCAATGCCGGAGGCTGTGAGTACATAAACGATGCACGTCACTTTGACTCTGAATTGTTTGAACGCATCATCAGCGTCAATCTAATTTCAGTTGGGTATTGCCTAGAGGCCTGGCTTAGCAAACTGTCTCGAGGTGCGTTTTTAGTTTTTGTCAGCTCATCAGCCAGCTATTTGCCATTACCTCGGGCAGAAGCTTATGGTGCGTCGAAAGCTGGCCTAACTTACCTCGCTAAAACTCTGGATGTAGATTTGTTGGGCAGTGGCATTCAGATAAGCGTTGTTCACCCAGGTTTTGTGGATACGCCCTTGACGCAAAAGAATGATTTTCCGATGCCTTGTCAAATTACCAGTGAACAGGCTGCTGAACGCATTTTTAGGGGTGTGGAGAACAAGCAGTTTGATATTCACTTTCCACGCAGGTTTACCTATCTGCTCAAATTCTTTGGTTGGTTGCCACATACCGTCTGGCGCCGCCTTGCCGCAAAATGGATAAAAAGATGAAAAAAATAGCCGTCATTGGCAGTGGCGTTTCAGGTATGGTCTGTGCGAGATTGCTCAGTACCAGGCACGAAGTACACTTGTTTGAAAAAAGAGATCGCCTTGGCGGGCACACCGCAACAAAAGAAGTAGAGTATCAGGGGCAAACCTATCAGGTTGATACTGGCTTTATAGTGTATAACGACAGAACTTATCCAAACTTCATCAAACTGATGGACAAGCTTGGGATCCAGGGGAAACCGACGGAGATGAGTTTCAGTGTTCATAACAAGGACTCCGGCCTAGAGTACAATGGTCACGACCTAAATACCTTGTTCGCACAAAGACGTAACCTTTTCCGACCTCGATTCTGGCGTCTCATTCGGGAGATTGTACGTTTTAATACATCAGCAAAACAGCGCTATGCCGACGACAATTTTTCTAGTCAGGAAACGCTAGGCACTTTTCTTGAAGCGAACAACTTCAGCGACTTTTTTGCAGAGCATTACATTTTGCCGATGGGCGCTGCTATCTGGTCTACTAGTCTACAGAAAATGAAAGAGTTTGAACTGAAGTTTTTTGTGCGATTCTTCTATCATCACGGTTTGCTGAATATCAGTGACAGGCCGCAATGGTATGTGATCCCTGGTGGCTCGAAACAATACATTGCCCCACTATTAAGAGGTCTTGAAGGCAATATTCATCTCAGTACCGCTATATCCAAAGTCACGCGTGAAAATGGCCGCGTGCAGCTTCACTTTACAGACGATGTCCGTGAATTCGATGAAGTGGTATTTGCGTGTCATAGTGATCAGGCGCTTAGTTTACTTGGCGACCCGAGTTCCGATGAAACGAGCGTGCTTTCAGCAATACACTATGCTCAAAATAGTGTGATACTGCATACAGACACGCAATTATTGCCAAAACGCCGCCTTGCCTGGGCTGCCTGGAATTACTTGCTCGATAATAACGAATCTCGGCCAGCGGCGGTTACCTACAATATGAATATATTGCAGGGCATTGAAGCACCCTGCACATTCTGTGTCACCCTGAACCAGGAAATTGAGAAGGACAAGGTACTTGGCCACTATCAATATGCGCATCCTGTATTTAATACACAAAGTATGGCAGCGCAGCTGCGTCGAAAGGAAATTTGCGGGAAGACACAAACGCATTTTGCCGGTGCCTATTGGTACAACGGCTTTCACGAAGACGGTGTACGCAGCGCCGTCGATGTGGCTGCAAGATTCGGTATTAGTCTGGACGATTTGTAATGAGTGATAATGCGACGCAGACCTCACCTTTATATGTTGGTCAGGTAAGACATCGACGCTTTGCACCTGTATATCATGGTTTTTCGTATCGCTTGTATATGCTTTGTCTGGATGTTGAAAGCGACGCTTTCACCCAAGCCGGTCAGGGTTTAATTGGCCCACAATGGTATCGGCCAATTCGCTTTTGCCAAAAAGACTACCTCAAAGGTGATCGCGGAACATTACAACAACGTATAAAAAACAAAGTCATAGAGCTTGGTGGACAGTGGCCCGGCGGACGTGTCAAAGCGCTGGTTCAGGGACGTTGTTTGGGTTTGTACTTTAGTCCACTCAATGTTTACTTCTGCTACGATGAGCAGGGAAACTGCAACCTAATGCTGGCCGAGGTGAGCAACACACCATGGAACCAGCGACACTACTATCTGGTGGATATTAGTGAGTCGCAAAGAACAGATAAGGCATTTCATGTGTCACCGTTTATGTCACTGGACATGCAATATCTTTGGCGCGTTAAGGCGCCCCCTGAACATGGCTCCGGGCAGCTGTTGTTACATATCGAAAATCATGCCACGGCAGACCACGACTATAAACAGCAGGGGACTTTGGTGAACAATAAACTCTTTGACGCCACTATGGCGCTCAAGTCAAAGCCGCTCTCGTTGAGAAACTTGCTTGGTCTTGGGTTGTGTGTGCCCTCTATGACATTGAAGATATGCCTGGCAATTTACTGGCAGGCCTTAAAACTTTGGGTGAAGCGTGTGCCGTTCATACCGCACCCCGAAACTCACTCTAACTGTAATAAAGCGAAGTGATACATGGAACAAAATAGCCAAACCATCCCCAAGCCTGCCACGGCATCATGGTGGCATAGTTTAATGATCAATAAAGCCAGAGGATTTATCTTTAAGCTGTTGGAAAATCTGGAGCATGATCGTCTCGAAATCATCGAAGGAAGTGAGAAGGTTGTGTTAGGCGCGATGCAGCCCAGGATCTATGCCACTATATTTGTGTCCGATCCTAGCTTTTATCTGGACGTATTGAAAGGCGGTGGGATTGGCGCCGCCGAAGCATTTATCGATGGTAAATGGGGAAGTTCCGAGTTAACAAAGGTCATACGCATCTTTGCTTGTGCTCAGTCACAACTGGACGAGATTGAAGGCAAGATGTCCTGGTTGACTTCACTCAAAAACCGCGTTTTTCATTTTGGCAACCGTAACAGTGAATCCGGCTCAAAACAGAATATACTGGCACATTATGACCTGAGTAATGATTTATATCAGTCGTTTCTTGATCCTACTATGATGTATTCCAGCGCGGTCTTTGACACGCTCGACCAGCCACTTGAGCAAGCACAAAATAATAAACTCAAGATCATATGCGATAAACTTGAGCTGAGTGAGCGGGATCACCTGTTAGAGATTGGTACAGGGTGGGGCGCATTGGCATTATTTGCAGCTCAAAATTACGGTTGTAAAGTGACTACCACGACGATCTCAGATGCTCAGCATGAGTTTACAGCGCAGCGAATTAAATCAGCTGGCTTAGAGGGCCAAATCACTTTGTTAAAACAGGATTATCGGTTGTTGGAAGGCAAGTACGATAAGCTGGTGTCTATCGAAATGATAGAAGCGGTGGGGCACAGTTACATGGCTGGTTTTTTTGCAAAGTGTAGCAGCTTGCTGAAGGATAATGGCCTGATGCTATTACAGGCCATCACCATCGCAGATAAACGCTATGACCACTACAGAAACAATGTGGACTTTATTCAGCGCTACATATTTCCCGGTGGCTGTTTGCCATCCATAGCGGTGATGTCTGATCATCTCGCCACTCAAACAGACATGGTTGTGCGTGACATAGACGACATCGGCCTGCATTACGCACAAACGCTCAAGCGTTGGCGTGAGCAATTTGAGCAGAATTGGCAACAGATCCGTACTTTTGGTTTTGATGAGCGATTCCGACGTCTGTGGCTGTTTTATCTACAGTACTGTGAAGGTGCTTTCTTAGAACGTGTTATAAGCACGCATCACCTGGTAGCTCGTAAGCCGCGACATATTGGGGTGAATGATGCGCAATTTTTGGCTGATTAATCTCATAATCTTTCAATCTGTGTGGTGGTTGTGCGCCTTATTCACAGATCAGGCTGTGCCTTTGGTTGGGCTTTTGTTTTTACTGCATTTTGCCCTTTCACCAAGCAGAAAAGCTGACGCCCGGAGCTTGTTGGTTTTACCGCTTGGGTTGATTGTGGACCAATCGCTCTCACTTTTGGGGGTGATAAGTTTTGCGGACGGCTATCAATTATTACCTCTGTGGCTTGCTCTACTTTGGGGGCATTTTACGCTGACGCTTAACCATAGTCTGAGTTGGATGAGTCGCTATCATTTTGGCATACAGGGTGCGCTTGGTGCGGTATTTGGCGCACTCAGTTACATCGGTGGGATAAAGCTCGGTGCTCTGAACAGTGCACTCTCACTGCCAAATGTGTTTTTAATTTTTGCTGTTGTTTGGGCCGTCATTTTACCTTTGGTAGTGCACCTCAACGGTCGAATGGGACAGCGCCTGGGAGTACAACATGTTTAAAGAATTGTGCAAAACGCTAGTCGCGTTAGCGATGTTTTCAGTACCTTTAGTCGCGCCATTACAGGCAAGTGCCTCGACGGCAACACAATTGTCTACGTTAGAACTACGAGGTACGGCCGATTTACGCTATCTGTTTTGGGATGTCTATTCAGCAGCACTGTATACCGGTGGAGAAGCATATCAGGCAGACCAGTTTCCACAGGTGTTGAGTTTAACTTACAAACGCGACATAGAAGCACAGGAGCTGGTTGATGCCACGCGAGAACAGTGGCAAAAGCAAAAACTGGAACTGGACAACGCTGAGCAGTGGCTGAGACAACTTGGACAACTCTGGCCTGACATACAAAAGGGCAACCAACTTATTCTGGTGGTCGACCGTGACAAGCAAAGCCGCTTTTATTTTCGTCCTGACCCGGGGGCAGAGGTTAAAAGTGCTTTGTCAGAAGGTGAGCTGAAAACGTCTGCGCGTTTTCTCGGCGCGATTAATGACCAAGCCTTTGGTCCTGCATTCTTGGCCATATGGCTATCAGAAAAAACCACAGAGCCAAAGCTGAGAGAGCAGCTCATTGGAAAAAGGTAAAACAAGATGAAAGTATATTTGGCGTTGCTGCTGATTTTTACACTCAGTGGCTGTACCAGCAAAACTATTGCTGACTATAGCGAAACAAAGCCGGACCTGGCACTGGAGCAGTTTTTTAGTGGAGAGTTGACCGCATATGGTATTGTCCTTGACCGAAGCGGCAATCTCACACGACGTTTTGAAGCCGATCTGATAGGCACCTGGGAGGGCAACAAAGGCGAGTTAAAAGAATGGTTTCGATTTGACGACGGAGAAAAGTCAACCAGAATCTGGCAACTGGAAAAAACGGCCGATAATCTTTATAAAGGCACCGCAGGGGACGTCATTGGCGTGGCGCAGGGTGAAACAGCAGGCTCAGCGTTGTACTGGCGCTACCAATTGGAGATCCAATACCAGGGCTCCCCATTGGAAGTTACTCTGGACGACTGGATGTATCTTGTGAATGAAAAGCGCTTGTTTAACCGCACTGAGATTATAAAATGGGGCTTCAAAGTCGGCGAGGTTATTCTAATCATAGAAAAACATGACAGTTGAAGACATTTGTCGTGTTCACAAACAAAGGCCTGTAAATCAGGCCTTTATTGTTCTTAGCGTATGAGTGAAACCTTGCGGGTTCCCTACCAAATTTATGCTTACCAGTCCCTTACATCGTGAAAACGTGCTTTTTATCTACGGCTTTAATAGCGTCATGATTGCTTTGTGGCAGAAAGAAACAAGTCACTTAGTGGCTTTTTTGTTAGCTGAGGGAATGCAGTACATTGCGTGTGACTCCAAAAACGAAATTAAGGGCATCGTTTTGGATTGAGGCTGGTGCAAGTGCCGTGAAATAATAAAAGCCCATCTAATTCAGACGGGCTTTTACATCAATGCGATTGAAATAGATTAAAACGCACTCGTATCCTGGAACAGGCCTACTTTTAGATCTTTCGCTTCGTATATAACGCGGCCGTCAACTTCTACTGTGCCGTCTGCAAGACCCATAAACAGTTTACGCTTGATAACGCGTTTCATGTCTACGCGATATGTTACTTTCTTAGCTGTTGGTAGGATCTGGCCTGTGAACTTAACTTCACCTACACCCAAAGCACGGCCAAGGCCCGGTCCACCAGACCAGCCAAGGAAGAAGCCAACGATCTGCCACATGGCATCCAGACCTAAACAACCAGGCATTACCGGGTCGCCACGGAAATGGCAGTCAAAAAACCATAGATCAGGGTTAATATCTAGCTCAGCGACGATCTGACCTTTGCCAAACTCGCCACCATCTTCATTAATCTCGATGATACGATCCATCATGAGCATGTTATCGATTGGCAGACGACAGTTGTTCTCGCCAAACATTTTGCCTTCAGCACATAGGATCAGTTCTTCTTTTGTATAGCTATTTTTTGGTTCCATAATCATCAGTCTTAGTCTTAAATTGTCGCTACTTTAGCTTACACTTGTACGCTAAACAACTCTGAACAGTTAAAATTTGCCTGCTCTATGAGCGCTTTACCCGTCAGGTGATGTATTTTCATTCACCTAACGTTACCGGGCTGCCTGTTTTTCAATCACGTGGTTATTCGTTGTGCATCCGCTAGTGTGGGTTTTATAGTATAACGCCGTAATTATGGCTTACTTTACACTGGGATACTCAAAAATGAATGAAAATCATTCAAAGAATGGCCTTGATTAGATTATTTCTTTGTTTCAGGACCTTTCAAGGCGATTTTTGCTTTAAAAATCTTTATAATTGAGACAGTCATTTTTAATGTTAGCGGAAGTTTATGATCCTTTTTGTAGATGCCTTGACGGTAATTGATTTTTCTTACTTGTGTGGTAAACGAGGCGCGGTAGGCGAGAGCTGGATTGTTGATATGACACTGCATGGCCAGTTAAATGAAGAGTCTATGGTATTGGACTTTGCCAAAGTAAAGAAGCAGATCAAGGCCATTATAGATGACACGATTGATCATAAGTTGGCTATTCCCAGCCAGCTTTCATGCAATTATGAATCACAAGACGGTAGGGTGAGTTTTGACGGTTTGTTTGGCGGGCATCACCTTGCAATGAGTGCACCTGACGAAGCTGTTTGCATCGTAGAAGGCGCGCAAATCAATGAAGCCAGTGTTATTGCTTTTCTTAAACAACAGATTTTGCCAAAAATGCCAGACAACGTGAAAGACTTGGAGATTGAACTGCGTCCTGAGCCGAGCCGTAGTTTCTATTACCACTACAGTCATGGTTTAAAAAAACACGATGGAAATTGCCAGCGTATCATTCATGGCCACCGTTCTGATATTGGCATTTACCTTGATGATATCAGCATGCCGCGCCTACAAAAAGAGTGGGCAGAGCGTTGGCAGGATATCTACTTGGGCAGTCAGGAAGATCTTATCGATGTGAGTGACTTGCAATACATTAAACCACATGATGATGATTATGCATTTGCCTACACAGCTTCTCAGGGCTATTTTGAATTAGCTATCAGTAAGGCTCGGTGTGATCTGATCCCCTGTGACAGTACAGTGGAGTGTTTAGCCGACTATCTTGCCGGAGAGATCAAGGCTCAGTATCCTGACAGAAAAGTTAAAGTTAAGGCGTTTGAAGGCGTCGGAAAAGGAGCAATCGCTTATGCCTGATTGGCTGATTAGAGCGAAAAAGACCGGCATTATACTGGCCGGCTTGTTAGTGAATATAAGTACGGGTCATACTATTGAACTAAAAGGCTCACTGACCCAGGGTGGTATGGTGATTGCTGAGTTGGCCGGCGTAAAATCTGCCAGACTTAACGACAAAGAGTTAGCTATCTCACCTGATGGAAAATTTGTTTTTGGCTTTGGCCGAGATGCTGATACAGAGCATACCCTAAGCTGGGTTGACCAAAGCGGAAAAGTACACTCCAAAAATTTGATGATCACCACGCGTGACTATGATATTGACCGTATTACCGGTGTAGAGAAAAAGTATGTATCGCCGCCAAAGGAAGTGTTAGCTCGGATCCGCAAAGAAGGTGCGCAAGTTAGTGCCGCTAGAGGTAAACTAAGCACCTTATCTTATTTCGATGACCCGGTTTATAGGCCAGCAAAAGGCAGAATATCGGGAGTCTACGGCAGCCAACGTTATTTTAATGGTCAACCCAGAAGGCCTCACTTTGGGTTGGATATTGCTAATAAAACGGGCACGCCAGTACTTGCGCCTGTAGCAGGGAAAGTTGTATTTGCTAACCCGGATCTCTACTACAGTGGTGGTACGCTGATCCTTGACCATGGATATGGCATTACCTCTACCTATATACATCTCAACAAACTCCATGTCGAAGTCGGGCAAATAGTTGAGCTGGGCGACCATATTGCCGATATAGGTGCCACTGGCAGGGTAACTGGCCCACACTTGGATTGGCGTTTTAATTGGTTTAATGAACGTTTAGATCCTCAACTTCTTATGATTGATAAACTCGCAACAAAAAGCAGTAAAGAATGACACAAACAGATAAAGACGCAGTAATTGCACAAAGAATTAAAGACTCGCAAACCTCAGTAACCAAAACTGTATTTCCAGGTCGAACGAACCACCACAATACACTGTTTGGTGGTGATGCACTGGCATGGATGGATGAGGTTGCTTTCATCGCAGCGACGCGTTTTTGCCGCAAACCTCTGGTTACCATTTCATCAGACAGGGTCGACTTTAAAGAAGCAATCCCGGCCGGTACATTTGCAGAATTGGTTGCTAATGTAGTACATGTAGGTAATACCAGCTTGAAAGTCGAAGTTCATATCTATCTAGAAACCATGCATAAAGACGACAAGCACCTAGCGATCTCGGGTAGCTTTACGTTTGTTGCTGTCGATGACAACCATAGACCAACACCTGTGGTATGTGATCAGATGCTAAATGGGTTTAGCTAATCAATTTCAAAATTTTTAAGTAGTAACAACTAACAGGAGTTTTTGACTCCTTTATTTTAAATAGAACACATCATACTTGTCTATGGTTAATCAGTATCTTTTCATGAGAGAGGGTGTTTAAATAAATTATCCAGAAAAGAGGACCTTCAACTTTACTTTTTAGATCTTGATTCCAAACATCTTTCACAGGTTTTATGAGAGAATAGACTTAAGGGGATAATCGGGACAACTGATTGGTTTAAATTAATAAATAGCCAAGTGCAGTAAGACATATTATCCAGAAGGGAGTTATGGAACACCGTATTTCAGCACATCTACACCTCACTCCGTTAGATACTGAACATGCTGGCACACTGTTTAATGCAGTTGAAGCGAGTCGTGAAAGCTTACAAAAATACTTGCCGTGGGTGAAAATGCTAACAGAGATCCGAGATGCGGAAACTTATATTGCAGAGCGGATTCAGTTATTAAACGCAGAATATTTTGCCATTATGAAACGGGGTCATTTTATCGGGGTATTTGCGATTAAACCAGCTAACTCCCAGAGTACTTGTGAAATAGGCTATTGGCTCATTGATAAGGCAAGGGGTAAAGCGGTAATCAGTCGGATATTAGGTGTAATCTTGCCTTATCTTAAAAACGTTCGACAAGTACATTATGTAGAATTTCACTGCCTGGAAAATAACAAGGCGAGTATCAAAATAGCAAAACGTACAGGAGCCTCACTTATCGAATGTTATTCGAGTAAACCTGAGTTCAATACAGTACCACGTTTGATGTGTCTTTATCGGACTTACTTGCAGAATTGTGAACCTTCTTGCTGAAGTTATATAAGTTTTCATTTTTCTCGGGTACAATCTCGTTCCTTAAAAGAGACTAACCCATAATTACGGGTTGCTCCTAACCTGCAAAGCAGTGCCACATAACTGTTTTGCAATTATTAAAACTAAATAATAAGAGTTTAGGATAATTCATGATAAAAAAAATATTACTATCTTTGAGCTGTGCCCTTGCAATTAGCAGTTTTGGCGCGCAGGCCAGTGGAAAATGGCATACTTCAAAACTTCATACTGTATATCCAACGTCTCAAGGCGGCTTTGTACTGACTTTTAAAACTAATGCGCCAGATTGCTCTCAAACAGTTAACTCGGCACATAAATATCACTATGTTGAAGTAAATAAACATAGTATGACTATGGAAGGAGCAAATAAGATCTATTCACTTGCTCTGATGGCTGCAGCGTCTAATAAAAGCATGAGTTTTTTCTATGATAGCACAAGCGACAAGTGTTATATCAACAGAGCCTATGTGCAGTTTTAATTGAAATTATGATCAAAAAAGTCGACCTTAGGTCGACTTTTTCGGTTTTAAAGCACCATTGCAGCTATCCAGCCAAAGATTAACAGGGGAATGTTGAAATGAATAAATGTAGGCACTACTGAATCCCAAATATGATCATGTTGACCATCTGCATTCAAACCCGAAGTTGGGCCCAATGTAGAATCAGAAGCTGGTGACCCTGCGTCTCCTAATGCACCAGCCGTGCCAACGAGCGCAACCGTAGCCATTGCTGAAAACCCGACTTCCATAGATAAAGGAACGAACAGAGTCGCTATGATTGGCACAGTCGAAAAAGAACTACCGATTCCCATGGTAATCAACAAGCCTACCAGCAAGATCATAGCTGCTGCCAGCGGTTTATTCTCTCCAACAAACTCAGCACAGGCACTTACCAGACTAGCTACATCACCGGTTTCTTTCATAACAGAAGCAAAACCTTGTGCCGAGATCATAATAAAACCAATCATGGCCATCATGGCCACACCTCTACTGAAGACGTCTGAGCTTTGATCCCATTTAACAATTCCGAACAGGCTGAACATCATCACTCCAACAAGGCCACCCAATATCATTGAGCCACTGACGTTCTGTGCAAGAAGTGAGCAAACAATCGCAAGGGTGCCTGCCACTATAACTTTACGTTTTTCAGCATCATTCAGCCGAGGTTTGTTAGTCAGCTCGTTTGCCTGAGACGACTCGTTGTGACTATAGTTGCGCTTTTTCCGGTAACTCACAAACACAGCAACAATCAGACCTGCCAGCATACCCAAAGCAGGAATAACCATTGCGTAAGGTACTTGTGTATTGACAATCTCAAGGCCGTTATCAACCAGGTTTTTATGCAAAATGGAGTATAAATAAATACCTCCGAAACCATATGGCAAGACCATGTAAGATGTTGCTAACCCAAAAGTTAAAATACATGCAATAGCACGGCGATCGATATTTAGCTGATTGAATATCACCAACAATGGAGGTATAAGAATTGGAATAAATGCAATGTGTACGGGAATGAGGTTTTGTGAGGCAACCGAGCAGCCCAGAATAATGACCATAATGAGCATGCTTAGCAACTGGCTCGAGTTTTGCTGATTACCATGAACCAGAGACAGTAATTTATCTGCCAGGATTTGGGTTAAGCCGGACTTAGATATCGCGACTGCAAAAGCGCCTAACATCGCGTAGCTGAGCGCAATCTCTGCACCACCAGATAACCCGGAGTTAAATGCATTCAGCGTATCAGATAGACCTAAACCAGCACTTAAACCCGCAACCATAGCACTAATTGTCATTGCGACAATCACGTTCACTCTAAATAGTGTCAGGCCGAGCATCAGCAAAACACCAATAATAACAGCATTCATAATGTTATTTTTTCGCCTTTTTTATTATTAAACGGCCAAGCGCTTTCATCCTTGTAGCCTCTGCTTTGGTTAATTGCGCTTGGGAAAATCTTGATTTTATAAAATATTGGTTAAATTCTTCCAGCTCCCGAGACAAACCAGGATACTGTGATTTCAAAGTCAAAAGCGCCTGTGAGGGCGTCAGTTTGTGTAACTCTTTTCCTGCTAATTTGCAAATAGCATGATGAAGCCTGACTGCCTCAGGTAATTTAACCAATTGCTTGCGTTGCAGGTACCAAAACCGAGCAACAAACATGGCTATTAGCAATAAAAACACACTAAGCGCTGGTAATACCCTGTGATACTGCCCAAATAAATCTCGCAATAATCTGGACTGTTTTTGATGATCAAAGTTTAGTACCCAACGAGTCCATTGATAATCGAGTTGTTCAATCTGAAGTCTGACCCAATTTACCAACGCCAGATTGGAATAAGTCATCAAACTCAGTCCAAGATTGTCCTTAAATTCATCTTCCAGCTCTGTTAATTCAGATAAAGACCCGATCAGCCTGTCCGGCGCTACCCAAGCGGTGGGATCCAGACGATACCAACCTTGCTGAGGAACATAATACTCAACCCAGGCATGCGCGTCGTATTGATAAACACTGTAATATCCGCGCTCTTCATTATATTCTCCGCCAAGATACCCTGAAACAAGTCGGGCAGGGATGCCAGCTGCGCGTAACATAAAGGCAGCACTAGCAGCATAATGACCACAAAATCCTTCACGGGTCTCAGTTAAGAAGGTGTCAATACTATCTCGGTCACTTATCCTTGCGGGTTTAAGTGAGTAACGAAATCTATGTTCGATAAAATACTGTTTCATCTGCTCTATAAAGTCCGCAGTATTGTCAGTCGCGTTATCCCATCGTATTGCCATTGCCGTGGCCAGCGGATTGATTTCTTCAGGTAAAGCGGTGTTGAGTCGGTACTGCCAGTTGACCATACCTGCCCCTGTAACATGAATAGGCGTCACCTGATATTCCATACTACTACTCAGGTTGTTTTGCATAAACAAAGTACCAAAGTGATTGGTATTCACACCCCGTGTAACTGACTTAGCCTGACCAAGGTTGTATAACCAGGTTTTTCCTGATGGCCTTGCGATGATTGTGTAGCTTTCACCTACCGCACGATATGGTGCTTGCAAGGGAACGTCATGATGTGCTGAAATCCGCCAACGTTTACCGTCAAACTTGTCATGGACTAAGGTCCGCCAGTAAAAAGGCGGTTTCATCTGAGCGTTGTCAGGAAGAATTGCCCTGAATACCAATTCGTCTGAGCGAGATAACTCTGATATTTCAAACGGGTCTATGTCCTCAGAGAGCCCTGTTTGCGTTTTCTTCGCGCCGGGGAGCTGCCAAAACGGAGAAACTTTCGGCAGAAGCACAACCATGATTGCGGCCAGAGGGAGTGCTAATAACAGGTGCTTTGTCGCTTGTCTGATTGCGCTGTGTAATTCAATTTCATGTTCAATCCAGAGCATTTGCGCCAGATTGATCACCAGAAGTGCAAGCACGAATAGTAAAGAAAGAACATTCTGAGAGAAGATAAAAAAGCAAGGATAAACAAAAAAGTTGAGCAGCTGCACTGACATGGCTTGTTTTTTTGTTTTTGCCTGAATGGTTTTTAGTGCACATGCCCCTAATAATAATGAAACGAACATTTCCACCAGATTAGAAAAACCGATTGCGACAAATACCACCAGAATAATGGTAAAAGCCAATAGATTTATCATCTTTTCGGATGGCCCTTTAACCAAGTTCTTGTAAATAGCGAGCTTAAACAGCACTATTAGCAACATGGCACAGGTAAACACCAGGCCAAAACTGTTGAAAAGCAAGGTACTGACTAAACCATAGAGCAGTGTTGTCATTAAGGTTTGGGAGCTTATGAGTTTGTCAGAAGTCACTCAATGCCTCCAGACACTTTTCCCTATGTTTATCTCCCCGATCAGCGTTTACCTGTGTGGCATTGTTCAACCGCAGGGCAAAAATATCGCCTTGTTTATCAGCCTCAAGCACCTGATAACACAGCTTCGACAGACGATTTTCCTTGTTGCCATCATGAGCTGCATAATCAAAAGTATGCTGAGAATAATAGCTATCGCCACTGTATTGCTTCACCAAAAGCTGCTGACTCTTAGCAAAATGTCGCCAGGAAATGCGGCTTTTACTGATTCCAGGCCTAAAGCGCTCTAAGCCATCGAAGTTCTCATGACTTTGGGTGCTTTGATGCACGTATTGCCCTTGCTCGGACGTCTCTTCCTGTTCACTATATGTAAATTGGCAGGGCAGTGGAGCAGGGTAGACACAAAATGTCTTGTCTGCATTTAAATAAGTCCAGACACGTACTAGCCCAAAAGGATAGCAACTCGATAGTTTGAGCCTACCGAGCTGGTAGCGCCCTCGTAATTCTGGGTGTAAAAACAAAGACACTACTTGATTACCTTGCTCATGATTACCACTACAATCACTAAAGTCGAAGTCCTGGCTGGTAATATCCAGTGAGTAGCAGTCATGTGGTGTATTGAGCTTTATCAATACTTCTACCGGTTTAGAAGCATAGTTGTTCTTAATATCCAGTAACTGAAGTGTCAGACCATGCAAATTAAGGTAGCCGTATATCAATGCCAAAACCAAAATAAGCAGCATGACATAAGCGACCCCAAGGATTAGGTTATTCTGGTAGTTACTACCTAAAATAAAGTTCAGGATCACCATACACAAAAAAAATGCGCCCTGTTTGGAAGGAACAATATAGATATTATGGTGTGAGAGGGTAAGCTGCGCAGCACTATGCTTGCGCTTGATCATGTCAGCCAGCCAGGACTGCAACCAGTCACTGCCCATGATTACAATACAACCGCCACGTTATCAAAGATCCCTTTTACTACATCTTCTAGTTCGTTGGCGGAAATGTTCAGGCGATGCCCTGCAACGGCTGAAAACACGGCTTGTACATCATCAGGTAATGCGTAGTCACGCCCTTGAGTGAGTGCATAAGCACGTGTTGCAAGGCCTAATGCAATGCTCGCTCGTGGTGACAGGGGATCACTAAACTGGCCACTATAGCGCGTAAAATTCACCAGGTTAATGATATATTGTACTATCGAATCTGACAGATTAACGGTGACCACGGCCTGCTGCAGGGCCGCCAGTGCAGTTAAATCTAATACGCATGACAGCTCGCTCAGGGATTGCCTTTGCAGATTATTGCCCAATATCAGGCTTTTCTCAGCATTCTCATCTGGGTAGCCCAGACTTATCCTCAGGAAAAAACGGTCTAGCTGAGACTCAGGCAAAGGATGTGTGCCTGACTGATGCAAGGGGTTTTGCGTGGCAATGACAAAAAATGGTTCCGGCAACGGGTGAGTCTTACCATCTACTGTCACCTGACGCTCTTCCATTGCCTCTAGCAAAGCGCTTTGCGTCTTGGGGCTGGCACGATTGATTTCGTCTGCCAGTAATACCTGACTAAAAATAGGCCCGGGGTGAAAGTCGAAACTCTGTTGCTGGGTATTAAAAACACTTGAACCGGTAATATCGGCGGGCAACAGATCACTGGTGAATTGAACACGCTGATAACTCAACCCAAGTACATTGGCAAGACCATGGGAGAGGGTGGTTTTACCCATTCCGGGTAAATCTTCAATGAGTAGATGCCCTTTACATAACAAACAAACAACAGCCAACCGGATCTGTTCTTCTTTGCCTAATATCAGCTCTGATAGCTGATCAATTATTGCTTCGGTGGTTTTATTCATGCAATCATTTCAAGTCTTTTCATTACTGAATCGACTTTTTTCGCGTTAAAGGGCTTAGCAATAAAACCTTTCGCACCCAATTCCCAGGTATTTTGTACATTTTCCAGGCTGTTATGCCCTGAACACATAATGACATGAACATTGGGGTAATTTTCATTGATGTACTCAAGGATTTGTGTGCCATCGGTATCGGGTAACTCTATATCCAGGAAAATAACATTAGGGGATTTTTCTGCCATCAATGGCATTGCAGATTTAAAGTCCTCTGATTCATAGACTTCTTCAAAACCCAGGTTTTCAAGAATATCTATCAGGTAACTGCGTACATCCTCAACGTCATCGATGATCAAAATTGGTTCTAGGGGTCTGACAAGTTCCATATTGTATTTACTTCTTTTGAACGACAAGGCTAATACTAAGACAAGCGCAATGTGAGCTCAATGGCAATTTATAAATTAACTGTAAATTCATCATAGCGATGAGCAGCGAGTAAATAGAAATCTTTTACGCGTTACATAGAAGCACAGCGGACAGGCATAAGGCTAAATCATCAATTGTTCTATCAAAGTCCGAGAGTCATGATCTGAGCCCATCATAATTATCACAAGCTCGAGGCCAACGTTGCTGACTCTGTAGGTTGATGTCAGGTTTTGTCATGCTACAAACAGAAAATGTCCGATACCGTCTAGTATAGGACATTACTATATTTATTAAGCAATCTGAAGAGCGCTTGTGACTAGCACAATTAACATCCTATAAATTACGTTATGTTAAATAAGGTGTTTATAACAACTCCTTCGAATGTGGACTAAGCTTAAATCAGTTTTACTACGAGCTTTCAGCAATGCTAATTGCCTTGTTTCTGTTACACAGTTTGATTACTAGCTACGCCTTTGCCTTTGATACAAACGGTAACCAGATCAGTGTAACCTATCGTGATTATAAAGGTACTCATATTGTTACGGGCCGAAAAATCGGTGACCATTCATTTCATTACAATATGAATGCCTCCAAGCAGATCCAGGTGACGACCCTGGAGTGGCAACCCTACATTGGTCAGAGCTTATGTAAGCAAGGCTGGGTTATGCAAGCTGTAATTGCTTTATTGCACAGTCAGAATTATGGTGCAACGGTTACCTTCTACCCCTGGGCACGCGCCGTAGCCTATGCGGAGAATGGCAAAGTAGATGTGCTTGTCCCAGAATACTATATCGAGCCGGAGGCACCATCGGATACTTTTCCAGGCACGCGGCGTTTGGATCATCTCGCGCTCACTGATCCATTTGGCTGGGGTCCCATTGCGCTTTATAAACGAAAGAACTACAACACTGACCACTTTACAAGCCTGGTAGCACTGACAGATGAACGAATTGGTGTTGTCCGGGGCTATCAGAATACCCCCGAGTTTGACCGTTTAATGGATGCTGGTAAATTTGACGTTATTGAGGCAGTTGATGACGCCCACAATATCAGGCTGCTAATGGCTGGACGCGTGAACCTAATTATCGGAGACCCGGAAGTCATTAAGATGGAGCTCGAAGCATTGTCTCAAGAGCATAGCAATTCATCTCTGATGCAAAACTTAGTCATGGTTGAGCCCATATTACAAATGAACGGGCTGTTCTTTGCGGTGTCCAAGCGTAATAAACACGGAAAAACGCTACTGTATGAGCTTAACCAGGCTATCGCTGAGTTTAAACAACATGGCGTCCTGGATGAGATAAAATACAATACAGCCAAAAGCTGTAAATAGTATTTATGTTCAGTTTCGATATAAGAAACACTAAAGCGCCCTGCTATTCGTGCCTAATTTATTGACTCATTGTTCTTACGTGTCGTTAGCATACCTATGTGTCAAAAAAAGGAGCAGAGTTGTCGCCCCTTTTATATTGCGCATTCAATTTAACATAACAGGAATTACCTGTTTTTAGGTCGCTATAACCTATTAATGCAATGCAGCGGTAAATGGAATGCTTTCGCAGATCTCGGATTCGGCAATCAGTATTTCTTCGAGACGAGCATCGATGATGGCCTTGTCAAAATATTCGTAACCAAGCTCAACAAACAGATTTTTATGCTTTTCCTCTGACTTAGCAATGGTCACGTAAAAGTCTTTTTCTTTGCCTTCAGGTAAGGCTTCTGCAACCAGAGAGAAACGCTCATGCCCCCTCGCCTCTATTACCGCAGCAACTAGCAGACGATCAATTAGAAACTCATCTGAACCCTGGCGAAATAAGGCTCGCATTTTTTTAATGTAAGGGTCGGCTTTGTCATTGCCTAACGTCACGCTGCGATCGGTCAATAACTTCAGAACCTGCTTAAAATGAATCATCTCTTCAATCGCAAGATCTGCCATCGCCTTTACCAGCTTTATTCGATCCGGATAATGACTCAACATTGACATCGCCATGCCCGAGGCTTTTTTCTCTGCGGCTGCGTGATCTTGCAAAAAAGTATCAAACTCAGCCATAACTTTATGGGTCCATTCAAATGGAGTATGGAATTTTAATTCAAACATATATTACTTGTTCAGTTACCTGTTTCGGGCATTTTACCCAAGTACGGCATCGTATTACAACGCTGCCCTGAGCTAACTTTGATGCACAAAGCTAGTATCGGACATTATTTTAATCCACTATATAGTTGAGCTGTACAAAATACTATCTCTGTCTGCTTTGCCGTTTCTGGTTGACTCAATTTTTAGTGGATGAACAATTTGCTTCCAGGCAGTCACTTTACCGTGCTGATTAAGGTTCGGCATGCGAATATTGGTATTAGTGTGCACTCCGAGAAAGCCCGAGAGTTGTTGTAAGCTATCCGGCTGGGAAACATCTAATATTAAATGCTCTATCTGCTTCGCCTCTAGAAAGCTCAGTAATTCGTAGCGATGCTGATGATAAATATCAATAAGATACTTATCACATGAGATATTTTCAGCACTTAAGTTCTTAAAGGTATCAAAATAACAACGCTTAAGTGTGTCATTGAACCCCCCTTGCTGGGTCTCTAATCTGGGTAGCATACGGGTAAGCAATTGCCTGACAGAAGGTATCCAGCACGTCATTGCTCTTTCAAGATAAACAAAGCGGCTGTCTGGGTATATAACTGCGAGCTTTTTATAGTCGTTAAAGACGGGGGTATCTGCTATGACCTGCGCCTGATTTAGCGCATCACGGGTGTAGGCTGTATGTGCTGTTTTAAACCCAAGTTCGAGAAATGCAGCACAAACGCTGGTAGTGCCGGTTCTTGGCAAACCGGCAATAAAGATTTTTTTCATTAAACAAAATAACAATAGAGATTAATAATTGACAGTGCCAGCAGTGACAGAAAACTCAGTGCCATACTAATTACGCGCATCTTAAGCTTCACCTTGTTAAGCGCAATCGAGTGTAAAACCCGGCCAACTAAATAGGTGCCGCCTGTGACGTACAACCAAATTGCCTGCCCTCCCTGAAATTCCAGAGCAAATAACAAGATTAATAGTAATGGCGTATATTCCATGAAGTTGCCATGTGCACGGATCGCACGCTCTAGTTCAGGGTGACCGCCATCCCCGAGAGAAACTTGGTTCTTATGACGTAACCCTATGATATCAAAACTGAGTTTGATATAAAAAAGTGTAAATAACGCAGCAAAAAATCCTGTTATCATGACGCAGACCTACTTGTAAGTATTATAAGTAGGTCCAGTATAGGGAGTTTATTCAATAAAATATACCGCATATACCTCAGCAGATAACGTCGTATCACCGGTATTGTAAGCCTGGCTGATATCCATAGACTCAGCGGCCATCATTTTACCTCGGGCGTAAGGTTGTACCGGCACATTCATCGGTGAAAATGACACAGAATACAAACGGCCCAGATCAACATCAAAGTCATCGGCCAGCTCTCTGGCTGCGGCCTTGGCCTCTTCAATAGCTGATTTCTTAAGCTTTTTCATATATTCGGCTTTATCTTCAACAACAAATTCTGTGTTATTAAACTGGTTGATGCCGCTTTCCACAAAAGCCTGAAGCAGGTTGGGATATTCAGCGAGATCTTTAAGCTTAACAGTCAGGCTGCGATTGACTCTAAAACCTTCGAATTCTTCTTCATTAGATTTGCGGTTGTAGCGTGTTTGACGATGAACATTGAGTTGTTGCGCATGGATATCCTTACTCTTAATACCGAAGTCTTTCGCTATCTGGATAGCCTTTGCCATGATTTGGTCAACATTTGACTTGGCGTCAGGCAACGACTTATGTTTTTCTGTTATCGCGACGCGAATGATGGCGGCATCAGGCTGCACTTCCATAGACGACATCCCTTTAACATACAAATGTGGGCCTTCTGGTAAACTGCCTGCGTTTGCACAGGCACTGATTGCGAATGCTACGGCGGCTAAAAGTGAGCGCATGAACGCCTCCTTACTTTGATTCAACAAAATGTGTGGTTTATAAAACCACATGCTTTGCGCCAATTAAAGCACAAGTTTGTTAATCAATGCTGAATGTTATACGCTTTGTGTAAAGAGCGCAGAATAAAGGGTTCTTCCTGCGCAAAAAACAAGCCGGTATGGGCTGAAATAATCGCTTGCTGTAAGTCTGGTCTTTCCAGGGCGGATTGTAAAAAATCGACAGCGCGCTTACCCTCATTCGATTTCGCACAAGCGATATAACCAAAAATGGTCAGGCCAGCTTCTTCAATTGCATGAAAACTATAGCCGTTAAGAGCCTGAGCCGATGGGTGTTCATTAATAAACACAGAACTATATTCAATAATGCCATCCAGCTTGCCCTGACTTAACATAGTTCTCAGTCGAAAAGCACTTTGATTTCCTTGCGATAACCAAAAGGCCCGTCGGTTATCTAAAATAAAATTGTCGATATCCAGACCATAAGAGCGCCCCTCTGAGACACCTATATTAAGCCCCATTCTGACAATGGTGCCCAGTGACACTGTATCTGGAATGTTCGGTTGATCTTTTAGTATCAATCGGTTGGCAGGAAAAGACATCAGCGGATAAGGCGTAAACAATGCCATGGCTTCCCTTTCTGGCGTTTTTACTTTGTTATACAAACAGGCTTTAGGGTTACGCACCAACTCACGCCACTCTCTTTTTCGGCTGGCCGGCATGAAAGTCAGAATTAATTTACCCTCGAGTGTTTCTTCGAGTTTAAGCAAAAGCTGTGTAGCCAAATCGGCTGGGGCTTTATTTGAATCAGGGGAATAATCAGACACAATGTCTATGTGAATAGGCTCACTGCGTAACCCGAGAGAAAAAAACAACAGTGCTATCATGAAGGCATAGCGCATTTAGTTCACCTACATCGAACATCAATGCAAAGCCGGTTTTGCTGGGATCCTACTACAGAGCAAAATGGGGTCGGATTGCACAGACTTTCTATCAGTGCTCCATGCACAGCCCAACGCTATCTTTATAGCGCTTCATACTGATAATAAGTGTGGCGCAAAATTAGTAAATGCGCCACACCCTTTATTTTACTGGCTTAGACACTGCAACGTTTGTAGTTACGGTACTCAGGTAACCAGTAATTTTTCTCGATTGCGGCCCAGATAAGGTCTTCCGGCATTTCCAGCGCCACGCCCTCTTCCATCGCTTTTTTAGCCACAGCAAAAGCAATGCGTTTGCTCAATGGTTCGATCTCAACAAGTGAAGGGAGCAGACTGCCCTTACCTGTATTAGCCCAAGGAGAAGACTCAGCCAGCATCTCACTGGCAATCATCAGCATGGATTCTGTGATGCGTGATGCTTTTGCAGCCAAAACACCCAAACCAATACCTGGGAAAATATAGCTGTTGTTACACTGTGGGATAGTGAATGTTTCACCATTAAACTCTACTGGCTCGAACGGACTACCAGTCGCCACTATCGCCTGGCCTTGGGTCCATTCAATCACATCTTTTGGATGGGCTTCTACCTGACGAGACGGATTGCTCAGTGGGAAAATAATAGGACGTTCACACCCTGTGTGCATTGCCTTAATCACCTGTTCGGTGAACAACCCTGGCTGACCGGATACACCGATCAAAATGTCAGGTTGCGCACAATGCATAACGTCCAACAAAGAGGCATATTCGCCACTGAAGTTCCATGTCTCCAGTGCTGATTTCGACTGAACCAAAGCTGCCTGGAAGTCACGTAACCCTTCCATGCCGTCCGTTAGCAAGCCGTAACGGTCAACCATAAATATTTGACTACGTGCTTGTTCATCAGAAATACCTTCCGACACCATTTGCGCAATGATTTGCTCTGCAATCCCACAACCAGCAGAGCCGGCACCGACAAAAACGACTTTTTGTTCAGACAGCTTAGTGCCTTTAACACGGCAAGCAGCTAACAATGAACCAACGGTAACAGAGGCTGTTCCTTGAATATCGTCGTTAAAACAACAGATCTCATCACGGTAGCGGCTCAGTAAAGGCATTGCATTCGGTTGAGCAAAATCTTCGAACTGAAGCAAAACATTGGGCCAACGGCGTTTTATAGCTTTGATAAACAAATCGAGGAATTCGTCGTATTCTTCTTGAGAAATACGTTTATGTCGCGCTCCCATGTACATCGGGTCATTAAGTAGCTTTTCGTTATTTGTACCTACATCAAGCATGACTGGCAAAGTGTAAGCCGGGCTGATCCCACCACAAACGGTATAGAGCGCAAGCTTACCGATCGGGATCCCCATTCCACCAATCCCCTGATCTCCCAGGCCCAGAATGCGCTCACCGTCAGTTACAACTATGACTTTTACCTTATTTTTAGTTGCATTGCGCAGGATATCATCGATTTGGTGTCGCTCTTCGTACGAAATAAATAACCCTCGTGAGCTACGATAAATGTCTGAAAACTTTTCACAAGCATCCCCTACAGTCGGGGTGTAAATGATGGGCATCATTTCTTCAAGGTGATCACGGACCAAACGGTAATATAAGGTTTCGTTGTTATCCTGGATGGCGCGCAGATAAATGTGCTTGTTAAGGTTGTCGCTGAAACTAGAAAACTGCTGGTAACAACGTTCGACCTGCTCTTCAATGGTTTCGAAGCGTGGCGGCACGAGACCTGTGAGGTTAAAGTTTTCTCGTTCGCGCTGACTAAATGCACTGCCCTTATTTAATAGCGGAGTTTCTAAAAGCGTTGGGCCAGAGTATGGAATGTAGAGATAATTGGGATCGGATTGTTTAGTCATATTTACAAGCTGTGACTCGTTAATTTAAGTACAAGGAATTATTATTGCGCAAATGCATTAAAATTCAATGAATTTTAAGCATGTCAGACCAATAAAAAACGGCTCTGATTAAACATGGTCAATGCGTAAACAGAGCCGTACATTATACGATAAATCCCAAATAATCGCCAAGGTTACTCGCTGGATTCTCCCATAGCCGCCCCTTCTCTGCGAGGATCAGCTCCCCCGATTAATTGATCATCAGTGACTTCTATGGCGTGAATACCAGAATTAAGGTCTCTGACGCGCACAACGTGTCCTTTTTCCTCTAAAATTGGCTTCAACTTTGTTACGTTAGTGCCTTTCTCAAGTGTTGTGTATCGGTTGCGATTGGTTACCCGGGGTAAGTCTATCGCCTGTTGCGCAGACAATCCCCAATCGAGTACGCCAATCACCGTTTGAGCGACGTAATTTATAATTCGACTGCCACCTGGAGAACCAACAACCAGTTTGAGCGAGCCATCTTTATTAAACACCATGACAGGCGACATCGAACTGCGTGGCCGTTTATTCGCTTCTACCCGATTAGCAACCCATAATTCTCCTACTTTCGGTGATAAAGAAAAATCTGTTAGTTGATTATTCAGCAGATAACCATTCACCATAACAGTTGAACCAAAAGCCATCTCAATCGATGAGGTCATGGAAACGGCATTCCCTTGAGCGTCAACGATGGACAAATGTGTGGTTGATGGCAGTTCGTAACTGTCATCCTGAGCATAAGCCAAGGAGCCCATACTAGGATCGCCAATTGGGAAATCATTATTGTCTTTGTCACCAATTAACGAGGCGCGTTGCTTAAGATAAGCTGGGTTTAACAAGCCTTGTGTTGGCACCTCAACAAAGTCAGGGTCTGCGATATAGTAGTTTCGGTCGACAAACGCCAATCGGGAGGCTTGTGTAAACAGATGAATAGCCTCCGGGTCGTTCGGTTTATACTGACTTAGCTTCTTACCCTCCAATAGCTTTAGGATCTGTAAAACAGCAATGCCACCGCTGCTGGGCGGTGCCATCGAACACACCCGGTAGCTGTGGTAGCTAGTACAAATCGGGGCTCGCTCCTTACTGTGATAGTTTTTTAGATCCGTCAACGACAAGGTGCCCGGGGCAATTTCAGCTTTTTGCACAGCACGTACTATGTCATCGGCATTTTTACCTTCGTAGAAGCCTTTGAGGCCAAATTCAGCCACCTCCCGGTACAACTTTGCCAACTGGGGGTTACGTAACACAGTGCCTGCTTCAAGTGGTTTACCGTCAGGATAAAAATACTCTTTGGCGGGAGACAATTTAGTTAGCCCCGGGTTTAGTTCCTTCTTTAATAGCATGTGCAACCGAGGTGATACCTTAAAGCCATTTTCAGCCAACGCGATTGCCGGCTTGAACAAGTGACGCCACTTAAGTTTGCCATACTTGTCATGTGCTTGTTTTAAAGCATGCAAAATACCTGGAGTACCAACAGAGCGGCCACCCACAACGGCTTCAATCCATCGCACAGGTTTGCCTTCTTTGTCTAAGAATAGCGATGGGTTTGCCCCTTTAGGTGCCGTTTCTCGACCATCAAAAGTTGTCAAGTATTCATTTTCTTTATCATAGTGAAGAATAAATGCACCACCGCCGATACCCGAAGATTGAGGTTCTACCAACGTCAATACCAGCTGAGCTGCAATGGCGGCATCAATAGCACTACCACCTTGTTGCAACATTAACTGCCCAGCTTTACTGGCATGCGCATTGGCTGCAACAACCATGTACTTTTTGGCGATTTTTTCTTTTTTAAGCTGCAGTCCAGTCGCAGCCTCGGGTTCTCTGACTTCTCTGGTGTTATTGTCTAATGCTGAACAAGTGAATGGCAATACGGCGCCAAACGCCAGAGCGGCTAGTGATAGGCGATGTTTCATAGAGTCTGGAAATTCTTCTGATAGATGATTGGCATCATAAAAGTAAACAGGCACAATATGCAAAAAAATTCTAAGAAATATTATGTTTGATCTGCCATTAGCGCCCCGTTACGTCTTACCGCCAGCGATTTTGATTGCCTTTTGTACATTACTTATGTTGCCACCCGTTCAGGAGTTATTACTGTTTAACCGTGAGCTGATCGGCCAAGGTGAGTTGTGGCGGATCTGGACCAGTCAGTATGTTCACACCAATTGGATGCACTGGCTGCTGAATGTCATTGGTATCGTGTTTATCTGGGTATTACATGCAGAATACCGCACGCCCAAAACTTATATGATACATCTACTGCTACTCGGTCTTTGGACTGGAATTGGTATTTGGCTATTTTGTCCGGATATTCGTATTTATACTGGGCTTAGCGGACTGCTTCATGGTGTGATCGTCTGGGGAGCGATAAAAGACATCAAAATCGGTGAAAGAACTGGTATTCTGTTGTTTTTAGGTATTCTAGGTAAGCTTGCCTGGGAGCAGTACGCCGGGCCCAGCGCTGAAGTTGGAGAGCTCATTTCGTCACGCGTTGCCATTGAGTCACACCTGATTGGTGCTGTTGGTGGTATGGTGCTGGCTTTGCCTTTGCTATGGCAAAAAAAATAACACGATTGTGGCGCAGCTCGAGTAAACTGCGCCACGCATTAATTATAAATTCTCTTTAAACAACTTATAGATACGACGATATTCGTCCAGCCAGCTCGAAGGCTGCACAAAGCCATGCGGTTCTACCGGATAAATTGCCGTTTCATAGTTTTCTTTCTCCAGTTCAATCAATCTTTGTACCAACCGAACGACATCCTGGAAAAACACATTGTCATCAATCATGGGAGCATTGATCAACATAGGCTTGTTGAGGCCTTCAGCAAAGTAAATTGGTGAGCTACGGCGATAAGCAATAGGATCATCCACCGGACGATTCAGAATATTAGACGTGTAAGGGTCATTATAGTAAGCCCAATCTGTGACCGGTCTAAGCGCTGCCCCAGCCTGGAATAATTCAGGCTGAGTGAACAAAGCCATAAAGGTCATAAATCCACCATACGATCCGCCATAGGTGCCGACTGCGCCCTTATCAACATTGACGTTCTCAACCATCCAGTTTACGCCATCAGCCAAATCTTCGATTTCTGGCTTACCCATATGACGATAGATAGCCGTACGCCAGTCTCGTCCGTATCCCTTTGATGCCCGGTAGTCCATGTCCATTACCACATACCCTTCGCTGGCAAGTAAAGAGTGAAACATAAACTCGCGGAAGTACACTGACCAGCCGAGGTGAGAGTTTTGCAAATACCCAGCGCCATGGTTGAAAATCACTGCTTTACGGGTATTGCCTTGTTCTCCTTCCTGATAATCTGCAGGATAGTAAACTTTCGCATAAATAGGTTGGTCGGTATGGCTAGATGGTACCGCAACGACTTTAGGTGCAATGAGTTTTTTACTTAAAAACGCCTCAGAGACTGTATTGGTAATTTGCTTTATTTCACTTCCAGGTTGAGCATCTGCAATAAACAACTCTGGAGGCATGACAATTTTTGAATGCGTCAACAAGAGTTTGCTCTCATCCGGACTCAATACATAATCTGTCATACCATCGAGATTGGTTAATGTTTCCAACTCACCAGATTGCAAATTTACACGGTATATTTCGTAAATACCTGGGTGCTTTTTATTCGCTTTAAAATAGATGGCAGCGTTGTCTTTAGTTAGCGTCAACTCTGAAACTTCGAACTTTCCTGATGTTAATTGGGTCGCTTTTCCATTTAGAGGCTTGGTGTACAAATGGCTGTAACCTGACTCTTCAGACAGATAGTACAGCGTGTTTTTGTTATTAAGCCAGCCAAAATCGTTGTGTGTATAGTTCACCCAGGCTTCATCATACAAGCGATGCTGAGAGACAAGTTTATTGTTGCTAAAGTCAACCGTAGCAATCCAACGGTCTTTGTTGTCCCAGGACTCTAGCATCAATGCAACTTCATTTCCCTGCGTATTCCATTGAATGGCTGATTGATCCCAACCCCAATCGAGCATCAATGAGATATGACGTGGGGCTTTTTTACTGCTATAGGTTTTACCTTGTGCCTCAGCGTTTTCTCTCCTGACATGTGCTAACACATCTTCATCAAAACCAGGTAATGTCTCGTATCCCAGTGATTGTTGCTGTTTAGTGTTTAGGTCAATATATACCAGTGTGTGTTCGACCGGTTTGTTGTCTGCGACACGACTACGAGCCTTAACCGGGTCGATATTACCATCCTGTGTCACATAGTTTGGCATGATATCCTGAGCACTTCGTTCGGGGATGTCTTTGGTAATGGCTACAATGAGTTTGTCACCTGCCGGAGACAAGCTGCTTTCTAAGATGCGCTGGTCTTTGCCCAGGTAAAAGAGATTGTTATCTAAGGTGCTATTTTGATCTACTAACGCTTTTTTGCGGCTCTGTGCGTCTTTGGCATTCTTATGCTGTAGTGCCACGTAGCCGATTAATTGATGCTGCTCTTGTGCGATATAACTGGCTGGCTCAGTGACGCCCGGCGGCGCATCCTCGACTATCAATTTAGCCAGCTCTGTTGTCAGGCCAGTGGTAAGATCAATCGCATAAAACGTATTGTCCGCAAGATACGCTAGTTGCCCTGAGGTCAAAAACTGAAGTCGCTCGGCTTTTTGGCTTGATCTGGTTAGCTGTGTTACCTGGTTGCTGCTGATATCTTTAACGAACACATTTCCTGCAAATACATAAGCCTGAAGCTCACCGTCATGTGAATAAACAGCATTTTCCGAACCTACCTGATGTTTGTCAGATAAGGCAACCTGTTCAATTCCCTGTCCATCATACTTAAACGTGTCTCTTAGTTTGCTCCCTGATTGTTTTTGTTTAAACAAAACAGATTGGCTATCTGCACTCCAAAAACCGTCTTCAGGCTTTCTGCCGAGCCAATCTGGGTCTGCCATTGCCTGTTCAAGGGTAATTACATCAGAGCCTGTTGTTTCGGCAGTCGTAGCTACAGCTGCTGGAAGCGTATTTTGGGAAGCTTGATTGTTATTACTGTTTTGTGTGACCTGACAACCAGCCAAAAATAAAGCGGATGCCACGGCGAGAGAAGTAAGAGATTGTTTCATTTTATGAATTATCTAAATTTGCAATTGAAGCCTAATTTAAGCAAATGAAACCGGATAATTCGAACAATTTTAGATAAACAACCAGACAGAGCGTTTATTGCAAAAAAAAGGCCAGTAAAGCTACTGGCCAAATACTCTCTGCGCTCACATAGTCGTTGATGGACAACGAGTATGAAATGAGGCCTATCCACGCCTCATAAAAGTAGACCTGCGAGTGATAGAATAAGTTCCAAAAAAATTCATTTTTTTTATTTTTTTTGTAATACCTTGTTCTGCTGTGCGAATCGAACCATGTATTGATTCAATGAAGAGACCAGTTACCTTTTACAGTGTAACCAGACCATCCAAAATCAGTAACAACATAACGCCACTGACGATAAACCAAAGTACAGATGCCATAGCAAAAGGACGCCAGCCACTTTGGCGTAACATTGCCATCGAAACACCGCTGCCTATCAGAAATAAGCTCGCAACCAATACTGACTTGGCACCACTATAAAGTACAGACCACACAGGCTGGTAATCTGGCAGCCAGGTGTTAATCATAGCCGCAGCAACAAAGCCGATGATGAACAAAGGAATACTGGCTTTTTCAGAAGAGCGCCAGAACACACCTGCCATAGCAGCATACGGCACAATCCACATCGCCCGGGTAAGTTTAATCGTAGTTGCCATCGTCAGAGCAACAGGCCCATACACCGAGGCCGCAGCAACAACACTGCTGGTGTCATGAATCGCCAGCGCACTCCATAAAGCAAACTGACTCTCCGAGAGCGAAAAATAATGTCCGAGCCAAGGAAAAACAAGCAAGCCAAGCGCATTCAAAGCGAAAATTACACTGAGTGAAATAGCGATTTCGTCCTGTCTGGCCTTGATCACCGGCGCCATTGCCGCAATCGCACTGCCACCACAAATTGCTGTGCCAAATGAGATCAAAGTCCCCGTGTTGCGATTAAGGCGAAACACTTGGGTGAGAATTTCACCCAGGCCTATCGTTGCCGTAATACTGACGATGGTTAACACCAGGGAGCTACGCCCAACGGCCAGTACTTCTTCGATATTGACGTTAAAACCCAATCCAATAACGGCCAGTTTTAATAACCATTTTGATGCGTTGTTGGATAAATCCGGTAAGGGGTTACCTAATACAAGTGCAAATCCAAGACCGATGAACAGTGCTGAAGACGCGCTGGCAAAAGGTGATAACGCGAATAAGAATGCTAATAAAAATAAAGCTTTATGGAAGCCTGGTCGTTCTAACAAAATATGTACGCTCGCACGCAGTCACCAGATGAAACTGCGTCGGGTAATCATAAACCCCGACGCGATTATGCCCTAGTTGAGAATTAGAGCATGGCTAGTCTCGGCTATACCAGGATAAGCCGCTTCAGGGAGTATCTCAGCCAGATCAGCAAGCCGCTCACCCAACTCGTGTAAGCTGTTCGCTGAGACGTTAATATGCCCCATTTTTCTTCCGGGTTTGGCCGTTTTACCATACCAATGGCTGGTCACACCGAGCGTCTGCAATACGTTAGTTGGAATGTTTTCCTGTCCCAATACATTGATCATGGCAGTAGGCCTGATAAGACTGGTATCACCAATGGGCAATCCAGCGATAGCGCGAATATGGTTTTCAAATTGGCTAACGTGACACCCTTGTTGTGTCCAGTGACCTGAATTGTGCACACGTGGTGCAATTTCATTAACCAATAACGTGCCATCAACATCAAAAAACTCAATTGCCAGCACGCCAACATAATCAAGTTCGCTGGCTACCGCTGAGAATGCCGATTCAGCCTGAGCTTGAATTGCAGACTTCTCTTTTCCTGCGATAGATAATGTTAGCACGCCATTAGTGTGCTGATTTTCTGTCAACGGATAGATACGACATTGGCCATTACGATCTCGCACACCAATAATTGACACTTCACGGTCGAATGGGATCATTTGCTCTGCAATAATGGCATGAGGAACCGCTTCGGTACCGGCAGCCAAAAACTCAGACATTTCCTGCCAGATAGCCTCAATTTCATCGTCATGCTTCACGCGCCATTGACCCTTGCCGTCATAGCCGGCCTGGCATGTTTTAACGACAAGCGGCTTACCCAGTTTTTCAACTGCTGTCAGAAAATGTGCTTTTTCGGTGATCAATGCATATGGAGCACAGGCCACCTGCGCTTTTTCTAGCAAGGCTTTTTCTTTAGCCCGATCACCACCGGTCAAAATGGCTTCAGCTCCTGGATAAAACTTACCCGTTTGCTGACATACCGCCAAAACGTCCGCCGGAATATGTTCAAACTCTGCAGTAATAGCATCGACGTCCGCTATCGCTTGGTCAAGTGTTGCACTGTGCGCTTCAAACGTTACCGGGTTAATGATTTGCTGACTGGAAACATCGTATGCAGAAACCTGAATATCTAAGTGAGTGGCAGACAAGCTCATCATACGAGCTAACTGGCCTGCACCTAAAACTAATACTTTCATTACTACTCTGCTGGGTTAGGGTTAGCCAGAATGGTTTCAGTTTGTGCCTTACGGAACGCTTCTACCTTGTCGAAAATCTCTGGTTGTTGACAACCCAATATCTGCGCAGCGAGCAAGCCAGCATTTGCCGCGCCAGCATCACCTATAGCAAGCGTGCCAACAGCTACGCCTTTAGGCATTTGGCAGATAGACAGCAATGAATCAACACCATTAAGCGTTTTAGATTTCACAGGCACACCTAGTACTGGCAGGCTGGTAAATGCGGCAGCCATTCCAGGCAAATGTGCAGCTCCACCGGCGCCAGCAATAATAACTTTAATGCCTCGCTCTGCCGCTGAGGAAGCATAGTCAGCTAACAACTGTGGTGTACGGTGCGCAGAAACAACTTTTGTTTCGTATTCAATACCGAACTTATCCAGCATATCTGCTGCATGTTGCATTGTAGGCCAATCGGACTTGGAGCCCATAATGATGCCAACCGTCATAATTATTCCTCAGTTTAAATTGAACGATTTAGACGCAGTTTTTTGGGGTATGCGCCAACTTCAGGCGTATTATACCCAAGTGGCGCAGCAAAGCGAATCGACATTTCCATACTAAATAGATTTGCCAGGCTAACCCTCTCGCACTTCAATTTTAGGTTGTCCAGCTCGCGCTTGGCGCCAATGGTAGATAAATCCGTCAGGACCTAAAATTAAAAATAATAAAGCTAATCCACCAGGCACCAGCACAGCTTTGAGCACTGGGCCAAGTACATAGCTGTAAAACACGATAAACGGGATAAACAAAACATAACCAATAATCCGCTGCAACATAAAACCTCCTTCATAATTATTGAGCGCGCTCACATTTTTAATTGAGCACGCTCAATTGTCAATATGTAACGGTCTGACTGTGCTGCTATCTCACAATATGAAACAGCTCTGTCGTGCCAAAGTGAATCAGTTCAAAACTTCTGAGGTAACGTCTAAGATGCTGATTAATATCTGGTAGTTTATGTATGGGTGGCCAATTTTCATGGTATAATGACGAAAAAAATGGTATCGAACTGCAATGAAGAAAAGTGAAAAAACAAAACAGCAAATCCTGGATGAAAGCTGGCAACTGTTTATTGCACATGGCTATCAGGAGACCTCCACCCGTCAAATAGCCAAAGCTGCGGGTATTGCCGTGGGAACTGTTTTTAGCCACTTCCCGAGTAAAGTGGATATTCTGAAAACAGCAATGCATCAGCGTATCGATGCAGTTATCGAAAATGCCATCAACACGGATCAACATCACTCTGCCAGGCTGAAGTTACGCCACTATGCCAGCCACCTGTTCGCTTTTTATTTGCAGCATCGTGAATTCAGTCAGGCACTACTTACTGATTTACTTTGGCATCAAGCCTACTTTGCCGATCAGATATCGGCCTTTAAGGCGCTCCTTTTTGCGGAGCAAGAGTACGATGAAATAAAAGCGACAGTCATGATGGACTGTTACTTTATGACCCTGATCCAGGGTTTGTCCGACCCCGCATCTTGTGAAGATAGCATGCTAAGGATTCTTACTAATAAGCTGACTTTGCTTTATTGAATTTTATGTATGATGTGTTCTTAATATAGGATATATTAAAGGCAGAGCAAACCATGCCCTGCCTTTATCAGTTAACTGTGTTTCACTGTCAGTTCAGGCGCATTAGCACTACTTTTTGGCAGATACCAGATACTACCGGGCTCATTATTTGCGGCTCTGCGTTCAACATATTCAGACATATACCAAAATACACTCCCAAACAAAAATGCAATGCACTCTACCATCAAAGTGCCCAGATCATTTGGCGTCCAAAGATTCAACGCAGGTACAATTGCAGCGAGTACTGAAGTTATGGGTATCAAAACACACAGAAGAGCCAAGCCTTTCAGACCGTTAGTCGCCGTTTTGGCAGGACCATAAACAAAGGCACTTACCAGCACACATGCAAAACATGCATAATAAACAAACATATAGGCCTGATTAATATTCACCGGAGCCAGTGTCAGCCACTTGTTGCTAGCAAATACGGCCGCGATACCAATTATAGCTCCCAGGCTCACGCCTAGGGTAAGTGCTCCCATAACACGATAAGAGCGTCGCTGTACCGTGCCCTTTTGACGTCTTTTCTCTAACCAGAGAATATTGCCTGAATAGAATAAACAGGCGCCTGCCAATCCCATGAAAAAATACGCCCAACGTACGAGGTCACCACCATAGCTACCAAAATGCAAACCAAAGAAACTTGATACAAGCCTTGCCCAGATAGTTTGCTGTGAGTTAGCAACGCTGGAAGACACCACATTAAGTGTATAAGGATTAATAAAGATAAAGTCGTGTAATGCCCCTCTGGCTATTTCTGCTTCATTAACCACATCAATCGTCGCAAAAGCGGTTGGCTTATTAAGATTGTTAAGTTTTATCTGTACGACCCGATAACCAGGAGCATGAGATTCTGCTGCTGCAATCAACTCGCTCACCTTAGGTAGGTCAGCGATGTTACGCTCAATTTGTGAGGGGGCATTGCGAGGAAAAAGAGGCTTATCGCCATACAATTGAGCAAGTCCACCGTACAGCACATCATGAAATGCAAACACGCACACCGTAAACGCAATCACAACATGAAAAGGTAAACTCGCAATACCCAGCAAATTATGACCATCCAGCCAGAATCGCTTTCGCTCTCCCTGGTTTCGAACTGCCAGGAATCGTTTTACCAGAGTAGGCAATAGAAAGATGACGCCCGACACCAGTGCCAGGAAGTACAAACCCGCAGCAACCCCCATTACGAAGACGCCTGCCTGAGTATGGCCAATCTCCCCCCCGATGCCGGCAGTTCGATGCAACATATCCAGTAGTGCAGATAAAGTATTAACGGGCACCAGTTCAGTGATCAGCTGGTTATTCTCATCCAAGGTGCCATGCCAGCGAATATCATCCAGCCGCAATCCCCGTGTCGACCCCTGCTCATACCAGCTCACTGGCGACAGAGCCTCATCAAAATGCAGACTCACACTATTGCTCGCTTTTGGGTGTGTTTGTAAAACCGTATCCAATAGCACATCGTAACGTTCAGGCTCGATTGCAGTCATCTGGTGTTTTGTTGGCGTCGCCCAGCGGTCAATCTCGGGCGCAAACATCACCAAAGCGCCAGCAAAGAAGCCGATAAACAGCAGTAAACTAGAAGTGATCCCCGTCCAGGTGTGTAAACTCTGATACGCTCTCAGAATATCCGCTCTTACCTTCATGACACTCCCCTTAATATCGCTAATACGGCAAAGCACGCGGCACTGACTGACAACAGGTAAAACCAAGCCCGAGCACCACTTCTAAACATGTAAGTAAAACTCAGGGCCAGCAACCA
This sequence comes from Pseudoalteromonas rubra, assembly GCF_005886805.2. Taxonomy (NCBI): domain Bacteria; kingdom Pseudomonadati; phylum Pseudomonadota; class Gammaproteobacteria; order Alteromonadales; family Pseudoalteromonadaceae; genus Pseudoalteromonas; species Pseudoalteromonas rubra. The sequence continues at coordinate 2,286,073 of NZ_CP045429.1, forward strand.
AATAGGTACACTCAGCCACATGTTAAACTGAGTTCTCCACAGTAACTCTGTGTCGCTTATGGAAGACGCCAGCCCAGACGGACCAAACCAGGCAAACAGTCCAACAATGGAGAAACTTAATAATCCGCCACCAATGATTCCGGCAAGCGTTTTACTCAACCAATCAGGCTGTATCGGTGTATAGTTTTTCATTATTTATCTCTCACCATCAAAACCAAAAACGGGATAAACATAAGTGACAGCATAATTACCATTAAAGAGATAAACAGGCTTACAGATAAACTCATACCGCTATAAAAACCAATCAATGCGGCTGAAAATAAAAAGTAAGCCAGAATACGCCAGCGACTGCTAATCTGTTTTTTTAACCAGCGCTGATTCTTGTTGCTAAGATAAATAACTGAGGCCCCTGCGATGAGCGCAAAGACCAATATAGAAGTAAGCACTTTTCACTCCCTGTCATAACGTGAAGACCATCCTATCCATTATACACAAACGGTATTGATAATCACTACCATTTACCTTATTGATAAATTCAATTGTGACCGCTTATTTTTTTAAAGTTAATTTGGGCCAACGTGTTTTCAACAAATGATAACTGCGGCCGAGTATGACCAAGCTAACGGCGCCAGTTAACACTGGAAATAGCAAAAATGTCCAGCCCTGTCCGCTCAGCATAATAAATAGCGGGTTTGCACCAGCTGGCGGATGCACGGTTTTAGTTAGGACCATAAGCGCTACAGCCAGGCCTGTTGCCAGACCCAAAGTAAACGGGTTAACAGGTAAACAGAAGACAAATACAACCCCGATCAAGGCAGTCAGACTATGACCAGCAATCACATTACGCGCCTTAGCAAGCGGGCTGTCAGGCACAGCAAAAATAAGCACACAAGAAGCGCCAAAAGCAGCCATCAGAAGCCAATACCCCTGATCATTACGCCCGAGCAATGCGAGCACCATAATAGCCAACATAGAGCCTAATCCAGCTGATAAAGATACAGTCCAATTAAGCACACTCTCCTCCTTAATTTAAGTAGACAAATCGTTCTACATCATCAATGTAGACAAGTTTGTCTACCCATGTCAAGATAGGCTCAAACGTAAGGAGGCACGATATGTCAGACAAGCGAGCGTTACTACTCAACAGCGCATTAGAGTTGTTTTACCAAAAAGGCACAAGTTCGGTTGGGATCAACGAGATCATTACCTATAGCGGGATTGCAAAAAAAACCCTCTATCATCACTTCAGTTCAAAAGACGATTTGATCCTTGCAGCTTTAGCACTTCGCGATCAGAAATATTTGCAGTGGCTCGAAGCAAAACTGACTGATGCCCAAAATAATGAAGAGCTGGTCAAGCAACTTTTCTACGCGCTCAATGACTGGTTTAATGATCGTGTTGCTGAACTTGGCGGCTTCCGGGGTTGCTTTTTTATTAATACAGCCAGTGAGTCTGTAACACTAGACCGGCAAATTCAGGACCGCTGTGCCAGTCATAAAGTTGCCGTCAGACAGCTCATCACTAATAGCCTACCCCAACCTAACGATCGGCTCGTCGACGCGCTGTGTTTACTAAAAGAAGGTGCCACGGTATCTGCGTTTGTACAAGGTGATAAACAAGCCGCTTTGCGCTGCATAGATATCGCTCTGGCATATGACACACAAGCGCCTTTTCCGGTGTAATGCCGTGAAATTTAACCAGACAACTCGTTAATCTATAATTGCGTAAGTCCCTTTGTATTCAATGACGGCCTGAACAGTGCAGCAAGAAAAATACCTAAAACAGGGTGCCCTGACACTTTGTGCATCCGTTATTATCGGTTTTTTGGCTGATTATACTTTTAATCTAAGCTTGAGCCGCACGCTAAGCGCACACGAATATGGCGATTATAAAGTTGCTTATGCCTATGCCACTATCTGCGGTGTTTTGGTTCTGCTTGGCGGTGATCGCGTCGCCCCTAAGTTCTTAGCTAACCCACTGGCCAAGAAAGCATCGAGTGAAGTGGGTGGGTTCGTCATCTTCTTCTGCAAAATTGCTGCCTGTATTTCTGTACTGCTCTTTTTATTCGCCTATTTGAGTGGCTATCTTCATTTAGGGAGTTGGTCGCCAGATGAACATCATGCGCTACTTTGGATTTCGGCGGCAATTCCCCTTATAGCGGCAGGTGCAATATTGAGTCGCGTGCTACAAAGCGCAAAGTTACTGACCTACGCCAACTTGCCATGGCGCATCGTGCTGCCCCTCGGGAAAACACTGGCAATCTTGGTATTAGCCTCTTTGTTAAACCAAGTTCGGCTTTGGCAGGTAATCGTCGCTGGCATTGCCATCTTGACGCTTATCACGACATGGCAGCTATTCATCCTCTATCGAAAAAACCTCATTACATTGACCCACACTGTGCCAATTCGCAACCAGTCACAACTTTTGACAACCTCTATCCCAATGATGCTGGCCATGTTGGTTACCATTGCCATATCCCAGCTAGATTTATATATGCTTGAATTATTGGCACTGGAGCATGAAGTTGGACATTATGCGGGTGCTGTTACGACTTCGCATATGATCCCAGTTGCACAAGTGAGTGTGATCGCGCTTTTCGTCCCCCTATTGGGTCAAGCCTTGGAAAAAGGTGAAGAACACGCCGAACGCGTGTTATGGCAAGGTCAAAAGGTTATGTTTGTCATTATTTTAGTACTAACTGTTGGACTATTGATATCAGGCGCACATTTATTGCAGCTATTCGGGAGAGATTTTTTTACCGCCCATGACGCATTAAAATATCTAATTTTGGGATCATGCTTTTGGGCGATGACAGCGTTTATTTCAACCTGGCTACAATACACGGGTAAAGGAAAATACGTGGTAGTCATTGGCCTGTTAACACTTGTTACGGATGCAGTACTAAATTGGCAACTTATTCCAACACATGGAATTACTGGGGCGGCAATTGCAACTTGCATTGCGCTCTGTGTAGCCTCATTACTGACCTGGAGTACGTTCATGCTATGCAGAAAACCACCCTATTCCAATGCGACTATTCGGTCGGCCCAGTCAGGTCATCGCTAATTTAACGGCTGTCATCGATTATTTATTAAAATAATTGACACAATCTGTACCCTTTTGTAATTTTAACTTACCTGCTAGTTTGCAGACTGGATCAAATAAAAATAATAAGGAAAATTATGGCGCAACGAGCTAAGCGAAGTGCGGTGTTTATTCTGATGTTGTTACTGGGTTTAAGCTTGGGCGTCATGCTCAAATATGGCTATCTAAAACTATATCATCATCCGAATATAATGACTCAAGATACATCTGCCCATTACGAGGGAACTGACAAACCTGTGATTTTATACACCACTCTCTGGTGCCAATACTGTAAACAGGTTCAAGATTACTTTAAAAAGCATAATATTGATTACCTGAGCAGAGACATAGAATCCAATGATCAAAAGATAAAATCTCTGTTTGACAGCCTTAAACGCGCTGACATACCGCAGATCATCATTGGCAATAAAGTCATTACAGGTACAAACCTGAGTGTGGTGGAAAAAGCATTACAAGAACAAGCTTTTCTCTAAGATTGGCCCTTTCAAGGCGTATACCTAATACGTAGACGCCTTACCTTTATTGCGCTATCTTAAAAAGTGTTTCGTCGTTCACTCACTTTTTTAGGAGTATGCGTTGCAATATAAGTTGTTACTACTCATTGGTTTACTATATGGCTTACCTGTTTCAGCCACACCTCAATTGCAACCCATACACCGCTCCACCGCGGATATCCTAAGAGAAGCCGAAGACTATATTATTGTAGAGCCTTCACACTCTTACCAACTGCTCAGGCAAGTTGAGTCAATAACCACACTCACTCCCTCACAGCGGATCCGCTGGCACTTAATTAAGGTACGTTCAGCTATTGCCACAAATAATTTAAGCGACATAGAAGCAGAGCTAGCTGCCCTGATTAAGTTACAGCAACACGCCTACTTTAAAAACCATCTTCCCAGTATGCTCAGTGCAATGGGCATCGCGCTAAGACGCCTTGGTTATCAGGCAGAAGCTAAATCTTTATATACCTGCGCATTGTCACTTGATGTGACAGACAAAAAAAGAATGGCATTACTCATCAATCTTGCCGTTTTATCACGGCATATGAATGACTATCCGCTTGCCAGACAATCTTACAAATCCGCAAAGAACATTGCACTCAGACTTCATCACGAACGTGCACTGGCAAACGTTAATAATAATTTGGGAACTCTGGCACTGGATGAAGGTAAAATAGACTTAGCTGAAGCATACTTTCGTGAAGCCTTGGTTGGTTATCAGTCCAGTGACAAACGCTCAGGCAATATTACAGCAGGCACCAACCTGTTACTCGTATTTGCAATTCAAGGGCACACTCTCAATTTCCAGCGCCTGATCAGCCCTATTTCTGCCTTGATAGACGCTTACCCAGATGCGTCAAAAAAAGCGCTGTTACTATGGCTGATAAGCGCGAATGATGCCAACCTGGGCGTGGCACTCCCGCAAAACATGAAAGAAAACCTGATCTCAGCGTTTGAGCAACTTGAGAGCGTCAAAGTGCAACAGCTGATTCAACGCCACCTGGCGCCCAAAGTACAGGTTGCAGTCACGCCAGGCAAGCGCTCGGCCCGAACTACAAAAATCACACCAACCTGGTTTCAAGAGCGCTCATTTTGCACTAACAAGGAGCCTGAGTTTAAGGTTCAATAAAGTCTTGCGTTTCCTGATATAAGGAACGAACAAATTGCAATTTTAAGGGAGTAGTTTTATCTAACGGTTTATCAGTCATACTTTCCAGCAACCGCGGTAAACTTGCATGGTCACGACACCTCACTTGAATAAGCTGATCGAAACTAGGGAGATGGCCGATTTTATGCACTAGCAAACAATCGTTCATGGTGAGTGGTAAGATGTAGTACTGGCCATTATCAGCCAGCGCCACAGGCTCATCGAGCAATATCTCTTTTACTTTGAGTGTCAGCCCGGTTAGCGCTTGAACACCACCTCGTTCAAAATGCCCCTGATAGACATGGCCTTTCACCCGAACTAACTCCCCACTGCGTAACTTGTCAAGTTCGAAGGCTCTCGGAGCAAACGTCACTAAAGAGTTTGAATTAATTAACTGCACCAAAGATTCTTGGTGTTGCTCTTCAGCTTGCACTTCAAAGATAAGTTGCCGAGCATGCATTCCCCTCGGAAGTGGCAAATGTGAAGCAATAATTTTGTGCTCTACATATACCAGCGCAAGTCCATGCACACCAAAACTGCTGTGCTGATGAGAGAACACAACCGGCGTAAATAATACCAATAGCCATCTAAGCAATGAAAGATCCTCTTTTTTATCAAATTCCTGACAAGTTTAAGGTATATTTAGTTCCACATCGTTACCAAGTAGGCATTGATGATTCCAAAATGGAAATAATAGAATTAACTCGATTTGTCGAGATTGCGAATGCAAAGACGCTTCAGAGTGCGGCAGCCAACTTGCACACTACACCTGGTGCATTATCCAAGTCATTGAAAAAATTGGAGTCTTCACTAGGTATATTGCTATTCGACCGAGTTGGAAAGCAGCTGTTCCTTAATGAAAATGGTAAACGCCTGTTACCTGAGGCACTTAAGATTTTAGACCTTAAAGATAACGTAAAAGCCATGTTGACTCCGACAACCCCTGTTTTTAATTGCCGTGTCTCAGCGCCAGCTATCCTCCAATATCGCTGGGTAGGCAGTATCGGCGCCAAGGCTTGCGATATCCAAATAGAATATGAAACCGACTTCGAACTCACTGCGCTCGATAAAGTTAAAAGAGGCCTGGTTGATATAGCACTGACAACTCAGCTAATCCAATCCCGTTTGAATGAGGATCTCGAAATGGTCACTATTGGAGAGCTGACCTTGAAGTTAGCGGTTGGTAAAACCCATCCATTGGCCAGCCAACATTCAGTCACCTCAGCTGAGCTTGCGAACTACCCATTCGCCGTGCCAAATACGTCTCCATTCTGTGGGGAATTACGTGGATTTAGTTGTGATGGCTGGCCACACAGCAATCTAAAAAGAGAAATAAAGTGGATTGTTAACGATTACGCCGCGCTGTGCGAACTTGTGAAATGCGGGCTGGCCGTTGCTTTTTTGCCTGATTACATGATTGAGGCCTGGCAACTCACTCAGCTTGAAGTGGCTTCAAACCTGAAGAACGATACTGAACAGGTGTGTTTAATTTACCGGCGACATGCGCCAGCCTGGATAAAAGCACTGGCTGAAGAGGTAAAATTAATCAGTTAAAGAATGGGCGTAATCGTTTCCCCTTGCTCAGATACCACCTTTAAGTAGATAGTCTGTAAGCAAAAAAAGTTTAGAAATGAAAATAAAGCAACTTTAAGTCATCTTAATCACTTAATTCTGCAATGACATTTTAGATAGGCAACGACTCTTTAAACTGTCGCACTGACAGCGGCACGTGTGCTTACGAATCTTGTTATTGTCGCGAAGCCCACACTGACTGTAGTGACCTCATTGAATAATTGACAAGATTTGGCAGTTTTCATAACCATACACAAACCAAATTCACTTGATTTATAAACTAAAAAAGCCAGCAATGTGCTGGCTTTTATGATCTTAATAAACAATTTTAAGCTGATTTAGCGCGCTGCGCGTCTTTCTTCGCTTGTTTTTGCTCTTTACGGGCACGTAAAGTTTCCTGTGCCTCATGACCGATATGGCCTTCACCACGTTGCTTTGCCAGCTCCATTTGTCTTTGACGCTCTGCAAAACGGGCTTTTTGCTCTTCGGTCACATTATCATGACAGTGATGACAGGATACACCTTCCATATATTCCGGACGCTGCATTTCTTCTGCGGTGATCGGCATACGACATGCGTGGCACTGATCATATGAGCCTTTGTTCAAATCGTGGTCAACGGCAACGCGGTTATCAAATACAAAGCACTCGCCCTCCCACATCGTTTCTTCTTTAGGCACATCTTCCAGATATTTAAGAATACCGCCTTCGAGGTGGTAAACTTCATCAAATCCCTGCTCCTTCATATAGGCAGTGGACTTTTCACAGCGTATGCCACCTGTACAGAACATGGCTACTTTTTTATGTTTTGCGGGATCCAGGTTCTTCTCGGCCCACTCTGGGAATTCGCGAAACGTTTTTGTATTCGGGTCGATGGCATTTTTGAACGTACCGATTTCAATCTCATAATCATTACGCGTATCAACCAAAACCACGTCAGGGTCAGAAATCAATGCGTTCCAATCCTGTGGCTTAACATAGGTTCCAACCACTTCTTTAGGATCGATGCCCTGAACACCCATTGTCACGATTTCTTTTTTCAGCTTGACCTTAGTGCGATAAAATGGGCAGGTTTCGTCGTATGATTCTTTGAAAACAATATTATCCAGACCCGGTTGCTCATTCAGCCACGCTAGTAAAGCATCAATGCCTTCGCGCTTTGCGGCAACGGTACCGTTGATCCCCTCTTCTGCCAGTAATAAAGTGCCACGCACTTCATTGGCTTCCATGACATCCAGCAAGGGCTGACGGATCGCCTGATAATTTGGCAAAGACACAAACTTGTACAAAGCACATACAACAAAATGGTTATTCATAACTTTCTCTTTAATAAGCTTTATAACAGCCTACACTTAAGCACGACGTGTAAGCACTTAACCGGATCGCAAATCCGGCGCCAGGCGCGATATTTTACGGATTTTAAGGATAATTGCAAAACCGTTTGCCCCCGGTGGTCAAAGAACTCACACAAAGCGCTGCAAAGTTATGGTGGTAGTGGAAGTTAGTTTGTTATAATGCTGCGTTTTAGAAAATAATTACTGGAGAAAAGTACCTTGAGATTTTCCGAACTGGGTCTTGACCTGCGCTTTGAAAAACAATTAGAACACCAGGGGATCACAACCCCGACCGAGATCCAGGCTCAGGCCATCCCTACAGCCCTTGCCGGGCATGACACCTTTGCTCAGTCAAAAACGGGCTCCGGAAAAACTCTGGCATTTTTACTGCCTGCCGTACAACGCGTGATGAAACAAAAGGCGCTCAGTAAACGAGACCCAAGAGTGCTGATCGTTGCTCCAACCCGAGAGCTCGCCACACAGGTATTCAACCAATGCCGTTTGTTAATTGCGGGTACCGCCATGTCTTGTACTAAAGTTCTCGGTGGTGAGAACTTTAACGACCAGGTAAAAGCACTTCGTAAAGACCCACACTTTGTTATTGGTACTCCGGGTCGTATTACCGATCATATCGAGCAACGCAGTTTACAGCTTCATGGCCTTGAATTGTTAATCTTTGATGAAGCCGATCGGATGCTTGATTTAGGCTTTGAAAAGCAACTGTCTACAATTAACAACGCAGCTGATCACCGCTTACGTCAGACGTTATTATTCTCTGCAACGCTTGAGCATGCTCAGGTCGAGATCACATCAAGAGATCTGCTAAAATCGCCAAAACGGATCCTGCTCAGTGGCAGTAACGAAAAGCATGACGATATTCGCCAGGCAATGTACTTTGCTGACCACCTGGATCATAAAGAAGCACTACTTAAACATTTTGTACAACAAAGCGATGTAAAACAGTGTATTATCTTTACTGCGACTCGACAAGATACTAATCGCTTCAGCGACATGCTCAATGAACTGGGAATAAAGGCCGTTGCGCTGGCCGGCGACCTGGCACAGAGCAAGCGTCTGGATATTATGGATGCATTTAGCCGTGGCTTGTTTAAAGTGCTGGTTACCACAGACGTGGCATCGCGAGGCCTCGATCTGTTAAATGTATCTCATGTCATCAACTTTGATTTACCCAAGCAGGCAGAAGAATACGTTCACCGAATTGGTCGTACCGGGCGTGCTGGTTTCAAGGGAGACGCGATTTCCTTTGTAGGCCCTAAAGATTGGAAAAGTTACGAAGCCATTGCTGCTTATCTTAAAGAAACAGTCCAGTTTCAGTCTGTTGAAGGGTTAGAAGCCAAGTTTAAAGGCTTTAAGCCCAAGGTAACTAAGCCTAAACAGAATATCAAGCGTAAGCCAGCTGACACCAAAGCTAAGGCAAAGCGCGTCCTTAAGCGCAAACCACAACAACCGAAAAAGGCGATCCCGGCACCGTTTGATGTCGATGGACACGCACCACTAAGAAGAAAGCCTAAGAAGCCAACCGAGGAATAAACATGCTAGGTACCACACAGTTTTTAATGATCGAAGAGATCTGTGCCGAAGGCGCATACCTGGATGGCAAAGAACAAGGCGATGTTTTTTTGCCGCTTAAAGAACTACCGGACCACCTCGAAGCGGGTGACAACGTTGAAGTATTTGTGTTCAGTGACAACCAGGGCCACCCTTGCGCCACCACGCAAAAGCCGCTTGCGCAACTGGGCGAGTTCGCCCTGCTGCGCGCCAAGCAGATTAATAAAGTGGGTGCCTTCTTAGATCTTGGGATCAGTAAAGATGTATTAGCACCATACAACGAGCAAAAACCAAAAATGCGCGAAGGATACAGCTATCTGGTAAAGCTCTACCTGGATAACGCCAGTAAACGTCTGTGTGCTTCAAGTAACCTTGGGAAATTTTTAAATAAGACGCCTGCGCAATACAAGAAATTTGAGCAAGTTGACTTAATTGTCGCCGCTAAAACTGATCTCGGCTACAAAGTCATTGTCAACGAACAACACTTTGGCATGGTATTTTTCAATACCGTATTTAAACGCATGTATATCGGTCAACGCATGACAGGTTATGTAAAACAAGTTCAGGAAGATGATAAGATTGATATCTTACTCGAAAAACCCGGCATGGATAAAATCTCAGATCTTGGCGAACAGATCCTTAAAAAGTTGGAAGATAACAATGGGTTTCTACCACTTGGTGACAAATCAGACCCTGAGCTGATTAAGAAAACTTTCTCCACCAGCAAAGCCAACTTTAAAAAAGCCATCGGTGGTCTGTTCAAGCAGGAAAAAATCCAAATTGAAGCGACCTCAATTTCTTTGATTAAAAATAAAAATTAGTCAACTAGAGTGATTCTAGAGAAAGGCGCAAAGGTGATGCGCCTTTCTGGGCGGTGTTTATCCTATCTCGAAGGAGGCCACGCCAAGCGTTTTATCGATATTAATTTGTTGGGTATAACTGATATAAATTTTTGCCGTATACAATACAGGCCTCATGGCAAGCTTTTCACCCAGTTCAACCGCTGCCAGATTGTCTGGCCATAGCCCACCCCAGTAAACTTTCTCAAGAGATAGCAATAAATAAAGCAGGGTGTTTTTTAACCCCTTGGTGTTGACTATAGCGTGACCCGGAGGCACAGTGCTCTGGTCATTCTAGTCTGGATAATTAAATGTCGACAATAAAGGCTTCGTTAATTGCCAGGCTTTACTAGCATGACGTATCAATGACAAATACTATGCTGTGGGCAGTTTCTATTACTTCGAAAAATTGAGATTTTGGAACCTACCACCTATAAAAACACACGACATAAAAATACACGCAAGTGTTGAATAATAACAAAAGGAATTATAAATGAATTTCCTCAACGTCCTTTCTCTGAGGAGAGAGCAGATCAATACCATCAGCTCACTGACTCTCATAACAGGTTTAGTCGCCAGCCCGGCTTTTGCAAACCCTGTAGTCGGTAAGGTAACGCACTCAATATCAGCACCTGGCTCTGGCAGCGTATACGAAAACAGTACCGTTAGTTGGTCGCCTTTGTCAGACTACTCAAACCTGAATTTTTCACATGTAAAGTTAGGTATAAAAGCGCCTGGATTGGGATACAGCTACCGCAACCTGTCCTCGAGTAACTACTCATTTAAACCAAGCAAAGCAGGTAATTGGTGCTTTGTAGTTAGAGGCTGGCATGATGGCGCATTTGGTCTTTTCAACTCCGAACAGTGTATGAACGTAAGCGATTCCATTTCGGGTTTAGTTACACATTCCGTGTCCGTCCCTAGTAAAGGTAACACCTATAAAAACACCACTATTGCCTGGTCGCCATTATCGGCATTTTCAACAACCGATTTCTCATATGTTAAGTTGGGGATCCGCTCACCGAATGGGAGCTGGCGCTATCCAAATTTTGGCGGTAGTAGCTATACATTTATACCCGATCAAAAGGGTACCTGGTGCTTTAAAGTACGCGGTGTGTCGGGAGGTACATTTGGATTGTACAACACCCAAAGATGTATGACTGTGAATGATTCTGTATCACAGTTTGTAACGCACTCTCTGAATGTCCCTACCAGTGTGGCCATGAACAATCCGATAAAGGTAAGCTGGGCACCTTTACCTGCTTTTTCTGACCGTAACTTCTCTTATGTAAAGCTCGGGACTAAAGCACCCGATACGGCATGGAGCTTCCAGAATCTGTCTGCTTCAGATATAAATATTACGCCTAATACAGCAGGTCAATGGTGCTTCCAGGTTAGAGGTAATACCGACGGCGTATTTGGCTTGTTTACTGCGCAACAATGCGTGAATGTACAAACCTCTGTCAACGGCTTGGTTACTCATAAGGTTACACCCGTTCCTGAGGCTGTAGAAGGTGATCCGTTGGCTGTTAGATGGTCTACATTACCCGACTTTGAACACCTTGATTTCTCGTATGTAAAGCTGTACGTTACGCGCCCGGACGGAACGGCTTACCATGACAATTACCCTGAACATGGCGAGTACCAGTTTAACCCAAATCAACCGGGTAACTGGTGTTTTAGAGTGCGCGGAAAATATGATGTACTTGGACGGTACAGCAATGACGTGTGTGCCAAAGTAAAACATCGAAATATGCTATTTGACGGAGAGTTCACTCATGCAACCAATTCGGATTTGTCGCCTTTTACCAGTCACCAGACTTACCACATCGGGGACTGGAATATTGTTGATGTAAACGGCGACAAAAAAATTCGTTTCACAACTCCGGTATTGAGCGAGCAATTGAATGATCCGGTTACTGACGAGCTTGATTCATATCAGCAGTTTTACGACTACTGCACGGGTGCCCAAACCCCATACACTAACTTTAAGTCTTTCCGGTGTATAAAATCAGAAATTACGTTTGGCCGAGACAATTACGAAGATGGCGCTGATGTAAGTGCAGGTGCCACAAGCTGGTATGCTTATGAGTTTACGATTGACAAAATGCTCACCAAAGAAGAGTGCATATCGAAAAAGTCTAATAAATGCTATGTATTTATATCTCAGTTTCATACGACCAGCGCACACCCGCATTTGTCGCCCAATAATGCGGTATTGCTGAGATATACTGACGATAAATTCAACGACATCAGTCTGAACGTTAATACAAAGGTTGATTGTGATAATCCCGTTTTAACGGGTACTTCTTATTGCAATGCGCCTAATACTTACTGTGCTGAAAAAGATGAAGACGACAACTGTATCTCAGTCAGAAAATACCAGCAGCACATAATGGGCAGTCTGTCTGGCTTAAGAGAAGGCGAAACTTACTTAATCAAAATGAAAATCAAATGGGATACAGGGCTGAATGGGCGGGTAACGTCATATATTAAACGCCCGGAAGAAACCGATTTTGTACAGTTTGGAGATCAACAAAACATCCAGACTTTACCCGAAAACATACCTCTGGTTGTACAAACCGGGATGTACTGGGGCGGGTTAGACCCAACAATTCTATTTCCGAATGGAGATAATGGTTCACCAATGACGGTAACTTTAGATAAAATCCAGATGGTGAGAGAGGTATGCCATCTCCCTGACATTTTCAAAAGTCAGTCTGAGTTGAGCAGCTGTCATTAAAAGGGACATTAGTCATCATTAGACAAATATACTGAATCAGAAAAGCACAAAGGCGTAAGCCATTATGCTTTTTTATTGTCTCATTCAAAAGGTGATGAGCTATTCATTGAGTCTGCATTCGGGCGCGATAACGCTCCATGTGAACTGACTTTAGAACACAACATTAGCCTGTGATCTGGCACTATGGCGCACTATCGTGCGCCATCTTAGTTTTTTGACTCAACAAATTAGCCAATTTCAAAAGACGTCACGCCAAACGTTTTCTCTATACCAACAGACGGTGTCTCTTTGGTATACATTCTCGCCGTGTCAAATACTGCCGTCATGTTGAGTTTCTCAACGAGCGCTAGTGCCTCTGAGTTACACGTAGGTACATCAAGATATACAGCACTATCATCAGCTACTTTGGCACTCAATGCACCAATGATAGCCACTGCTTGTGACGCATTTTTGGCAAACAAAGGCGCTATTTTATAGCCCTCCTGGCACTGTCTGATTACACCTGCCCCCTGTAATTCTCCCGAAACAATCACACCAACCGAGAAAGCATTATTCTGTCCAAGCCAGGCATGCCAAAAATCGTTTCTTTGCACAGGAAAAAAGGGCATTAAAAATTGCTTAATCATTTCAGACGGCAGCGAATCAAGCGCTACGAGGTCTGCCGCGCCTCTGCATGCCAACCTGTGACTAATGCCCTGATAGCGACGATTTGAATAGGCAAAATTAAAACCCGACTTTTTGTAGTTTTCTTGCTGCTCAACCACTCCATCCAGACCAATATTGCATCCATCCAGTCTCGCCATTGCAGCCTGCCAGATTTTTAGCCCAAGCCCCTGGCCCCGGTATTCAGGTTTAACAATATAAAACCCGATAAAACCAAACGAACTGCCATATTTTACGGCAGAAATCACAGCGACCGGCTCATCATTCAGTAGCCCAATGAGAAACCCCTGAGGATCGGCCTGATAGTAACAATGTGCATCTTCAAGTCCCGGGTTCCAGCCTTCTTGTGCCGCCCAGTCGATTGCTAAATTCACCTCATCACGGGTCATAGTACGAATTGTATACTCTTGATTCATAGCGCTTGCTCCTTGTGTACAGCGATGCCGACATGACAGTGTACCAGCACTATAAACTTCTGGGTGGGAAAATGAAGTCCGACTAGCGCTGTTAGCCTTCCATTATCAATATGGACAGAAGCTAAACATGAGTACTCATCTGGTCCAGACGCTAGCTAATAAGCGCAACGTAATGCCACAAACCGGGACAAATCCAGCCCAGTGAAACTAAAAAGAGTGACGAAAGAGCGGCCACCAGGACCACCCATTTAGGATGTAATTCATTACCATCCGGGTTGTCCGGCCCACCGGGTAGCTCTTCAGGTAAATGAGCTATTTGGCTTAGAATTATGAACAAGCAAAGGCATATAGCACAGAAAAGTAAACTCAACTCAGTAATATAAGACAGGACAAATGTCATACAAGGCACGATGAAAGCCACGTTTCTAGCGCTCTGCCAGTACCTGTTCATCGGGCTATCTCCTCATATGTGATTTAGTTGTCGAGGTAAGATTGAGTGCTACTACAATACCAGTCGGATTAAGCCGCACTTAATGTGTTTTTCACATAAGAATATCTTTACAGCAGAGTGATGGAACTGTAACGACATACTTTGCGGAACGTCAATAACCAATACTATCATGCATTGTTACTTGGCAACCCGCCGTGAAAACCTAGGCGTCAATTGATACTTTACCCTGCTAAAGGGTACCGATATAATGCACAGCTTTCAAACAACCAAAACCTACTAACATATGAAAAAGCTGCTACTTATAAGCTCTATAGGCTTGATTTTACAAGGGTGTTCGGGAATGAAGAACATCCCTATGACACAAGAAACACGGGATGCCGCAAAGCAAACCAATACTTACAATTTGGTACTACAAGATGAAGTCAGACCCGCAGTCAATTTATCTAATAGTGTCAGTGGCGGTGTTGCAGGTGGCCTGGTTGGCGCATTAGTCACCTCTGCCATTGATTCATCCATAAATGAAGACCGAGCGATCGGTGCATTTGGCGTAGCAGCCCCTTTGTTGAACAATACGCTTGATTTGAACTTCCGCAAGTTGATCGTTGAAGAGTTTAATCCGGTGCTTATCTCTGAGTTTAACGCGCAAGACACCAAAGACAGCGCAGAAACAAAATATCTTAATGATGATAAAGTCAAAGCACAAATATCTGCCCTGAAAGAAGGTGAGGCTGCGCTTTACCTTTTCACCCACTATCAGTTTTTTGATAATTTCAAAGTCGTTTTGTTTGAAACAAACGCGACACTCTATGTGGCTAAGCAAGGCAAGGTCTCTGTTTCAAAGCCTGCGTACCGAAATTCATTTACCTATATTTCAGATAATGTAGGCAATGGTGGTATGGATTCAATCCGTCTATGGAATGATAACAACGCAGATTTATACAGAACAACAGTCAGTACAGCATTGTCTGAGATTAGAGAAATGCTAGAACATGATATTAAAGTGGCTCAGGAAGAGTCATGCATTACCGGTACCAAATATATCCGATATAACGCATTAGGTGAGATGAAAAGCTCAGGCAAGATTACAGAGCGAGAGGGAAAGCGGGTTCAAATCAGAGACAAAAATGGTTCACTGGTTAATTTGGCCGACAACTTACTTGTTAAAGAATTACCGAAAGAATGTAAGGCGTAAACAATGAAAAAACTAACGACTCTTTTACTTCCTCTTGCACTACTTTCAACGAATGCTCTGGCTGTTGTCGACGTAGAGATGAAAGTGAGCAAACTCCCAAAAAAGGTAAGTAAAACGCATCAACAAATCGCAGCTAAACTTGCCGATTCCAAATGCACATATGTTGTAAATCCCGTTTCAGACATCCGCCAAAACAAGGATGCAATCAGCTGGAAAGTGAACGCAACAGGGGTTCAGCAATGGTTTAATACTGTGCATCAGAATGTTGTGGCCCCCCTGCTCCCAGAAACAACTAAAGATATCGTTGTTGAAGTCACACCAAAATTGAACATGCTATACACCTATAACGAACAGTTAAATATTAATGGTATGGCGGTATCTACAGTGGGCTACTCTATTAACGGTAAACCTGCTGGCCAATATCATGTCAGAGGGTTTAACTCAGACTCTAACTGGGCAAATGGAGACAGCGAATTTGTGGGATCAGCAGAACACGCTGCTCAACATATGATCACACGCATTCTGGAAAAACTACCAGAAATTTGTAACAACGCTGAATCAGCATAATTATCGCTACAGCAAAGGGCTGCGACACAGCCCTTTGCTTGTTTACACGAAATCACAATTCTCGTCCCCTTTCACATCAAACAAGGGTTGGATGAACTTACCAGGTACATCATCCGGATAACCCATACTCAACTCAAAGTGATCTGATCTGTGTAATACTCAGTAATGGTAACTTCTTGTGATTGCTCTACAGTAGTAAGGACCGTCTCGATATTGAAAGGAATTGTTATGCACCCCCTTAAGCTTTCCCTAATAACAGCTGCAATCACAACATTGCTGGCTTGCTCCACCGAGCCTACAGGCTCTGAAAATACAGCTTCCAGTCAGGATCCCCTGTTTTGCCCGGCCAATATTAACTGGGTAACAAACCCCAATAATCCTCCCAGTGAAATTCCAGGTGGCGGGCAGAATTTGTGTCAGTTTTACCAATTCTCCTGGCAATGGTTTATTTCTTTGGTGAATGCGCCAGATGGCAATGAACGTACCTTTTTGAACGAGGAGCGCTATCGAATATTTCTTGGTGGAGGCCAGGATTCTTGTGCCCCCAATACGTTGCAATCTAAGTTGTTTGTCAGGGGTGGGAAAGACCCCCATACTACAGGTGAAGACTTTAAAGCGCCTCATGAAATGAATCAGGCGTTAAACAATGCTGTATTGTACGACCAGAATGCCAACATCGTATTGTACGAAACCCGGTTTGACAGTGGTATGTGTGATGTCGCTAAGGGCTCACCGACATTACCTGCCGGTACAACCGAGATTAAAACCTCCTGGCGCAAAATCACTGAGAAAGACAGACCTAATTATGTCTGGGTAAGATCAGATACCAATAACAATGGAGAGCTGGATGCCGATGAATTATATGGCATGGTTGGCTTCCACTTGGTAATTAGCACCCCAGAACACCCCGAATTTATCTGGGCTACCTTTGAGCACAAATACAATGCGCCGGATTGTCAAAAGGCCAACCAGCCCATCTCCGGCTGGAGCTTTGCCAGCGAGCAATGTACCGCCTCGTTGCCCACCCCGGATGCAAACTGTGAATTCAACAAAACCCTAGATCCCGACAAAAAAGGTGACTCCCCGTTAACGGGCGCGCCCACAGAGGTCTGTCAGGTTTACGCGCAAGGTACAGCTAAGGGCGACAACCAGGCCGAGCATAACAGAGCTAATATTATCTCCCTTAATGAGCAACTAAATAAAGTGTTTAAGCGTATGCCTACCTATAATTCACTACGTGTACTCGCAAAGTATGAACTGGTGGGTGGGCTCTGGTTGAACGATGTCACTCAGCCCTCAAGCAACCGCAATAATCAGCGCGGCTCCATTCAGCTAGCCAACACCACCATGGAAACCAACGCACAACAAGGACGCAAGTTCAATGAAGTGGTCTATACGGGTCCACACAACTTGACACCTGCGACAAACTGCTTTGATTGCCATGCGTATTCAGGCCCTACCAAAAACGCTGGCGTTAGCCATATTTTTAACTCTATACATGGCTCTACCAAATAACGCCCCAAAGTCAGTGATAACCTGGGTCTACCAGGTTATCACTGTCAAACCAAAATAATCGCAAAAACATGTATTAACCCTGCATTTTATCTGTGTTTAACCTGCAATTTTAAGTCTAAAATAAGCGTAATCTTAGTAATATCCGATGAGGAAAATCATGATTGAACAAGGGCAAGCCTTACCTAAGACGACATTAAGTGAATTGACTGTAGATGGCATGGTCACGCATCACAGCGACGCTCTGTTTGCAGATAAAAAAGTGGTCTTGTTTGCACTACCTGGCGCATTTACACCAACCTGCTCAGCGGCCCATTTACCTGGTTACGTCGCTCTGGCCGACAAAATCAAAGCCAAAGGTGTCGATATCATTGCATGTGTGTCTGTAAATGATGCATTTGTAATGAAAGCCTGGGGAGAAGCGCATAATGCGAGCGAAATAATGATGCTCGGTGACGGCGATGCCAGCTTTACTAAAGCATTGGGGCTGGAAATGGACACTGAAGGGTTTGGTGGGATCCGCTCACAGCGCTATGCCATGATAATCGACAATGGTGTAGTGACAGAGCTTCTGGTTGAAGCACCGAAAACCTTTGAGGTCAGTAAAGCAGAAGTCATCCTTGAAAAATTGTAATTTTCAATGACAAGCGCTGAGGGGGTGCAAACGCTCTCTCAGTATTTCGTTTGTTATCCTTTTCACTTTCCCACCTTATTTGAACACAATAACGAATACAAAAAACCAGGAATGTCATTAGGTGTCACAACTCAGTGAATCAATGGCCACAGTGCTTGAAGATCTTATTGGAACTTTAAAGGAGGCGAGAACGGGCTAGTCTGGTTCGAGCAATTCAATATCCAGTTTAACCGATGCGAACTAAGGGGTGCTATCAAAGCACTTCAGGCTTATGGAGATATGTGCAATTTGGATGGACTTGTGCTCTCGAAGCTATTGAGATAAAAAGCATACTTAAGTATCCTTCAAACATAAACTTGGCAGCTTGTTCAGCACATTGTGAAAAATTATGAATGCTCACCTAATGCAGATTAACATTGAACACGGTTGGGATATCATACACAGTCAAACCATTGCGCAAATTTACGACGATGCGTTTGGTGCTAAGTTTGCTCGTGCAATCCCCGACAAGGCAAAGCGGCTCGTCATACTCGCAGATTGCTTTATGCCCGAGTATTCCTTCATAGCTTTCGATAATGACCAACCAGTTGGAGTCGCAGGCTTTAGTGACCAAAATGGTGCACTCACATCAGGCATCGATTTTATAGGGTTATTCAAACACCTTGGCATACTCGGTGGAATACGTGCTTGCGTTATTTTTAGTTTATATGAGCGCCAGCCAAAATCGCGAGAGTTAGTGATGGACGGTATAGCAATTACAGAGTCACATCGCGGCAGAGGCATTGGCACTCAGTTACTGGACAGCATTATCAGTTATGCCCAGTCACATCACTATTCATCAATCCGCCTGGATGTGATCAACAGCAACCCCAGAGCAAAAAAACTGTATGAAGCGAAAGGTTTTGTTGTAGTTGAAACAGACTACTTTCCATATCTGAACTGGTTGCTCGGCTTTTCAGGATCAACCACCATGCAGTTTACCCTTTAGTTAAGTACAAAAACGCCCCGACTTTCTAACAGCTGCGGGCTTACTTTGTTTCTAACAACCTCAGAGGCCAACAATCTCTCGTAATGCAGCAACATGCCCCCGATAAGCGGCTTCTCCTTGTACACTCAAAGAGAGCCAGGTGCGCTGACGAGCAAAGCTGGTTCGTTTATTGACTGTGAGATAGCCAGCCTGCTCTAGGGCTTTTACGTGCTTAGATAAAACCGAATCGCTGACCTCCAGCTGTGCCTTTACTAAAGAAAACTCCATTTCGGCTACGCTTTCGAGTAATGCGCAGATCTGCAAACGGTTATGTGCATGGATCAGCGGATCAAAACACGCTTCAGTCATTGGCTTTATCCTGCGATATCCACTCCCCTGTAGGAAGCTTATACAGCACAACAAAACTCAGCAAGCCAATCATAATCCCAGCGGCGTATGCAAAGTGCCAGTCCCCCTGTTCAGTAAAATAGTGGCCTAGTAACACGATAAATGCACTCGTAAAAGCCAGCGCAATATTGCGGACTCCGGCTTGCGACTTGGAAGCCATGCTTTTTGCTTTTATACCCACACCTTTTAGATAAAAAGACCAACTCATTACCAGTACAATTAATGTACCTACAGACACGAAAGTTACGAAAGTCCACATACTACTGTGACTTGCCTGGGCACTCGCCGCAGTTGCAAGTGCAGCTAACACACTTATTAACCCGTTGAGCCAAACAGGTGGTCTGAATTTCAACAGGGCAAACCTCTTACCTTCGGCCGACATCGCCAACAGGGCTTCAGCAGATCCCACCCCTACCTTATTGTCTTTATTCATTGTCATTCCTTTACTTTCCAATATGGAAACTAAATACTAGCAGCGACTTTCCACATTGGCAAGTGAATAAATACTACACTGCTGTATTCAAAATCACAGTGCGGCACGTCGGATGGTAAATATCAGTAGTTGGGTAGTGTTTTATACCTAGTAGAGCAATTATTGACCGCCGATAAGGGACAACAACTGCTCGCCAGCCATAATGGCATTGCTCTCCCCGGCAAACACATTATCGGCTTTACGCTCAACAAACACGTCATTCAACCAACTACTGATATCTTTGTTAAACATCAGCAAAAATTCAATAGGAAAAGATGGATCCGTTGCCTGGCTGTCCAAACGCTCTGCAACCTCATCAATCATTAATGCACCGTCATTAAATTCAATACAAAAATACAATGTGTTTGCGAGCTCTTTGTATAGCCGCGCGACATTTTTAAACCGGGCCTCAGAGTAACCGTTAAGCTCTATCAAGCCTGTTTCTGATTCCAGCTCATTAAGCGCTCCGACGATAGATTCAACATCATCTTCTTCAATTGGGCTGTCCGCCCAAAAATCTTCAGCAGTCAGCGCTTGCTTGTTCAATCGCTGATCTGTGCCTCCTTCTGATGGTTCGTCCAGGTCAAAAAACAGCTCATCGAAACTGTTTTCATCAGGTTCCTGATACGGAAAAGCTTCCTGAAATAGCTCAACATTGTCTTTCAGGTGCAATCTGCCGTTTAACAACTTAGCACTTCTTTTTAAGGCCCGAAGCACAGAGTCAGAAGCATCGCCAAAGCGATTACCCTGACGCGCTGAATCCTGATAAAACTGTTTAAAGACATCGGTTGATTCACGTATTTGCCTGACCAGACGACGCATGTTCGTCAGGTCTTTTTGCAACGAAATATAATGAGTGACCTCTCCTGCCTCATTGGTGATTGCCGAGATATTCCACTCCACTGGATACATTGAGCCGTCTTTTCGATAATTAACTGAAGACCCATAGAAATAGCCATTTTCCTCCAGTGCCGGACTCAACCTGGCCAGGACTCTGCGATTACTTTTTGGTCCCTGTAAAATGGCCGTTGACTGACCTATCAGTTCTGCAAGCTCATAGCCTGTATGACGGCAAAATACCCGATTTGCATAAACAATCCGATATCCATGGTTACGATCCGCATCTGTGACGACTATGGCGTGGTGTGAGCGCATCAGTATTTGTTTGAGTAATTCAATTGGAGAAGAGTTCTCTAACAACTGACCAAAAAACAGGGTTTCTTCCATCGAGGGATCATTGGTATTCATTGGCAACTCAACTCATATTCGACCATAACGACGCTCTACACGACTAATGACAGCAAGCGATATAGGTATCGTATTGTGTGAGTTTAACTATAGTGCAAATTACCGAATACCATGATTTTTTTGAACTACATCAAATTAATTTTTCTGGGGTAACACGCATGTCAAGTTGCGGAGTCACCCCAGTTGTCAT
Source organism: Pseudoalteromonas rubra (assembly GCF_005886805.2). NCBI lineage: Bacteria > Pseudomonadati > Pseudomonadota > Gammaproteobacteria > Alteromonadales > Pseudoalteromonadaceae > Pseudoalteromonas > Pseudoalteromonas rubra. Next base: position 2,307,601 of record NZ_CP045429.1, read on the forward strand.
CAGTCACTGCGTTTTGCGAAACTGAATGTCTGCTCGGCCTCGAGCTTACCGCTTTGATCATGGGGAGTGGTATAAAAAGACACATTCAACTTATCCTGATCATTATCCAGTTCAATGTGTGTAAATCCCCAAATAAAGCTTTTAGACCACACCAGATCGTATTCGGGATAGCGCCTTTCCTGTTGCTGCGCAAACGGTGTATGGGTACCACGCATTTTTGCAGCTGCCCCGCTGATTATCAGGGGCAGTTTAGGTTTAGAACTACCCGGCATTACGCGGCTACAATCATCCGTTAATAACTCCAGATCATGTTCGTGACCCGCAATGTAGGCATCTGCATATTGACATAACTCGGGCAAAATCAGCCGTCTCAACACATGGCCTTCATCATATTTAGTGCCACCTATCGACCATAATATGTGATGTCCGTACACCAGTTTCCACTTTGCTTTAGAATTTTTAAGGCCATCGGCCAGCCAGGCTAATTGCCGGTGATCTTCACCATTAACCGGCTCTTCATGACGCTCAATGTCTTCAACCTCTGCCTGCCCAGCAGCCAGAGCACTGGCCAACCCCTGTTCGCTGCCGTCCGGGCGTAACGGGATCTCATAGTAGTGTTGGCCCGAAAGCAGCATATTGGTATCGAGTACAAACAGTTCAACATCATTACCCGGCTCTCCTTTGGTATAGCTGTAGTAACCTCGCTCAGACATGGTAAAATTTGGCTGACTTGCCATCCATTCAGTTTGCAACTTCACCCCTTTACGTGATGTTTTCCAGTCGTGGTTGCCCAGAGCAGAGTACACAACTAACTCTGGTTGCTGCGCAAATAGCGGCTGCAACGGTTTTAAGATCAGATCGTTCATACGTTGCTGATCGTCTTTACCATCATTCGCGCCGGCGCCATCAGGGTAAATATTGTCGCCCAGTTGAATGGCAAAATCGCACCGTTTTATCTGGCATAAGGTTGCCATCGCCTTACCAGTTGCTATCGCACCGGTCTGCTCGGTGGCTATGTCCGTGTCAGGGTAAATATATATGGGGGCATGATTAAACTCATTCAGCGGGCGATGCTCTTCGAGCCAATCTGCTTTTTCAGCCGCAATAAATTGCGTTTTATTTTTGGGCTTCTGAATGTGTTTTTCTTTAGGGTAATCCGGGTGATACCCCCCGTCACCAAACGCCAGGAAAGAAACATTGGCCGACATCGCAGGACTCGATATCAATACAGAAACGCTCAGGCAGGAAAGTGCAATATATTTTAAAGTCATAATTTTAAATGTGCCGGATCAGCCCGGCACGCTCCAACAAGGATTAGAATGAGTTATAGGTAAAGCCCAGTTCGAATGAGCGACCATATTGCTCATACTGGAAGTTATATTTTTGCTCACCGTGATAAATGTAGAGTGGTTCATCCGTCAGATTGACGGCGTTAAAGTACATCTGCATTTGCTCATTGAAGTAGTATTTAACGCTCAAATCTAACTGCATGTGGTCATCCTGATACACACGTGCATCATTTTCAGTGCTCAGATAGGCTTTGCTTTTATAGTTACCACTCAGGCGCGCACTTAAGGTGTCATCTTCGTATCCAACCATCAGGTTTACCACTGTATCCGACTGACGAGTCAATTTGTCATCTGCGTCAATTAAGGTGGTATTAGCTGACAGCATCAGGCCATTTTTGAAGTTTTTGCTGTAAGCCAACTCAATACCTGTTAAGTCTGCCTCGCCACCATTCACGAATTGCATGACCTTTTTATAGCCCGCCCACTGTGCCTGATCCTGCACTTCCTGCTCAGTGATAAAGTTATCGATTTGCTTGTGGAATAATCCAGCAGACATAACGCCAATACTGCCTGTGTAGTATTCAATGGACAAATCCAGGTTCTGAGACTCATACGGGTCCAAGTTTGGATTGCCAACTTCACCTTCTCGCTCTGTCACCACCTGTCCGTCGTCTTCATCTGTTTCACTTTCGAGTAACTGGTAGGCTGCAGCCTCTTCAAATCCCGGACGTGCAATGGTTTGGGTATAAGCAAAGCGTGAAATCAGATCATCGCCCAGCTCGTAACGCAGAGTCAGATTGGGTAGCAAATGATCGTAGGATTTCTCAACTTCCCAAGGGGTGATATTGACTTGCTCTGTGTCTGCTAATTTATCTTTTTCCAGTGAAACCTGATAACCCCGCGTGGTGTAGTCAGTATCCTCGTAACGTACACCCGTGATCAGGTTTAGTTTACCAAAATCAATATTGACCATGGCATACAGCGCACTGACGGTTTCTTCAGAGCGATAGCTACGACCCTTTGACTCGATATCGGTTTCCTGATCGTTTCGCTCGAAGGATGCCTGATTTTGCGCAAAGTAGGCCTGCAATCCGGATTCGGATAAGCCCGGACCAAAGTCGCCCAGGTCATACTCTGGTGCACCCGTTTTAAACTGCTCTGCCGTCACATCATCAAACCCGCCATCGTATACCACAGCGTTGACTGAGTTCAGCTTTTCACGGTCGCGATACTTAGCGCCAAACTTAAGCTCTGCATTATGTCCAGCGATAACCAGATCTTTAGTCAGATCTAATTTAAAGCTGGTTGCTTCATCTTCGCTCAGATTATTTTCGTGAACAATTTCGTCGAGTTCAAAACGGCTTAATTGATGTGCGGCCTCACTACGAGACAAAATCGGGGTGTCTCCCAGGCTGGCATAGCCCAGAGTCAAATCTTCTCCGGCAAACGCTATATCCAGTCGATCAGGCTCTTGCTCGTCTGATTTTGAGTAAACCAGACTGTATTCTACAAACCAGTCTTTGATCAGATGCTCACCACCCGCGACCACAGACAAAATGCTTTGTTCCTCGTAACGATCTTTGCTGTCCCGGTCCATTTCAGCACCGCTAAAGTACGCCATCGTATCGCCTGATTGCCCGCTTAAATAATTGCCTTTATCGAACTTGTATTCATTGCGCAGACGGAACTCGTCGTCTGAGAATTCGCTGTACATGGTTCTCAGATAGTACTTATTGAACAATCCCTGATGCAGATCCAAATTCAGGGCAGCTCCCAGGCGCTCTCGGGTGATGGTATAGTGACGCTGTTCAATTTCCTCTGCACCAAAAAAAGCCACTTCTTCGCCGGAATTGGCATCTTCCATTTCCAACTCCATCCAGCCGCCATCAGTTTCCATATTATGTGAGCCAAACTTTCGTTCAAACCAGGATACCGCCGTCGCTACGCCCAGCTGAGTCTGGCTGCCAATGTCATAAATATCGCTGTAGCTAGCGGACAGTTTGGGGCTGCTTTTTTCAACCTGTTCATTGTAAGCGCCCTGAACATTGAAACTGTAGCTTTCCCCTTCACGGTCAAATGCACTCAGACTTTTCACTTCGATACTGCCACCAATCGCATTGGCATCCATATCTGGGGTGACTGTTTTGCTCACCTCAAGACTCTGAATAATTTCACTTGGCAGCACGTCCATTGCAACGCTGCGCACACCACCTTCCGGAGAAGGTACAGCTGCGCCATTGATAGTCACATTGTTGAGATTTGGATCAATTCCCCGGATCCCAACAAAACGGCCTTCACCCTGATCTCGGTCGATAAACAAACCCGGCAGACGCTGCAATGCCTCGGCCGCATTCTGATCTGGTAACTGTCCGATGCTATCTGCACTGACGATAGACTTGATACCATCCGCATTTTTCTGCCGGTTCAATGCACCTGCTTGCCCTGCGCGTTGTCCTTTAACGATTATGTTATCCATTTCTCCCTGGTAGGCGCTAAGCTGCACCCGGGTTTTAGTCACTTCATTGTCTTTGATCACCACTTGTTTTGTGACAGATTGCGCGCCGATATAGCGTACTTCAAGCGTGTAGGTACCGGCTGGCAGATTGATGAACCTAAACTCACCATTACGCTCGGAGCTGACTTCACGCCCCAGCTCCTTAATAATAACTTTAGCCCCTTCAAAGCGGGCTTTGTTTTGCTGATCCGTCAGTTCACCTTGCAACGTATTAGCAAGTGCTGGTGCACTCATCACGCCAAGTGCTAAAGCAACGCCCGCACAGGCCTTAGAAATCACGGAAGGTAGATTATTTTTCATATTTTTTCTCGCACAGGAAGAGTCGTTTATAAAATCCGCGAAGACCTTAACCGGGCTCAATGACCGAATTATTGCAATTCCTGTGGGTACAGCCTCTATTTAACGGCAAAAAGGGCCATTTAAAGCCAATTTGAGCTAAAATGTCCCCTCCTCAGGCTTTAACCTGCTGGCATTTATGAAAAAAGCTGGATTCTTCCGCGCACCTAAACACTTCCATGAGCTATTTTAACCCGGTAAGAACATTGCTCAGTTATTCGCTATGCTGCAACCATGGTTCGCTAACTACATGATCCCTGCCACTTTTGCTTAGAGTAACTGACTGAGGGTAAGCAGTGCATAACACCCCATCATTGCGGTTTCATAAACACCGCAGGGTTTAGAAAATAAAGTGAGAGCTAGTAACTTATAAATTTATTTTGCTGCCATTGCGTGATAAGAATGGCCAATCAGGTTTGATGAGCAATAAATATGAAAAAAGCCGCGGTACGAAGGTACTCACGGCTTTAACAACCAGAATTTGTTTTTACAAAGCTTGTTCAAGCTGAGGTAAGACGTCGAACAAGTCTGCGACCAGGCCGTAATCAGCCACCTGGAAAATTGGCGCTTCGGCATCTTTGTTGATGGCAACAATGACTTTCGAATCTTTCATGCCTGCAAGATGCTGAATTGCACCGCTGATACCAACAGCAATGTACAAGTCTGGTGCAACAATTTTACCTGTCTGACCTACCTGCATATCGTTAGGTACGAACCCGGCGTCAACCGCCGCACGAGATGCACCAATAGCAGCGCCTAATTTGTCAGCAATGCCGTTAAGCAATGAGAAGTTTTCACCATTTTGCATACCTCGACCACCTGAGATAACAACAGGTGCCGCCGTCAGCTCAGGGCGCTCTGATTCTGTTTGTTCAACACCAACAAAACTACTTTGGGTATTTTCAACTGAGGTAGCCAGTGTCTCAACAGCAACAGGTGCCTGCTCACCAGCCGCATCAAATGCGCTGGCACGAACAGTAATGATTTTCTGCGCTTCCAGTGACTTAACTGTCGCAATAGCATTACCTGCGTAGATCGGACGCATAAAGGTGTCGGCATCAACAACCCCGACAATCTCAGAAAGTTGTGATTTGTCCAGTAAAGCAGCAACGCGCGGCATGATGTTTTTACCCGTGGTTGAAGCCGCTGCCAGAATATGACTATAACCTTCAGCCAGCGTAATCACCAGATCAGCGGTACTTTCTGCTAGTTGATGTTCTAGCACACTGTCGTCAACCAGCTTTACCGCCTTTACACCGGCGATTTGTGCAGCAGCCTCTGCAACAGGACCCACATTATTACCCGCAACCAGAACATCAATTTCAGCGCCAAGCTGACTAGCTGCATGAACGACTTTTGCCGTTTCAGGCTTTAATACACCATTTTCGTGTTCAGCAATGACTAGTACGCTCATGAGATCACCTTAGCTTCAGTTTTTAGTTTATTGACCAGTTCTTCTACGCTCTCAACAATGATGCCCGCTTCACGTTTAGCAGGCTCTTCCACACGCACAAGTTCAATACGTGGCGCAAGGTCAACGCCCAGCGTGTCTGCTGCGATAACATCAAGCGGTTTACGTTTTGCTTTCATGATATTTGGCAATGAGGCATAACGAGGCTCATTCAAACGAAGATCTGTGGTTACAACCGCAGGCAGGTTCAAGGCCACGGTCTGCAGACCACCATCTACTTCTCGAGTCACAACGGCTTTACCATCTGCAATTTCAACGTTAGATGCAAAGGTTCCCTGAGGACGTTTAGTTAATGCAGCTAACATCTGACCAGTTTGATTGTTGTCAGAATCGATAGACTGTTTACCCAAAATAACCAGTTCAGGGCTTTCTTGCTCTACCAACTTTGCCAGAAGTTTGGCTATATGTAGGGATTCAAGTTTTGCATCAGTTTCAATATGAATTGCTTTATCAGCACCCAAGGCCAGTGCGGTGCGTAGCTGCTCCTGACACGCTTTATCACCGATTGAAACAGCGATCACTTCGTTCGCTTTACCTGCTTCTTTTAAGCGAACGGCTTCTTCTACCGCGATCTCACAGAACGGGTTCATTGCCATTTTCACATTGGTCAGATCAACATCACTGTTGTCGGCCTTGACTCTTGCCTTGACATTGTAGTCAATCACGCGTTTGATTGGCACAAGTACTTTCATGGTTACTCCATCATCTGGTTATTCTATTGGCTGACGTACACGTCAACAAAACAATTTAATGAAACCAGACTACTTCCTGTTGACGTAAACGTCAACCTAAAATAACCTTAGCTTAACCTTAACAAAACTAAAGCCTCGTTTTAGTTAAACTACCGTCAATCTATGTGAGGTAAAAATGGTCGAACGCGAAACCATGGAATTTGATGTTGTGATTGTAGGCGCGGGCCCTGCGGGCCTGTCGTGTGCGATCCGACTTGCACAACAAGCACAGGAAAAACAACAAGAACTGATGATCTGTGTCGTTGAAAAAGGCTCTGAGGTCGGAGCACATATATTGTCTGGTGCTGTCTTTGAAACTAAAGCGCTGGACGAATTAATCCCGGATTGGGCCGAAAAAAATGCCCCTGTCACAACAAAAGTGACCGAGGACGAAATCTACCTGTTTAAAGATCAGGACAAAGCCACCAGCATCCCGCACTTTGCGGTCCCCAAAACGTTTAAAAACGACGGCAATTATATTGTCTCTATGGGCAATGTCTGCCGCTGGCTGGCTGAACAGGCTGAACAACTGGGCGTGGAAGTATTCCCCGGATTCAGCGCTCACTCGCTGATAGTTGAAGATGATGAAGTGAAAGGCATCATCACCGGCGATATGGGTGTTGGCAAAGATGGCGAGCCAAAAGACAGTTATATGCCAGGTATGGAACTGAGAGCCAAATACACTGTCTTTGCAGAGGGCTGTCGTGGCCACTTGGGCAAACAGCTTATCAGTCAGTTTGCACTGGATAAAGACGCCACCCCTCAGCACTACGGTATTGGCTTTAAAGAGATCTGGCAAATTGACCCGGCAAAACATCAGGAAGGTAAAGTTGTCCATGGCACGGGCTGGCCGCTCGATAGCGAAACCCATGGTGGTTCGTTCATGTATCATGCCGAGAATAACCAAGTCGTGATCGGATTGATCATTGATCTAAACTACAAAAACCCGTATCTGAGCCCGTTTGACGAGTTTCAGCGCATGAAACATCAGCAAGTATTCAAAGACACGCTGGAAGGTGGCGAGCGCGTTGCATACGGCGCCCGCGCTATTGCAAAAGGCGGCCTTCATGCATTACCTAAAATGCACTTTCCGGGGGGTCTGCTAATAGGGTGTGATGCCGGTACGCTGAACTTCGCAAAAATCAAAGGCAACCATACGGCGATGAAATCGGGCATCATTGCCGCAGATACCATTGTGACGGCGCTGGGAGAAGATGCTCATCGTGCTGAGTTAAACGAATTTGCTGACAATTTTAAAAGCAGCTGGCTATATGACGAACTTTATCAGTCACGTAACTTTGGTCCGGCCATGCACAAGTTTGGTCGTATCTTAGGCGGTGCTTACAACATGGTTGACCAAAACCTGTTTTCAGGTTCATTGCCATTTACACTCAAAGATACCACGCTGGACCACGCATCTCTTCGACTGGCAAAAGATTCGCAGGAAATTAGCTATCCGAAGCCGGACGGAAAGTTAAGTTTTGACAAGCTTTCATCGGTGTTTTTATCCAATACTAACCACGAGGAAGAGCAGCCTTGTCATCTGCAGCTCAAAGATGTGACCATTCCGATCCAGGTTAATCTTGAGCAGTATGCAGAGCCCGCTCAACGTTACTGCCCGGCTGGTGTCTACGAAGTCAGCGAGACTGAAAATGGCGATAAACAGTTTGTGATCAATGCACAAAACTGTGTCCACTGTAAAACCTGTGACATCAAAGATCCGAGTCAGAACATCACCTGGATGACTCCAGAGGGTGCCGGCGGCCCCAACTATCCAAATATGTAATCCAACCCGGCAGGTGCCAGCTACCTGCCGTAAACACCCTTTATCCTAAATTGCCGGGGCAAAATGCCCCTTTTTTTCTATACTTAAGCAAACGTTGAGATAATGAGGTGCCCCATGGCGCAGCAATCGGAAGTCGTGTTTCGCTTTTTAGCAGAGCCAACAGATGTAAACTTTGGTGGCAAAGTACATGGCGGTGTGGTGATGAAGTGGATAGATCAAGCGGGCTATGCCTGTGCAGCAGGCTGGAGTGGTGCCTACTGTGTTACTGTATCCGTCGCGGGTGTGCGTTTTCACCGCCCTATTCTGGTTGGTCAGATTGTGGAGGTTTCCGCCCGTATTGCACATACCGGCAAAACCAGTATGCAGATATTCATCCAGGTACGCTGCGGTGATCCACAAAAGCAACATATGGTAGAAACCAATCACTGCATAATCAGCTTTATCGCTATGGATCAGGCTGGGTACCCTGTTCCCGTTGCCAAGTTTGAGGCAAAAACAAAAGAGCAAAAAGCGCTGGAGCAATATGCCATTCAGATGAAAGAAATTGCGATTCAAACAGAATCTTTGTTACAAAATACGCTGGATCAGGGTGACTGATCCAGCGCTTACACAAGCCACTTACATACTAAAACTGATACATAGCACCGATGAAGGCTATGTCCATCGTATCATCGCCAACGAGTGGACTTTTGCTGATAACATCATCCAACTCCGTTCTGCTCACACTGCCAATCAATGTTACCTCAGGCGTGATTTGATAATACGCATTGAGTCCAAAGGTAACGTTTATCGCATTGTCGTCAGTCTGATAGGCTGTGCGGCCGACTGATGCATTGATATTCTTACCGCTTATTCCGTAAACGGTGTTCACATAGTCCGAATCGAGCCAACGTACCTGTGCCTGTGCTGAAATACCAAACCCGTGGCTGCTTTCATACAAAGGAACTTCTGCACTCAGTGCAAAATTGGTTGCATCTGATTCATCAGACAAGTCAGTGTGGCCGGATAAACCAAACCATAAAAACTTTGCCCCATAATTCAGTACCAGCTCACCATCGGGCGCATCATAGCCCTCAAACACTTTGCTGTTAGAGCTATTGTCTCCAAACAGGCTGTCATACCCTTCGTTACGGTAGCCAAGACCCGCATAAGCGCTGAAGACGTCGTTAATATTCAAAAATTGATAACCAATGGTGCTGTCTTCATTAGAAAACCAGTTGCCTTTTTTAATGTCTGCCATAGGAATGAGTGCAAACTCATTCTCACCGCCCTGCCAGGGCAGATCTGCAACAAGCACACCCGCGCCTATTTTTACGTCCCAATCGTCGTTTGCCTGCTCTTCAGCAAGACTGCATACACTTGTCATTGCCAGACACAGCCCAAGTGCTTGTACCATGTTGTGTTTTGTTATCCCGATCATAATGAGTTCCTTTGTCTCTATAAATTTGCTTTAGCGCTGAGGTAAAATAATCAGAGGACTTTGGAGACCAATACAAGATGCCTGGCCGACTGCCCCTGAACTTCACGGCTTCATAATGCGCTGAAATAATGCAAAACTCAGTGAGGACCTTGTGAGCAACTGTTACTTTGTGCGGCATTTCAAAACAATTATTCACATAACCTGCTTTCATCGGTATTTTCTTGTGAGTAAGTCACTCAATTTGGAACGGTTTAAAATTATCGAATCCAACCCTTACCTACTGGTAAGAGCTGTGGTATGATTGCCGCCGGCTTAAATAATGGTCAAATATAGAGCAAGCAGTAGTGAGAAATGTCCGATTTTTGGTGGTCGATGATTGTACCACTGTACGCAACGTTGTACGTAACATCATTAAGACGCGTCTGGGTTCTGAACAGGTGATGATGGCCGCCGATGGTAAGCAGGCACTCCAGATCCTAAAATCAAAGCCTGTCGACATTATTATCTCTGACTGGCAGATGCCTGAAATAAACGGCGAAGAGCTGCTTTATGAGGTTCGTAACAGCACCCAGTTTAAAGACATTCCTTTTATCATGATGACCTCTAATGGCGAGCGTGATTTTGTTATTACCGCAATACAAAATGGGGTCAGCCATTTTGTCGTTAAACCTTTCAGAGCAGATAAACTGGAAGCTGCAGTCAATAAATCTTGGAACAGTGCCAGTAAACGAGATTCAGTCAGACACTCGGCTCTGCCCTCACATGCAATGCGGATCATCGCCTCTGATGCCCTACTTGAAGCCAAAGTACATAACATCAGTCATACCGGTATGCAGGTCTATACCAATTATGTTGATGCTCTGAAGCTATACAAACTCACTGAATTTAACCTCAGCTTTGACAATTTTGACGGGACTCAGGCACTGAGCATATCCCCGCTCTATGGCACCATAGTGCGCATAGAAGCAAATGATGGACCTGAGCAGGATTGTTTACTTGGTGTACGCTTTGAGTTAGAAAAATGCAGTGAACAGGTTCAGAGGAACCTCGACAAACTGATGAAGCGCCTCAACAACGTGGTACCGGATATCGTTGATAATAGCTAGATGACCTGTCTGGCGAGTTCAAATACCGTTTTATTGGTGTGCTTAACCAACTCATGACGCGGCATCTCGCATTGTGACATCACCTTATTGACGACTAACTCTATTTCACATTGTAATGCTGTATTGAACTGGGTAGCGCGCACACTGCCGTCGCCCACACCAGCGAATAAAGGCTGTAAGAATGCCCGCCGCTTACGCAACTGCTCAACCACCAGGGGCGTCACCGGCGATTGCTCCGAAAACACTTTGCGACAAATATTGCTTACCAGGCGGCTGTAAGTCGGCTCCATCATATTTGAGATTAAATCTGTGTGTTGCCCACCTACCTGGGTACTTTCTAAACTAAACATTTAACAAACCAATACATAATGTAATAACCCGATCCTAGCTACAAACCTAAGTCTATGGAATTACACTCGATTACAGCGATATGCTGTTGCATTTGTTCGATGCGCATTACATCGTTACAATACGCGCAAATTTACTAGCCGGAATAAAGCGTGCAATTCGATATACAGCCAATCGGTGTGATCCACTCACCATATAAACAAAAGTTTGCTATTCCCAGACAACCTCGCCTGGTGCCAGAGGCAAAGGCCAAACTGGTATTTTGCGACGCGTTTAACCGCGAAGAATTCGTACGAGGAATAGAAGAGTTCAGTCACCTTTGGCTATTATTCCGCTTTCATGAAACCGCTGACAAAGGCTACTCTGCCTTAGTACGGCCACCACGGCTGGGGGGCAACGAGCGTAAAGGCGTATTCGCAACTCGCGCCACCTTTCGTCCCAATGGCATTGGTATGAGTGCGGTGAAACTCGAAGGCGTTGAGTACAAAAACGGGCAACTTGCACTTTTGCTGTCTGGTATTGATTTATTGGACGGCACGCCCATTGTTGATATAAAACCTTATCTGCCCTACTCAGACGCGCTGACCGACGCGGCAGCCGGATTTGCCGATACCCGTCCTGAAACGGCAATGACCGTCAGTTTCAGCAAACAAGCCGAAGCCTTTATTAATACCCAAAGCGATTACCCGGAGCTTAAAGCCTTCATAACCAACGTGCTCAAGCAGGACCCGCGCCCGGCGTATAAGAAAATGAAGGCAGAAACGCAGAGTTATGGTATGAACCTGTATGACTTCAACATTCGCTGGATGGTCGACGGGGAGCACAATCAGGTGCTGGAAGTGACTCATATCCAGCCGGATTGAGCAAAAACTCCTCAGCCATAGTAACAGTCGCTTTTTCACAATAAATAAAGCTTTTTAAGCGGTTTTAGCGCTGTTAAACTAACCCGACAAAAATACTACAACAACGTAGGGTTGCGTGGTCGATTGGCCGAAGCAATCTTCATTTGAACGGAACAAGTATGCGTACCAGTCAATATATTTTAGCGACTCAAAAAGAGACGCCTGCAGATGCAGAAGTGATCAGCCACCAGCTGATGTTACGTGCGGGCATGATCCGCAAGTTAGCCTCAGGTTTGTACACCTGGTTACCCTCCGGCCTGAAAGTGCTGCGTAAAGTAGAGAACATCGTACGCGAAGAGATGGATAAAGCCGGTGCCATCGAAATGCTGATGCCCATCATCCAACCTGCGGATCTGTGGCAGGAATCTGGCCGTTGGGAACAATTTGGTCCGGAACTACTGCGCATCAATGACAGACATAACCGTCCATTTGCGCTGGGTCCGACACACGAAGAGGTGATCACCGATCTGGTACGCCGTGAAGTCAGCAGCTACAAGCAGCTACCTCTGACTTTGTACCAGGTTCAGACTAAAGTACGCGATGAAGTACGCCCTCGTTTTGGTGTGATGCGCGCGCGCGAATTTACGATGAAAGATGCCTACTCCTTCCACCTGGATGAAGCATGTCTGGAAAAAACCTATCAAGTAATGCACCAGGCTTACTGTAACATCTTCGAGCGCCTGGGACTGGATTACCGCCCGGTTATCGCAGATACCGGCTCTATTGGTGGCAGCGTATCACATGAATTCCACGTTCTTGCTGAATCTGGTGAAGATGCCATTGCATTCAGCACCGACAGTGATTATGCCGCTAACATCGAAAAGGCCGAAGCCGTTGCGCCATCAGAGTCTCGCCCTGAGTCTTCGAAAGAACTGAATACTTTCGATACGCCTGAAGCAAACACCATTGCCGAACTCAAAGAAAAGCACGGTGTTAAACCACACCGTGGTGTTAAAACACTGATCGTCTACGGTGCACCGAACGAAGACGACCAGCGTGGTCTGGTTGCTCTGATCCTGCGTGGCGACCATGAGCTGAATGAGCTCAAAGCAGAAAAACTGCCACTGATAGACGCGCCGCTGGAAATGGCCAAAGAAGAAGACATAGTTGCAGCCATTGGCGCTAAGCCAGGTTCATTGGGCCCGGTTGGTCTGAACATGCCAGTTATCGTTGATCGCAGCGCTGCGGTAATGGCCGATTTCGTCGCAGGTGCAAACCAAAATGGCGTGCACTACAGCGGCATCAACTGGGATCGTGATGTCACAGATTACACGGTTGCTGACATTCGCAATGTGGTTGAAGGCGATCCAAGCCCGTGTGGCAAAGGCACGCTACAAATCAAACGCGGCATTGAAGTGGGTCATATTTTCCAGCTTGGAACTAAGTACTCAGAAGCCATGAGCGCGGGTGTATTAGGTGAAAGCGGTAAAAACCAGGTGATGACCATGGGTTGCTATGGTATTGGTGTATCACGTATTGTCGCTGCTGCGATTGAGCAAAACAACGACGATTACGGGATCAAGTGGCCTCAGGCTATCGCCCCATTCGAGCTGGCGATTGTGCCAATGAACATGCACAAGTCACATCGTATTCCGGATATTGCACAGAAGTTCTATACCGATCTGCAAGCGGCCGGCGTCGAGGTGTTATTCGACGACCGTAAAGAGCGCCCGGGTGTGATGTTTAACGACATGGAGCTACTTGGTGTGCCATACACGCTCGTGATTGGTGAGCGCAACCTGGATAACAACCAGGTTGAACTGAAAAACCGCCGTACAGGTGAAAAACTCATGCTGGACATCGATTCTGCCGTTGCAGAAATTGCCAAGGCACTGGGTAAATAAACCTTCAGACAGAGCGTACACAGTTGCGCTCTGTTTCTCTCTTTGCTGTCATAATAGCTTCTCGTAACTGCCCTGCTTTTGTCATCCGCCGTCTCTAACTTAGGGCTTATTACGCTCGAGAACATGGCTATGACACAAACCTACTATCCGACAATTTGGATCTCCGATGTCCACCTTGGCTACAAAGACTGTAAAGCCGATTTCCTGCTGGACTTTCTTAACAGTACTCGCTGCGATACCTTATATTTGGTTGGCGACATCGTTGACCTTTGGTCTTTAAAACGTCAGTTCTTTTGGCATCCAAGTCACTATCAGGTGCTGGAGTGTATTCAGCGCAAAGCCGAAAATGGCACCCGGGTTATTTATATCCCTGGCAATCACGACGAAACCTTTCGCAGTTATGTGGGTAAAACGCTGTTTCACGTCGAAGTGCACAAAACTTACGTACATACTACGTCAGCGGGTAAGCGGTTCTTACTTTTACATGGCGATGACTTTGATTCCGCAACCCGATATAACAAACTAATCAGCATTATCGGCGACGCGGCCTATGACTTTTTGCTATTTCTTAATCGCTGGACTAACCGGATCCGAAGATTATACGGTGGTCATTACTGGTCTTTAGCTTCCTGGCTGAAAAACCGCGTCCATAAAGCCCGTGAAGCCATTCATGCCTTTGAACAAGCCGCCGTACACGAAGCCAAAAAGCACGGTGTCGATGGCATCATTTGTGGCCATATCCACCAACCAAGAATCTCGGTTATGGATGGCATCGTATATTGTAACGATGGTGACTGGATTGAGAATTGCACAGCGCTGGTTGAAAATGAGCAAGGCCGCATTGAGCTACTGCATTGGTCAGACATTAAGAAAGTGCTGACCGTCGTTGAACCGGAAGCCAGTTCGCCGCAAGATGTGAAAGCCGCTTAAGCAACTAGCATGGATAAAGTCTGCGTTTATCCATGCTAGCCCGTCGCTTTATCTGAATAATACCTCTTCACGGCTAAACCAGCGCACACAGCATGCCAGTAGCGCGGCTGCGAGCAGGATTGAAGCTAGGAAAATCATACCCACGGCCTGGTAGTCCACCGTTCCTTTGACTATTTCTTTAATCGCCAGCGCAACATTTGTGATAGGGATCCAGGCGGTTTTGGCATTTAACGCCATGTTAGGTAAAACAGACACCACGATGGGCACAAACACCAACATGCTCAAAGGCCCCATATAATTTTGTGCCTCTTTGAAGCTACGCGCATAAATCGAGATCGCCAATACCAAAGATGACAACATCATGGCCACAGGCAACAGCAATGCAAAAATAAGTAAAAAATCCCATTGAGTGACACTCGCAAAAGCACTCAGGATAGGATCAAGCGCCCCAAAGCCGCTGGCTAAACCAATCCAGATTGACATGCTGGATACAGTCACCAAAGCGCAGGCTATAGAGCTGATCAATATAGTGAGGAACTTACCTAAAACCAGCTGAGTACGAGTCAATGGTGTCAGTAGCAACGTCTCCAGTGTACCACGTTCTTTTTCACCTGCACCGAGGTCGATAGCCGGGTAACTGGCTCCCATTAGTACCAGCGGGATCAGCATATAGGGAATAAAAGCACCGATTTTCTCGCCAATATTTTCTCGCCGATCAGCGGTGTCCACTTTTTCCATCAGCACAGGCTGAAGCACCGCGCCTTGCTTATCGGTATCCACACCGAGCTCACTGAGCGCTTGCTCCGTCAGTTTGGCAGAATAGGTATCAATAACCTTTTTTATCCTACTATAAATGTAATTGATCGACTGCGCATCATTAAAAACCACCTGAAACCGGCTCTGTTCGCCTTGAGCTAACTGTTTGTCTGGCGCTGCCGGGATATAGATACCCACATCGATAATGCCCTGCCTGACTGCGTCACGCAATGCGGAGACACTATCAAGCTGAGCCTCTCCTTCGTATCGTTTAAAGCTGCGGTGGTAGAACAAGGTGTCGGAAAAAGTAGGTGCGTAGTCTTCGTTGACTACAAAATAGGTATGGACTTTTTGCTCAGCTTCGAGTGCTGCCTTAGAAGTTAAAAAAGCCACAAAAGCGAACAACACAGGAAAGATTACAATGGGCAGCGCAATCACAAAGAACAAGGTTTTTCTATCTCTAAGCAGCTCTCGAAGCTCCTTGAACATGACCTCAAACATCTTGTGCCTCCCGAACAATGTTTAAAAACGCCTGATTAAGCTCCCTATTCTTTCCTTGCTCACGAAACGTCGCCAAATCTCCGTCAAAACAACTGACACCTTTATCAATCACACACACCCGATCGCACAACATATCCACTTCATCCAGATGGTGAGTAGAAAAAATAACGGGTGTGCCCTGTTCTTTTAACTGCCTGATAAATGTCAGCACGGTTTGTTTGGTCATGATGTCCAGACCTGTTGTCGGCTCGTCCAGAATAACCACCTGGGGTTCATGCACCACGGCCCTGGCGATATTGGTTTTTTGCTTCATTCCGGTTGACAGGCTCTCTGCCCGCTTATCAAGAAATGAGGTCATATCCAGTGTCTCATACAACAGCTCACAACGTGCTTTCAATGATTTGCCTTTAAGCCCGTGTAATCTGGCAAAGTACTCGACGTTTTCTTGCGCACTCAGTCGCCCATATAACCCCGTTGTACCAGACAAAAAACCGATACTACGCCGCCCGTGAAGCGGTTTTTTAACGATATCCTGTCCACCGACAAAGATTGCACCACTGTCAGGTGTAAGCGCAGTAGATAGCATCCTGAGGGTGGTGGTTTTGCCCGCACCATTAGGCCCAAGTAACCCAAGTACCTCCGCCTGCTGGCATTGAAACGAAACAGACTCGACAGAATGAAAATAACCATTGCGTTCTCGAGGATCGCTACTGGTTTTATTTTTGTTGTGCTCCTTGCTGAGCTTGAAGCGTTTTTTTAAACCTTCAACCTGTATCACTGAGTATCCTTTTTCTTAACCGGCTGCCGCTTGGGGCGAAAGTAGTCGGTATCACTGTAAAAAGCCAGATCCTGTTGCCCCTGATACCATTGTGGGATCCCAAGCAAGGGTAATGGCGACATCTGTTGGTTATTATCTAACAGCCCTTGACGCTCTATCATATTAACCAGTTTCTGGTCCAGATGGCGATACTGAAGTTGCAAAGGCAGATGATAAAAGGCTTCATCAACTTCGATACAAACCACTTTACCCGTTAAACCGATAAAGGGCTTGGTCAGCATTTCATAATTCGCATGACCAAAGGTAAATGGCAACAGATTATGATGCCACATCGCACCGTATTCATAGAAAACCTCCTGCCACTGATGCGCTCTTAACGCACTTTGCCAGCTCAAGTCAGGTATCGCGAGCACGACACCACATTCGTCAAACAGAGTCAGGGCATTGCGCTTTTTACTACGTTGCTTCAGGCCGTGCTCTGCGATTTCCTGCATATGCAAACGGTTAAGCAAAGACTTAGTTTGCGGAAAGAGACACCAAATCAGGGCACCAAAAAAGTCGTGCCAGTTGTTTTCACGGGTCGGAATGCGATGGGTTTGCGCTATGATCTCCTCGTAATACAAAGTTTCGCTTTCCAGCTCACTGTTTGGTGTAAACACAATGTCGCGACTTTGCGTGCTATCTTTTTGTTCATTCAGCCAAGTGAAAGATGGCCAGTCTGAATGATGACTGAGTGCAAACAACTCTTCTAAATGCTCAAATGGCGCCTGATTGAACAGGTCTGCATGCCAGTGTTCTGGCGCGGTAAATTTATTCATATTGCCGGTTTATCTTTCTCTGGCATAAATCAAAGCAGCCATTTTACCTCAGCGAGCCGCCTTATCCCAGCCGACTTTGTTCAGTAATTGTACAAACCCGTCAATTGTCGCCAAAAGTCGAAATATCAATACAAATAACGTTATACTAACGGCGTATAACAACAAGCGAAGATAATAACACTATGAAACTAAAACTAGCGCTAAGCGCACTTTCTGTTGCTGTGTTAGCTGGCTGTATGGCGACACAAACTAACCAGCCAGGCGACGTAAATGCCGCTTATAACAGCATCAATGCAGAGCAACTGGCCGGACATATCAAAACCCTGGCCTCTGATGAATTTGGCGGTCGAGCACCGTCTACAAAAGGTGAAGAGCTGACCCTCGCTTACCTGAAAAAGCATTTCACAGAGCTTGGCTTTCAGCCGGGTAATGGCGATAGCTTCTTCCAGGAAGTACCTCTGGTCTCAATCGAAGCCGATCCAAACATGACGCTGAGCATTGGTGGAAAAGACTACGAATACAAGAAAGACATGGTAATGGGTACGGGTCGCATCAGCAAACTGGAGTCTATTAAAGACTCTGAGCTGGTATTTGTCGGCTATGGTGTGAACGCTCCGGAGTATGGCTGGAACGATTATGAAGGCCTGGATGTGCGCGGAAAAACGGTTGTCATGCTGGTCAATGACCCGGGCTTTGCACGCAAAGACCCTGCGCTGTTCACCGGTGAAGCCATGACCTACTACGGTCGCTGGACTTATAAATATGAAGAAGCGAGCCGTCAGGGAGCAGCTGGTGCAATTATCGTTCACGAAACAGCACCTGCCTCTTATCCCTGGAGTGTTGTTGAGAACTCCTGGAGTGGTCCTCAGTTTGGCTTCCAAAAAGAAAACAACAACATGGATCGTGTCGCGGTAGAAGGCTGGGTTACTAGTGACGTTGCCAAAGAGCTATTTGCTAAAGCCGGTCTGGACTTCGCGCAAGCGAAAGAAAAAGCCGCAGCCGGCGCATATCACGTCGATATGGGCGATTTGACCGCGTCTGTTACCGTGAAAAGCAAGATCAGTACGTCAACGTCTTATAACTTCATCGCGACTTTGCCTGGCGCAAAACACAGTGATGAGCACATCATCTATTCTGCGCACTGGGACCATTTAGGCACTGATCCTAACCGTAAAGGTGATAAGATCTACAATGGCGCGCACGATAATGCAACCGGCACGGGTGGCATGATCGAAGTGGCGGAAGCATTCAGCAAGCTACCCGTGAAACCAGACCGCTCTATTACTTTCCTGGCGGTTACCGCGGAAGAACAGGGCCTTTTAGGTTCCAAGTTCTATGCAGCGAACCCGGTGATTGCAGCCGACAAAACAGTTGCTAACATCAATATGGACAGCCTGAACCTGCTGGGTAAAGTGAAAGACATCAGCGTCGTCGGTATCGGCAAATCATCACTGGATGAGATGCTGGAAACGGCTGCTAAAGAGCAAGATCGCGTTGTTTCTGGTGATCCGCGCCCAGCTGCTGGCGGCTACTACCGTTCAGATCACTTCGCCTTCGCTAACATGGGTGTGCCGGCAATGTATGCTGGCGGTGGTACAGAAGCGCGCAATGAGGCCACAGCACAATATCGTAAGCGCATGAGTCTGGTTCTACGTGGTTGTTATCACCAACCGTGTGACCGTTACCGCGATGAGTGGGATCTGAGCGGTGCAGTACAAGATCTCCAATTGTTCTTCCAGGTCGGTTATGACATTTCACAACAAAGTGAATGGCCAACCTGGAAAGCAACCTCGGAGTTTCAGCGCAACAAATAAATACAAATGATATTGATTTTCATTTAATAACATTTTAAAGTGCAACTGTGTTTTCAACCGGTTGCACTTTTTATGCTCTCACAATCCTACTCTGTCACAACCAGAGGTAAATCAGCGCTCTCTTCCTTTATAGCAAACAAGCGATTATTGCTTCCCTTGCTAGTCTGTCTGGCGATTTTATTCGAACCTCTCCGTGAGCTGACTATCGCCACACTTGCAGATGCGTTTTTTCAGGTAAGCGTATTTGTTGCCGGCACACTCGCTATTTATTACTTTCTGGTCGACCGACTGCCGCAACTTGAACTCAGCTATCTTAAAGCGAAATCCCCGGCACTGGAAATCTCTATGGCCGCAGTACTTGGCGCTCTGCCTGGCTGCGGTGGCGCCATCATAGTGGTTACTCAATTTACGAAAGGCCAGGCAAGCTTTGCGTCAGTGGTCGCCGTACTGACTGCAACCATGGGGGATGCGGCTTTTTTGCTTCTGGCTAAAAAGCCAATTGAGGGACTTACAATCATCACTTTGGGTATTGCCGTAGGCATAGTCAGTGGTTTAGTCGTTAACCTGTTACACAAACCCGGGTTTTGCCAACCCGATGCGCAGAGTAAAAATGTGATTGAATGTAAAGCGCCGTCTAGTGCTATCCGTTTCAGTGAACCTGTATGGCGTTGGGTACTTCTCCCTTGTCTGATGATAGCTTTGCTTATCGCATTTAACACCGATTTAGGCATACTGACACAGCCCGTTGAACTGGCTGGTGCGGCACTTGCCCTGTTTGCACTCACAATCTGGGCGTTGTCTTCTAAAGGTCAAAGTTATCGGGAAGTCACTGCGGAAGATGATGAGCAAGATCCCCCTTCCAAGCTTGCCAAGGTGATCCACGATACGCATTTTGTCACGGCCTGGGTTGTCGCCAGTTTTATGCTCTATGAGTTGTCTGTCGCTCTCTTTGGCTTAGATCTGGCTGCTTGGTTTTCCCAATACGCCGTTTTCGCCCCGCTTATCGCAATAGCCATTGGCATGCTACCAGGTTGTGGCCCTCAGATAGTGGTAACCAGCTTATATATTCAGGGAGTTTTACCTTTTAGTGCACTGGCAGCCAACGCGGTGGCAAACGATGGAGACGCATTGTTTCCGGCCCTGGCACTCGCCCCCGGCGCTGCGGTCGTGGCCACACTCTACTCGGCCATACCGGCACTGTTTGTGGGTTATGGGCTATATTACTTTGCCAATCTGTAATTTCACCCTTTGTCCGAAAGATTTGCTAGACAGGCACCCAGTGGTGCCTGTTCAAACATAAACAACCAAAGATCATTGCTCTGTACTTTGACTAAGTGCAATCTCAGCGCCACCAGATAAGCATTCGGCGCAAGCTTCTTTATCCCTGAGGCTCAGCCTGAAAAACCTTCAACACGTCAGCTCATCGCGCTCGAGACGACTCCATAATCACATAATAAGAACAGGTTCATAGCTACTAAGTTAATAGGTACTGATCTTGACTATTTAGCTTCAGGTTACTGATGCTATGTACAGTTAGGCACTCTGCCCCATTAGCAGCAACGGTAGAGAGCGCAATGGGTTTAACGCAGAGTAAAACAATCGGGTCTACACGCGCCATTTTGAGGCCAATATGGTGCACCGATACAAGAAGATAAGAGATTAGTAGAAGGATTTAAATACAAAAAAACAAAGCCCCATCGTAGGGGCTTTTGACCTTGCTTAGTCATTAGATATTTATAGGAATTTAGGTTTTGTACATGTTGCGGTTATCTATGGCCTCTCGCCATCCCCCCAACCATTCTGATCTGTGCTCTACTTGCTGATATGGACATAAATCTTTGGACCGGCCCGCTAAACCTGCTTTGAATCCCTGGGCATGTGCTCTTTCTAAACGGTCTCTTTTCTGTCTCTTCATAGGTAAATTCCTCACCTTTCATATTTTTCGAGTTGCTTTCGTCTTAACGACATCCACATTTAATAAATAGTTAATAAATTCGTAAATATCAATCCGTACGAAACACGACAGGGTCCTCTGTACACTTTGATTCAGTGCTTCGCCGCAGGCTGCCTGACAGCCGATAGCTCGAATTTCATCTAACTACTAACATTTTTA
The DNA here is from genome assembly GCF_005886805.2 of Pseudoalteromonas rubra. Lineage (NCBI taxonomy): Bacteria > Pseudomonadati > Pseudomonadota > Gammaproteobacteria > Alteromonadales > Pseudoalteromonadaceae > Pseudoalteromonas > Pseudoalteromonas rubra. The sequence continues at coordinate 2,329,059 of NZ_CP045429.1, forward strand.
CTATTGCATATGGTTAAACAACGGCCGACTGTGAACGCGCTTTTTCGCCAGACACAAGTCGACTAATTCAGGATTGGCCAAACCTTCAAAAACAATAAATCATATATCGTTTTCACATGCAACAAGCGAACGATGACTGGCAAGTAACAAATATGGGGAAAGAGAAGATTAATGCAGAAAATAAAGATAACCCTTAAAAGTCATCTTATTCTAGTGAAATATTAGATTGTTCATTAACAAATCAGCGTAAAAAAACATTCATTAATTTGTAATAAAAAAGGCCACTAGAATGCGGCCTTAGATCAACGCGTTAAGCGTTTTACTGAATTTTTTCAAGACCGCCCATGTACGGTCTCAATACAGTTGGTACGACAATAGAGCCATCTGCTTGTTGATAGTTTTCCAATATTGCGACCAAAGTACGGCCAATCGCCAAACCTGAACCATTTAGTGTATGCAGTAACTCAGGCTTTTTCTCACCAGCACGGCGGAAACGCGCTTGCATGCGGCGCGCCTGGAAGTCCTGCATATTTGAACAAGAAGAAATTTCACGGTAAGTGTTTTGCGCAGGCAACCAAACTTCAAGGTCATAAGTTTTTGCTGCACCAAAGCCCATGTCGCCGGTACACAAGACGACTTTACGATAAGGCAGTTCCAGTGCCTGCAAAATGCCTTCAGCATGGCCTGTCAGCTCTTCCAACGCAGCCATCGAATCTTCAGGCTTAACCAGCTGTACTAACTCTACTTTATCGAACTGATGCTGACGGATAAGACCACGTGTGTCACGACCATAACTGCCCGCTTCACTTCTGAAACATGGCGTATACGCAGTCATGCGAACTGGTAGCTCTTTCTCGTCGAAAATTTCGTCGCGTGCGCAATTGGTCAGAGGTACTTCGGCAGTAGGAATTAGGCTGTAGCCGTCCTGGTCTTCGCTTAATGCTTCCGTATGAAACAAATCTTCAGCAAACTTAGGTAACTGTCCCGTGCCGTACAAGCTTGCCTTGTTAACCAGGTAAGGCACACACATTTCGGTATAACCGTTTTGGTCTGTATGCGTATCCAGCATAAATTGCGACAATGCACGGTTAAGACGAGCAATACCACCACGCATTACCGTAAAGCGAGAGCCACTAAGCTTTACGCCGGTTTCAAAATCCAGGCCTTTACCTAACGCCTCGCCCAGGTCAACGTGATCTTTAACTTCAAAGTCAAACGCTTTTGGCTCGCCCCACTTGCTCACCTCAACGTTTTCACTTTCATCTGCGCCAACTGGAACATCTTCGGCAGGTAAATTTGGTAAGGTTGCAGCAATATCTTGCAACTGAGCCAGCACTTCATCCTGCTCTGTTTTTGCGGCACTTAGCTGATCACCCAGATCAGCAACAGCATCCAGTAATGGCTGAACGTCTTCACCTTTTGCTTTAGCCTGGCCTATCGCTTTGGAACGGCTGTTACGCTCACTTTGCAGTTCCTGCGTTTTGGTCTGAAGTGTTTTTCGTTTTTCTTCCAGCGCGTTAATAGCAGCCACATCGAGCTCAAAGCCACGTTTTTTCAAACGCTCTGCTGCTTCCTCAATGTCCTGACGTAAATACTTTGCATCTAACATAGTTTATTCTTTTAACCTTTTTGCATGACTAAGCACAGGCCTATCCAGGCCATGAAAATACACATCACGACATTCAACACTATATTAAGTACCATTTTCATTATCTGGCCTTGCTGAAGTAACAGCAAAGAATCCATAGAAAAGGTAGAAAATGTCGTTAAAGCACCCAAGAAGCCAATCCCGACCAAACTTTTAGCCGGAGATACTTCAATGACCTGCTTATCAATTAATCCGTAGAGAATGCCCATCAACAGTGAACCCAGAATATTAACGGTCAACGTACCAAAAGGGAATCCCTTACCCAAGAGTTTTAAGGTGATATCACTAATAAAAAAGCGCAGGCAGGCGCCAAATGCGCCACCGGTCGCAATCATCAGGTAAGTTTTAATCAAATCCATCAGTGATTGTCTTCATCTTGATAGCGTTTCTGGACACTTTGTTCATTCAAAGAACGCAAGTAACGGAGTTTTTCAGAAATTTGTTTCTCTAACCCTCTGTCACTGGGCTCATAGTAACGACGCTGCTGTATATCTGCAGGGAAGTAACATTCACCAGCGGCAAACGCCCCCGGTTCATTGTGTGCATATCGATACTCCTCACCAAAACCGAGTTCTTTCATCAGCTTGGTGGGAGCATTACGCAGATGCTCTGGCACCGGAAGGTCAGGATCGCTGGCGGCATCCTGCTTAGCCTGATTGAACGCCATGTAGACGGCATTACTTTTGGCCGCACTGGCCAGGTAGATAGTTGCCTGTGCGATGGCCCGCTCTCCTTCACTAGGACCAACCCGGTGATAGATATCCCAGGCATTCAGTGCCACTTGCATGGCACGTGGATCGGCATTGCCTATGTCTTCAGTCGCAATCGCAAGTAATCGCCTGGCTACGTAAAGCGGATCGCCACCACCAGCAAGGATCCGACAATACCAATATAACGCGGCGTCCGGATCGCTACCCCGCACAGATTTATGAAATGCTGAGATCAAATCGTAATATATATCCCCGCCCTTATCATATTTCGCCAGGTGCGACGGTAAGACTTGTTTTAGTACCGCTTCATCTACTAACACTTGCCCTTCACCATTGGCACCCAGATCAATGGCTTGTTCAAGCAGATTGAGCGCTTTTCTGGCATCGCCATCCGCAGCACGAGACAATGCATCTATCACGGCATCATCCAGTGTAATTTGCAGGCTGCCAAGCTCTTTGTCCTGAGTCTGTGCCTGACGCAGTACCTGAGTAAGCTCATCGAGACTAAGCGGCTTTAAGGTATAGACACGTGCGCGGGATAAAATCGCATTGTTCAGGGCAAATGAAGGGTTTTCAGTGGTAGCACCAATAAAGATAAACGTACCGTCTTCGATATGTGGCAAAAAGGCATCCTGCTGTGACTTATTGAATCGATGGACTTCATCAACAAACAAGATTGTACGAGTACTACTTTGGCTTAGGCGATTCTTCGCATCGAGCACTTGCTCACGGATCTCCTTCACGCCTGCTGTAACCGCAGATAACTTGCACAATTGTGCATTCGCATGGTGCGCGATGATCTCAGCAAGTGTGGTTTTACCTACCCCGGGAGGCCCCCACAAAATCAAACTATGGCAACGTCCCTGAGCAATAGCCCGACGCAACGGACTATCAGCACCAAGAATATGACTTTGCCCAATGTAACCGTCTAAGTTGGACGGTCGCATTCTCGCCGCCAAAGGCCTGACATCGGGCGCAAAATCAAAACCCAGGTTAGTCACTTTGTGTCTGGTCGTCGACGACCACCCCTTCTGGGATCACAAACTTAAACTGCTCGGCATCCACCGGACCATTGATCTGTGCCTCGCTGAACTTAAAGCTGGAGATCTGACCTGAAGAATCTGTGACGTTCAACTGGCCAATTTTCAGGCCACCATCAGCAAACAAAACATCCAACCGCTCCACCTGAGCACCGGACTGAATGGGCTCAATACGATAGCCACCAGAAATTTCTGAAACCTGGTATTTCTGCCATTGCTTTGGATCTTGTGTCGTCAGCAATACAAAGGGCGTTGTGTCTATCAGACCAAGTGTATTAAGAATCGTTGCTTGCTCAGCAAAGCTGTCAAAATAAACCGTACGAAGCCCATCTGAAACTAGTAAAGTTTCATCGGGCTCATTCTGTTGCCAGCGTATTTTAGCAGGATATTGCAGTACTATTTCGCCCTTACCGGATTGGATAAGGTGTCCGTCCTGATCAATCACACTTTGCTCAAACTCGGCCCGAAAGCTCTCCAGAGCTTTTAACTTATCTTTCAAAGACTGTGCAGCAACACTAACCGTTTGCGTTGCGTTCGTTTGCGTTGCATATACTGCCGGATTAGCTCCGACTATACATAAAGCCAGAATAAGTGGTTGTAACTTCATTAATTCGCTCCACCTTTGGGCACCAGTACTTCTCTGGCACCATTATGCCCTGGCGCACTGACGACGCCGGACATTTCCATTTGTTCAACCAGGCGAGCCGCGCGGTTATAACCAACGCGTAATTTTCGCTGAACGCTAGACACTGAGACCTTACCGGTTTCAATGACAAACGCCACGGCTTCATCATAGAGTGGGTCGGACTCCTCGTCTTCCCCCTCACTTGCCTCGCCTGGCAGTAAAATATCTTCTGTGGCTTCGCCACACAATATGTCATCGATATAGTTGGGTTTACCGCGGGCTTTCCAGTCACTGACGACCGCATGTACCTCATGGTCATCAACAAATGCGCCATGAACACGTATCGGTACACTGGTGCCTGGTGGTAGATATAGCATGTCACCCATACCCAACAGGTTTTCTGCACCTTGTTGGTCCAGTATGGTACGCGAGTCGATTTTACTCGATACCTGAAACGCCATCCGGGTTGGGATATTGGCCTTGATCAGGCCGGTGATCACATCCACGGAAGGTCGCTGCGTCGCCAGCACAAGGTGGATCCCTGCTGCACGCGCTTTTTGCGCGATACGGGCAATTAACTCTTCTACCTTTTTGCCCACAATCATCATCATGTCGGCAAATTCATCGATCACTACAACAATACTCGGCAGCTTATCCAGCTCTTCGGGCTCGTCTGCCATGCCATCCGTGTCTTTAAACAAGGGGTCCAGAATTGGATGACCAGCTTCCTTTGCATCCAGGATCTTCTGGTTGTAGCCCTTCAGATTTCGCACGCCAAGCGCTGACATCAGCTTATAACGACGTTCCATTTCACCCACACACCAACGCAACGCATTGGCTGCTTCTTTCATATCCGTGACCACCTCACACAGCAAATGCGGAATGCCCTCATACACCGACAATTCAAGCATTTTAGGGTCAATCATAATCATGCGTACGTCTTCAGGTGGTGATTTGTACAACAAGCTTAATATCATAACATTAACGCCGACTGACTTACCTGAACCTGTTGTACCGGCGACAAGTAAGTGAGGCATTTTAGCCAAATCGGCCACCACCGGCTGCCCGGCAATATCTTTGCCCAGTACCATGGTCAGTGGCGAAGCATTTTGCTCAAACTTAGGGGCGTTTATCACTTCTGATAAACGCACGATTTCTCGATTTTTATTTGGTAGCTCCAGACCCACAAAAGTCTTGCCCGGAATAACTTCAACCACACGCACACTGACGGCTGACAGAGAACGCGCCAAATCTTTCGCAAGGCCGGTGATCTTAGCAACTTTGATTCCAGGTGCCAGATCCAGCTCAAAACGTGTAACAACCGGTCCCGGATAAACTCCCATAACCTTAGCCTGAATATTGAAATCCAATAGTTTGGACTCAACAAGTCGAGATACCGCTTCGAGCTCTTCTTCGGAGATCGGATTTTTCGCTTTGTCTGGTCTGTCTAGCAAGTCGAGTGACGGCAAAGGATCTTTCGGAGGTTCAGCTTCCAATAAAGCTTCAAATTGCTCTTTGGCGCTAGGTGGTGGCTGATAACCTGATGCAGGTTTTTCCTTCGGCTTTAATGGCCGTGCAGGTGATACCACTTTGGTTTCAACAGGCGCAGGAGTATCGTCCAGTGCATTCAGTGCCGCTACCGTATCAAACGCTTCATCGTCGACCGCAGAGAAGTTAATTTCCTGCTCAAGAATGTCATCCAGCTCATCGAACACGCAGGGCGCTACGGCAATATCATCGTCATTGGCCATCGCTAAATCGCTTGCCTCAGCTTGCCGTATCTCGGGTTCGGGCTGAGGCGCTGGTTTTGCGCCAAACAACTTATCTTTTAGCTTTTGAGGCTTACTCTTATTGGACTGTTGATCAGTATCCGAAATTTGCTCGACGGGATCAGGGGTTGTGACCTCAACCACATCTTCTATAACCTGCTCACTGGCTTCGGCTTCAACTTGCGCAGCTGCTTGATTGCGCTCAGCACTTTCGACCAGCGTAGCATTATTCGGCAGACCAGCGTCTTTGCTACCTTCTTTACCATCACTTAGCGTGACCGCCGACTTGGGTTCGCTACGATGTTTTATTTTGTCGAAACACCATTTACAGAACGCAACCACTTTTTCGCCAATATAGTCGACAAATTCAACCCAGGATACCCCTGTTAACAGGGTCAGACCGGCAAAGAAAAAGCACAATAACAAGATCGTGGTTCCAGTAAAGTTAAATGCAGGCATCATGGCACTGGCGACCACATCCCCCACTACCCCACCGGAAGAAAAATTATAAATATCATCAAAATTGATGCTACTGATAGCACTGGCTGATGTGATAAATAACGTGCCGCCTATCAGTCTCAGTCCCAAAGTTGTGTAGTCTAACTGCAGTAGCTTATGTGGTTTTTTGAATAACAGATAGCCAAACAACTGAATGACAGCCGGCACTAAAAATGCCAGCCAGCCAAAGCTGAGTAATAAGATATCAGCAACCCAGGCACCAGCAGCACCTGTGACGTTGTTAACCTTAATAAACTCGCCTGTTTGCGTCCAGGCGGGGTCTGCCGGGTCAAAGCTGATAAGTGCGCACAGCGTAAATATCGCTGCCGCCGTACTGACAATCAGGCCAGTCTCCAGCAGGCGCTGAATACCATTTAAGCGCATTATGTAATACCTAAATACTGTTTCGTTAATTCTAACATGACTTTTTGCACACCTTAGCAAGAATTTCCCTAGGGTGCACAAGGTTTTATCACTTCACCTTGCTCCCCTTTTACTTCTTCCATTACAACATAGGTACGACTTTCACTAATACTGGGGAGTTTTAAAAGTATCTCACCCAAAACGCCGCGATACTCAGACATATCCGTCACCCGAGTTTTTAACAGATAATCAAAGTTACCAGACACAAGATGACATTCGATAATTTCATCATGTTGTTTGACCGCCTGATTAAACTGATCGAACACGTCTGGCGAATTTTTATTAACTGTGACCTCAACGAATACCAACAAGCCCTGACCCAGTTTCACCGGGTCAACAACTGCCTTATAGCCTTTTATATAGCCTTCGCGTTCGAGTTTTTTTACCCGCTCCAGACAAGGCGTAGCGCTTAGCCCTATTCGTCTTGCCAATTCTACATTAGAAATTCGTCCGTCTTTTTGCAGTTCAACTAAAATCTTTCTATCGGTTCTGTCTAACTGAGTATGCATGATCAGTTTTATATCCTGAATATTTACTTAATACAGTGTTATCAACTATTCATTATACTAAAAAAGGTAGGACATACTAGCAAACCATATCTATAATGGTCGAAAATTTTTACCCCGTTCTTAATTGAGGCGAATTGTTATGATTATTGGTGTACCTAAAGAGATAAAAAACCACGAATACCGTGTTGGTATGGTTCCAGCGAGTGTTCGTGAACTGATTAATCACGGCCACCAGGTAATAGTTGAAACAAATGCAGGTATCGGTATTGGTTTCACTGACGAGGATTACATTCAGGTTGGTGCTGAAATCCGTGACACAGCGGCACAGGTTTTCGAACAAGCTGACATGATCGTTAAAGTAAAAGAGCCACAGGCTGTTGAGCGCGCAATGCTACGTGAAGACCAAATTCTATTCACTTACTTGCACCTTGCACCTGATTTGCCTCAGACAGAAGATCTGGTTAAGAGCGGCGCAATCTGTATCGCATACGAAACTGTTACTGACAACCGTGGTGGTTTACCACTATTGGCACCTATGTCAGAAGTTGCTGGTCGTATGTCAATCCAGGCTGGTGCGCAGGCACTTGAAAAGTCAAACCTGGGTCGCGGCATGCTTTTGGGTGGCGTACCAGGTGTTGAACCAGCGAAAGTCGTTGTGATCGGTGGTGGTATGGTTGGCCGTAACGCAGCACAAATGGCTGTTGGTATGGGTGCTGACGTAACAATCCTTGACCGTAACATCGACGTTCTGCGTAGCCTAAACGCACAGTTTGGCAGCCAGGCTAAAGTTATCTACTCAACAGTTGATGCGCTAGAGAAGCACGTTGTTGAAGCAGACCTAGTGATCGGTGGTGTTCTAATCCCAGGTGCAGCTGCTCCTAAACTAGTTACAGCTGAGCACATCAAAGCAATGAAGCCTGGTGCAGCAATCGTTGACGTTGCTATCGACCAGGGTGGTTGTATCGCAACTTCTAAAGCAACAACACACGCAGAGCCAACTTACATCGTTGACGATGTTGTTCACTACTGCGTAGCAAACATGCCAGGCGCAGTACCACGCACTTCTACGTTTGCTTTGAACAACGCAACACTGCCTTACATCATCAAGCTTGCAAACCAGGGCTATAAAGAGGCGCTATTGTCTGACGAGCACTTCCTGAATGGTCTGAACGTTATTAAAGGCCAGATCACATGCAAAGAAGTTGCTGAAGGCTTTAACATGGAATACGTTGAAGCACGTACAGCGCTTGCCAACGTATAATTAAACACTTTGTGTTTACAAAGCCTCGCTCATGCGGGGCTTTTTGCTTTTTATACGCCAGACTCGAAGAGAGTTGCCTGCACCGCTTTTTATTGTCTATCTTTTTATTATAGTCAGGTAGTAAAGGTAGCGTTGCATGGCCATATCTCTCACCCAGCAAGAAAAACTCATTTTAAAAACGGTCAATATTCCGCCAAGACCACAAGCACTGTTGCAGTTTTCAGAAGAAGCTAAGCTCCCGGAACCAAACATCACCAAAATTTCAGAGATATTGCAAAGCGATGTCGCGATCAGTGCGGCTATTTTGCAAGTAGTGAATTCAGCTGCCTTTCGTCGCAGCCGCGAAATTGACTCCATTGAACAAGCTGTCATGATCCTGGGGTTAAAACGGCTTATTCCGTTAGTTAAAGCGGTGGCTTTGAAGTCCTCTGTTGATTTACCTGCTGCACTAAGCGATTTCTGGGAAACGCAATCCGATATTGGTCAACATGCTTCTCTCATTTGTAACCGCCTTAACCGGCCTGCACTGGCAAATCACGCCTACATGCTTGGTTTATTCCATGGCGTTGGGATCCCCATTTTATGCCAGCACTTTGATGACTATCAGAACGTACTGGATAAAGCACAGACAGACGGCTGGACCGAAGCCAGTCAATTTGAGTTTGCTCAGTACCACACCAGCCATGGCACCATAGGTGCGTTACTCGCTCAGCAGTGGCGCCTGCCAAAGATCGTGATTAACGTTATTTACTACCAACATGACGTAGACGGTATTCTTACGTCCGGGGAGTTAGATAACATTGGTAATGACCTGCTGTCGATTTTAAAAATTGCCCGCCATAAATCCTATTTAGCAACAACCCCAGTAAGTGAACAAAACCCGGAGTGGCAAGTGATCAAAGACGATGTCATGGATTATCTGGATATTTCTGACGAAGAGCTCGACGAGTTGTGGGGTGAATCTTCAGAGTAGCGATAACCCACACCCATCACCTACAAATAAGAACACGATAGGCCGAGATAATTAACCATGGCAGATCTGTTGCAGATCCGCTTATAACTAATAAAAACTGTATTTAAATGCCTAAATAATTGAAAGTTTCCCTCAATGATTTACCTTTATAAAGGTAAGCAGTTAGGAGATATGCCTGTGAAGTTCAAATTTAAGGTAATAGCCGTTTCAGCCTCAGTGCTCTTTCTGGCCCTGTTATTACTATCACTTAAACAGTATTTTTTACTGAAAGATAATTTACAACAACAAGTCAATGATAGTGTGGGAGAAATCATTCAGGGGATCAGTAACACTGTGACCTCGCAGATGCAAGGTGCTATTGATTTGGCAGTACTGACCACCGGACTGGTCGAACAAAGCGACTCACTTAAACAAGCCCTGCCCTTGATCTCACAGCCCAAATTAAAAGAAACATTTCTGTTGATTGGCTATGGTGAAGACGCGACCGGAAACTATGTTGCAAGCGATCCAGGATGGGACCCTGGACCAACCTGGGATCCACGGGTGCGTCCGTGGTTTGCAGGCGCTAAACAAGCTAATCAATTAATTGTGACGGCACCTTATGCCGATTCAGTGAGCAAAGAAATTGTGGTATCTGTCGGCACACCTGTTAAAAAAGGCGGCCGTTTCCATGGCGCGATTTTCTTTGATGTCAGTCTCGCCAAACTCGGAAATATGATCAATTCGTTCGAATTATTTGACTCTGGTTTTGCGTTTATGGTGAGTAAAGATGGCACCATTATTTCGCACCCCGATACCGAGTTAAATGGTCAGCAAGCAAGTCAATTTTTAGGCCGAACCCAGGTGTCTCAAACGGTGCAAGAAGTTATGATGAATAACCGCACCTATTTAATCACCTTTAAGGACGTCGAAGGTTTGGATTGGTATGTGGGGGTCGCGCTCGAAAAAGACAAAGTCTTTACTGCTGTTGATACTATGGCTCAGGACGCCACTTTGTTTTCACTCATCGCTGTGATTGCAGCCGTTGTTGTATTATCTTTGGTCATTAACTTCCTCCTTAAGCCCCTCGAAGACATCAATGTTGCCATGGCTAACATTGCCCAGGGTCACGCTGATCTGACAGTTCGCCTTGAGGCATCTAACGAGCCCGAATTTGCGTCACTGGCTGAAAACTTCAATCGCTTTACTTCCCGGTTGCAAACGCTCATTGCTGATATTCAGCAACTTGGACATGAAGTATTAGAAGATGCCCGGCAAACGTCTACCGGTGCCAATCAGGCCACCATGGCCATTGAGCAACAGCTTAATGCGCTCAATACCTTAACGACTGCAACAGCGAACATGTCAAGCACTGAACAACAAGTTGCAAACACAGCACAACAGGCAGCCGACGCGATTCAAAATACCGATAACCTCGCCAGCAATGGTGAAACCATAGTTGCAGAATCAACCGACGCCATTACGGATTTGTCAGTACAGATCAAACGTGCTGTTGATGTTGTCGCTGAACTCGAAGTATCGTCCTCTGGCATAGAGCAGATATTATCTGTCATCAATGGGATTGCCGAGCAAACCAATCTGTTAGCGCTTAACGCCGCCATTGAAGCCGCACGGGCCGGCGAATCTGGTCGCGGGTTTGCGGTAGTTGCCGATGAAGTAAGAACCCTGGCGCAACGCACTCAAGAAGCAACTACCGAAATTAAAGCCATGATAGATCAGCTGCAAAGCGGCGCTCAAAGTGCGGTTGGAGTTATGAATCAAAGTCAGACCATAGTTGAAAAGTCGGTCAGCAAAGCCAATGACACTCGGGAGGCACTGGATGCAATCCGTCAGTCTATTGCCAGCATTGTCGATTTAAATGTCAGTATTGCCAACATGATCAGCGAGCAGAAACACGTAGTGGAAGAAGTTAATCATAATGCTTCGCAGATCCGTAACCTGTCTGACACTGTGTTTGATGAAGCCAAAGCAGTTGACCACACAATGCAGTCTCAGGTAGAAAAAATTGCTAAGCAGGAAGACATGTTAGAACAGTTCAGGGTGTAAACTTGCCACTGAGTAATACTAGCGAGTGAGGTTAAAACTCGCTAGTATATGGATATAAAGACAGTATAAGTAGCATTTCGGCATATGCATAGCGACCTTAAAGACACTTTCGAGCAATATTTTCAGATTGCCGAATCCAACCAGATTAACCTGTACCCTGTTGACGCCAATATGGTGCCCAAAAGTCAGGCTCAACTAGAAGCTGCCATTCCGCCTCTGTTCAGGCTTGCAAACGAAATTAATGAACTGGACCTAAATGCACTGAGGCCATTGCGAAACCTGGGTGATGTTGCCAGCGATTTGGCTGCGTATCTGCAAGCTCAGTCACGTAAAATCGACCTGATCATGAGTCATATTCTGGCCACGGAACAACCTGAGGATGAACTACTCAGATGTGACAGCTATGGTGGTGGTGGCATCACAGCCACACTAGAGCAAGACTATAACCTTGGCCAGGACTTCAGAACCAAAGTGTTCTTGCAACATGAAGCCAGCGCCATATTTTGTTATGCCCAGGTTATAGATAAAGAGGCGATTGATTCGGGCTTTCGTTATACCCTGGCCTTCACTCAAATTCGCGATAACGATCAGGAACTGTTGGTCCGCGCCAGCTTACATGCCCAAACTCGGCAGTTAAAAAAGCGTCAGTCACCTGACGAAAATGAACAAAATAGCTGACAGCTAAGCTGTCAGTGCTAAACTAGTCGTCTACTATTTTTGATTGATTACACCATGAGTTTTACACTTTTACCCGAGTGGGCAACACAAGATGCCGTGATGCTTACCTGGCCACATCAAAATACTGACTGGGCAGACATATTACCCCAGGTTGAACCCGTTTATATCGCTTTGTGTCAGCAGATCTCTCAAGTTGAGAAGGTCGTCATCGTAGCGCACAATGCCGAGCTAAAAGCACATATAGAACAAAAACTCACTGCAGCAGATGTCGACATGACACAAATCGTGTTCGTGGTTGCACCCTGTAACGATACATGGGCCCGTGATCATGGACCACTGACTACGCAGGATGCGTCAGGTCGACTCTCTGTAAAAGACTTCACCTTTAATGGTTGGGGTAATAAGTTTGCAGCTGAGCTCGATAATCAGATTAATGCGCACCTGCACGCTCAGGTGGTTAACCCCCAAAACCACTATGAAGCTATAGAGCTGGTGCTTGAAGGCGGTGGGATTGAAATCGACGAAGCAGGCACTTTGTTAACCACGTCTGAGTGCTTGCTTAACCCAAATCGTAATCCGCACCTGACTAAAACCGAGCTAGAACAAAAACTGAGCGAGGTTTTAGGTGCCAAGCAGTTTCTCTGGGTAGACCATGGCTTCCTGGCCGGTGATGATACCGACAGTCACATTGATACGCTGGTCCGCTTTGCCCCTAATAATACACTGGTGTACGTCAGCTGCGACGATCCAAAAGACGAGCATTTTGCAGCCCTCAGTGCGATGGAGACACAACTGAAGTCATTCCGCACGCCACAAGGCCAACCATATAACCTTGTCGCCCTGCCATGGCCTAAAGCCATATTCAATGATGAAGGCGACCGTTTGCCGGCCACCTACGCAAATTATCTGATCATCAATGATACCATTTTGATGCCGCTCTACGGCGATGACAACGACGCCCGCGCACTGACTCAATTGCAAAGCGCGCACCCGGAGCGTACCGTCATTGGCATTGACTGCCTGCCTATTATTCATCAGTTTGGCAGCCTCCACTGTATCACTATGCAGCTACCCGCCGGATTTTTAAAACAGGACCAATTTTAATGAGTAACAACACGTTGAAAGTCGCACTGGTTCAGCACAGTAATAGCGCTGACTTACAAAACAACCTGAATAAGTCTATTGCCGGGATCCGCGATGCCGCGGCTCAGGGCGCGAAACTCGTGGTATTACAAGAGCTGCACCGCAGCCTGTATTTTTGTCAGACTGAAGACACTGACCTGTTTGACCTGGCTGAGACGATCCCTGGCCCTAGTACCGATGTATTTTGTCAGCTTGCCAAAGAACTGAAGCTGGTAATTGTCGCTTCGCTTTTCGAAAAACGCGCAACCGGCTTGTATCACAATACAGCAGTTGTCTTTGAAGCCGATGGCAGCATTGCCGGTCAGTATCGAAAAATGCACATTCCTGACGATCCGGGCTTTTATGAAAAATTCTATTTTACACCAGGCGACATGGGCTTTACGCCTATTCAAACCTCAGTAGGTAAACTAGGTGTATTAGTATGCTGGGATCAATGGTTCCCGGAAGGTGCGCGCTTAATGGCCATGGCAGGTGCTGATATGCTGATTTACCCGACAGCAATAGGTTGGGACACGCGCGACGAGCAGGACGAACAAATTCGTCAGCGCGACGCCTGGATGATCGCACAACGCGCCCATGCCGTATCTAATGGCTTGCCCGTTTTAAGTGTTAACCGTGTTGGCCACGAAGCCGACCCAAGTGGCCAAAGCGAAGGGATCCAGTTCTGGGGTAACTCCTTTGTCGCGGGGCCACAGGGCGAGCTACTGGCACATGGCAGCGAATCTGAAGAACAACTTTTGGTGGTTGAACTTGATCAGAGCCGCAGTGAGTCAGTCAGACGAATTTGGCCATACCTGAGAGATCGTCGTATCGACCATTATCAGGACCTGTGCAAAATTTACCGGGACTAATCTATCCCAAAACGGCCTCGACATAGCGTCAGGCCGCTATGCTTTATTATCGCTAAGCGCGAGTCGAATTACATTAAGTGCAATAAAAACAACATGCAGTAACAGGAGTATATGAATGGCAACAGCGCAGTGGAACAAACTTCCCTGGGTCAAATCACAAAAGGATAAAATCCATTGGGGCCAGCTGGTCGGTAGCAGTATGTCCATTGCCATCAGTGAAGGCGTCAGACAACATGATGCACTGGTTGTGGTGGTAACACCTGATACGCCAAGCGCATTGCGCCTTGAGACTGAATTGGGTTACTTACTGGGTGAAGACAAAGTTCATGTTTTCCCCGACTGGGAAACCTTACCCTATGATCACTTTTCACCTCATCAGGATATCATTTCGCAGCGCCTTGCCAGCCTGAATTCCCTGCGTCATCAGCATCAGGGCGTATTATTACTCCCTGTGTCCACGTTAATGTTGCGTACTGCACCACCTGAATTTATTTATGGCAATGCCTTACAGTTTAAGGTCGGCGACTCACTGGATGCACAAAAGCTCAAAGAAACGCTGGCTCAGGCCGGATACCGTAACGTACAGCAAGTAATGGAGCACAGCGAATTTGCTGTCAGAGGCTCTATTATCGACCTGTTCCCAATGGGCAGCACCACACCATTCCGGCTAGACTTTTTCGATGATGAACTGGACAGCATTCGACTCTTTGATATTGAGACGCAGCGCTCCAGCGAACAAATAAAGTCCATCGATTTATTACCCGCTCACGAATTCCCAACCAACGACGAAGACATTGAGCGTTTTCGCATTGCGTATCGGGAAACCTTTGGTGCGAGCAGCGAACAAGACTCCATTTATATGCAGGTAACCCGGGGCAACTGGCCTGCCGGTATTGAGTATTACCTACCGCTATTTTACGAAGAAATTGCGACCATTTTTGATTACCTGCCAGAACAAGCCGTGTTTATGCACCTGGGTGACATCGAACAGGCAGCCTCCGAGTTTTGGTTAGACGTCAACAATCGCTATGAGAACCGACGGGTTGATCCATTGCGCCCCCTGCTGGAACCAGTGCGCCTTTATCAGAACGTCGAAACCCTGTTTGAAGGGTTTTCGCGTTACCCCAGAATTCGCCTGAGTGAAGCAAGCCTGGGCACCAAAGCCGGGCATACCAATCTCAGCGCCCACCTGGTGACTGATGTCCGTGTTGACCACAAACAGACTGATCCCTACAAGCCACTGCTGGATTACATTACCGTACAGAAAAAGAATAAAGGCCGGGTGTTATTCAGTGTAGAATCGGATGGTCGCCGTGAATCTCTAATGACCTTACTCAAGCCAAGTGGCCTAAAGCTCAAAGAGTTCGATAATTTTGCTGATTTCGCCAGTGCACGCAACGATGTAGGTCTGATTGTCAGTCCGCTCGAGCGCTCTGTCATGCTCGACGGAAACAAGCCCTTAAGTATTCTGACTGAGCAAGAATTGCTGGGTATTAAAGTTTCACAGCGCCGCCGTCGTAAACACAAATACGATCAAGGCCAGGATGCACTTATACGCAACCTGGCAGAGCTCAAAGAAGGCCAGCCTATTGTCCACCTGGACCATGGTGTCGGTCGATACCTTGGCCTGCAGACCATTGATGCCGCCGGTGTTGCCACAGAGTTTGTGACCATCATCTATGCCAATGAGGCCAAGCTCTATGTGCCCGTATCTGCACTACACATGCTAAGCCGATACTCCGGCGGAGAAGAAGCCTCTGCCCCGCTGCATAAACTCGGCTCAGACGTCTGGGAAAAAGCCAAACGCCGCGCCGCGGAAAAAGTCCGTGATGTTGCCGCAGAGCTGTTAGACATCTACGCTAAACGTCAAAGCAAACCGGGACATTTATTCAAACTCGACGGCCAGGCCTATCGCGAATTCAGCGATACCTTCCCGTTTGAAGAGACTGAAGATCAACGTAACGCCATTGACGCCGTACTGGGTGATATGCAAACGCCACTGGCAATGGATCGACTGGTGTGTGGTGACGTTGGTTTTGGTAAAACGGAAGTGGCCATGCGAGCAGCCTTTGTTGCGATAAATGACAACAAACAAGTTGCCGTGCTGGTGCCCACCACCTTGCTGGCGCAACAACACTATGAGAACTTCCGTGATCGCTTTGCCTCCTTGCCCATTGAGGTTGGTGTATTATCCCGCTTTAACAGCACGAAAGAGCAAAAAGACACCCTCGACAAACTTGAAAACGGCCAGCTTGATATTGTGATCGGCACCCACAAACTGCTGCAACAGAGCATCAAGTATAAAGACCTGGGCTTATTGATTGTCGACGAAGAGCACCGCTTCGGGGTAAGGCAAAAAGAGAAGATCAAACAGCTGCGCGCCGACGTAGACATACTCACGCTCACAGCAACACCCATTCCACGAACCCTGAATATGGCCATGAGTGGCATGCGTGACCTGTCAATCATTGCAACACCACCCGCAAAACGCCTGGCAGTGAAGACCTTTGTGCAGGAGCGCAACGATGAAGTGATCCGCGAAGCCATCCTGAGGGAAATTAAACGCGGTGGTCAGGTGTACTTCTTACACAATAATGTAGAAACCATAGATAAAACGGCAGCCGACATTGCCGCACTGGTGCCTGAGGCCAGCATTGCCATTGCGCATGGTCAGATGCGCGAAAAAGAACTCGAACAACTGATGAGTGACTTTTATCATCAAAAGCACAATGTGCTGGTGTGTACCACCATCATAGAAACCGGCATCGATATCCCGTCTGCCAATACCATCATCATGGACCGCGCAGACAAACTGGGCCTGGCACAGATGCACCAGTTGCGTGGCCGGGTTGGGCGTAGCCACCATCAGGCTTATGCCTACCTGCTGACCCGCAACAGCCAGACACTGACCAAAGATGCCGTAAAACGACTTCAGGCCATTGAATCACTTGAAGACCTTGGCGCCGGCTTTGCCTTAGCGACACACGATTTGGAGATCCGTGGCGCGGGTGAACTACTGGGTGATGAGCAGAGCGGTCAGATCCAAACCGTCGGCTTTACCCTTTACATGGAAATGCTTGAGCAGGCTGTACAAGCACTTAAAGACGGAAAAGAGCCGACCCTGGAAAATCTGCTACAACAGCAAAGCGATGTGGACCTGAAAATTCCAGCATTGCTGCCTGATGACTATATCCATGATGTAAACATGCGCCTGAGCATGTACAAGCGTATTGCCAGCGCCAATGATGAAGACACGCAGGACGAGCTAAAGGTCGAACTGATTGACCGCTTTGGATTACTGCCGGATGCCGCGAAAAACCTCTTTAGCATTCAACTTTTGAAATCAAAAGCGGCTAAACTGGGGATCACCAAAGTGGAAGCCAACCAAAAAGGCGGCTACTTTGAGTTCAGTGCCAGTACCACGGTTAACCCGACATTCATCATTGCTCTGATACAAAGCAACCCGACTGTGTACCGCATGGAAGGTGCCAGCAAATTGCGCTTTAATATCGAAGAGAAAAATGGTCAGGAACGTTTAAAACTGGTAAATGCAATGATTGACGACTTTCAGAAAAAGGCGGTGGCATGATAAGGACAGCCCTTTCCCTGACATTACTAAGCGCTGCGATGCTGGCCTCAGCTTCGGCCAGCGCAAAACGCTGGTATGAAGTTGAGCTGATCGCTTTTGCTCAGCAGGATAACGAGCAACTGCAAGAGGATTTTACGATTGAAAATCCCGAGCTGGATTTAAACCGAACACTTGACCTGCTCACTAAAGGCTACAACAGTGCCGGCCAGCAGGCTTGTCTCAATGGTGACAGTCGTTTTGATCCGCGCCCGGTTACCAGTCGCTTTGTTCAGCTGGATGCCTCCTGGCACTGCGCCGATGGCGTAGACTATATGGCGCAGTATCAACAGCTGCCGCTTACGCCCCACGCAGAGCCGCAGGACCATAAACAAAGCATCTACTTGCTCAACCAAGAGCAGCTAAAGTTTGACAGCGTGCTCAATAAGTTAAAAAAGAAAGGGCTTGAACCAATTCTACACACCGGCTGGCGCTTTCCCGACCAAAGTAAAAAGCGTGCCCCTAACATACTCGTTTATGGCGGACAAAAGTTCGAGCAACCCGCCAGCTATGTGGCCCGTTTAGGTGCCCCGGACGATGGCTTTATCAGCCTGCTGGGCGAACCCAAACAAGTTGCGCAAAAGGAACAAGATCCGACCCTGTGGCAGCTACAGGGTTGGATGAAAATCCACATACGGCATTATTTATATGTTACCAGTAACTTTGACTATCATTACAAAAGTGATGAAGGCGACCTGCAAAGCGCCAGAATGTCTCAGTTTACCCGGGTATACAGCGGCGACATTCATTATTTAGATCATCCCAAAATGGGGATCATCTTCCAAATCAGAAAATACAGACACTGACGGAAACTACTATGAAAAAAATTTTAACCCTGACTCTGCTCCTCGGCCTGGCCGCCTGCTCTAAAGTAAGCATGGAAAACTACGATAAAATCGAAGTGGGTATGGACAAAACTGAGCTGGAACAAATTCTGGGATCTGCAGATCAGTGCGAAGAAAAAACCCTGCACACCAACTGCACCTGGGGCAACGACAGCAAACACATTAAAGTGACTTTAGTTTCGGATAAAGTCACACTTTATAGCAAAAAAGGGCTGGAATAATACTCGCAGGCAAACAGGTTTCCTTACCTGTTTGCCTCTTTCGTTAGCATTTTTTCGCAGCTCGCCTCTTCTCCTTTGCTTTACCCTGCTAAACCCCCTAATTATTTGTGCACAACCATCCCCCTTTAAATTGAGTGTTTTTCGCCCATCCAGGGTTGACAATAGGTACACAGCCATGCTTTGATACTTCACGAATTAAATTGCATACAACATACTTAAGAAGAAAGCATGAACCATTTAAATCTTAAAACGAAGAAGCTCAAAAATTTGACCAGCAACGAAACGCTTGCCAAACAAGCAACACGATTTATCGCAGGCGGCAGTTCACATACTAATGTGTGCATTAACTCTGTACAACAATGCAGAACCGGTGGTACCGACGGTATGCCTGGTTAATAACTATAAATAAGAGCGCGCTCTTTCTACTTTCACCAAAGGAAACTCCAAACAAAGCTGATTCTGATAAATTTGCGCGACAAGGCCAGACAGGCAGATTTTCCCCTGTGGCCGATGGGCTATATCCGTGTTTTGAGTGCCAAGTACACCACTCTGATTTGATTCCTAAATTAGGGCAGTCATTCTAAACACCACAGAAAAAATCCATAGCGTATTTTTAGACTTTCAAAATGGTTTACTGTCTCAAATAGCGACTTGAAAGGCGCTCGTTTCAGCCTTCCCAGTAGCGCATATTATATAGCACTCATCCTCATTAAAGTCTTAAAAATTGGCTTCAAATCTGAGTTCACTATGTGTGTAACTATCATCTAAACTCTTTTATAGGTAATAAAACATCTGTATATCGAGTTTACATGTCAGATTTCAATACACACGGTCAGTGGCGTTGCAAGACTATTTACAACAATATTATACGTGTAGAGAGCACAGGAAGCTTCAATAAAGAAGGGTATCAAGAGATAGTTGATGACATTAAGGAGCAAATAAACTTATCTCATTTAACTAGGTATGCAATCCTTTTCTATAACTATGAGTACGAAGGTGCCACTATTGATGCATACCAGTTTGGGGCGCAAGCTATGGCACACTTTTTTGATTCAGGATGTGTCGCTTTTGCAAATGTTGACAATTGCAGCTGGAGTATAGAGGTTGAAGTCAGGTTCGCGGATTACAGAAAAGATGTTGAGCAGATGTTTAAAGCTTTCACAGACGAAAGAGATGCTATTAATTGGCTTAAATCTGTTCTTGATACCTGACGAAGTGACACCAGCACTCATCAGTGATGAACAAGTTTTCAAAACAAGGGCACACAAGTAACGCTCATATGCCCTCACTAGGGTAGCAGTTAAACCGCTGTCCTTACTGCTCCCTGCCACTGGCAAGTTTTTAGCTGACTGACCTAGTTAACATCATAACGCCCCGTCAGCGTAGCGCCACTGAACATAGGATCGGCGCTCAGCAAGATATAGTAAACACCGCCACTCGTTGTACTAAAATGACAGGATTCACGGTTACCGACTTTCCAGGGACGACAGTCATAGTCTGTTTTACTTGCCTCGCTACCAAACTTCACATGCAAGTCCAGCTCCCCTGTTCCGCCTTTGGTGCTGAAGGTAACATTAGTCGCGCTAGCAGGCACCGTCATGGTATACATCAATTGACCACTATCAGACACATTAACAGGGACAGCGACCCCATTTTGCAGTTCATTTTCACCCGCAATAGGCTGCTGAATATATCTGGCTAACAAAGTAGCATTTTGATAGCCCGTTTCGGTGCCAACCGCAATATAGTGCCAACCTTTTTCGATGTTATCTAACACCAGGGTTTCATCATTACTGGGCCCTGTTGATTCATGGGTATAACGCCAGCCGTTATCCGGACGGCCATACTCATAATAAAGATCCGCATTGCCCGTGCCATGGCGTAGCGTGATCTCCAGAGAAACTTTTTGTAGCCCTTCGGGCACGTAAATGGGGTACTCTTTAAGCTGTCGGGTATCTGTACCTGACAAACACCTGGCCTGACCCGCCTGTGTTCTGTCAGACGCTAACTGCACCCCACAGGCATTGATGCCAACCTGATCATTCCCCTGAATGTCATCAACATTCACAGGCTCCACTGGTGAGGGAGGACGCGTGGTATCAATAACACACCCTGTCGACTCTACATGTGTCAGCCAGTTTGAAAACTGGTCGTCATACAACTTCTGAGCGACCCATTTGTCTACCAGCTCAGAGCGGTACCGCGCGAAGTCCCCCTCCTTAAACAGCCTCAGCATATCAAAGAACGCGGCGTTTTGTTGCTCGTACATAAAACGTGTTGCCAGGTAGCCCCAGTCGTAGATCCTTGTTTGCCCCACCCCATACTCGTTGCTGAATATAGTGGAAAGTGAATAAGTCCCCTTTCTGGCCTCTTCAACAGCATAAGGGTTACAGTTCTTCAGCGAGCTATATTCCGCAATCCCTTCACCAAACCAGACTGTACGACCTGCACTATTACTATCGTGAAAGTCGCCTTTTGAGATATAACGCCCTTCCAGATAGTGAACATACTCATGCCGCAAATTCCAGATGTCAAAAACCGGGCGCTCAGATACATGTTCATAAGCATAAAAGGTAGCCTGATCGCCCGGCGCGGACGGATCTCCCTCCCGATAAGTTCCCCCATTGCTAGTGCTGACATTAAACAGCACTCCACCGTATGTGACCCACTCTTTTTTATCATTGAATATCACCATTCTGAGCGAATCATTGTCATCCGGTGTAACAGGGACCCGATCAGTGCGCAACAGTTGATGAAAGTGGTCTTCATGAGCCTTGAGGGAGTTACAGGTCCATGCCAGCTGCTCCGCAGTCATATCCTGTGCCCAGATAAACAGATTACCTGACGGGCACGTTAGGCGATTACCAAGTACCTGGGTAATGATCTCCTGTGGCTTATCACACACCGCGTAAGTCTCACACTGACGATTGTAATTGATCGATTCGAGCACAGCCAGGTAGAGCGTCCGTTCACGGTCCGTTTTTAGCGGTCCGTAACTATTCAGTATACGTGTGATCTCAGTACGTAACTTGGGTTCTAACTGGGCAAAGTGAGCTTGTTGTTCTCCACGATAAAAATTAACCAGTTGATATCCCAGATTGAATAGGTGGTAATCGTTGGCTGACTTACTCAGCCAATTCAGGTTGTCATTAACGAAACCGGTAATTGCATCTATCAGATCATGTGTATGCTGTTGTGAACGACAGCTAGTATCACGCGCACAGTCATTCAGAACTTGCCAGAATAAAGGGGTTGCTGAGCGACCCCAGTCATTAATATGCTCATAGGACTCATCGTACCTGGCTAACAGACCAAGCGTCAGTGGCACCAAAAACTGCCCTATTTGTGCATTTTTAATGATGCCCGTCGCGCTGCGGACCAGTTGTGCGTTGGTTGCAGTTTTATCAAAGAAGTGTTCATTGGCGTAGAGAATATTGATTGCACTTACCATAGCTTGCTGCGTCGTCGGGTTCACAAAACGTCTGAAGTCGTAATATGCATAGGCTTTTAGCCAGTAAAATAGATCGCTAAGATAAGCAACGTCTGTCTGGCCGTCATAATCAGCTAGCCGAGTGTTCAGCTCATTGACAACGGTCGCAAAATTAGCATCGGTGTAGGCCCCCAAAGTCAGGGTTTCAGGCCTGTCATTAAATAAGGTATCGATACAAACCTTACCATGACTTCTTATCGCCTCTAGAAAAACAGAACCACTGAGATGACTGAATACCTCATCGGGGCAGCTGGTTGAAGTCGAAAGCGCATTACTGAAAGACATAAAGGCACGGCTTGCAAAAGGCAGTTCTGTTTTCGGTGTGATTTGCTTGTTACTGTGCATTGCGTCCGCTTTATACTCAGTATCGGCATGGGTATGCGCAAAGTCGACAGCGTTAAAGTCATTTATGGGTGTCGCTGTTTCTCTGTCACCATGGGCCCAGCCAGAGGCTGAGCTTAGAGCAATGACCAGAGGTGTCATCTTGATTACTTTATACATGTTGTTGTCTCATTTAGTTGTGTTGTTATATGGTGGGCGCAGCTAACCCTCAAGACTGCGCCCGATGGGTGTAAAAACAAATAAGCCACACTGGCGTGTGGCTTAGGGCTAGGGGTTAGTGTGGGCGGCAGCCTGCTACGTCGTAGTCGACAACTATGGTGGCGCCGAGCGAATTGCCGGACATCACCAGGTAGCCCCAGTAACGTGACTGTTCATTAATCTCATAGAACAGACACTGCTGATTGCCATCTTTAACGGAAACCGCATCATGGTCGCTGCCATCGGCTTTGGGCCAGTGGCCGTCACCGAAGAAAACGCGAGTATCGGCGGGCACATTGATTAGCGTGATTGCCACGGTTTTTGGGCCCCGGTCCATGCCTGCAAATGAGTAGCCTCGGGTACTATTGATACAGTGGGGTTCGCTTGGCGTCAGGCGTCTCGTTGTTGCGCCATCTTGATCCACACACGCATCCATTAGTGGTTCATGATCAACATTCACTGTCACTGTAGCGCTGGCTGTCATATTGTCATTGTCAGTGACGGTCAACGAAACCTGATAGATACCCGCCTGAGTGTAGCTATGATTTGGATTTGCAAAATTGCTCTGTGTACCATCGCCAAAGTCCCACTGATAGGCGGTGATCTGGCCAAATTCATCATCAGAACCTGCACTGCTAAATGACACAGTCTGACCAATCTGGATCTGTGAACTAAGTACCGCAGCACGTGCAACCGGTGGCTGAGGTGCTGGGAGAGTGTTAGAGCAATTGGCAAAGCTACACAATTCTTCCATGGCTGTTACATCTGCACTGTCTATTACACCATCACCATTAATGTCAAAAGTGCTGTCTAACGGCTGGTTGGCGGCAATGGCGTCGCGAACAGCATTGATGTCATCGCTGTCCACGTTACCATCTTCATCAAAGTCGCCAATTGGCAATACCCTAATGATCACTTGCGTACTGCTAGTTGCACCTTTGTCGTCGGTCACCGTAAGACTAACGGGATAGCTGCCAGTCCGACTGAAATGATGAGTGATAGTTTCTCCGGTATGGGTCGTGCCATGACCAAGATCCCACAAGTAAGTTACTAGTTCACCGTCCTGATCGCTTGACTGACGTCCATCCAGTACAACCTGTTCCCCAGCTCTGACGGTCTGATTACCACCAGCATTCGCTACAGGTAAACGATTTGGCGCTGAGTGGTCGGCATCACGGTGGATATCATAGTACGCTCTGAAGCGCAGCGATTCATAATCCTTGAACGGGTCAATCATCACGTTAAACACACCACCTTGTTCAAACTGACACAATTCGGTCTGATTTGGCGCCTCCCAGGGACGGCAATCATACTGAGATTTAGACACTGCCTGATTTCGACTAACATGAATATCCGGGTCTCCTTTGTAACGCTCGACCAGCTCAAAGGTTACCAGAGACGCCGCATCCGGTACTGCAAACTCATAGTTATAAGTCTGCCCACCAGCACTGGCCGCCAGGTTCAGCTCGTCAGCTAGGTAAATACGCTTACAGTCTTCACATAAAGGGGCATCTTCAGGAGATAGCTCAGTGATCACTGCACTGGCATGTGCTGTGCTTTGATTCCCGGCATTGTCAGTAACCGTAAGGCTAACCGGATAAGTACCGGTCATTGTGTAAATATGGTCGACTTCTGCTTGAATGCTTTGCGTCCCATCGCCAAAATCCCACAGAAATGAGACTATCTCACCATCTGGATCGTTAGAACCAGCGCTTGAAAACTCAAGTGCGTGGCCTACCGCTTCTACGCGCGATTGGCCGTTGATATTCGCGAATGGTAGTTGGTTTTGCGTATCTGCTATTTCATAATACACCTGAATGCTGGCATTGGTGTAAGTTTCAAAGGGATCGATAATCACTTCAAAATCGCCTCCGCCCTCAAACTCACAGTATTCAGTGATCCCTTTCCAGGTGAAAGGTCGGCAATCAAATTGTGTTTTTGAAACCGCCCTGTCCTTGGCCACGTACATATCCAAATCGCCATTTCTCTTGATTGACCCATCTGCCATCTTCGGCCCCTGATAACCACCGGGGACGACAACCACAGTACGGGTAGCCTCTTGCGGTACACTGAATTGGAAGTCAAAGGTTTTACCGGCACGGTCCGGCCAGGAAGCATTGTTCTTATTCGCCCATAGGCCATCGAGTTTAAACAAGGAATAACGATGCTCACCCTCATTGAGATAAGGATCTTCACCCTGGATCACACTCAGCGTGGTATCACTGTAAGCAGTAAAAGCATGAACAGAGGCAAAATAGGAGGAATGGACATCTGGTGTATCTACCGTAACCGCTTCGCTATCTCCTGCACTGTTAAACGAGATCAGGTCGGCTACCCATTGACCTTCATCGTTTGCCGGTGGTGTTGGTACCTGACCTTTTGATACATACAAATCCGGGTCTTCGCTGTGACCATTGAGATAAAACAAGATATTGTGCGCGTTATACGGCAAATTTATCTCAAAAGTCTCCACCGTATCTTTGCCAGCAAAAGGAATTTGATAACTGGCCAGTACCTCTCCCTGCGGTTCCACATCTAACCCCGAGTTACCATCCCACGGATGACCTGAGTCGCTGACATACTGAGACAGACCTGTTTTGATCAGGTTATCGTTAGACCACAAGGTGTTTCTGGCAGGGTTATGTAGTGCTGCAGTCATGCGAGATACCTGCTCACGCGTAAACATGGCGTAGTTGTCTGAGTAGTGCATGAAATTTTCGGTATTGGTAGCCTGCCCCAGACAGTTAGGTGCATTATTCTGCATTTCACTGGGCATAGACATCTGAGGTGTATCGCAGCTACGGTCTCCGGTTGAATGACAAAACGCTTCGTTTGTAATTGAACACTGCTTAGTTTCAAAGGTGTGGATCAGGTTAAGCCAATGGCCAAATTCATGGGTCAGTACCGAGCGAAAATTTTCACTGGTGTTGTTACCTACATAATGGCCGTTATAGACGACTCGTGCGGTATTTTCCTCAGTCATCGCTAATTCCGGATACCAGGCAACACCGGAATTAGTCTCCTTACCATCATCATACAAGTCATGCATGAGATACACATTCATATAACTGAAGTTGTCCCAGGCATCAGCCTGTATTTTCGCCAACGTTTCATCATCATGATTGCCGTAGCCAGTCTGATCATGGCTATAGCGCACAATGCCATTAGTCGGTTTGCCCTGAGGGTCTTTACCCGCCAGCACAAATTCGATATTCAAATTTTCACGGATCGCCTGAAACTGAGGAGAGACCTCAGGTGAGTCAACCGACAACCCCAGAAAGTCATTATTTAACTTAGTCAGCGCATCCTGTATTTTCTCGTCAGTCAGACACTTCTGGCTGGAATCGCTGCAGTTGTAGGCGTCACCGTATACATGGAACACAACTGGGATATAGTAGCGCCCCGCCACTGCGGTGCTATTGTGCAATAGCTCGGGCGACAATGGCGTACTTTGTGCTGCTACCATCATGGGCTGTGCAAATGGTGCCATCACCCCCACAGGTTGCTTAGCTGCAGATTTTTGCAATTTTGCCCAATCCTGACCGTTGTGATCCGCGCCACAGCTGGGTATGAGCGTGTCCTGAGGCCACTCACTATGCGCAAGTTTCGCTTCAACTGCGTTCGTCTCGGTGCTGGCATGTTTGACGCTTGCATGCACGGTTAAAGGTGTAATACAGGCACTAAACGAGCATAGCCCCGCAATAATGCGTTTCTTCATCTTGTTGTATCCTTGTTGTTGATATGTAGTGCTTTTTACAGCCTGCCCTTGGATTGTCGGTACGGGCTAGCATTCTTTGTTGTTCTGGTGTAACTTTGGGTGCAATCACGCACCCGACTGCTATGCCACCTTGGTGGCATTAACAATGAAAAAGGTCTAATTTATGTAGTTGTGCGCTGACTTAATTAGTCAGTCGGGTAATGATGTTATCCAATCCTTTTTTTGATACCTGAACTGCCTCCAGCTGAGTTAACCCATCCGGATATTCTTCCTGCTCCAGTACCAGCCATTGCGTTCCTCCTCTTGTGACGTTGGCGTAGATAACCGCTGACCAATCAGTGATATCCTGACCGATAAGGGGCTTCTTATTTGTCACAGTTGCAGGATATTTGGCTTTAAAGTGTGTCGTAATGGTTCTGTTCGGATAGCGATTGATATAAGCCACGGGATTTTTTCCAGCGTACTGGGCCCATCCCACATCTAGTTGCAATACAAAGTCTTCAGGCGTATTTGCAGCAATGTAATCCCAGTACGTGTTGTTTTTGTATGGCACCAGCTCGCGGTCATGATTATGAAAACCAAAACGCATCCCTTTATCCCGCATTTTTATCGTTACTTTATTTAGCTCTGCTACAAAAGATTCTATCGTCTCGGCCTGCTCTGCCCGTTTATCACTGGGCACTATTATCATAGGACTGCCCAACTGCTGATAAAATGCGACTGTTTTCTCGAACTTGTCGTCGGTTAAATCACGCATCTTCACGTGTGCACCACTTACCTCAAGACCAAGAGATTCCAGATAGCGTTTTAACCCCTGCGGATCATTGTCATAAGGGCCAAAGTCTCCGGCAAACTCAACCGCATCAAACCCCATTGCCGAGATTGCTTCCAATGTACCCTTAAAGTCCTTCTTCAGCGTATGATTGACCGACCATAACTGCACACTAATTGCGGGGATCTGTGACCGTTCAAGACGCAAAACCGCTTGATTGTCTTCGTCGCGAGTGTCCAGTTGCCCGTTACATGCAGTTAGCAACCCAGCGCATACCAGCGTTGAGAGAAAGCGTTTAAAAAACGTCATAGTAAGTACCTTTATTATTTAAATGCGTCTGGCGGCGATTTCTTTCCCCGCATAGTTCACAGCTCTGACTGTTAATGCCATAAATGTCAGACTGGGGTTTTGTACTGCCGATGAACAAAAGCTCGCACCGTCAGTAACAAATAGATTTGGAATATCATGACTCTGGTTAAAGCCGTTGAGCACAGAGTCTTTCGGATCCTTGCCCATTCTGGCAGTACCCAGTTCGTGGATCCCTGATCCGGGCGGTTTACCATGCAGGCCGGAAGAAACATTTTCCAGGCCTATCTTTTCTAGCATTGTCTGGCCCTGCTCTGCGGCATCGAGCATCATCAATCGCTCGTTTTCTGAGAATCGACAGTTAATCTCAAGCTGCGGTATGCCCCATTTGTCTTTTTTAAATGCGTGCAGTTGCACACTGTTTTCGAATCTGGGAAGCATTTCTCCTTGAGCTCCTAACGAAAACTTCCATTTTCCGGGCTTTTGTAATTGTTGCTTGAAGGCAATACCAATACCGTCATTATTCTTCAACGCTTGCCAGTCCTCTCGATAGGCACCAGCCGACATACCATATCCACGTAAAAATGGCCTTTTCGGGTCCGGCTTGAAGTAGAAATTGGGTATGTACAACCCACCCGGGCGTCTGCCAGAATAAAATGAACCTTTAAAGCCCGGAATATCAGCTTTAGCCCAGGCGTTGTAGTTATGATCCATCAGATAATGGCCCAGCACACCAGAGCTGTTTGCCAGGCCATTGGGGAAAGTTTTGCTACGAGAGTTTAATAGGATCTGTGTTGACCCCAGCGTAGAGGCGCATAAAAACACCACTTTGCCAAAGTATTCGCGCTCACTTAGGTCGTCATTGTCGATCACCCTAACGCCTTTCACACGATTACTTGCTGCATCGTAGATCAGGCTGTGCACAACGCTATTTGGCGCTATCTGTAAGTTTCCGGTTTTTGCTGCATCTGGAAGTGTTGAGCTTTGCGTCGAGAAGTAAGCGCCAAAGGAGCAGCCTTTTTGGCATTCATTACGCGCCTGGCACTGTCCCCGGCCCTGAGCCAGATGATGTGCGCTGGGTTTAGTCAAATGTGCCTGCCTGCCGTGGATCAGCTTTCTGTCAGGAAAGGCGGCTTCGAGCTGTTGTTTTATATGTAACTCAGGCGCCGTCATATCAAACGGTGGTAAAAACTCACTGTCTGGAAGTTGTGGCAATGACTCTTTCTGTCCGCAAATACCCACATGACGCTCTACATAGGAATACCAGTGCGCGAGATCTTGGTATCGAATAGGCCAGTCATTACCAAAGCCATCCAATTTATTCGCATTAAAGTCAAAGTCACTCCAGCGATATGAAAAGCGATGCCAAAGTAATGATTTACCACCTAACTGGTTGGCGCGGATCCACCAAAAATCAGTTCCTTTTGTCGTCTCAAATGGCAAATCTCTGTCATTACCAAAAAAGTGTTTGGTACTGTCATTAAACGCATAGCAATTTTTTTGAACATAATACTGCTGCTCAATCTCCGCCAATGACACTTTGCTCCGAAGCGGCTGTTCCCATGGCGGTATGCCTTCGCCAACGTAATCTTTACGATGCTCAACAACCCGCCCTCGCTCGATGAGCAGCGTCCTAAACCCTTTTTCACAGAATTCCTTTGCAGCCCATCCGCCCGTTATCCCTGAGCCAATCACAATGGCATCATACGCTTGTTTTGATTCTTTGATGTACATCACAGCTCCTTAGTAGTATGCCAAAGAGCCGAAGCCTGCTTGCCCGCGATAGGCAATCTGACCTTTGAATCCACCAGGATAAGCCTGATATACAAGCTCGTGACTGGCCCCGGTTTCTGACGTGTAGTAACCAAAGCAAACCAGTGCCTTGAGCTGTTTAAAGTCAGTACGCTGCTGCTCTGAGAAAGGCTCGGCTGCGGTTTCCAGTCGAGTTAAGTGAATAACCTGTTTTTCGCTATTGAGCTGTGCGAATGGCTGCCCGTATATACGCAGACTGCTTGTTTCGATCACGCTCAGTATCGCGCGCATGCGGGTATGTGCATTCAGGTCGTAACAGTGGTACAAATGATGATCAATAAAATCATGAACACCGATATCACCGGCGCCGGCCGTTTCGGTCGCAGGGATAATGGTGTTACATACCCTCTTCAGCATTACCAGCTGTTTATTACTCAACACCTTGGTCTGATGAGGTTCACCATCTGGTATAACCCGATAACTCAATGCGGCAGCCACGGCATTCTCACCAATAAACCCATTTCCGAGGCCAGCTCCTAAGGAGACAAGTACGCCCTGAAGAAAGCGCCTTCTTGACTGACTGGTGAGTTCAGCTGTCATAGCAACCTCCTTTAAGAGTTTGGCGCCTGGTTTTATAAGTGCTACCCAATAGAAGCAACCCAAATGCAGCAACCAGACTGAGTGGGAAGTAACTCAGAGTAACTAAGGTATCTTTAACATTTTGAGTGCCCAAGGACTGCCCTTGCTCAATTAGCTGACCTATGACCGGGTTCCAGATACTAACAGCGAACATACCAGCAGCCCCCATTACTCCCAGCCCAAGTGCGCCGGTACTAGGAAGCTTTTCAGACACAAACCCAAGCATAGTAGGCCAAAAATAGGTTACTCCAAGGGCAAAAATGATTGCCGCGTAATACACTTCAGCCCCCTCAGCAATAGACATAAATCGGATCCCAATATACGCCGTCACAGAGGACATTAGCAGCACACCCAGTGGGTTAAGTTGCTTAATGACAGGCCCAGCAAAATAACGCCCGACAGCCATAACCCCAGTGATCAGCGCCAGAGTGAGCATAGCTGACGCACCAGATTCTCGAAGTATGCGTTCAATCCATTGCTGGGTTAGCAGCTCGGTACTCGCCGTAAGCGTCATACACAACAGCATGAACAAAAAGAGGGGTGAAAACAGAGCCTTTAGCGCAGGGCGCTGCGGATTAGCAGGCGCCTGCTCTTCGGCAAGGTTACCGGGCAAACGAATAAGTAATGCGCCATATAGCAAAGTCGGAACAAGCAGGCAGGCAAACTGAGACTGCCAGCCAAGACCGAAATAACTCATTGATAATGAAATCAGGGACCCCAACAGGATACCGCCCGGAAACCAAACATGAAACCGGTTTAGCATGGTAGTTTGTTTGCCAGGAAATAACTGGGTTACCATTGGATTACAACCGGCTTCCACTGCGCCATTCGCCAGACCTATAAGGAAGGTCGCAAACATCAGACTGTAGAACCCAGAAGCAAATAAGGTGCACAATAAGCCCAATATATGGCCAATAAATGCAATCATGAGTAACCGCTTAGCGCCCAGCACTTTGTAAAGAGCACCACCGACGATTGTGGCTACAGGAAATCCGAAAAATGCCATTGCATTGACCCAGCCAAGCTGGCTGTCGGTCAACTGCAATACCTGGCTAAGCTGCGACAACATGCCTGCACGAATAGCAAAAGTCATCGCAGTCACCGTCAGTGCAACGCATGCAGTAATAAAGGCCCACTGCTTGACTTGCCCGCTCATATTTCACGCTCCTCTAGCCCAAGGAGACGCCTGTTTGTCATCTCACAACTGTCTCCGCCGACAAAATCGTCAAATGCTTTTGATGTCGGCTTAATGATCAGATCTTTAATGATCTGGGCCCCCTGCAAAGCACCGATATAAGGATCTTTTATGCAGCACTCCCATTCCAGTACGGCCCAGCCATCGAAGCCATATTGCGTGAGCTTGCTGAAGATTGCGCTAAAATCGATTTGACCGTCACCAAGCGAGCGAAAACGCCCTGCTCTGTCTTTCCAGTTGAGATATCCGCCATACACACCGGTCCGACCATTGACACGGTATTCCGCATCCTTGACATGAAATGCTTTGATCCTGTCGTGATACAAATCAATGAAAGCAAGATAGTCCAGCTGCTGCAGGTGAAGATGGCTGGGGTCATATAGTATATTGGCTCTGGGGTGATGGTTTACCTGTTTGAGAAATGCCTCAAAACTCGCGCCATCATGTAAATCTTCCGCCGGGTGCAATTCAAAGCAGACATCAACATCTGCGATATCAAATGCGTCCAAAATAGGCAACCAGCGTCGTGCCAACTCTGCAAACCCCTGCTCGACCAACCCAGATGGCCGCTGTGGCCAGGGATAAACCATAGGCCAAAGCAAAGCCCCAGAAAAAGTAGCGTGAGCATTGAGCCCGAGATTTTGACTGGCCTGAGCGGCGAGCGCCAGCTGTTCACTCGCCCACAAGGAAATAGAGTCTGGATCATTGTTCAGATTGGTTGGATAAAATCCGGCAAACATCTCAACATAACATGGCGCTACAGCCACTAGTTGCCCCTGTATATGTGTTGAAAGCTCTGAAATCACAAGATTGTAACGAGCCAGTAGTGCCTTAATCTGTTCACAGTAATCTTTACTTTGGGCTGCGCACTCTAAATCAAAAAGAGAGCCAATGTGTGTTGGCAACTGAATCGCCTTGTATCCCAGGCTTGATGCCCACTGCGCAAGTCCTTCTAGCGTATTATATGGCGCCTCATCTTCTATAAACTGGGCTAAAAAAATGCCCGGCCCTTTTATTTCAGTCATGTAACTGCGCTCCCTGAACCGCATGCCATTTTTGTGATGACCCACTGGCACGAACAACACTATCGATAAACAACATCCCCCGGATCCCTTCTTTGATCCCTGGTACGTCTAGTGCGTTTTCACATGGCGGTTGAACCGCTTGCTGAGCCCGAATTTTCACTGCAAAATTACGATATATATTGGCAAAGGCTTCTATATACCCTTCAGGGTGACCTGCGGGCAATCTTGTATTTGCAATTGCAAGAGGCGAGTCATTGGCAACCCCACTTCGGATAACCCGCATTGAGCTGTCCGCGTATCTCAGTGTCAGGCTGTTAGGGGATTGCTGCTCCCACTTTAGACTGCCTTTATCTCCATAGACACTGATGGAAAGATTATTTTCTTCTCCCGTCGCCACCTGGCTGGCCAGTAGTACACCTTTGATTTTATTACCAAACTTAAGCAGTACTGCCCCATCGTCATCCAGTGCCCTGTGCTCATAAGCAGTATTAAGATCTGCGCATACATGAGTGATAGACTGGCCACTGATGTACTCAGCCAGATTAGCTGCATGAACACCAATATCGCCCATGCAA
Organism: Pseudoalteromonas rubra; assembly: GCF_005886805.2. NCBI lineage: Bacteria > Pseudomonadati > Pseudomonadota > Gammaproteobacteria > Alteromonadales > Pseudoalteromonadaceae > Pseudoalteromonas > Pseudoalteromonas rubra. Next base: position 2,361,936 of record NZ_CP045429.1, read on the forward strand.
CAACTTAACCCAGCCTGTTCAGGGTCAAGTCGCCAGCAGGCTTGCTTTATACTTTCTGCATTTTCACCGTTCAACCAGCCCTGCTGATAACTAACAATAATTTTTCGAACTGACCCTAACTCGCCAGCATGTACCCGATATCTAGCTTCTTTCACCATCGGATAGCCTGTATAGGTATAGGTCAGCGCATATAACACATCAGAACATGCAAGCTGACGAGCTAATGTAAGTGCCTGCGCTAATGAAATGGTGGCAGGTTTATCCGAAATCACATGAAAGCCATGTTTAATCGCTTCACTGGCCATTTGAAAATGCAGATGGTTTGGTGTCACTATGGCTAATAACTCCATTTTCTCGCCCTCTGGCAATGACGACTCCTGCTTCAGCATGTCATCGAAATGCCGATAGCAGCGAGACGCCTCTAAACCCAGATATGTTCCGTATTCATATGAGCGTTGCGGAGCACTGCTAAAAACACCACATACCAATTCAATTTGACCATCAAGCTGCGCTGCCATGCGATGTATAGCACCAATAAAGGCGTCCGGGCCACCGCCGACCATTCCCATCTTAATTTTTTTCATTTACTTAATTCTGCTGTCTTATTTTTCTGATAACGCAACAATGGTAAATAGAAAGTGAATATATGCGTTAGGTCAAAATCGGACAATAATGCAATAAAATCGGCGACATTGTATTCAAAGAAGACACCTTAAGGCCAAAATACTTTAAATTTAGTGACTTAAAATCATGTATATTGTATAAATAAAAAGAAGTAAAAAATAATAGGCTACAAGGCTATGGATAATGATTGTAATCAGAGCGATACGTTCTTCGATTCTGTTCACTTTTCTCAATTATTAGCCATGCTCGACATACTCCCGGGTACGTTATTTTGGGTAAAAAATGCAAAAGGGGAAATCGTGCACGGTAATGAAGCGTTCCTTGCGCACATCGGTGTGTCTTCTTTACATCAAATTATTGGTCAGACCGACCTGGCTTTTGCACCAGCTCACCTCGCCCACCAATATATGGTAGATGATGAAAAAGTGATGGCTGGTCAGTTGGTTACAGAACGACTTGAGGTAAACCAACCCGAAGGCTCCGACGACCTTGCTTGGTATGTTACTTCCAAACGCCCTCTGTATTCTTCACAAGGCGAGATTGTCGGCACTTATGGTATGTCAAAAAAGCTCCATGCACATAGCTGCACACAACCTGGAATGAGCGCGCTAAAGACACCTGTAGAATACATCAGAGCTAACTTTGCTCAGCCACTAAAACTTACGGAGATAGCAGAGGCGAGCCACCTATCGGTCAGTGCACTAGAGCGACGCTTTAAAAAGCACCTGAATATCACGCCAAAACAATTTTTGACTCAGGTACGACTCGAACAAGCCAGAAAACTACTCATAGAGACCAACGATTCAATCAGTGAAATTGCTTTTTCGGTAGGCTTTACGGATCACAGCTATTTTAGCCGACAATTTCAGTTGTATTTCAGTGAACAGCCCCGAGAGGTGAAAAAGCACTATCATAGATAGCTAATAACTACAGTCACAAACTGGCTAACACAGCATCCTCATCAAAGTAACCGGCCTCTTCTCTCAACGGACAAAACGCGAACATGGCGATAGCACCACCTCTGACTTTTCGAAACCCACAGTGTTTCAACAAGCGCTGGCATGCCAAATTTTTTTGCTGAACCTTACCCAATACCAGTGACACCTTGCAGCCAGGTACCATTGTTTCCAAGGCATTTAGAGTTGCGTTGAGCGCCTCTGAGGCCAGCCCCCGACGCCAAAATCTGGGCGCAAGCTCGATGCCGAGGTGAATATGTTTTGCCTTAACGTCACAGTCATATAGTCCAATCGTCCCTATGAACACACCCTCATGCTCAATCGCAAAACGCCCACCGCAGCCTTCATAAAAGTCATCTAAATCGGCCTGTAACATTGCTCTGACTTCCTGCTGCGTCAGTTGCGTTCCGTAATCATTATACTGACTTACCAGAGGGTCATTTAACAGCGCCACCAGCGCCGGTACATCACGATAATTCATCGGCCTCAGCAGTAATCTGGGTGTTTTAATTTGCATGGGATTCCATCATCTAAAAGCTTTCAATAAAGCCCTCTCTTTTACGCAGAATTAGTATAAACTATCGGACCTTAAGTAACAGCCGTCAGGAGTCGTTTAGATGAGCGAAGAGTATATTGTCATTCCCCCCACCACCAAAGTATGGTGCCCGGAAAAAGGCGAAGGCTGGACACTGACCGGGATAACCGGTATCGAAGAAAACACCTCTGTGATGTTCAACGGCGTGCGCTACACCATTGCGGCACAGAAAATTGTAGAAGAGCTGCTGCCAAATTATCAGGCAAGAGAAAAGGAGCAAGGGTAATATCCCCTGCTCACCCCCGCGATGTTGACTTTGAAAGTCTCGCTTAAGTCAGCTGGGGTTATTCACTCTGAATAAAGACTGATTCTCACCAACCTAATTTCAGAGCTGTCATATACAAGAGAATATTTATCTTCCAGTATTTCCAAGCAAAAAGTGCCTATAACGTGGTTTTCACCCGATAAAAAGCGTTCATAAAGCCCCGGCGGTAGTGCTTCATTCCTGGGCCCTTCTCCCGCTTCTTCAACACCATATAGATTACCATCCGATGTATCCGATAGCCTTAAGCTTGGAGGGTTTCCGTTCCAAACCGATAACGTACCTGAGACAGTTTTACAGGGGTTTGCATGTGCTGACGCGCACAAAGTCAAAGCATTCAGTAACACAAAAAGACTAATTAAAACACTCGGGTTTTAATTTTTCCAAAGAGCCATATAGACAAATAGGTCATTAAGAACACAATAGCGCTATAAGTTAATGCAAGGTATGGCGCCAGGGCATAACCAAACACATTCCTGCCCCCGTCGGCAACCCGCATCTTTCTTGCTTTTATTTCCGTTTCAGTCCAGGTTGCTTCTTCAACAGGGCTAATGGATCCATTGCCATCTCTGTCCATCTGTGCGACAACCAAATCTAGCTGATAATTTAAGTTGTATACAGGAGCTGCTAAAGCAAGATACATTAGCACAACACAGAGCGTATACCTCGTCAGTACTTTGAAAGGTTTTCGGCAAAGGCCTTTAAAAAACGGCACGAACATTGGCAATACTAAAAAAAGCACGTAGCCAATCATTCTCAATAAAACAGCTGTTTCTATACTCATGCTGATCATAATAAGCTTACAGCCAACTCCCTTGCTCTGAATATACTAGTTAGCCATCTTGGTTGATGATTTGAAACATACCATCAGGCAAGAGCATGTAAACCAGCTGCTTTCCTTCAAATTCATACCCTATGAACGTGCATTCAACGTCCGGGCTAAGGCAGTTTTTGTGTCGTGTTTTTCCGCCCAGTCGTAACTTTTCGCCTTTAAAGTTGTGTATTAAGTTTAAAACAACGTTATCACACACGACATCTGTATCTTCACATAACCTAGTGACTGTTGCTTCATACTCAGCCGTAACCAAAGTATCGGCGTACGACGCCGATGATATTGACAAAATAACTAACGCTAAAAAGATTTGCATAACTTAGCTTACTGTACCTATTGAGCCGTAGCTTCTTCCTCAAATTCGAGCATATCGCGCTCTTTGCATGATAACTCTATCAAATTAGTTAAATCGAAACCGCCCATTATGATCAGTTTTTTTATCTGAACAGGCATATAAATATGATCACCTTTTGAGATAATACAGAAGTTACGCTTCGCAAATTATTGCAAATCTGTGCCAGATTCACTGGGAAGTTTGCTGAGTACAACCGCTGTTCCATGGTTAATACAGCACCCAATATACTTATCTGCATGTCCATAATTAAAATAAACAGGCTGATAGCCCAATACACGGGTCTCTTTTTCAGGAAAGTAGAAATTAAGATAGTCAAATCTGACCTGTGGGTCAGGAGAGAAATTACCGGACTTCACCATCTCGATGACAACTTCATTGCCCTTCACCAGACTTTCTTCGAGGTAAGTTTGTTCCAGTGTTAATGAAGCCTCAATACTTATTTCCCTCTTGCTATGTGACAGTGTCGACCAAAAGACAATGCTTAAAAACAGCAAAAGCTTCATCATTACTTCTGAATTCATGGAATGAAACCTCACCTATTTTATATGCTTTTAAAATATAAAAGGCTATTGGCTTTTGGAAGTACTGCCATAATCAGGCCCGATAAAGCTCCATTCAGCAACCGGCACTTTCACTATCATCACGGAATCCTGTTTAAATTTTTTAGCATACAGAGATGCCAGTATTTTGGCCTTTTTAACGCCCTGTTCGTCTACAATCACGGTCACGACTTTCGAACGCTCTGGCTTACCTTTGTAGTAGCCCACCGAATCCACGACATTAAAGCCATCAAAGGTCTTCACTATCTCGTCATTTTGAAACGCTTGCCATTGCTCCAGCGAGACACCGCCGCCATCTGGCAATGACAGCCCAAAGAACAACCTGAGCCGATAGACTTCATCGGCGTACGAAGGGAATGTACTCAGTAGTACAGCGATTAAAATCATAACAAGGCCTAGATTTTTTCTCATTGTTCTTCCCTTGATTAGATAAACATAAGCCCTGAGGCGGAATATATCTTACATGATCTTTATTGCCTATGCGCTACCCATTGCGCAAAGCACATAATGCTTGGATTACACGCCTTTGTGCATAGGAAGACCCCGTGCATTTCCAGGAGCCTATTCACCTCCATCGCCACCTCCATCATCCGGGGAGTCTGTTGAGCCGCTAAAGTACCAGCCACTGTCGGTGTTACCAAACTCCATCTTGCGACTTATCGCGAAACTCAAAATAGAGCCAAAAACAGGCAAGAACAGCGCGATTAGCAGCAATTTTAACTTATCTTAAGTGTTAGTGTCGGGGTCAGACAAACCCGCGTACCAATAATTACACACAACACCATATGTATCGCCAACAGCCACATTAAATACATAATTATCCTTATTTGATTGCCTCTTTCTGGCTCAATATCTGAGTCATACTGACCGCCCCACCCTAGCCCTCAGATATTTGTCACCAATACACTAAGAATGCTTAGTCCTGTTGGTTGAGAGATTGTTGAAGCTGCCTGTCACTAAGCATTGCTGCACTTCGGAGCTTTTTGAGCTCGCCTAACAGGATGACTCTGTCAAAGCCTCGATATTCCCTGCCACTATCCGTACGTTTTTCAAGACCACTGATTGAGTTATAGGCTTGCATATGTCCGGCATATTGTCCGGTCGAATCAATGGAAAAGAAAAAAGGAAAGGTTCGTATCGCTTCAGAGTTTACCCCTATACCTTCAATTGCTTCGGCTCCATTGGGTGAATAATCGGCTTCTATATAGGCTACAACAAAGTTGTCTGAGACATATTTATTCAGGTCCAGTGCCTTACGGTCTATATTTCTTGAACCCCTTTCATACATTTTCCACTTCAGAGGCTCATTATCATATTGCCATTCATAAACATATTTTCGACGCTGACCATCAATGTACTTATCAAAAACATGGCACCAGATACACCACTCGGCGCCATACACTAGCAATACCGTTTTATTGGTTGAGTTTGCTTCCAGCAAGGCCATTTTAATGATGTTCTTTTGATCCGAACATTCGTCGTATATTTTTGCAACGCCATCTCTGCAATCGGGACTTATATCACGGGGGTATTTAGCAATTTTGTTTTTAGCAGAAGAGAAAAAAGCAACAAACAATAAGAAAAGAAGGACTATTACTTTCATCAGTTGAACACTCTATACAGTATGTCAGTTGTGACCTATTGAACCCTGTACTTCTCACCCCTCAGATTCTCAACAGATATTTTGTATTTCACACGCTCACCATGCCTAAGTAATACGTATGAATGACATTAAGGGTACAGACTTTTTTAGAAGGCTTTATTACACGCCTGTTTTTCGTCTACAACACCAGAAAATAAGCTTTATGTCACGTATTGACCCAACCAATACTCAATACGTAGCGACTACCCTCAGTGATTCTGCTTACAGCATGAGGTTCTGTATCAGGTCTGAATAATTTAACCCTTGACCAGTTCAGCAAGGTATTCTGGCAGATGAATTCGCCGCCTTGTTTGGCGTGTTTGAGGATAATATTGAGCCGGTAATGTTTACCGGAGGTGACCTGATCCACGTGTTGTTTGATTTCACTGCCCGCCGGGAAGTGGATCAGGTAACAGTCGAATTTAATGGGCCAGATTGCACCGCCTAACAGCATTTTATCGTAGCCCGAGTCTTGTCTTCCTGATTCCCAGCGCCATAGTTTTTTCCACATAACCTGCACTCACATGATGTCCCGCGCAGAGCGTGTTGATAATACTGCGCTTAATCAATTTTAAAATTGTCCATAGTACGCTGTAGTGTATCACTGTTCAGTTTCATGTCATCAAAGAGTCGTTTTAATGCCTGTGAGGTCTTAAGTTCCTCATTCGCTGCATCTAATACTGCTGTGGTGTTACTGGAAATATCCTGTGCAACAACAGACTGCTGCTGCGCTGCCGTTGCGACTGAGGTCGTGAGTTGCTCCACATGACTACTATGGTCACTGACCTGCATGGAGACCTGCCGGGTTTGCTCCACTTCACTCATGATATTACTAGCCAACCCGGTATTTTCTTTGATGGCATTCACCACATTGCGACTAATGTCATTCAGGTTGCTGAGTAAAGTCGAGATCTGCTCAGATGAACCTTTACTGTTATTGGCAAGCCCCCTGACTTCATCAGCAACCACCGCGAAGCCCCGACCATGTTCACCTGCTCTGGCCGCCTCAATAGCCGCATTAAGCGCTAACAGGTTGGTCTGATCGGCCACACTGCGGATAGAGTCCAGGATAGTGTTGATCTCCTCCACCTGTTGCTCCATGTTCAATGCCATTTCATTGACCTGCTCCATATTCTGCGACAGTACATGCATGGCATCCAGATTACGCTGGTTGTCTTCAAGTAACTTTTTAGATTCATCATTGAGCTGATCACTGGCGTTTAACGTATCTGACGCCGCTTTTGCGATGTCTTCGCTGGTTGCCGCCATTTGCTCAATGGCCGCTGCAATATTGGTGGCAAGACTCTGGGTGCGCTGCGCATCTTCGGTCACATGACTGGCAGCTTTTTCCATTTGATTACCAAGCTTAGTCCCTACGTTAATGGACTTGGATAACCCCACCAGCAGATCCTTAAAGGCATACACCGTATTGTGAATCGATTCGGAGATTTTACCCAGCTCATCACTGGTTTTTAGCCTCACATCTAAGGTCAGGTCACCGTTATTCGCAACTTTAGTCAAAATACCGGTTAGCTCATTCAGCTCACTGCGTAAAGAAGTAAACAAATGCGTATTGATCACTATGATGATAAGCATAAAAATCATGAACAACACAAACAACCAGGTCATTTGACTGATCAGATCTGCTTTATACGCCTCACTGATTTCACGCGTATGTGCCCACTGGCTGTCGAGTAAAGCTTTGACGTCCTTAATTTGCCCGGTCGCCTGCGAAAACCACTGCCCGCTATTCGGTAGTTGTGAATAGTCAATATTATCGCCCTTAGCAATGGCAGTGATCACCTTATCAAGCGCCTGAGCACGGCTATCAGACATCAGCTGTTTATAGGCACTCAGCGTGTCTCCGGACAACGCCGTTTCAAGCTGCTCTTTTAACAAAGTAAGTTGCAGCTGATAATAAGCAAGATCCCGTTTTACAGCGTCATTGGCAGATTGCCTGGCCAGCACCCCATTCACTTTGCCCCGTAATTGTCCTTTGCGCTCTTTACTCTGCGCCATCAAAAATGCGATGGACAAATTGGATGCCAGCTCCCGGTTTGTGACATAAGCCTGCATGCGCATCGCGGTATTCAGAGCAAGTTGATTGACATGGCTGTAATAATTAAATGCATTTTTGCCCTGCTGTTGATCCACCTGACGACGCAACGCGCTCTTTTCTCTCAGCAGTGTAAACAAATTAGGTAGCCACTTTTGCACTTTGTCATCGTCTTTAAATGCACCATTGTACAAACCTTCCAGCGCAGCAGCGGCAGCATCCGCTTTGATACGTTGCGCCGCAACCGCTTGTCTGGTTTGCCCGCTAGGATTGCCCAAAAAGCCAGCCGTGAGCCCCCGCTCAACAGCATGATGATGCGCCACCTTTTCCATTGCATCCAGTAACCCTATATAAGCGATGTCTTTTGAGGTTGCCTCAATGTCTTGCCAATACTGATAGACGACTTTGCTAAGCAAAATAAGCACAAAAATAAGTAAGGCAGCTGAGCTAATAATAGACAATTGAATAATAGAAAAGCGCTTAAGCAGATTCATGGTGTCTCCAGTATTCACTTAATGAACCCAATCAACTGCTTAATGACTGGATATCCTTATTGCTATTAAAGATAGTCAAAAATCTGCAAAGTCGACACTATCTGAGCTGCGACTATCGTAAGCATGTCTGCGCTTTGAGGGTACAGCTAGTCACCACACCAATGACGACTTACCCACTAATCGAGCAATATCACCCTGGGATGGGCTTCTGAAGAGCGTTCGTGATAAATATCGTCGAGATATCGGGCCAGTTCAGATTCATCCAGCTCGGGAGGGATCACGACATCATACCAATTTGCTTAATTAAGTGTTCTGTTTTGAGGCGAGAGAATATAGTCGATAACACCGCTCTCGCGTCCTGCTATCGCTGAGGCACCTACGTCCATGTAGGCGAGGCAAAAATTTTGCTATTTAGTTCTTCTAAATGAGAAATTTTTAACGCTGTTAGCGTCATATTTGCTCCTTCAAATAGACCAGGTATTAAGTGAAATTGGTATCATATACCCTGGCGCGCATGCCCCTGTCAGAATCATTAAACAGCTGCCATTGCGCCTCAACCCGGCTTACTGACATGCGTTTGCCAAATACATTAAACCTGAATGTCATCCGTATTCCTAAAAATAAAACAAAGCATAACAAGCAGTTTTTACTATTTGGCCAGGAAAGTCGACAGGCTAGCTAAAAAGCTTTTCACTAAAGTGCGGGTTGGTGGTATTGATTGTCAATTTGGTGATTTGGGTCAGTTGCACTAGGCTGGCTTGGTCCCCCACACTCAGCTTTAAACACTCATTCTTGTGCGTATCACGGCACAAGTCTAGGGCCATGCCCGAGAGCTGTTCACCGCTACGCAGATTGATAGTCACCGGATAGTGAAACAGGCAAACAATCTCAAAATAGTCGTAGTCGCTACAACTGATCACGCGCTTATGCTCCTGTTTCAAGTTTGCCAATGACGATCCGGTTCACAGAGTGCTGTCGGAACAGGTTTGACGCCGTAATGACATCTTCAACTGTCGCGTCTGGTGATATATACAACCAAACACTTTCTGTTGAGTCCTCAAAGCGTAACTTATCTATTAATTCACCAAGCTTGCGGCGCTCAGCCAGAGGATAGCTGACCTTTTCATACATGAAGTATAGATGTCCACTCGCTAACAATTGCACTTTAATCGCCCTGTCATGTGCACAACGGTAATGGCAATGGTTGATTGCCTTTCCCTGAATAACAGGCACAGCCTGAATGGGTGCTTCTCGAGGAATAACAAACAGTAGTAACAGCAGGGCCAGACTCAGACCCGCGTAACTCAGTATAGAAAATACCGAGTTATCGCTACGGTGCTGTTGACGCAAGTGGGTCACGCATTTGCGCTGTGCTGAAGGCCCAATAAATCGAGCAAAGCACTGTGGATTTGCAATTTAGGTGTCCCTTCGCTGTACGGCGCTACCCCAAGCAGAGGTGCATTTAATCGTTGTTTCAAGGTCTCCAGGTTAGCTTCATATTCCTGCATGGCAGGATCAACCTGATTGGCCACCCACCCTACGCAGTTCAAACCGGCTGCACTAATAGCTTGCTCGGTCAAAAATGCATGGTTCAGACAACCCAGTTTCATCCCAACAACCAGGATCACGGGCAATTGCTCCTGTTTAATCCAGTCGTACAAGAATTGGGTGTCGTTGATAGGTAACGCCCAGCCACCGGCGCCTTCAACAAGCGTATACTCTGCACCTAAGGTACTTAACTCACAATATTTTTCACTCAATGCCTCACAGCTAATGGTCACCCCGGCACGCTGCGCAGCGATATGTGGTGCAATAGGTGGCTCGAAACAAAATGGATTGATCTGCTCATATTTGCCGTGCACAGAAGCCGCTTCCATGAGACTCAGCGCATCTTCGTTCACAAGCTGACCAAAGGCTTCTTCAGCGCCTGCTGCAAGCGGTTTAAAACCGAGCGCTTTCTTGCCTCTTTGTGCCAATAACTTAAGCAGTAATGAAGACACGTGGGTTTTGCCCACCTCAGTGTCTGTACCAGTGATAAAGAATGCACTCATAACTTAGTTAGCTCCATTAAGGCGACCTGATAACTCAACTGAGCCCGACCATTGGTAAGCGGGTACCCAGCCAATAATTTACGATATTGTGCTTTTCCCAGCAAGCCACGACGCTGGCCTTCATGCTGTAATTGGTTGGCGCCAATCGCCTTCACTGATTTAAAGGCCGCTTGAGCCGTGCGAAAGGTTTCTTTCAGGCACATCAATTCAGCATCATCAATGACAAATCCGGCGTCGTCGGCATGTGTCAGTAGCACATCAAATGGGGTAAAGCGATTAACATGACAGTGCGTGTCTACGCTTTGCCAGGCCTGCTGTATTTCGCACAAAGAGCCGTCGGCTACAATGCTCAGGTAGGCTTTCCCCCCGGGTCTCAAAATCCGTTTTAGCTCTGCAAATAACCTGGCATGATCCTGACTCCACTGAATCGCAAAATTACTAAAAATAGCATCAACGCAGTTATCCGCGAGCGGTAAGTTGTCCATATCCGCACAGATTTTAAGCGCATCTTCAGGACCTTGCCCTAACATACCAGCACTCAAATCCAATGCTACTAATTGCGCACAACGCTGACTTAACGCGTCGTAATGCTGCATGGGACCTGCGCCTAAGTCTAAAAGTCTGTTACATCGCTGAGTGATTTTCTTAAGTAAGATCTCTGCGGCCTGTTGCTGGACATTCGCATGCTGCACGTAAACCTGAGATGCACGCGAAAAACGCGAGGCAACCTGTGCTTTTACTGAAACACTCATATCGCCTCCTTAAGTGCATTGAGCAAGGTATCTATGTCTGCTGAGGTGTGCGCCGCAGTCAGGGTGATACGTAACCGGGCAGCATTTTGCGGTACTGTCGGTGGCCGGATGGCAGTCAACCATATTCCCTGCGCTTTCAATTGCTGTTGGGCTGCGAGTGCGTTATCTGCCGAGCCAAGCACGACAGGCTGTATGGCCGTTGTCGATGGCAGAACCGGAATACCCAGTTGCGCCGCCGTTTGGGTGAAATAGGCAATGTTATCTTTTAATGCTGCTCTTTGTGAGCAGGCACTGCGTAACTTAATAAACTGCTTAATTGCAATTTCTGTCAGCATTGGTGACATTGCCGTGGAGTAAATGTATTCGCGGCTGAATTGCAATAAATACTGCTGCACGCGCTCGCTACATAACACCGCAGCGCCCTGACAAGCCATCGCTTTACCAAAAGTGATCACCAACAACTCTGGCTTAACACCACTGTCAATACTGCCAAGCCCGTTATCACCCAGCACGCCCAGTGCGTGGGCATCGTCAACCATCAGCCAGGCACTGTGCGTGTTTGCAAGCTGAGCGATATCCACCAAAGGCGCGCAATCGCCGTCCATCGAAAATACACCTTCAGTCACGATCAGTTTGTATTTTGCTTTAGACTTTTCCAGTCGCGCACGCAAATGGGTGATATCGTTGTGATTGAACCGTGTTAGCTTAGCCTGACTGTGTAATGCGCCATCCAGCAAGCTGGCATGATTAAGCTTGTCCTGAAACAACTCAGATTCACGCCCTACAGCCGGATCGTTAAATAGCGCCTGAAGCACGCTGGTATTCGCAGCAAAACCACTGGCGAACAATAATGCCCTGTCGTAACCAAAAGCATCACACAACTGTGCCTCAAAAGCCGAGTGGACTGATTGAAACCCCGTCACCAGCGCCGAACTGCGACTGCCGGGCTGGGCCGTCAGGCTAAGCGTTTCATCGGCCAATGCAAGATAATCATTGCTGGCAAAATTCAGGTAAGTTTCGCCGTCAACTTCGATTTCACGGGCTGAAACTTTGCCTATACACTGACGATGACGCAGTAAAGATGCCGCAGCCCGGGCTTGGAGGGCTGCATCGATGAACTCAAAAGCCATTTAGTTGGCTTCGTAGAACAATTCAGACGTTGCTTTATCTGCGATTGCAGAATTCAGAGACGCTTCATAAGCTTCGTCTGAGTAATCCTGACGTTTCTCCGGTTGCATGCCCAGCTTTTTAAGCAGGTTCATATCTGCATCGGCTTCCGGGTTCTCTGTGGTGAGTAGCTTATCGCCGTAGAAAATCGAGTTTGCACCGGCAAAGAAACACATCGACTGCATTTGCTCGTTCATTGCTGTACGACCCGCAGATAAACGCACATAGCTGTATGGCATCATAATACGTGCAACCGCAATGGTACGGATAAACTCAAAGTGATCTAAATCTTCAACGTCTTCTAGGGGGGTACCAGCCACTTTAACCAACATGTTAATTGGCACACTTTCAGGTTGCTTAGGTAGATTCGCTAGCTGCATAAGCAGACCGTAACGGTCAGAGGCTTGCTCACCCATACCTACAATCCCGCCCGAACAGACTTTCATACCGGCATCACGGACGTGGTCGAGTGTATCCAGACGGTCCTGATAAGTACGTGTGGTAATGATCTGTTCGTAGTACTCAGGTGACGTATCCAGGTTGTGATTATAGTAATCTAAGCCTGCTTCTCTGAGCGCATGTGCTTTGTCATTATCGAGTTTACCCAGGGTCATACATGTTTCAAGGCCCAGTTCTCTAACTTCGCGAACCATCTTTTCAATATAGGGCATATCGCGGTCTTTTGGATCAGACCAGGCTGCGCCCATACAAAAGCGCGTTGCGCCCTTTTCTTTGGCCACCTTGGCCTGTGCAACCACTTTTTCAACTTCCATCAGGCGTTCACGCTCCAGATCGGTTTTGTAATGGCCCGACTGAGGACAATATTTACAATCTTCCGGACAAGCACCTGTTTTGATAGACAAGAGTGTAGAGATCTGTACTTCATTGGGATTAAAGTTTTTTCTGTGGATGCTCGCGGCATGAAACAACAGATCGTTGAATGGCATTTCAAATAGTGCTTTAACTTCTTTATGCGTCCAATCGTGACGTACTGTGCCCAATTCCATAATTATTCTCTTCTTTTGACTGACATTTTTTAGTCAGTTGTTATGACGGTGATTGGCTTAGTCTACTTCTTGCTTTACCATTGTCAACACAGACCACTTAAGCAAGGTTTACAAGTGAGTAATAATAACACTATTGATTTAGCCTTTGATAAAACTCATATCTGGCATCCCTATACCTCTATGCTGGATCCGCTGCCCGTTTATCCAGCTAGTCATACACAAGGTAATCGCATTCATCTGGAGACTGGCGAAGAATTGATTGATGGTATGGCATCCTGGTGGAGCGCTATTCATGGCTATAATCACCCGGATATTGTAACTGCAATCACTGAACAAGCAGGCAAGATGAGTCATGTGATGTTTGGCGGACTCACACATGCTCCCGCAGTTGAACTATGTAAAAAGCTAGTGGCCATGACTCCTGCGCCACTGAATAAGGTGTTTCTGGCGGACAGCGGTTCAGTCAGTGTTGAGGTGGCAATTAAAATGGCCCTGCAGTACTGGTTAAGCCAGGGCCATAATCGCAAAACCAAACTTATGACGGCCCAAAAGGGTTATCATGGTGATACCTTTGCCGCGATGAGTGTGTGCGATCCGGTCAATTCCATGCACAGTATGTATCAGGGCTTCCTGCCGGAGCATATTTTTGTACCTGCACCATCCGGGCGTTTCAATGAAGGCGCTGTTGAAGAAGAATTACAGCAGCTCGAAGCGTCATTTGTCGCGCATCACCAGGATGTTGCAGCATTTATCATTGAGCCAATAGTGCAAAATGCTGGTGGTATGAATTTCTACCACCCGGACTACCTCAAAAAGCTCCGTACACTGTGCGATAAGTATGACGTTTTGCTGATCCTCGACGAAATAGCGACAGGCTTTGGTCGCACCGGAAAGTTATTCGCCTGTGAGCACGCCGATATCAGCCCAGATATTCTCTGCCTGGGTAAAGCCCTGACCGGTGGCACTATGACACTATCTGCAACACTTACCACAGATGAGATAGCCGTTGGGATCAGCCAGGGCGAAGCCAAAGTACTGATGCACGGCCCTACTTTTATGGGCAACCCACTCGCTTGTGCTGCCGCCAATGCCAGCCTGACACTATTGCAAAGTAATGTTTGGCAGCAGCACGTTCAGCGTCTGGAACAAAGTTTACGAATGCTTGAGCGTTGCAAAGCACTGGATGCCGTGCAGGATGTCAGAGTACTCGGCGCGATTGGAGTTGTTGAACTAAATCGCACAATTGACGTGGCAAAAATACAGCGATTCTTTATCGAAAAAGGCTTATGGATCCGCCCGTTTGGCAAACTGATCTATCTGATGCCTCCCTATATCACATCGGATGAAGATATTGCATATCTGGCAGAAGGCATCTACCAAGCTATCGAGCAGGACGCATATTAATCAAGACCTGCACTGCAATAAAGTTCGACAAAAAATGCAAAGTTGGTAATTTTTTTGCCAATTTTGCAATTATTTACGATATTTCATCGATTGTACCTGAAATCATTTCACGGCTTTGTTAGACTAGGCGACTTTGATTGTAAATTCCGAATAAAGTCGAGAATCGAGCTACTATGCAACAAACCGTCAAATTGCAGCCAGCTGAAGCTTATCAGCCGCCCCGCTTTACTGTTTATCAACATCGTCAGATTGATAAAATTGAGCAACTTGAAAAACTGCCTGAGCACCTGCGCTTCCAGATGAAGGTGGTTGCAAACGTTTTCCCTTTCCGCGTTAATAACTATGTTATTGAAGAACTCATTGATTGGGACAAGGTGCCCAATGATCCCGTTTTCCAGCTTACTTTCCCGCAACGCGGCATGCTGGACGATGAGTCTTATGAAGAAATGGCAGCGCTGCTAAAGCGCGAGCATACCCCAGAAGAAGTCTTCGAGCTGTCTACGAAACTAAGACAAAAGCTCAACCCGCACCCGGCAGGTCAAATGGATAAAAACGTCCCGACCTTTGACGGAGAGCGAGTAGAAGGTATTCAGCACAAATATAAAGAAACCGTGTTGTTCTTCCCAGCACAGGGGCAGTACTGTCACTCTTATTGTACTTTCTGTTTCCGTTGGGCACAGTTCGTAGGTAAAGCAACGCGCTTTAACAACAACGACGAAGAGCTGCTGCACAGCTACCTGGAAGAGCATACCGAAGTCACCGATCTTCTAATGACCGGCGGTGACCCTATGGTAATGCGTACAGTAAAACTGCGTAAGTACCTAGAAGCGCTGAAAGAGCCGCGCTTTGATCACATTCGTACTATCCGCATTGGTACCAAATCTCTGACTTTCTGGCCATTCCGTTATGTCACAGATCCTGACGCACAAGATTTATTGGCACTGCTCAAAGAGCTAGTTGATGCCGGAAAGCATGTGTCAATCATGGCACACGTTAACCACAAGCAAGAGCTGCGCACCGACATTGCTAAAGAAGCGATTAAGCTGCTGCGCAAAACGGGTGCTCAGATCCGGACTCAGGCCCCGCTACTTAACCACCTTAACACCGACCCTGAAATGTGGTCTGAAATGTGGAAAGAGCAAACTCAGATGGGCATGATCCCATATTACATGTTCATTGAGCGTGACACCGGCGCCAAGCGCTACTTTGAGTTACCGTTGTACAGAACCTGGGAAATTTTCCGTGACGCTTATAAAGAGGTTTCGGGTGTAAGCCGGACGGTACGCGGACCTTCTATGAGTGCGGGTCCAGGTAAAGTCGAGGTTTCAGGTGTGACTGAAATCAACGGTGAGAAAGTATTCGTGTTGCGTTTCATTCAGGCACGTAACCCGGACTGGGTTCAGAGACCTTTCTTTGCCAAATATGATGAAGAAGCGACCTGGCTGGACGGCCTCAAGCCGGCATTTGGCGAGGATAAGTTCTTCTGGCAAGACGAATACGACGCCATGTAAGGCATTAATGCATAAGAAAGCCGACATTCACGTCGGCTTTTTCTTTATTTGATAACCCACTGTTTTTGGTTACCATTCGAACATATACGCCATTTTGCTAATAGTTCTCAGAGCGACGCCATGTGTGTTGCGTTTAGCATATAAATGCTGCATCGACTTATCTTTGACTTCGCCAACAATCACTTCTTTGACCTGATACCCCATCGCCTGTGCAGCACTGGCATAGGCCACAAACTCCCAGCGTTTGATATTAGGGTTATCAGCTATCACCAGCGGGATCCCCTCAGCCAGCGCATTGATAAAGCGTGCCAGGTTCAGATTATGATATTCCGGTAACCTGAACTTCTCAAAATGGTACTCGCCTTGCTCATTATGAAAGTAATCATCTGTTGCACAAATGACAAATTGCGTCTCGTCACCCGCCACCAGCTCGTCAGCCAGCGCATAGGCGTAATGTGTTTTCCCAGAGCCAGGTAATCCCCGTAATATAAATGCCTGTTTCATCTATTGAACGACTTATATCCAGTTTTTCTTAGTAGTAGAGTGACATAATGCCATAATTTTCGCATTTAAGTAATTCATCGAGTACCTGCAAGCTGTTTTTTAGTATCGAATCACCAAACTACTCTCTATCTCCAGGAAGGAACAGATCAAATGGTCAATTATCGAGCTCACATCCCCTGTCAGTTGCCATTGGGTGTAAAAAAGCCCAAAGAAATTGCCTTACTCTGGCATTTGATGGTTTTTTTATGTGTCTATCGCAGGTAAGATACGACATAGCTGACTGCGCAAAAAGCGTGGTCATGGCAGTGAGTTAAACAACACACGCAACAGACTAATTATAAATAATCATTTTGGAGTAAAGATGAGCCACACAGCGATAACGGAGCTACTAGCAGGCACCGTTGCGGTAGACAGCCAGGTTACTGTAAAAGGCTGGATCCGTACACGACGCGATTCAAAAGCAGGTATTTCATTCCTAGCCGTCCATGACGGTTCTTGTTTCGATCCTATTCAAGCCGTAGTCCCTAATTCGCTTAATAATTATGAAGAAGTGACTCGTCTTACCGCAGGCTGCTCTGTAGCCGTTACCGGCGTTCTGGTTGCCTCTGAAGGTCAGGGTCAGGCATTTGAAATTCAGGCTAACAAGGTCGAAGTACTGGGCTGGGTTGAAAATCCGGATACCTATCCAATGGCCGCTAAGCGTCACAGTATCGAGTATCTTCGTGAGCATGCTCACCTGCGTCCGCGCACTAACGTAATTGGTGCGGTTACCCGTGTTCGTAACTGCCTGTCACAGGCTATCCACCGATTCTTCCACGAGCGTGGCTACATGTGGATCAGTACGCCTATCATTACGGCAAGTGACTGTGAAGGTGCTGGTGAAATGTTCCGTGTTTCTACACTGGATATGCAAAATCTGCCACGTACAGATAAAGGTGACATCGATTACAGCGAAGATTTCTTCGGTAAAGAAGCCTTTTTGACTGTATCTGGTCAGCTAAACGGTGAAACCTATGCCAGCGCAATGTCAAAGATTTATACTTTTGGCCCAACATTCCGTGCTGAAAACTCCAATACATCACGCCACCTGGCTGAGTTCTGGATGGTTGAGCCAGAAGTTGCTTTTGCCGATCTGGACGACATCGCCGCCCTTGCTGAAGATATGCTGAAATATGCCTTTAAGGCCGTATTGGATGAGCGCCGTGATGACATGGAGTTCTTTGCCCAGCGTATCGAAAAGCAGGCTATCACGCGTCTTGAGTCATTTATCGACAAAGACTTTGCACAGGTTGACTATACCGATGCTATCGAGATCCTGAAAAACTGTGGTAAGAAGTTTGAATTCCCGGTTGACTGGGGCGTCGATCTGCAATCAGAGCACGAACGTTACCTGGCTGAAGAACACTTTAATGCGCCAGTCGTTATCAAGAACTACCCGCGTGATATTAAAGCCTTCTACATGCGTCAGAATGAAGACGGAAAAACCGTTGCGGCGATGGACGTTGTAGCACCGGGTATTGGCGAAATCATTGGTGGTTCTCAGCGTGAAGAGCGCCTTGATGTTCTGGATCAGCGCCTTGAAGAAATGGGTCTGGATAAAGAGGATTACAGCTGGTACCGCGACCTGCGTAAATACGGCACTGTGCCACACTCGGGCTTTGGTCTAGGTTTTGAGCGTTTAGTTGCTTACGTAACGGGTATGGGCAACGTCCGTGACGTTATCGCCTTCCCGCGCACAAAAGGCAGTGCAACCTACTAATCTTATTGAGTGTTAAAAAGCCCCTTTCGGGGCTTTTTTATGTAAGCTGAACCTTATCGGGCTGCCACATAATTCTGACATGTACCCAATTCAGTATATCTGTGTGCATGACCTTCAGTCATAGGTGCAACACCATGTAATGGACCACCATTGACACGCCAGTTTTTCCCTTCAAAACTTACAACATCCCCTGTTTGGTAAACACTGGGGTATGGTTGCCAGGCGTCACTACAAGGCTGACACTTAGGTAGCACCTCACCAATGGCATCTAACAACTTATTCTTGTCACCGCGTGCGTCCTGATGGAGTTCCCAGATAAAAATGCCAGGATAGCCATTGTCGGCAACAAATTGCGACTTTGTGCGAACCAATTCAGGGGTTTCCCAAAAGTGCAGATAATTATCCAGTTCATAAAAGCCCGCGTTGTAGTCCACACCTAACCCATCAACAAAGGTCTCTACAATCTCACGCGCTGTGTACGTCGTCATCGGGCCACTCATCCCATCTGGGAATGATTTGTTATAAAAAGGGATCCCCAGGCTGGTTTTACTCACGTCGTACTTAGTGATCATGCTCTGGCTCCATTGCGCAGGATTTACCAGGCCATCATGGATATACGACCAGGCTGCATGATGGTTTTTCGGTGAGCCACCCCAGCCTCCAGTGTAGTCGTAGGCCATAAAGCGAATGTAATCGGCATGGTCATCCAGATCTGGATGAAAGTTAATGCCTGACCAGCCACCGGCCTGAACATCTACGCTCACTTCAAGATGTGCGGGTAATGAGGCTCTGAGGTCTTTGACCAGATTTAGCAAATAACCACTCTCTACCGGGTTTGGCTGATTGTAGGTACTCCAGTCTTCCCAGTCGACATCAATACCGTCCAGGTTGTGCAGCTCAGCGTAAGCAACCAGATTTTTTACCAGATTCGCTCGCGCCTGTTCGTCCATCGACAGGAAATCAACTCCGGCACCGCCGACTGAAATCATGACACCGGTATTGTTAGCGTGCGCGTGTGCCACAATGTCATCAATATAGCGGTCGGCCTCAAGCGTGTTTAGCGTGCCATCGGCGTTGGGATAGGCAAATGCCACTATAATATGAGTGAGTTTATCGGTGGCCAGATCCTGAACATCCAGCTGACCGCCCGCAGGGTAATCCCAGGTGGAGTAAAAGCCTTCCACCCTTGGGCAAAATGAATCTTGTGCCCAGGCCGCCTGCATTGACAGACCAGATATAGCCACAGCTAACGTTAGACAGGTTTTCTTAAACATAACGTGCTCCATGTTGTATAAATATTAAACACAACAAATATCACGTTAACAAAAAATTTAAAAATGAAGATTTATAATAATGCCTTACACCCGGGCGCATACTTATACACATTTTAGTGCGCCCTTGTCAGTGTAATATTCAATAATTCACTTACTCTTTGAATAGAAGTTCGCAAAAATGTAATCCCGCTCTTTGATACTTTCGTGGCAGCTGGCACACACTTTTTGTATCGCACTATCCGTGCCTTTACCCGCTAGCAGTACTTTACCTTGCTTATCGAACTGCACATATTCCCAATCACCGTGTGTAGGCGAGTAGCCTGGCTGACGTTTAATCATCATAGTGATTGTCAGAGCTTCGTGGGGCGACCCCGACTGAGAGGAAAAATTCTCTTTTAAAACAATCGTGCCCGGTGAGTAGGACTTAAAGTTAGGCACAGGCTCTTCTTCGTCTTCATCCTCATCGTAATCCTGGTAGAGCCGCAAATACTCCAGATAGTTGCTTTCATACACTCTGACATCTTTATTCAGAAACACGACGATAAATTGCTGCCAATGTAATCCTGAGTGTTCAAACCCCGTTACGCGTGTCCAGTCTGTACGGTAATCGCTCAACTCAGCCTGATACTGTGGCGGTATTTTAAAGGGGTAAACCCCAAATGGATCTGCAATGGCCTGGCCTGATACAGTAATAAGACCAGCCGCCAGCATTAGCAAAACGCGTTTCATACGCTGCGCCTTATTTTAAAGTTAGACTTAAATTGGCTCTGAGTTTTCCCTTGTACATTACTTCTACCGACTTTGCTTCTCCGGCTGAAAGCGTAACCTCGACCGGGTCATATTTTGGAATTTGTAACACAAACGTGCTGGCAGATCCGGCATCTAAGTCGATTTTATAAGTTTTTTGTTTTTTCGTGAAAGGCAGTACCTGATAGGTGTCAGAATTCACGTTGGCAATGTAACTGCGCATTTTGGGATGGATTTTGCACCCAATGCGAGTCAGTGTGTTTTCTGACCAATCAGCAGACACTTTGGTTGTCTGACCCTGATTCATCAAACCCACATCAAATTTCACACCTGAATTGGGATCATTGGCAAAAATATTATGTTGAAACTCATCAGAGTTTTTAAAGGTGATCTCACCATTTTTACCCACCACAACCACTTTTTTGTCGAACACCTTATTCGCCTGGTCTAGTTCAGCAGCCTTAGGCCCTGCCCCGTTTTTCGCATACAAAATGCCTGCAAAAGGCGGCTTTTTAACGAAAGTAAGTTCACCGGTTAGTGTGGCAGCCTGTGCATTAAAAACCATGCACAGGCCCAGCGCTAGCATACGTTTAATCATGGTGTTTTTTCCTTTATTGAGGAATGATTGGTCGTTGGATCACAACGGGATCGGTCAACGCGGCCATAAAGGCAACCAAATCCGCCTTTTCCTGAGTTGATAGGTTGAGTGGCACAATGAGCGGGCTTACATTTTTTGTGCCCACAGCCCCCTTATCATAGTGTTCCACGACCTCTTCAAGCGTACCCAATGAACCATCGTGCATATAAGGTGCACTCATAATGATATTTCTTAAACCCGGGGTTTTAAAAGCCCCTTTGAATTGCGCACTTTTGTCTAGTTCGAAACGCCCGTTGTCTTTGTTATCTATCCCGATGTTATGAAAGCTATCGTCTGTAAAATTTTCACCGTCATGGCATTTGGTACACCGCCCTTTACCGACAAAGACACTTAAGCCCCTGATTGCTGAAGGTGACATAGCAAATTTATTACCCGCCAGATATTGGTCAAAGGGCGAGTTATCGCTGATGATGGTTCTTTCGAAGGCGGCGATGGCCCGGCCGACATTTTCAAATGAAATCTCACCGTAAATTTGCGCAAACTCGTCCCGATAGAACTTAACGTCCTTTAAACGTTTGACCACATCTTTGGGGGTCATTTGCATTTCCATATCAGATACCAGAGGCCCCAAAGCCTGCTCTTCCAATGAAGCGGCTCTGCCATCCCAGAAGAAAGTGACAGACCACGCCAGATTATACAAATGTGGTGCGTTTCGACCCAGGATATCTCCCCCACTACCTATGCCTTTGGCCAGACCGTCACTGAACCCCAGTTCAGGGTTATGGCACGTCGCGCAAGACTGGTTATGGTGCCTCGAAAGCCGGGTATCATAGAATAGCGTTTTGCCCAACAGGATCTCTCTGTCGCTTGGCTCCTCGTCATCAGGGTACTCAATGTCATCTTTATCTGGGGTGCCTAGCACCCCTAAATTCACACCAGCGTTGGCCCCTACTTTCACGCTGGTTATACAAAGTGCTGCAATCAAAAACACTTTCAACGCACTCATTTTCCCCCCTTCGACAACAAAGTTAAGGTTAATTTTTGAACTACAGCAAGGATTGACTATATTTTTCGATAATGCAAAAAAATAAACCCTATCACGCAACACCTGTTATATGAGTATTGCCTTATCTGCCAGGGCAGTTTCTTCGTGCTAGTTTTTTAAGTGAGAACAGATGGATATATCACGCATCGTGCCAAGTATCGCGATACAAATGTTAATTGCATTTGGTATCATCACGTCGCTCGGTATCTTCAGTAATTTTTTCGTCTACCTGAATACAGGCTCTATCGGACAAAGCTTTACGCAATTTTCATCGGTGTCATTGCCTCTGGTGAAAGCAAATTCAGATTTAAGAATGGCGATACTAGAAACTCAGATTTCTTTGAAAGAACAAATCATCACAGGAAACAGTCCCGAAGAAAGACGCAACTCCATCGCAGCCAGACAAGCAGCATGGAACAATATCAACAAGCACTTTGCGCAATTGCAAGCACTGGCGCAGCAAACAGGCTTTGAAAATCGCATTTTGAGTACCATTGAACAAAACCTGCGCCAACTGAATACCGAGCAACAAGTTGTCTCCGATATTAGTAATACCGTAGACAACGAGCCCGCTGTCAAAATTCTGGTCACCCAGGCCATTCCTCTGGCCGAGTCGATGGTCGGACTCTTATCAGAGCTAATAGAGTCCGAGCTTGAACAAGACCCAGACGAAGAGCGTATGGAGTTATTTAAGCTCCTGGTGGACTCTAAGATGAGTTTTGCAACCGCGATCTCCGAGTTACGCGCTTTTCTTTTAACAAGAGAGCAAAAAAATATAGACGGTTTCGATCAAGCCTGGTTTGCAAATAGCGATGCGTTT
Organism: Pseudoalteromonas rubra; assembly: GCF_005886805.2. Lineage (NCBI taxonomy): Bacteria > Pseudomonadati > Pseudomonadota > Gammaproteobacteria > Alteromonadales > Pseudoalteromonadaceae > Pseudoalteromonas > Pseudoalteromonas rubra. The sequence continues at coordinate 2,384,951 of NZ_CP045429.1, forward strand.
GTTGCCATTTTGGACGATTACGAAGAGTTATTCAGTGAAGCTCAACTGATGAAATGGAGCGCTTACAGTGAAGAGCGTGAAAAAATTGCGCCACTGACGATTTTAGCCTTTGAGAAACAAGCTAGTCCGGACGCGAATTTCGCCACAAAACATTTACGCGAAGTGATTTCTCCGTTGACTAAGCAGATTTTTGCGCAACTCAATGAACTGAACTCACATGTTGCTCAGGTATCTGCAAATGGGATTACCACCGTTGAAACCGCACTCAGCGATATGTTTATCGTCATTACAATCGCTTCCTTGATAACAGTGATTATTGCCAGTTCAATCAGTCTGTTGTTCAGTAACAAACTCAAACAACGCGTTCAACTGTTACTGGAGCGTGCGCAAAATATTTCCGTTGGGAACTTTCAAACAAAAGAAAGCTATTTCTCAATGCATCATAAAGATGAATTAAATCAACTTTCAGAAAGCTTTAATCATATGACACTGTCGTTGTCTTCGACTATTTCAACCGTCCGGCGACAATCAAGACAAGTTGGACATTCAGCGCACCAGGTTGCCGCAATTGCGACCGAAATCAGCTCCGTCGCGAAAAGCGAAAATGACGGTTACAACCAGGTGATGCAGGTTATTGACTGTTTTATGGAGCTGTTGCACGAATCAAGTAACGCCATAGAGCAAAGCAAAGGCGTCCTAGACCAGGCCAGGCAGGAAGCCGACTCCGGGATCGCTGCTGTAAGCAGTAATTTAGAAGAAATGAACAGAACAGTCGAAGTGGTTGAAGTTGCTTCCAAAGAAGTTGGAGAGTTACAGTCTGCCAGTGAGCAAATTGAAACGGTAACAGATGCAATTTCAACAGTCGCAGATCAGACGGCGCTAATTGCATTGAACGCCGCGATTGAAGCAGCCAGAGCTGGAGAACAAGGCAGAGGTTTTGCGGTTGTTGCCGATGAAGTCAGAAGCCTGGCAAAGCGCACAGCCGCCTCCACGGACGAAATCAGACAGGTCATTACACAACTGCTGACTAAAGTGTCGGATGTCATCAATCTAATGACTAACATCATAGAGCAGGTCAATATCAGTAAAACGCGCTCAGACGAAAGTGGCCAGGCACTGAAAGCGATGACCCTGACGATAGACAGGATAGTCTCCGCCAATGAGCAAGTCGCTGAACGGTCAAGCCGTCAAAGTGATCAGATGATTGAAATGCAGCTAAAACTGCAGCACTTGTTTGCGTCGCTCCAGCAAAATGCAGAAAAAGCCCAAATGGTCTCCATGATTGGGGGGGATTTATATCAGACGTCAGAGTTGGTCAATAACTTAATGGACAGCTTCTTCTTCGATGAAGACAAAGACTCATATATTCAGCAACAACACGAGAAAAGGCGCTCGGACAGAGTTGAAGCAAAAATAAAACTAAACATTGAAACAGATGATCAAATCTATTCAACGATTACCCGGGAATTAAGCTGTGTTGGCTGTGGGGTTATTTTGAGTCAGCAGTTGAACCAGGAGCTAGATATTAACAGCACCGTAATTCTGACCCTGTACGAGCCAAAGAAAAATTACTCCGAATACATGCAACAACAGCCGCTAAAACTACCCGCTAAAGTAATCAGAAAAGAAGACCGTTCAGATGAGCACGCCTACTATGGCTTAGAGTTCGATGTACGAGATGCTAACCAGGTTAAAGTGTTGGAGCAACTGTACGCATTTTTTGATGAGTAACGAAAAGAAAAATGTCGTAGTACAGGCGATTTGTCTATTGACCCTACTGCAGTATCTCACAAGCTCTTGTATTGATTGTGGATACTGCTCAAAAAGCGTAAAAGAAGCTACACGCTCTAATCATATATCTTCATGTTTACTAGCTTATAAGCATTTCTGTAAGGGTAACCCGTCTGACAGTCACCAGCGCCATTGGCCCAGACCTTCTTCCCAGACAATTGTGCTGCCAGTAGCATAGAAAATAGCGCCTTTTCATACTCAGAGCTCAGCGGCAGATAGTAACGTGAACCACAACTAGAGTTTGGTTTACTAAAATCAACTAAAATGATGTTGTTAGCGCCTGACAGCGTAACAGTACCTGACGTTTCTTTTGAAGCGAGTACAAGGTTAGGTAAGAGCAAAAGTAGTAGTAATAGTTTTTTCATAATTATCTCCTTTAAATATATAAGAGGCTGCTAAACTAAGCAGCCTTTGTACTGAAATTAAAGAACTTCCAGTAATTCAACATCAAAGATCAGAGTTGAGAATGGTGCAATTGAAGCACCAGCACCGCGCTCGCCGTAAGCAAGGTCATGCGGTACATATAGACGCCACTTTGAGCCAACAGGCATTAGCTGTAGTGCTTCAGTCCAGCCTTTGATTACGCCGTTTACCGGGAATTCAGCTGGCTGACCACGCTCGTAAGAGCTGTCAAATACGGTGCCATTGATCAGTGTGCCATGGTAGTGGACACGAACTGTAGAGTCAGCGGCTGGCTTGTCGCCCTCGCCTGTTTCGATTACTTCGTACTGCAGACCAGACTCAGTAACGGTGATTTCAGCGCGCTTTGCATTTTCTTCCAGGAATGCAGTGCCTTCAGCAGCCAGTACTTTGGCTTCTTCTTCACGACGCTTTTGAATTTCTGCATTGATTTTTTCGAATGCAGCCTGGATCTCAGGGATTTCTACACGGAATGCTTCACCGGCGTAGGCATCTTTCATACCTTCGAATACCGAGTTCAGGTTCAAACCTTCAAATGGGTTAGACTTAAGCTGTTCACCCATTTGCAAACCAATACCATAACTTGCCTTTTCAGCATCTGTGTTGAATAAATCTGACATATTAGATCCACTTATTTATCAGTTTAAAAGAAGCGGCAGTGTATCACAGCGTACTGATGACTAACAGGGAGGTGAATAACTTTATAAAACAGCGCTAGAAGGCACTGTCGTTAAATTCCGTGAAAAGGCCGCACTTATCATGCAGCCTCAGAGCATGACTGGATAGCCTAGTCTTACTGGGCTTTATTTTGGTTTTTAAGCTTAAACTCTCTGACGATGAAAGTCGCAAACGGTAAGCTCAATGTCAACCCAATGATTAATTCGTTGCTATAGCCTGCGAGCCGCTCTGTAAAATAACAACCGAAACCTACGACCCCAAACGCAGCAATCACCACACTGGCAATCATAGGCAGCAGCTTTTCGTATTTAGTGATGATATGACCAACTAACAAGTTAAAAGCGAAGGTATACAGCAAAGTAATCCAGATGCTGGGATACGCTTGCCCGTCAATTGCTAAAACCAAAGCTGCCTGCAAGCCGCTCAAATAGAAAAAACTGAAGATCACCCATAACGAACTATGAATAACAACCTGTTTAGTCATCACTGCCTCCGAACGAAAAAAACCGCCGTATAGGCGGTTTTGGGAATGAGGTGGCGGAGAGATAGGGATTTGAACCCTAGATACGCTATTAACGTATGCCGGTTTTCAAGACCGGTGCTTTCAACCACTCAGCCATCTCTCCGTTGTTGGCGCGCATTCTATGGTGCCAGGATAAAAAAGTAAAGCCCTAATTCAGCTTTTTGCAAAACTCACTTGCTAAATGGCTACCTTTTATACATCGAAGGGACATCAGGAGGGTTATTGCTCGCGCATCAATAGTACTGCTTGGGTCTTCTGGCGACCCAGGCGCCTATGACACTTAGCCCAACACACATAAGTATCACTAATGCCATATCAACAATACCTTGTGTCGGATCTATCACCGGGTGAAGGTTTTCCAACAACACAGGGATAACTGACATAACAGCAACACAACTGAGCACTTTAAACGCGCGACTAAAATCAAAGCGCCGACTATAACTCATCCAACTGGTTAAAATGAGCAGGAAACAGGCAGGTGATAACAGCGCCAACCAAACTTCACTAATGTGAGGTAACATAATGCCTGTTGAAATACACCCTAATACACCCCAAACAATCCAGGTCCACCAATTCTCCCGCTCTTTCAAAAATAGATTGCCCATTACTATTCTTCTTATAATTGTGTTCTGAGACTGCCAGACAATAGCCTAACAAAGATTCAGGTCACAAAACAACCGCAGGACGAATAATTCGTGCACTAAGTTCCCCTTTTAATGACATGCATCATTATATTGCTCCTCGCACACTAATGAATGATGTATCTACTTCGTTTCATGTGCCAAAAACTCACTCTCCAATATCTTCATTCCACAGTTCTGGACGGGTTTTAATAAATTCATCCATCATTTCGATACATTCAGCGTCCTGGCGGACTTCGAGCTTAACGCCATGCTCTGCAAGCAAGGTTTCGCTACCCATAAAGTTCTTGTTTTCACCAATCACAACATTGGGAATGCCATACAACAAGATTGTCCCGGAGCACATGGGGCACGGTGACAGGGTCGTATATAAAGTGCACTCTTTATAAACTGATGCACTTAGGCGACCGGCATTTTCCAACGCATCCATTTCACCATGCAAGACGGTGCTCCCCTTCTGCACCCTCTGATTATGCCCACGCCCGATTATCTGACCTTTGTGAACCAGGACAGAGCCGATCGGGATCCCACCTGTACCAAGCCCTTTCTTCGCTTCTTCAATTGCCGCAGCTAAAAACTTATCCATCATTGTACTCCTGATGTTGGCTATACCAATCCGCATAAATCAGATATCAGTCCAAAAAAGAAAACCTGTCGCTTTGATGCCACACGCAGTGTTCTGGACTCAATGAGACCATAACGCTCCACAAGGGCTGGCCATTATTCTGGCTCGTTCAGTCATATCCAGATTGCTGTTACTCGGTTTAAAAACTGTGCAGCTAACACAGCATCTTTTAAACTAGCACTCAATTGAGGATAAAATAAGAATAACCCAGTCCAGATTATGCCAATTTGCTTAATTATGTGATCTATTTTGAGGAGAGAAAATAGGGTCAATAACACCGCTCCCGCGGCCTGCTATCGCTGAGGCACCTACATCCCTATAGGCGAGGCAAAAATTTGCGAACTCATACCTTAGTAAAGGTTCTAAATGAGAAGTTTTTAACGCTGTTAGCATCCTATTTGCTCCCTCAAATAGACCAGGTGTTAAGTGAAATTGGTATTAATCCCCGTGACTGCGAGGCTGCATCCCAGTTACCTAGGAGCATGGTACCTGTAAGCTTGGTTAAGCTGCTGAGCTTGCAAATCATTTATTACACCCTGCTTATTCAATACAGCAATGATTGAACCCGGCTTACGAGCCAGGTTAACAGCGATTTTATCAATCTCTACGTTCCCTTTATATTGCTCAAGTACCTGCTTTATATCTTCCTCAGACCAGGGTAAGCCATAATTCTCGGGCAACCCTTTATCCAGATTGTCCTGTTGTTTTTGTGCCAAGGTTTTCTTTACTTTTTTCGGCTTTGGCTGCCACTGTAAAGACTGGAAAAGTGCTCTGATCACATCAGGATGGTTATACGGCGACTGTGCAGGCAGGATTTCTCCTGTGATAGGGTCAATGCCATTGGCGAGGCCATACACGATACTGGCAACTTGTTGCTGGTCCATATCTGCTCCTTGATTTAAAAATAACAATGCGTCAACTTCCTGTAATACCAATTTGCTTAATTAAGTGATCTATTTTGAGGCGAGAAAATAGGGTCGATAACAAGGCAAAAATTTTGCTATTTAGTTGTTCTAAATGAGAGATTTTTAACGCTGTTAGCGTCCTATTTGCTCCTTCAAATAGACCAAGTATTAAGTGAAATTGGTGTAACAATATAAGTGTAGCAGGCTTGTCTGAGTTAGGTTATTTTTCCGCTAATGCGTACCGTTCCAACAAGGTTTAAGAAGCAAAAAGTGAGAGTGGAAAGTATTACTGCAACCGAGTCCAATTAATTTAGGTTGCAAGACCAGCTAGCTGGCACAAGCTGGTCTGAAATAAGACGAAGTTTACAAACCCTTAATTGATTCGTTGATGGCGCTCAGAGCCTCAACTGGATCAGCGGCCTGAGTGATTGGTCGGCCAACAACAAGATAATCACTGCCCGACTTTATCGCCAGTTCTGGCGTCATGATCCGCTTCTGATCTCCTGCATCACTGCCTGCAGGTCTTATTCCTGGTGTCACTAAACAAAAGCCACTGCCTAATTCAGCCTTAAGTGTTTGCGCTTCCTGTGCTGAACAGACAACGCCATCGAGGCCTGACTCTTTAGCAAGCTTTGCCAAATAAACCACCTGCTCCTGAGGCGTCTTATCCACCCCGAGTTTGCTCAGCTGCGCCTGATCCATACTGGTCAATACAGTGACCGCAATCAGCAGGGGGGCTTTATCACCATAGGCTTCAAGAGCTTGCTTAGCCTTGCTCATCATTTCAGTGCCGCCGCTGGCATGCACATTAACCATCCACACACCTAGCTCTGCAGCGGCTGTTACAGCCTTCGCAACTGTATTTGGAATGTCATGAAACTTCAAATCAAGAAACACGTCAAACCCTTTTTCAATCAGCTTAGAGACAAATTGAGGGCCGAAATAGGTGAACATTTCCTTTCCGACTTTTAAACGACATTCATCAGGAGAAAGCTGGGATACAAACGCCAGCGCAGCAGCTTCATTGTCGTAATCCAGTGCAATTAGCACCTTTTTCATTTCTGTGTTTGACATAGTTGATCTATTTCGCCTTATAAAATATCGATGTTTTAATACCCGTCCACACCCTGACTTGGCAAAATAGATTCCCAAGACTTACAGGAGGGACATAACCAATAAAGTTTGTGACTGGTAAACCCACAATTACGGCACTGGTAGTCCGGCTTTGTTTCAACATAAGCAGAGACCAGATTATCTACTTCATTTAATACCGACTGAAACTTATCCTGCCTTGTGGCAAGCAGCTTTAATAGAAAACTGAACCCTCGGATTGAAGGTTCCCGCTTTAAACTGTCTGTGAGATAGTCCACAGCTTGCTGAGTATGCCCCGCTTCCACCAACCCCTCACAATGCTTTATTTTTACCAGTACACCGCTGGTTTTCAGCAAATCGTTGACCAGCGTATGGAACTCGTGCTCGATATTGAGACGCTGATAACAGACATGCAAATCTTGCAGCACTAGAGGAATGGCACAGGGAAACTGTGAGACCAGCTTACGCCAGTAATAAATGGCTTTAACATTATCTTCTTTGCTAAGCGCATCATGCCCTAATTCATACAGCGGCCTGATCGTCGTTCTCGGCAACTTAAGTGCGCGCTCCAGGTAATCAGTGAGATAATCTGCGGTTTCCCGCTCAGAAGCCTGATTTTCAAGTGCAGCTTCACAATAAAAGTTAGCAATTGCAGCACAGTAAATTTGTTCGGTAAATAGCTCGGCGTGACTCTCATACATATTCACACCCTTTTGCCATTCCCGGGTTTGCGAATAAAGTTGTATAATGGGCGTCAACGCCTCTTCATAGTCCGCTTTAACTAACTCAACCAAATGCTCCTCGGCACTGTCTAGTAATCCCGCCATAATATAATCTTCAGCGAGAGCCAACTTACAGGACTGGATGACCTGTATATCCAGGCTAGGTTGTTTAAGAAGCAATTCATGGATTCGGATGGCTCGGTCGAGCTCACCTCTTTTGCGGAATAAGGTGGCGAGTATGAGGTAGTGCTCAACAGAATCAGCACTGACCTCTAATAACTTGATCAGGTGCTCAAGGCCCTGATCTTCTTCTCTATCTAAAAGAAACTTTAACCCTTTACTGTATTCTGAGGTAATTTTTCGGTTTTGTTCATGAGCCTGGTTTTTAGCGCTGTTTTTTCCCATGACATAGCCATAAGCAGCTGCTACCGGAAGCAATAGGAAAAGTAACTCAATCATTTACTGCTTTGCGCTTGTATCGATTGATTAACTCTCTGCTGTTGGCGAATTTGCCTCTTTAACTGCGTTATCTTGCCAATGCTCAGTAACAACCCTAGCACTAAGCCAAACACCACACATAGGCTTATTAAACTGGCCAACGGTACCTCTGAACTGGCGATGATATAGTCAACTTTTACTAAAGCCGGGTTTTGTGTACCCAACACAAAAGCGAGTATCACCAGTATCAAAAATAATCCCTTTCTTACTACCTGGATCAAGCGTTACCTCATTAATCAATTTTCGAGACTAGCGTTCACACGGTCACGAAGTTCTTTACCAGGCTTAAAATGAGGTACGTACTTTCCATCCAGCTCAACGGTTTCACCTGTTTTCGGGTTACGGCCGGTACGAGGTGAACGATAGTGGAGAGAAAAGCTGCCAAAGCCGCGGATTTCGATACGATCTGAGCTTGAAAGTGAACCTGCCATTTGCTCTAAAATCTCTTTTACCGCATTCTCAACGTCTTTGACTGGGACGTGAATATGTTGCTCAGCAAGTTTTTCGATTAGTTCTGACTTTGTCATAGCGTTTCCTTTAGATAAAAAAGAAGGGCAAAAAGTGCCCTTCTATTTAAGACTTGATATTAGTCTTTTTGAGCGTTTTTGAAAGCTGCAGCCATTGCATTTTCAAATGCAGGCTCTTCTTTCTTCAGCTTCTCAAGCGCTTCTTTCTCTTCAGCTTCGAAGATAGCTTTAACAGATAGGCTGATTGTACGGTTCTTACGATCAACACCTACGAATTTAGCTTCAATCTCGTCACCTGCAGAAACAACGCTAGTTGCGTCTTCGATGCGCTCTTGTGCGATGTCAGCAACACGGATGTAGCCTTCAACGCCTTCGATAAGCTCAACAGTTGCGCCTTTCGCGTCAACGTCTGTCACTTTACCTTTAACAATAGCACCTTTTTTGTTTGCGTCTAGGTAGTTATTGAAAGGATCAGCTTCGATTTGCTTAACGCCTAGTGAGATGCGCTCACGCTCTGGGTCAACCTGAAGAACGATTGCAGAGATCTCGTCGCCTTTCTTGTATTCACGTACAGCTTCTTCGCCAGGCGTGTTCCAAGAAATGTCAGACAGGTGTACAAGACCGTCGATACCACCGTCAAGACCGATGAAGATACCGAAATCAGTGATAGACTTGATCTTACCAGTAACTTGGTCGCCTTTGTTCTGTAGACGAGCAAATTCCTGCCAAGGGTTAGCTTTACACTGCTTAAGACCAAGAGAAATACGACGACGCTCTTCGTCGATTTCAAGAACCATAACTTCAACAGTGTCACCTAGTGAAACAACTTTTGAAGGGTGGATGTTCTTGTTAGTCCAGTCCATTTCAGACACGTGTACCAGACCTTCTACGCCTTCTTCGATTTCAACGAAACAACCGTAGTCAGTTAGGTTAGTAACACGACCAGTTAGCTTAGCGCCTTCTGGGTAACGACCAGCGATAGCTGCCCAAGGATCTTCACCAAGTTGCTTAAGACCTAGAGAAACACGAGTCTTCTCTTTGTCGAACTTAAGAACTTTAACAGCGATCTCGTCACCAACATTTACGATTTCACTTGGGTGCTTAACGCGCTTCCAAGCCATGTCAGTGATGTGAAGTAGACCGTCAACACCGCCCAGATCTACGAACGCACCGTAATCTGTAAGGTTCTTAACGATACCTTTAACTTCTTGACCTTCAACAAGGTTAGCCAGCAGCTCTTCACGCTCTTGTGAGTTTTCAGACTCGATAACAGCACGACGAGAAACAACTACGTTGTTACGCTTCTGGTCAAGCTTGATTACTTTGAACTCAAGCTCTTTACCTTCAAGGTGTGTTGTGTCACGTACTGGACGAACGTCAACAAGTGAACCAGGTAGGAATGCACGGATTGAATCAACTTCAACAGTGAAACCACCTTTAACTTTACCGTTGATGATACCAACAACAGTTTCTTGTTCTTCACAAGCTTTCTCAAGGCGGATCCAAGCTTCGTGACGCTTCGCTTTCTCACGAGAAAGGATAGTTTCACCGAAACCATCTTCGATTGCGTCAAGTGCAACATCTACTTCGTCGCCAACAGCAACTTCTAGTTCACCAGCAGCATTTTTGAATTGCTCTGCAGGGATTGCACTTTCAGACTTAAGGCCAGCATCAACAAGAACAATGTTGTTCTCGATTGAAATAACAGTACCTTTAACGATAGAGCCTTGCTCTGCTTCAAAACCCTTTAGGCTTTCTTCAAATAACTGCGCAAAATTTTCTGACATACTAAATACGTCTCATAAATAAACATTCCAATTAGCAACCATGCTGCATGGGGTGGTTAATATAACGTCGGCCTCCTGCCAACGCAGTAAAAAATCTAGCTTGATGCAGGTAACTTGCCGGCAGCAATGGTGTCCTGCACTAACGTAGTGACTTTCGTAAACACCTGTTCCGCATCTAATTCCGTTGTATCGAGTACGATAGCATCGTGTGCCGGCACCAAAGGCGCGACCTTACGGTTCATATCGCGATCATCACGAGCTTCAATCTCGATTAAAAGACCATCTAGTGTAACATCCAGCCCTTTATCCTTCAACTCCAGATAACGACGTCTTGCACGTTCTTGCGCGCTGGCTGTTAAATAAATTTTTAGTTCAGCTTGAGGGAAAACAACCGTTCCCATATCTCTGCCGTCCGCGATCAGACCTCTTTCACTTCGAAAAGCCCTCTGACGACGCAACAAAGCTTCACGAACCCGAGGTAATGCAGCGATTTTAGACGCTGCTGCACCGACCTCTTCATTGCGGATCGTGTGAGTGACGTCCTCACCTTCAAGGATCACTTTAATTTTTTTCGTCACACCGTCTATCGGAAACTGAACGTCCAAATTCGCGGCGAGAGGTACTAAAGCCTCTTCGTTATCGAGTGCAATATGATGATGAATAGCAGCTAAAGACAAAACGCGGTAAATTGCACCACTATCCAACACGTCCCAATCAAGCTTCTCAGCTAATAAACGACAAACCGTTCCTTTGCCCGAGCCGCTTGGGCCGTCTACGGTGATTACTGGCATGACAGCCTGCATTTAAACCTCCCGAAATGCACACCAAAAATTAACTGCGGTATTATACGCAAGTTTACTGAATAGATCCTTATTGACATGTAACTTTTTGTTTGATTAAAAATTTACGTAAAGAAGCAGGCAAGAACCAAAAGCGCAGGCAGCTAGACTAAACGGACGCTGCCTGCCATTGGCCGACTGCAAGCTTTGTAGGTTACCCCACAAGAACCGACAGCCGTTATTGACTGACTGAAGAGAGAACCTCAAAGTAAGTCGGGAAGGTTTTAGCGGTACAGCCAGGATCATTAATGATCACATCGACACCACCCACGGCCACCATAGAAAAACACATCGCAATACGGTGATCGTTATAAGTATCAATTTCTGCCAGGTTAAAAGTCTCAGGTGGTGTGATTTCAATGAAATCGTGCCCCTCTGTCACCTCTGCACCGATTTTTTTAAGTTCTGTTGCCATGGCATACAAGCGATCGGTTTCTTTGACACGCCAGTTGTAAATATTACGGATGGCCGTTTTTCCCTTAGCAAACAAAGCTACAGTTGCCAGTGTCATTGCGGCATCCGGGATCGCATTAGCATCAATATCCACCCCGTTTAATTCACCCTTGCGAACAACGAGTTTTTCATCATGCCAGTCAATATCAGCGCCTACCTGCTCCATCACAGAAGCAAACCCTATGTCGCCCTGAACACTCTTGCGTCCAACACCATTGATTTCAATTTCACCGCCAGCGATGGCTGCTGCTGCAATAAAGTAAGACGCCGATGATGCATCACCTTCTACCATGATACTACCCGGAGAAACATAACCTTGCTGCCCTTTAACATGAAACACCTGGTAGTTATCATGACTAACAGTAACGCCAAACTGCGCCATAACACCGAGTGTAATGTCAATATAGGGCTTTGAAACCAACTCCCCTTTAATTCGAATTGTGCTGTCCTTAACAAACAAAGGCGCAGCCATCAGTAATGCGGTTAAAAACTGACTTGATATGCTACCGTCAATTTCTACTTCGCCGCCCTCAATTGCATCGCCATTAATCTGTAACGGTGGGTAATCCTTATTTTTTAGATATTTGATATCGGCGCCCAGTGCATGTAACGCATCGACCAGGTGACCAATGGGTCGCTCTTCCATTCTAGGTTCACCAATCAATGTAAATTGCCCCTGACTTGCCGCTAGTACAGCTGTGAATGGTCTGAAAGCAGTGCCAGCATTGCCCAAAAATAACGCTTCAGATGGTGTTTTGAAGCGCCCGCCTTGGCCGTAAACACGAGCTGACGTTTTGTCTTCGTTCAACTCAACATTGACGCCCATCTCGGAAAGCGCAAGGAGCATGTGGCGTATATCGTCACTGTCGAGCAAATTATTCACTTGTGTAACACCATCGCACAACGCGGCTAGCAGTAACACACGGTTTGACAAGCTTTTCGAGCCTGGCAGCGTGACACTGCCATTTACTTTGTCTATGGCGCTTAGTCTAAGCTGTTCCATTAGCTGTTCTCCTTGGCAAATTTCTCCATAAACGCAATCAATGCTTTAATGCCTTCAATTGGCATAGCGTTGTATATACTGGCACGCATGCCTCCTACGAAGCGGTGACCTTCCAAAGCAATCAAGCCATTGTCCTCAGCTTGTGCCAAAAACTGCTCGTTTAAAGATTCATCATGCAACCAAAACGGTACATTCATCAAAGAACGACAATGTTTAGCCACCTTGTTCAGATAGAATGACGAACCATCAATGTAATCATATAAAAGCGCGGCTTTTTCTTTGTTATGCGCTTCCATGGCTTTGACGCCACCAATTGATTCAAGATATTTGAATACTTCAGCAGCCAGGTACCAGGCAAAAGTAGGTGGCGTGTTGTACATACTCTGCTGTTTTGCTTCGATTGCGTAGTCTAGGATGGCGGGTCTTGGCAGGCCCTCACGCTCAAGCAATGTCTTACGCACAATCGCAATGCTCAAGCCTGACGGACCAATATTTTTCTGCGCCCCGGCATAAATTAAATCAAAATCGTCAACGTTCATTTCGCGCGACAAAATATTTGATGACATGTCTGCAACGATCGGCGCGGTTGGATGCTTAGGCACTTCAAACAACTCAATACCATCAATTGTTTCATTAGGACAGTAATGAATAAATGCTGCATTTTCAGGTAGGTTCCACTGTGAAACAGGCAAGACATCAAAGGTACCATCTTGATCCCGGCGAATGTCAATAGACTCTACCTGAGTAAACTTTTGGCCTTCTTTCGTTGCACCGCAGGACCAAATTCCGTTCTCGATGTATACGCCGGGCGCGTCGTCCTGATGCAGGTTTAGCGGAACCGCGGCAAAATGGCCTCGACCTCCCCCATGCATAAACAGAACTTCAAACTCATCCGAAATATTCATCAGACGACGCAAGCTCGCCTCACATTCTCGCGCCAGTTCTAAAAACGGCGCAGAACGGTGACTGATCTCCATCACAGAGACCCCTAAATTTTGCCAGTTAATAAATTCTTGTTGGGCTTTTTTCATAACAGCAGTTGGCAACATCGCCGGTCCTGCACAAAAGTTATAAACGCTCATAGTTTCCTCATTCCAGTTTTTATACTGCACCAGGCAGTGTACTATTTATTTTTAACGGGCACACACTGTGTGATGTTGCGTGCCCTGAATATACCTCGGAGAATAAAAAAGCGGCCTAAGCCGCTTTTTTAAATTGAACCAGATTACTCTGGCGCCTGTTCATCAGTATCAGGCGTTTCAACAAGCTCTGCTTCCCCTTCCAGGGTGTCGTCGATTTCGATCTCTTCGATACGTTGTAAACCAACTACCTGCTCGTCGTCAACCGTTCTGATCAGGATAACACCCTGGGTGTTACGCCCTACCGTTGAGACCTCATTAACGCGAGTACGAACCAGGGTACCACGGTTCGAAATCAGCATGATCTCGTCGTTATCTTGCACCTGTACTGCACCAACAACTCGGCCATTACGATCTGTGACCTTAATCGAAACAACCCCTTGCGTTGCACGACTCTTAGCCGGGTACTCTTCAAGCGGTGTGCGCTTACCATAACCATTTTCAGTTACAGTCAGAATAGCGCCATCGTTCTTAGGTACAATCAATGACACCACTTTGACGTCATCCGGCATCTTTATACCACGTACACCGGTTGCTGTACGACCCATAGGACGCAGCGCCAGCATTTCTTCACCCGTTTCAGGGTCAATCTTCACTTCACCGGTCTCTGAGTCGCGCAGCTTTTCATTAAAGCGTACAACTTTACCATGATCAGTGAACAACATGATGTCATTATTGCCATCCGTGATGTCCGCACCAATCAGGTTATCACCATCATTCAGGTTAATGGCAATAATACCGCTTGCACGCTGACGGCTATATGCGGTTAATGGGGTCTTCTTGACAACACCATTGGCCGTAGCCATCAGAACAAACTTGTCGTCCTCATATTGTTTGACCGGCAATATAGTGGTGATACGCTCATCCGCTTCAAGCGGCAATAAGTTTACTATCGGCTTACCACGCGCGGCACGAGATGCCAGTGGAAGCTGGTATACTTTCAACCAGTACAAACGTCCTGATGTTGAGAAACACAAAATTGTATCGTGGGTATTTGCAACTAGCAGACGTTCAATGAAGTCTTCATCTTTCATCTTAGTTGCAGCTTTACCTTTACCACCACGACGCTGTGCTTCGTAATCAGACAGAGGCTGATACTTTACATAACCTTCGTGTGACAAGGTGACAACCACGTCTTCTTCGTTGATCAGGTCTTCCAGGCTGATGTCGTGTGCTGCTGCTGAAATCTCAGTACGGCGCTCATCACCATAGTTTTCTTTGATCTCAGCCAATTCGTCACGGATCACTTCCATCAGACGATCAGGTGAAGATAAAATCAAGAGTAATTCTGCAATGAGTTCCAGTAACTCCTGATATTCGCCAAGGATCTTTTCGTGCTCCAGGCCTGTTAGCTTGTGTAAGCGTAAATCAAGAATAGCCTGGGCCTGTTGTTCAGACAGGTAGTACTGGCCATCACGGATCCCCAGCTCAGCATCAAGCCAGTCTGGACGCGCGACATTTTCTTCACCAGCACGCTCAAGCATTGGGCGCACTGAACCCAACTCCCACGGACGAGATGTTAATGCAGCTTTTGCTTCTGCTGGAGTCGGTGACTTACGGATAAGCTCAATGATTGGGTCAATATTGGCTAATGCAATTGCCAGACCTTCCAGCGTGTGCGCGCGATCGCGTGCTTTGCGCAAGTCGTATACAGTACGGCGAGTTACCACTTCACGACGGTGGACAATAAAGGCCTCAAGCATTTCTTTGAGGTTGAAACACTTCGGCTGATTGTTGTCCAGCGCAACCATGTTGATACCAAACACAGTTTGTAGCTGAGTCTGAGCATACAGGTTGTTCAGTACAACTTCGCCCACTTCACCACGCTTGATCTCAATAACAATACGCATACCGTCTTTGTCAGACTCATCACGTAGAGCACTGATCCCTTCAACCTTTTTGTCCTTCACCAGCTCCGCGATTTTTTCAATCAAGCGTGCTTTGTTGACCTGATATGGGATCTCATTGACGATGATGGTTTCTTTACCGGTTTTTTCATCAGTTTCAATTTCAGCGCGAGCGCGAATATACACTTTACCGCGACCGGTTTTGTATGCTTGCTCTATCCCTTTCTTACCATTAATGATAGCCGCAGTCGGGAAATCAGGTCCCGGAATATAATCAATTAGCTCATCGATAGTAATATCTGGATTTTGGATCACAGCCAGACAGCCATTGATCACTTCAGTCAGGTTATGAGGTGGGATGTTTGTCGCCATACCAACCGCGATACCCGAAGAACCATTCACCAGCAGGTTAGGTACTTTTGTTGGTAACACGTCAGGAATTTGCTCAGTGCCATCATAGTTTGGCACATAATCTACGGTTTCTTTGTCCAGATCAGCCAGCAGCTCATGAGACATTTTTGCCATGCGTACTTCGGTATAACGCATCGCAGCCGCAGAGTCTCCGTCGACTGAACCAAAGTTACCCTGGCCATCCACCAGCATATAACGTAATGAAAACGGCTGAGCCATACGAACAATGGTGTCGTAAACTGCGCTATCACCGTGTGGGTGGTATTTACCGATCACGTCGCCCACAACACGGGCTGATTTCTTATAAGGTTTGTTCCAGTCGTTACGCAACTCGTTCATCGCGAATAGCACGCGACGATGCACAGGCTTCAGGCCATCACGGACATCAGGTAAAGCACGTCCAACGATGACGCTCATCGCGTAATCAAGATAGGAATTTTTCAATTCGTCTTCGATATTGACCGGGAGGATTTCATTGGCAAGATCAGTCATTTAATACCACTTTCCTTCAGAGTCTTTTCCTTTTGTGTCACACTATAGACATCAAAAGGTTCAATTATTATTAGTTCGACTGAGGATACTATCATAGTTTCTGGGCTAATGCAGTGGCTAAATGACTCGGAAATTTCATCCAATACCGATAGAATGCGCTCAGTTCAACGAGGAAGTTTTTTATGACCGAACATCAAAATGTGGATTTAAGTGAAATTGCAAAGTTTGAAGAGATAGCTGAACGTTGGTGGGATCGCGAAGGCGAATTTAAACCACTGCATGACATTAACCCGTTACGGCTAGACTTTATTAACGATCGCTGTGGTGGTTTGTTTGAGAAAAAAGTGCTCGATGTTGGCTGTGGTGGCGGTATTCTGACAGAAAGCATGGCAAAAATGGGCGCTCAAGCGCATGGCATTGACCTCGGTCAAGAGCCACTTAATGTTGCGAAACTACACGCGCTAGAAGCTGGCGTTAAAATTGATTACCGCAAAGTATCAGCAGAAGAATTTGCCGCACACCATAGCGCACAATTCGATGTTGTCACTTGCATGGAAATGCTTGAGCATGTACCCGATCCGGCTTCTATTATTGCAGCTGTTGCAAAAGCAGCAAAACCAGGTGCCGACGTGTTTTTCTCAACATTGAACAAGACACACAAAGCATTTTTGCTTGCAGTTGTCGCGGCTGAACGCGTGCTGAAGATGGTTCCCCCGGGCACCCACGACCATAACAAGTTTATCCGTCCCTCGACCCTGATAGGCTGGGCCGAAGCCGAAGGATTGAAAGTACGCCGCGCTGCTGGTATCAATTATAACCCATTTGGTAAAACCTTTACGCTGACTAATGACGTCAGTGTCAATTACCTCCTCCACTTTGAGAAACTCGCATGACACAGGCTGTAATATTTGATCTCGACGGTACCCTGCTCGACACCAGTGATGATCTGGGCGCCGCACTCAATCACGTTTTAAAACAGCACGAAATGACCGAGGTATCACGTGCGGTATATAGCCCCGCTATTTCCAATGGTGTAAAGGCGTTGCTGGAAGTCGGGTTTGGGGAGCACCTCAGTAAATTCGACTTTGCAGCTTTAAAACAACAGCTACTGGATCATTACGCACAACACATCGCTGTCCACTCGTGCTGCTTTGAGGGCATTGAAACTTTGCTTCAAACCTTATTAAGCAGAGAAATTAAAATTGCGATTATGACCAATAAGCCCACATTTCTGACCATGCCCCTGCTGGCTCAGATTAGCCAGCTTAAGGGTATTGAGGTGGTGGTATGCGGCGACACACTGGAAGTCGCCAAACCACACCCTGAGCCACTGCTACTCGCCGCAGAACAATTAGGCGTAGATCCAACCATGTGTACCTATGTTGGAGATGCTGAACGTGACATTGAAGCGGCAAAGGCGGCAGGAATGCGGTCAGCGGCAGCCTTGTGGGGATTCATTCCTTCCCTGGAAGAGGCACGCAGCTGGTCTGCAGATCTAAATCTTACTAACCCAGAATCACTCATTTCGTATATTTAGTGGCATTGATTAAAAAATGCCACTATATGTAGTGTTGTGAACTATTTTGAGAACAAACCTGCACAGAAAAAAAACAGTCGTGCAGTTTGCAAAATTTTCTTAAAAAAAGAGAAAAATCGATTGTCGTGAGTTGATTTTTTTTTGTTTGCAGCCATGTTGGATAGCAGAAGGTTAGTGTTTGCTAACATAAAAATATTATCCCTATGTTATCCACAATCCATAGAAAGTTGCTCTATTGCAAAATAGCGATAACCCCACTATCTTGTGATCCTCTTTCTAGCGGACACCATATATAGTGGTGAAATGCTAAGCAATTATGAATATGCGATGACAATTACCGCATTCCGGGGGAATACAGGCGTAGCTATGAACCAACAATTATCTGTCAGTAAACGAAACGGCCGTAAAGAGCCGCTTGATTTAGATAAAATTCATCGAGTGATAAACTGGGCAGCTGAAGGCCTGAACAATGTGTCTGTTTCTCAGGTAGAGCTTAAATCTCACATTCAGTTTTATGATGGTATTCGCACCGAAGACATTCATGAAACCATCATTAAAGCCGCCGCTGATCTCATTTCCAAAGATACGCCAGACTATCAATATCTGGCAGCGCGCCTGGCAGTATTCCATTTGCGTAAAAAGGCTTATGGTCAGTTTGAGCCACCGCATTTGTACGATCATGTGACTAAACTGGTTGAAGATAAGCGCTATGATGCGGGTTTGTTGACTGATTACACTCGAGAAGAATACGAGCAGTTAAACGACTTTCTGGAGCATGATCGTGATATGTCGTTTAGTTACGCCGCCGTTAAACAGCTAGAAGGTAAGTACTTGGTGCAAAACCGAGTGACTGGGGAAATCTATGAGAGCGCTCAGTTCCTGTATATTCTGGTTGCAGCAAGCTTGTTCTCAGATTACCCAAAAGAGACACGTCTTGATTACATAAAGCGATTCTACGACGCGGTTTCACAGTTTAAGATTTCACTGCCTACACCAATTATGTCTGGTGTACGTACTCCGACTCGTCAATTCAGCTCGTGTGTATTAATTGAGACAGCAGACAGCCTTGATTCTATTAACGCTACGTCGTCAGCGATTGTTAAGTACGTTAGCCAACGCGCCGGGATTGGTGTTAATGCCGGTAGGATCCGTGCTCTGGGTAGCCCTATCCGTAATGGCGAAGCATTCCACACAGGCTGTATCCCATTCTACAAGCACTTCCAGACAGCGGTAAAAAGCTGCTCTCAGGGAGGCGTTCGTGGTGGTGCTGCGACACTATTTTACCCTTTATGGCACCTGGAAGTGGAGAACCTGCTGGTTCTGAAAAACAACCGGGGTGTTGAGGAAAACCGTGTAAGACACCTAGACTACGGTGTTCAGTTCAATAAAACGATGTACGCTCGCTTGATCAAAGACGATTACATCACTTTGTTCAGCCCGTCAGATGTGCCTGGTTTGTACGACGCGTTCTTCGAAGATCAAGAAAAGTTCGAACGTCTGTATGTACAGTATGAGCAGGACGAGTCAATCCGTAAGAAGCGCATTAAAGCACTAGAGCTATTCTCTATGTTTGCTCAGGAACGCGCGAGTACTGGTCGTATTTATCTGCAAAACGTTGACCACTGTAATACCCACAGCCCGTTTGACGCAAAAGTTGCACCTATTCGTCAGTCTAACCTGTGTCTGGAAATTGCACTGCCAACTAAGCCACTGAGCCACGTCAATGACGAAGAAGGCGAGATTGCATTGTGTACTCTGTCTGCGTTTAACCTTGGCGCTATCAGCAGCCTGGATGAACTTGAAGAGCTTGCTGAGCTGGCTGTTCGTGCGCTGGACAACTTGCTGGACTTCCAGGATTACCCTGTCCCAGCGGCGAAAAATGCCACTATGGGTCGTCGTACTTTGGGTATCGGTGTTATCAACTTTGCTTACTATCTGGCAAAAAATGGCGTTAAATACTCAGATGGCAGCGCCAATGGTCTGACGCACAGAACATTCGAAGCCATTCAGTATTACCTGATGAAAGCTTCTAACAAGCTTGCTCAGGAACGTGGTGCTTGTCCTAAATTTAATGAGACAACCTACGCAAAAGGCATCATGCCTATCGATACCTACAAAAAAGATGTAGACGGTATCTGTAACGAGCCCCTGCACCTTGACTGGGATGGATTACGTCAGGACGTTATGCAATATGGTATGCGTAACTCGACTTTATCTGCATTGATGCCATCTGAGACCTCTTCGCAGATCTCTAATGCAACAAATGGTATTGAGCCACCGCGCGGTCACATTAGCGTTAAGGCCAGTAAAGATGGTATCCTTAAGCAAGTAGTGCCTGAGTACGAGCGACTGAAGGACAACTACGAGCTATTATGGGATATCCCTTCAAACGATGGCTATTTAGGCCTGGTGGGTATTATGCAAAAGTTTGTTGACCAAACTATTTCAGCCAATACCAACTATGACCCAACTAAGTTTGAAGGTGGCAAAGTGCCTATGAAGCTGTTGCTCAAAGATTTACTTACCGCATACAAGCTTGGCGTGAAAACCTTGTATTACCACAACACCCGTGACGGTGCATCGGATGCTCAGGACGAAATGAAGCCTGAGGCTGAAGACGATGATTGTGCAGGCGGCGCTTGTAAAATCTAATCATAGTTAGCGGGTAATTTACCCGCTCTTTTTTGGTGTCGAGAATTATCTATGTCGTATTCTACGTTTAACAGAACCCACAACAATCAATTGCAGGAGCCGATGTTTTTCGGCCAATCTGTTAATGTCTCCCGTTATGATCAGCAAAAGTACCCTATTTTCGAAAAGCTGATCGAAAAACAACTGTCTTTTTTCTGGCGTCCTGAAGAAGTAGACGTCAGTAAAGACAGATTGGATTTCCAGGCATTACCAGAGCACGAGAAACACATTTTTCTAAGCAACCTAAAATATCAAACACTGTTAGACAGTGTGCAGGGGCGTTCTCCCAATGTTGCTTTGCTCCCTATCGTCTCAATCCCAGAGTTGGAAACCTGGATCGAGACCTGGGCTTTCAGTGAAACGATCCACAGCCGCTCTTACACGCATATTATTCGCAATGTCACTAAGTCACCTGAACTGATCTTCGACGATATCGTCGAAAACGATAAGATCAGTGAACGTGCAGAAGCGGTTACTAAACATTATGACGCATTGATCGAAAAGGTCTCTTTGTACAATCTGTACGGCGAAGGTAAGCACGAAATCAATGGCGAAACAGTGCATATTAACCTGTTTGAGCTGAAGAAAATGCTTTATCTCTGCATTATGTCGGTGAACATCCTGGAAGCGATCCGCTTTTATGTGAGCTTCGCCTGTTCATTTGCATTCGCAGAACGTGAGCTCATGGAAGGTAATGCCAAGATCATCAAGCTGATCGCCCGTGACGAAGCACTACACTTGTCTGGTACTCAGCACATCCTTAACATTATGCAAGATGGCAAAGATGATCCAGAAATGGCGATAGTCGCTGCACAGTGTCAGGAACAAGCGATCCAGATGTTTGTAGAAGCCGCTGAGCAGGAAAAAGAATGGGCAGAATACCTGTTTAAAGATGGCTCTATGATTGGCCTGAACAAAGACATTCTTTGTCAGTATGTTGAATACATTACCAATGTACGCATGACTGCTGTCGGTTTACCTGCACAGTTTGAAAGTAACAGTAATCCTATCCCCTGGATCAACGCCTGGTTAGTGTCTGACAATGTTCAGGTTGCACCACAAGAGGCTGAGATCAGCTCATACCTGGTAGGTCAGATTGATGCGGAAGTCGATGCGTCTGACTTTGGTGACTTTGACCTGTAATGACAGACAGGCCAGTCAAAAAAATCTTTCTTGACCCTGAAAAAGAGCCGCTCCTTCACGCGGCTCACTCCCCTTCACTCCTTGCAACGCTTGAAGCCAATCAGGTTGAAGTTGCCTATCAGTGCAGAGAAGGGTTTTGTGGAGCGTGCCGCGCTAAGCTCTGCCGGGGAAAGATAGCCTACAATCAGGAACCTTTGGCATTCGTGCGTGACGGAGAAATTTTGCTCTGTTGCAGCCAGCCAGTTACCGATGTGATCATTAAGCTAGTGTAGTTTAATGATCTCACTTTGATAGTAATCCACTTTGTCACTCACGCTGATCACCCCATTATCTATAATCACGTCCCAATGCAGACTACGCGATAAAACACTGGCCAATTGACTCACAAAATCTGCGGATAGTGAAAAAATACGGATATCCCGTACCGCTATCAGATGAGGTGCCAGTTCTGCATACCAAGCGTCAGCGTCAGACACCAGAAAAACCACCTTATTCGCTTGTTTACGATACTTGTGCAGTTCAATCAGGCTGTGTTCTCCAGCATAAAGTGCAACGTCTACTTGCCCCTGCGCATTCTCTAGCCACACGTCTGGCTGATGCTTCTCTCTCACTCCCAGCCAGTGCACATTGTCTAAGTAAGACAGACCGCAAAACCCTATCAGCTTTAATACAAAATGCTCCAGTGTCTCGGCTTTTTGCAGCGCTGCGGTGAACACTTCCTGATGATGTGAGCGATGAAACAAGTCTGCAATATTCATTCGCACCTTAAAAACAAAGAGATCAGTCATGATATTTGTACCTGAACCTATCAAACTAACTATATTAAGCCGTCAAAATAATGCAAACTTAAAGAGATAGTATAACATCATTGATACTGCAATAATGCGGTGTTATATTATTGCAAGTATAAACAATTCAGAATGAGTACTATGTTTAAGCAGTCTTTGATCACTTTTGCCATAACCAGCGCAATTTTTTCCTCGCAGGCCTCTGCCGCACAATTAAAAGGTAAAGTGCTGGATACCAATAACCAGCCAGTGCCAAATGCTACTGTGCATTTGCACGGTAAATCTCAGTCCGTTAAAACTGATATTAACGGCCAATTTAGCATTAACGTCGATCAAGCCGCTCAGCTGCATGTCAGTAAAGACAACTTTATCAATGAGCGCATTGATGTTTCTCCGGACTCACCTTATGTAACCGTTAAGCTGGCTCCAAGTTCAGTTGAGAGCGTAGTGGTATATGCCTCTGCTCTGCACAAAAGCAACATCGAAATGGCTTCTCCTGTAGCCGTTTTAAGTGGTGATGAGCTGAAAAACAGCGCAAAGCCAACTCTGGGTGAAACACTCAAGCAACTACCAGGTATCAACGCCAGTTATTTTGGCCCTGTCTCATCAAGTCCGATCATTCGTGGCTTAGATGGTCCACGCGTTAAAATTACCCAAAACGGCCTCGACAGCAGTGATGCATCTCGCGTCGGCCCTGATCATGCCAATACCAACGACTCTCTCGCTGCACAGCAAATTGAAGTGCTACGTGGCCCTGCTACATTGCTATATGGCTCAGGCGCTATTGGTGGTGTAGTTAATGTGGTTGATAATCGTATCCCAACTGATGTGATTGAAGGTGTTCAGGGCGCAGCTGAATTCAGCCATGACACCAATTCAAATACCAATACAGTTGCTACTTTATTCGAAGCAGGCAACAACGGCTTTAACTTCCACTTTGATGGCGTAACGCGTAAAGGCGGCGATTACGAAACACCACGTTTCGGCTTACCTGGCGAAGAACATGACGAGCATGGCCACGATGAACATGGACATGATGATCACGATGAACACGATGAACACGATGAACACGGTCACGATGAGCATGATGAACATGGTCACGATGAGCACGGAGAAGAGGAACACGGCGAGACTGAGTACGCTGAGCGTGTTGCCAATACCTTTATCGACTCCGAGCAATTTAATATTGGTGCCAGCTTCGTTGGCGACCACCTGACGGTTGGCTTGTCGTACGGTCGCATTGAAACCGACTACGGGATCCCTGCCCACTCGCATGAACATCACGACCATGGCGATGAGCATGATGAGCATGATCACGACGAACATGATCATGACGACCATGATGAACATAGTGAAGACGAGCACGACCACGCACATGGGGCAGAAGAAGAAGCAGTCTTCGCTCGTGTTAAGCAAGACAGATGGCAGGCACTGTTTAACTATGCATTGCATAACAACTGGATCGAGTCTATTCAGGTGCGCGCAGGTTTTACCGATTATGAACACTCTGAAATTGAACATGGTGCCGTTGGTACAACATTCACTAACGAAACAACTGAACTGAGAACCAATATCGAGCACAGGTTGGGCGAGTGGCACGGCATTATCGGTTATCACTTCTCTGACAGTGACTACGCCGCTGAAGGCGCAGAAGCGTTCACCCCAGCGACTAACACAAAAACACACGCATTCTACGTGCTTGAAGAGCGCCGTTTTGGTGATGTAACTTTAGAGCTGGGTGCACGTGTTGAAGACTTCGCATTGTCTAGCAACTTTACGTCAGGCCACGATGACCATGACGAGCATGATCATGATGACCACGGTCACGACGAGCATGACCACGAGCATGAAGGTCATGAAGATGAGCACATGGCTGAGGTGATCGACTATACACTGGATACTACTAACTTTAGTGCCTCAATTGGAGCCGTGTATGACTATGCAGAAGGACAAAATGTTGCCGTTAACCTGTCTCGCTCAGAGCGTGCACCTCTGACTGCCGAGTTGTTGTCAAATGGCCTGCACATCGCCACCTCGACCTACGAGCTCGGCCTTGGCTACCACATCGAAGGTGATGAAGTTCACTTCGAACCTGAGCACATTGAACAGGAAAGATCGACGAACCTGGATATCAGTTTCAGACGTTTCATTGGCGATTTTGGTTACACAGTAAACTTCTTCTACAATGATGTCTCAAATTACTATTATCAGCGTAATACTGGCTACATGTATACCGGTGAACACGGCATTGAACTGGCTGATCATCACCATGATGGAGCCCTGCCCGTTTATCAATTTGAAAGCGCCGATGCTGAACTATATGGGTTTGAATTTGACGCCCACTATCAAATTGATGCGCGTAACCGCATTAAGGTCTTTGGTGACCACCTGAGAGCTGAGTTGGACTCAGGCGAATACCTGCCACGTATTCCATCGAACAAGCTGGGCACAAGCTACCGCTTCGAGCTACAAGACTTTATGGCTGAACTAAGTGCTACTCACTACATGACGCAGGACAACCTGGCGCAGTCAGAATCTAAAACAGACAGCTACACCTTGCTTGATGCAAGCTTTAGCTACAACTTCAGTTTATCTGGTGTAGATCTGGTAGGTTATGTGAATGTAGACAACATCACTGATGAACTTGGCTTTGTACATAGCTCATTTATCAAAGAGCAAGCCCCGTTGCCAGGACGTAACTTCAAGTTAGGGATCCGTGGTTACTTCTAAGTTTGTAGGCTCTGTTTTTCTTGTTAGCTAATAGCAAAAGACAAACAGTTCCTATCTGAGCCCAATGCCGCTGCAAAGCGGCATTTTCTTTATTAGCCCTACCATAATGATAAGCACCGTTAGAACCGTTTTAAAAGGCCTGCGCACTCACACGATTTAATGCGACTAATGCGCACCATACAGGCCCTATCAAGCTGTGCATCAAACCAACCGACTTTGACACTGTATTCGCCTAAAAACGTTAGAAGAATGCGGCTGGCTGCAAGAGTTACAACTGAGTAAAAAAGTCTTCAGGCTGATGCCTGACAGGTTTGGTACAGTGTACGGTTGGTGTACCCAGGTAAAGATAACCAACGATTTCATCCTGTTCATTCAATCCCAACTGGCGCTTCACCGAGTTACTTTGTGCAAAGTAACCCGTTCTCCATACGCCAGATAGTCCCTGAGCGAAGGCCGCCTGCTGCATAGCAAATACGCTACAAGCTGCGCTTTCTACTTGCTCTATTCTGGGCACTTTTGGATGTTCCATATAAGGAGAAACTGCAATGATAAGCATAGGAGCGCGTTCAGGTAAGGATTTAGCACGGTCAATGATGCGTTGCTCTTGTTGTTCCTCAACCGCAGCCTGATAAAAAATCTCGCCCAGTTTCTCCCTGCCATGCTCCTCAACCAGAATAAAGCGCCATGGTTTTAATCCACCGTGGTCTGGCACTTTAAGAGCTGCTTTTTTTATTACTTCCAGCTGAGCCGCATCAGGGCCCGGGAATGACAAGTTGCTGTCGGATTGTCGCGTCGTTAATAGTTCAATGGCATCCATTTGTAATTCCTAAAATTTCTGTTAGTACCCTATTCTAACGCGACACCGGCGCAAAAGTTTAGTGTCTGCTTTCAAAAACCGCTTACGGCAAGTAATTTTGCTCAGGTTCCAGCGGCTTTCGGACCCAGTAATCCACACTAAAGTAGCGTCCACCTCCTGTAAACAAGAGACTTATCAGCATCGCAAAATAGATAGCCGCGAACTCAATACCATTGTTCAGGATCACCGGATTGCCATACTCATAAAGATATTCTGGTAGCCCATTCGCTGCAACAATCTCTTTGATACGAGACAAGCGTTCAGCGACTTCTGCGCTTGCTTCCAGACTCTGCTTCGCAGCATCGCTGCCCAACCAGGCAAAAACCTGTGCTGCGCTGGTATCCGGATTACTGGGAGCAACTGAAAACCAGCCGTTATGCCAATGCACCTGAGTCGCAGCGACAAACATGGTCACAGCAAGTGGAATGGACACCAAACGTGTTGCCAGACCAATTAACAAAAACCAGCCACCGAGAAACTCTGTCCAGCCTGCCAGAAAGGCCAGCAAGTCCGGTGCTGGCAGGCCTAACCCCCAATCTGCGTTACCAAACCAAGCCACCACATTTTCATCGGCCAGCAAGCGCGATAGGCCAGTAATATCAGAATTGGCGAGGTTTAGTTTGCTGTAGCCGGCTATGATCATAACTGGTGCCAGGATCAACCTGAGCATCAATGGCGCCAGACCGTCGAGCAAGGCTAATCTAGTAAGAAAGGTACGATAAAAGGAATAGAGTGATTTAAACATAAATAAAGTCTGTGATAACTGATGTTATAGAGTGTAGACCTTAAATCACCGTTTTTTATTGCAAATAGTATGGTTTTAAATAGCACAAAACACGGGTGATATGCCTAATAAGCATGCCCGTGCTTTGTCTGCCCTGGAACGATTATATTTTTCTGGCAACCTGAAGGGCTTCATAAATAGCCCGTTTAGCATCAATGGCTGATGCCAATTTGGCTCCGCCTATCACATGTTGATTCGCAGGCATAGCCTCTTTGTTGAACAACGCATCATTAGAGGTTTGTCCAATACAGGCCACAACCGTGTCCACGTCCAGAACGCGCTCTTTACCCGCTTGCTTAACCAACAAACCTTTGCTGTCGAATGAGATATACTCGCACTCGGCAATCTGCTCAACATTGTGGTGCTTGGCAACAGCTCGGTGGATCCACCCTGTTGTCTTACCTAAGTTACTACCAAAGCGTCCTTCACTGCGTTTAAGCATGTACAGCTTTTTTCCTGTTGCAGTGTCTGACGGCTGGCATTCAATTCCCCACTGCGCTTTGAACTCATCGATACTCTGATCGGCTTGCTCAGCGAGAAAAGCAACCATGTCGAAGCCAATACCACCCGCACCCAGAATCGCAATTTTGTCTCCTAGTTCAACTTCTTTGCGGATCACTTCATCGTAAGCGAAAACACGTTTGCCATCGCTGCAAGTAATTCTGGACTGTCTGGGGCTAACGCCCGTTGCGAAGACAATATCATCATAAGACTGAGCCATAGACGACTCGTACTCGCAACCCAGCTTCATGGTTACGCCCAGACGTGCTACTTCTTTGAGGAAGTAATTTAGGGTGTATTTAAAGTCTTCCTTACCAGGTATGCGCATTGCCAGATTGAACTGACCTCCGGCATGTTCATTCTTATCAATCAGTGTAACTTTGTGTCCTTTCTTAGCCAGATAGCAGCTTGCAGACAGGCCTGCTGGCCCAGCGCCCACAACCAATACCTGCTTAGGGCTGTTGGTGCGCTCCAGCGGATAATCCAGTTCATAGCCGGCCTGTGGGTTAACCAGGCAAGTTGCCCGCTTACCTTTAAACACGTGATCAAGGCACCCCTGATTACAGCCGATGCAAATATTGATCTGTTCAGGTTTATTTTCAGCATACTTATTAAAGAATTCTGGATCCGCAAGTAATGGCCGCGCCATTGAAATCAAGTCAGCCTCACCTTGCTTCAAAATATCATTTGCCAGCTCAGGTGTGTTAATTCGGTTCACGGCCACGACCGGAATATCGACCACATCTTTAAGCCGCTTTGATGCTTCACGAAACGCCCCGGCCGGTACCATGCTAGCAATCGTCGGGACACGTGCTTCGTGCCAACCAATACCGGTATTCAGAATGTCGACACCGGCTTCTTCCAACGCTTTGGCTTGAAGCGTAACCTCTTCAGCAGTCGAGCCATTTGGGATCAGGTCCATAACTGACAAACGGAATACTATGATAAACTTTGCGGATACCTTTTCTCTTACTGCGCGTACCACTTCAACCGCCAGTCGCATGCGATTTTCCAGCGTTCCCCCGTATAAGTCCTGACGCTTGTTGGTATGCTCAGCCATAAACTCATTGATCAGATAACCTTCAGAGCCCATGATTTCCACCCCATCATAGCCCGCCTTTTCTGCCATTTTGGCCGATTTAGCAAAGTCTTTGACGGTATTGCGGATCATGCTCAACGACATCGATTTTGGCGTATATGGATTAATGGGTGCTTTAATATCACTGGGTGCAACATTAAATGGATGATACGCGTAGCGCCCTGCATGTAATAACTGAAGACAGATTTTACCGCCATGTGCATGGACAGCATCGGTATAGGCGCGATGCTTAATGATGTCATAGCGGCTATTAAATGAAGAAGATATCGGCGTAAGTTTACCACGTAGGTTTGGGCTATACCCACCGGTGATGATCAGGCCAACCCCCCCTTTTGCGCGCTCCTCATAAAACGCTTTGAGTCGTTTCCTGTTGTGCCATCCCTCTTCAAGGCCTGTATGCATCGAGCCCATGACCAAGCGATTTCGCAAATCTGTGTTCTTCAATTGTAGTTTTTGTTCTAACATTGCGTGCCCCAATGTAACTGGTCTTACCTGTGAACATTAACGATTTTATATTTTTTCGCAAGCAAAAACCGCGACTAATTTCTGTTAAATACGATTCAATGATAGAAAAGTGATTGATTTTTCGCCCATCGTCGCCAAATAAATACTTAGTTACGTTTTTGTTCTAACGACGCTGCGGCAACTAAGTTATGATTAACAGTGAGTACATTCCACTAAGACATTCAGAGGTATAGCTTTGAAATTGATCGGTAAATTTTTTCTCGGGATCTGGCACGCGATAAACTTTTCTCGCCGCTTGCTCCTCAATTTTTTGTTCTTCTTCCTGATCATTGCAGCGATGATCGGTGTTTTCTCAACGGAGGAGCAACCTCAGGTAACGCAGGACAGTGTATTGCGACTGAACTTGTCTGGTAAACTGGTTGAGCAACTAACTTATGTTGACCCAATAGACGCAGCTATGGGAGACGTGTTCGGTAAGCAAGACCTGCCCAAAGAAATGCTGGTCGACGATGTTGTCAACACCATCAATACAGCGGCCCGCGACCCCCGCATCAAAGCGCTTTACCTAGATTTACGTCATATGCACTACGCACACCTGGATAAGTTACGTGATATTGCCGGTGCTATTGAATCTTTCAAAGAATCAGAAAAAAAGGTCTTTGCGCATAGCCCGTATTTTAGTCAGTCTCAGTATTATCTGGCCGCTCACGCCGACGAAGTATCTGTTCACCCGTACGGGGGCATTAACATCAGTGGCTATGGCTCCTACCCAATGTACTTTAAAGAGGCACTGGAAAAGCTCAAGGTCACACAACACATCTTTCGGGTAGGTACCTATAAGTCAGCGGTTGAGCCATTCATTCGTAATGATATGTCTGCGGCTGCAAAAGAAGCCAGCAAACTTTGGCTTAACACTTTATGGTCTCAGTACAAACAAGACGTAGCAAACAAGCGCGGATTTGAACTTGCCAACTTTGACGAAACACTTACTCAATATGTAGATAAAATGGCCTCGGTGACCGGCGACTCTGCGCAATTTGCCTTAAAGTATGGCTGGGTTGATTCACTCGAAACAGACCAGGAATTCAACCAAAAAATGATTGACCTGGTAGGCACTCAGAACAATGGTAAGCGCTTCAAACAAATCTCTTTCGAGGACTACTTTGCAAGTACCGCGTCACACGACTTTGGCCCGAATCCATTTACCGAAAAAGTCGCCGTAGTCGTTGCAAAAGGCACGATTGTCGACGGCAAACGTAAAGCCGGTATGATAGGCGGTGACTCAACAGCGGCTCTGCTACGAAAAGCCCGACTGGATGACAAAGTAAAGGCTGTGGTGTTAAGGATTGATTCTGGTGGCGGCAGTATGTTTGCTTCCGAAGTTATTCGTAACGAAGTGCTGGCCATTAAAGCTGCCGGAAAACCAGTGATTGCGTCTATGGGCTCAGTGGCAGCATCAGGCGGCTACTGGATTGCAGCGTCTGCTAACGAAATTTGGGCGTCTCCAAGTACAATTACCGGATCTATTGGTGTCTTTGGAACCATCTTAACCTTTGAGAATTCATTGAAAGAATTGGGCGTATATTCAGACGGTGTGGCAACGACTGAGCTTAAGTCGTCCTCTTTGTCCAGAGGCCTGGATCCTAAGTTTGCAGATGTATTGCAAATGGGTGTGGAAGATGCCTACAACAAGTTTATTTCTGTGATAGCAGATTCCCGTAACCTGCCAGTATCTGACGTAGATGATGTCGCACAAGGCCGGGTATGGCTTGCTACTCAGGCGCATGAGTTTGGGCTCATTGACCAACTTGGTACTAAGCAGCAAGCGATTGAAGCAGCTGCAAAAATGGCCAACCTTGAGCATTACGATATTTACACTGTTGAGCAAACCCTGTCAGAAAAGGAGCAGCTACTACAGGATATTTTCGGCTCAGCAACCATGCAGTCTTTGCTTTCAGCGTCAGAAGATAATGCGCCGTCATTAAATCCGATTGCTCATGAAGGACTCAACCAGCTTTTCTATCAGGTGAAACAAAGTGCTGCGATGATCACACAATTTAATGACCCTAATAACATCTACACCTTGTGTACCACTTGCATAGTGGGTGAGTAAGGAATGTCTCAATGATTTGACTGCATTGTGATGCTGCAGTTGATATAATTAGCCCGGACTAGGATCCGGGCTTTTTTTTAGGTACCAGAATGAAAAGAAAAAAAATCTATATTGCCTATACAGGCGGCACAATTGGCATGAAGCAATCCAGCCGGGGGTACGTACCCGTCGCAGGATATCTCACAGAGACGGTAAAAAGTAATGCTGAATTCACCCGAGAAGAAATGCCCCTGTTCGACATTCATGAATACTGCCCACTGATCGATTCATCTGACATGTCGCCACAACACTGGCAACTAATAGCCGACGACATTAAGAGTAAATACGAAGAGTACGATGGGTTCGTCGTATTGCATGGCACAGATACCATGGCTTACACAGCATCTGCACTGTCATTTATGTTCGAAAACCTGACCAAGCCTGTGATTATCACAGGTTCACAAATTCCCCTGTCCCAACTTCGCTCTGATGGCCAGGTTAACTTGCTTAATGCAATGTATCTCGCCGCAAACTACCCCATTGCCGAAGTAAGCCTATTTTTTAATAACAAACTCTTTCGAGGTAATCGTGCCATCAAAGCACATGCCGACGGATTTGACGCCTTTGCCTCTCCCAATATGGCCCCTCTCGCTCAGGCTGGGATAAATATTCAATTACTCGAAGGTCAGCTTAGCCCATACGTTGACCAGGGTTTGCGCGTCACATCTGTTGCATCACAACCCATAGGCGTGCTGCACCTGTACCCAGGTATCAGTAGCACCATGGTAGCGAATGTCCTGCAGAGTGATATCAAAGCCCTTATATTGCTGAGCTTTGGTGTCGGCAATGCACCTCAGCAAGAAGACATTCTTAACGCTCTTAAAGCGGCCTCGGACAGAGGGGTCGTGATCGTTAATTTAACCCAGTGTATTCAGGGTCAGGTTAATATGGGTGGCTATGCGACAGGTAACGCCCTTCTCAACTGCGGCGTAATTAGTGGGTATGATATGACGTTGGAAGCATGTCTGACTAAGCTACATTACTTATTCAGTCAGGGTCTCGAACTGGAGACCGTACGTCACCTGATGCAAGACAACCTGCGTGGTGAACTGACTCGTTAGCCATCATACGCACACATACAAAAAAGCCCGGGCTGACATCCCGGGCTTTTTATTTGAACAGTCAAACAATTTATCTGACTTTAGCGTCAATCTCAGCTAAATCAGTCAGGTGACACGACTCACCGCTGTGGGTCTTAATTCCGTGCTCACCGAAATAATCACGCTGCGCCTGAACTAAGTGGCCATTGCTCGGCGTACTCAGTGTCGCGAAATAAGTTTGTGTAGAAGCCAGTACAGGGAACGCCAAGCCACTCTGAATTGCCTGACCAGCAATTTTACGTAAAGCATTGGCAGGCCCTTCTTGTGTATCCAGGAACTCAACGCCTTTAGCAATATCGTCCAGATAATCGGCTCTGATGATACACCCTGCACGCCATGTCTGAAGGGTTTTATCCAGATCAACTTTCCACTGGTGCGATCTGGACGCGCCTTTGATCAGTGCCAAACCCTGACGATAACAAAGCAGGCTGGCAAAATAGAATGCATCTTTGAGTTCATCTAAATCAAGATCTACACTGTTTGTTGCACGCTGAGCATACGTCATTTCTTTCGCTGCTGGTGTATCTATGGTGTTGGTCAAATGTCTGGCTTGCACAGCAGCCACCAAAGACGGAACTGCGATCCCAAGCTCAAGCGCATTTTGTGCAGTCCAAAGACCCGTTCCCTTTGCACCCACTTTATTGTCAATTAGGTCAACCATAGGTTCATTCTGATCGCTTTCAAGGCTCAGAATATGGCTTGAAATAGCGAGCAGATAGCTGTTAAGCGGCCCTTCAGACCAGCTCTTAAACACCTCTGCTACCTGAGCAGGTGAGCGGCCGGTACCTATGCGTAACAGCTGATACATCTCTGCGATAAGCTGCATCAAGGCGTACTCAATACCATTGTGAACCATCTTCACAAAATGGCCACTAGCCGACTGCCCAACACGTGCAAAGCAAGACTCACCATTGTGCGTGGCAGCCACTTTTTCGAACCAAGGAATTAAGCGCTCCCAGCCACCTTCTGAACCACTGGCCATCATAGCAGGCCCATGTCGAGCCCCTTCTGCACCACCCGAAATCCCCATCGTGGCAAACTCGAACTTGTTCTGGTACTTAAGTTTGCGGGCAATACCATCTTTGTAGTTACTATTGCCACAATCGACAATGATGTCGCCTTTCTCGACACCCGCTTCAATTAAGTCCTGACACACCTTATCAACCAGCTCACCAGCCGGTACCAGAAGCAAAACAGACCTTGGCGTATCCAATCGCTTAACCATGTCAGCAAGATCGGAAACGATGTGAAGGCGCTCGGCAATACCCGACGACTGCGCGCAACTTAATAGCTCCGCTCCCGCGTCCGGGTTTTTATCATAGGCAACTAATGTCATGCCCTGTTCTATAAGATTTAGCGCGAGGTTTTTCCCCATCACACCCAAACCAACTAATGCAACTTGCATTAAGTTTTCCTCCTCGGTAACAAATTCAATAGTCTTTCGGTAGCGTACCGTCATTATACCCAAGCTGAGTCGGATATAAAGCGTTCAGCTTACCTCACTGATCCCGCCTACCTGATTGTAAATTAATCAATTTTAGATAAGTACGGCATGTTATTGACAAAAAGTCGTGATTGACGCCACCTGACACCGGTGTCATAATCAGTTCATATAGATCATATAATTTAATTTGCATGTTAAAAAGGGCTATAAGATATTTCTTTCTTAAAACCCAGCAAGTTATCCAGATAAAGTCACCGAGACAAGCCAACAGGAGAACCTGATGCTTAGACGCACAAAGATTGTAGCAACACTAGGGCCAGCTACAGATAGAGATAATAACTTAGAAAAAATCATTCGCGCAGGTGCAAACGTCGTTCGTTTGAACTTTTCCCACGGTGTCGCACAGGACCATAAAGACCGCGCAGAAGCAGTCAGGGAAATTGCAAAAAAATTGAACAAACACGTCGCAATACTGGCTGATTTGCAGGGTCCCAAAATTCGTGTTTCTACATTCAAAGACGGCAAAGTTAACCTAGACGTAGGTGCAAAGTTTACTCTAGACGCTGAACTTGAAAAAGGTGAAGGCACTATCGAGTCTGTCGGTATTGATTATAAAGAGCTACCAAATGATGTAAATGCGGGCGATTTACTTCTGTTGAATGATGGTCTTATCCAGCTAACCGTAGATAACGTTGCGGGCAATAAAGTGCACTGTACGGTTACTGTCGGCGGTGTCCTGTCGAACAATAAGGGCATCAACCGATTGGGGGGTGGCCTGACAGCGCCTGCATTTACCGAAAAAGACAAAGAAGATTTACTTACTGCGACTGAAATTGGCGTTGACTATATTGCCGTTTCATTCCCGCGCAGCGGCGACGACATGCGCTACGTTCGGGGCCTTGCTGAAAAAGCAGGATCAGACGCACAACTACTGGCTAAGATTGAACGTGCAGAAGCCGTTGATTCAGTTGAAGCGATTGACGACATTGTATTAGCCTCAGACGCAGTGATGGTTGCACGGGGTGATTTGGGTGTAGAAATTGGTGATGCGGCCTTGGTAGGCAAGCAAAAGCAAATCATTAGCCGTGCACGTTCACTCAACAGAACGGTTATCACTGCAACACAAATGATGGAATCTATGATAGATAACCCGATGCCGACCCGTGCCGAAGTCATGGACGTAGCAAATGCGGTACTGGATGGCACTGATGCCGTAATGCTGTCAGCAGAAACAGCTGCAGGCGAATATCCGGAAGAAACCGTCGCAACGATGGCACGTGTTTGTCTTGGTGCTGAATCACAGCCACAAACACACATTTCAAGACACCGACTGGATAGCATGTTTACTGATACATCAGAAACACTGGCCCTGTCAGCTATGTATGCGGCAAACCATCTGACTTCAGTAAAAGCCATCGTTGCACTGACTGAGTCTGGAAATACATCTAAATTAATGTCGAGAATTAGCTCTGGCTTACCAATCTATTCACTTTCTCGACACGCCAGAACACTTGGCCAGACAGCGCTCTATCGGGGCGTTTATCCGGTTTATTTTGATTCTACTCAATGTAGTGGAGAATCAACCGTTCGCGATGCGCTAAATACACTGGTCGAAACAGGTGCGCTGGAACAAGGCGATACGGTGATCCTAACTCACGGTGACGTAATGGAAACCATTGGTGCGACCAATACAATGAAAATTGTCACCGTCTAGAAAGTCCGAGTCCGGGTGGCATTGCTGCCCGGATAACCCTTCCTTCTCAATTCATCATCCAAAATCGGTCTAGCTTGCTAAAGCCGCTTTAACTTTGTCACGGTAGCTTCGGCTGACTTTTAACTCCTGGCCATTTTCTAACACCAACAAATACTCGCCACTGCTTTGTGTAACCAGCTTGCTGATCTGCTTGGTATTGACGATAGCTGAACGATGAACACGCACAAATAATTTAGGGTCCAATTCCTGCTCAAGCTCTTTCATCGTTTTACGCAAAATATGAGTCTGACCGTCAGAGCAGTGCAAACACATGTAATCTCCGGCAGCATCAATCCATTGAATAGAGGCAGCTGATACTCGAATGATTTCCCCCTGCTCTTTTACCGCAATCGACTCTGGATACTTTTTGTCTTCAATGGTGTCACCAGTAGCCAATTTACGCAGAATTTCTTCGCAGTTATTGCCTGTGATACCGGCAACGAAGCTGGCGAGCTTTTTCTTGTGAGCATTATCTTGTTGTGTTTTCAAATAGCTATGCACTTTTTCAACCGCCTGTTTTAGTCTGTTGTCATCTACGGGCTTTAGGATGTAATCTAAAGCATGAATTTCAAAGGCTTTTACTGCATAATGATCAAAAGCAGTGACAAACACGATGGCCGGCAACGGCTTAACACTCTCACTGAGCGCTCTGGCCACTTCAAACCCATTCATGGTTGGCATTTGAATATCGAGAAATACCAGATCGATTTGTTGATTGGCGCATAACTCAAGCGCTTGCTCCCCTGAGCTGCACAACTCGATAACGTCTATGTCTTCTATCTGTTTTAAGCGCACAGCCAGGCCTTTTCTGGCTAGGGACTCATCGTCTACTATTAGCGTTCTGATTTTGCTCATTACTTTACTTCTCAGCCTTTTCAAAAGGAACTCGTATATTCACCTTCAATCCAGAAGGCGTATTGTGCGCAAGCACAAATGAATAATTATTTTCGTATAATGTTCTTAGTCTGTCCTGGGTATTGGCAATACCTACCCCCTGGACATTGCTCAACTGGCCATTTTCTATGGACGCACCCGGCCCGTTATCACCTACCTCTAACAATAGCTCATTGGCAAAAACCTGAGCTCTTATCTCGATTTTGCCACCACTGGCCATATGCGCAATAGCATATTTGATTGAGTTTTCAATTAACGGTTGCATGATCAGACTAGGCACCAGTGCTTGTTTGGCTTCTTCAGTGATATCAAAAACCACTTCAAGACGTTCATCAAAGCGCACCTTCTCAATATTCAAATACAATTTGAGTGCATGCAACTCCTGCTCTAGCGGTACTTTTTTTATTGGGTCTGTATTTAATGTATAACGCAGGAAATCGCTCAGCCTGGACACCATTTGATTGGCATCTTTATTCTCTTCAACCAGTACCAGCGTTGAAATGGCATTGAGTGTATTAAAAAGAAAGTGGGGATTTAGCTGGTAACGCAGCATTTTAAGTTGCGCTTCGTGGGCCATTGTATTAGCTTTCAGTGCCTTCTGTCGTTCACTTTGCAGCAGCTGATAGTACTTAATACCGAAATATAGACCACTCCAACACAAAATAATGTAAACAGAATCCAAACCTTGCTGAAGGTAGTAATACCATTCTTCGGGCCTGTATCCATGCCGGTAAATTTCCCACATGTTAAACTTCTGAACGACAGACCAAAGTGTGCCTGTCAGGTAAGAGGTGCTAAAAACAACAAAGATAAGCAATAATGGTTTTGCGTTCCATACTTTACGGTAGAGATAACGCAATGGCACTGTCATCAGACAACCTGCATAGGCGTTTAGCACGATCACAAAAACGTAAATATCGCGCATTTCGAATACTTTTGACCCTATGTAGTTTACCAATGCATAGCCAATCCAGCCTGCAATTTGTAAAACCCAGAAAAATCGCTGTCGATTATCGACCAGAGCTTGCCACTTCAAACGTTTATAACCTCTTAAGACTTAGCCAAATTATATCCTATGGCAGCCCCATTCAACAGCGCCAGCGGTCTTACTTTTTTAACGGTTAAACGCAAATCGACAGAGTGAAAATATGATTTTTAGGCAAGAAAAAAGGCCCTGACGGACCTTTATCGATATCTTGATTACTTAGTATACGCGCGAGGCATATCGGAGTCTGTGGTATAGCGGTCTCTTAGTTTATCGTGACGAGATTCTGTACTCACTTCTTCACCATTGATCCAGAGTTTATCTAAGGTTGTAGTAAACTCAAATGGGTCGGCGCTCCAAAGTACCAAATCAGCACGCTGGCCAGAGGCAATCTTACCCCCGTCCAGGTCAAATACATCTGCAATATTGCTACTGACCGCTTTTAGCGCCCCTTCGTAACTCATACCATGTGCGACAGCAATACCCGCATCGAAGCGCAGCTGATACAAATTGTGCGCCCCTTCAAATGCAAAACCAGACAACAGCACTTTTACGCCAGCACGCTCAAGCTCTCCGGCGTTGGTCAGATCAGCATGTAATGAGCTAAAGCTGGTTGGCAAATTAGACACTGCACTGATAACCACAGGAACATTCGCCTTAGCGATTTCCTCTTTAACCAGAACAGCGTCATTCACGCCCCAAAGAACCAGGTTAAGGCCAAACTGCTCTTTCACCTTCAATACTTCAAGGATGTCAGATGCGCGTTCTACGCCAACAACAACTGGCATTTCACCTTTCAATACTGCGGTCAGTACCTGCTCTTCCTGGCTTGGCTTCTTCGCTGCTTTCTTATCGTCTTTCTTGCCCTTATCAGACAGCTTTTGCTGCTGACCTTCAAGCTTTTCTGCCAGGGTTTTGTATTTCATTGCACGCGACCCGGTGCTGCTTGCATCCATGTCAACCAACAATGCAGTGCGCGTCTTCAGTACACTGTCAAACTCTCCGGATAAGTCCACTACAAAGGCTAACCCTTTGAAAATGCTCTTTCCGCCATGTGGCATTACTACATTTTGCGTGATACCGCCTTTGCGACCATATGGGATCAACGACGAACGAGGGTTGAATGCCGGGCTGGCATCAAAATCCACGTCGGCTTTATCATCACCTGCATCTCTTGAGCCGGCCACTGCGCTCAC
The DNA here is from genome assembly GCF_005886805.2 of Pseudoalteromonas rubra. Classification (NCBI taxonomy): domain Bacteria; kingdom Pseudomonadati; phylum Pseudomonadota; class Gammaproteobacteria; order Alteromonadales; family Pseudoalteromonadaceae; genus Pseudoalteromonas; species Pseudoalteromonas rubra. Next base: position 2,423,402 of record NZ_CP045429.1, read on the forward strand.
TTCAACCAGTCCTAGCTGGTTCATTGAACCAATAAAACCAGGCGTAAGAACTCGGCCTTGTGCATCAATCGTCACATCGGCCTCGATACTCGTTGGGTTAATCGCAGTGATGGTGCCGTCTTCAATTACCACAGTTGCCCCTTCCAGGGTACCCGCGTCAGTCAATGTGTGAACCTTAGCATTGGTGATCGCCGTGATCTGAGCAAATGCGGCTGAAGAAGCCAGCAATGCACTGGTCAATAAAGAAATCTTAAACTTATTCATCATTTACTCCTTAGCGCTGACCCAGCATAAAATCACTCACCGCCTGATATTTCTCATCGAAGCGGTCATATACTTTGGCACCGTCGATGTAGACGGTTTCGGCTTTAGAATAAACGCTAAATGGATTGCGGTCCCAGATAACAATATCCGCTTGCTTACCTTGTTTGACCGACCCGGTCTTTTCTTCGATACCGAGCGATTTAGCCGCATTATATGTGATCCATTTAATGGCATCTTGCTCTTTAAGCGAGAATCCGGCCTGGTTCGCAGTGTTCATGATTTTGGCAGCTTCATGATTCAAACGTTGGATTGTGGTGTCTGAATCAGAGTGAACAACGGCACATGAATTTTTAACGGCATCCACGATGGCAACGTTTTCAGGAACCATGTCATATGCTTCCATTTTGAAGCCCCACCAATCAGGCCACAATGCGGCACAATTACCATTCTCGGCAAGCAGATCAGCGACTTTATAAGCTTCAATACCATGGTGGAAAGTACCCGAGTGATAATTAAACTCTTTAGAGAGGTCGATCATCATGGCCATTTCTTCCGCTTTATAGCAGTGATTGTGGATCAGGATTTCACCGTCAAGCACACCACGGAGCGTATCCAAACGAATGTCACGTTTTGGTGCATCCGGGTTCAGTCCTGCCGCATAAGCCGCATCATATTGTTCCCAAGCCTGTTTGTATTCGCTCGCCTCAGCCCAGGCAGCACGATATCCCGCCATGTTACCCATACGCGTATAAGGTGCGACGCCCTTACCACCATAAACACGTTTCGGGTTTTCACCACACGCCATTTTCAGACCATAGGGTGCATCCGGAAACTTCATGCCTTGCATAGTTGGTGATGGCACGTTCTTCAGCGTTACACTGCGACCGCCAAACAGGTTGGCAGAGCCGGGCAGGATCTGTAAGGTGGTGATCCCGCCTTCACGCGCCCGGTTAAAGCCCGGGTCCTGTGGCCAAACTGAGTGCTCAACCCATACCTGGGCTGTATTCGGCTTGGTGATCTCGTTACCGTCTGCATGAGACTCTACAGAAGGGCTTGGATAAGCACCCAGATGTGAATGCACATCAATAATACCTGGTGTGACCCATTTGCCCTGAGCATCTATGGTCACGTCAGCCTGAGCGGACAGGTCTTTACCAACCTGGCTGATTTTGCCGTCTTTAAGCAATACATCCGTGTCTTCCAACAGCTCGCCTGTACCTGTCAGTACAGTTGCATTGGTGATTAAAGTGGAGCCTGAGCTATGAGGCTGGTAGGTACTTGGGTATGGATTTTTATCAATGGTGACTTTTTCTTTCTGAGGGCCTTTGTCCTGGCACCCTAAAAGAACTGTACTTAATGCAAGTACAATCGCCGTCGGCTTGAATTTTTGCATCATATTTCTCTTATTGTTCTGCGTGATTGATCACCCCGCAGAGTATTGGCTTACAATTGACGTAAAATTGCAACTAAGTTTCGACAGTTCACAATATAGCTCGGCCATCTGCACATTTCGAGTTTTCTCCCTGCAATAGAGACTAAGCTGACTTTAATACACCTGCTGTTGGCTGTAATGGCATTCTTGGAGTCAAGCATATCCGCTTGATCATCCCCTATTTTTTCTACATCAATGCAGCGAATCCAAGTGTGATTCCTAAAGGTGTTGCAAACTCAGTACAGCGCATATTGTCGGCAGTATGCAATGTCGACAAACCTATATTGCAGTCACAACCAGAGAGATATCGACATACTTTTGACACAGGTATTAATCTAAGCTCAATTAAAGGAAAACATCACTATAATGAAACAAAGAAAAATAGTTAATCGAAAAAAAACTGCCCTGACAAAACACATTATTCTCTTACGTCTGAAACAACTATAGCATTAAAATCAATTTGTTACTTAGCACTTTTACAGCAGACATAGTTACTTACATTCGGTTATTTCATGGTTACAGCATTTTGCAGCATTCGCATTAATACTTGTTGTGAGCTTTGTATAAATCTGGAGAAGATCATGAAACTTGCCGCGACTTTAGTGCTTTCCCCTCTGCTTCTGGCCACCAGCATGGCTGCCAGTGCAGGAGACATAGAATTTGTAGGAGCAGACAACAGCATCGCGACACAGCTATGTGTCGCAGTAGGAACTAACCACCGCCTGACTTTAATTAAAAAACTAACGGAGCATCGTATCAGCCGCTCTATTGTTGCCAATAAACTCACCTGCAACGAGATGCCAGTGCCTCAGTTTGCCAAGAAATTTGGCCTGCATAAAACTGCGGGGCTGCTTAATATCGACTTTACGACTGACACGTCAATCACAGACATAGCGATGACCGAAAACACACAGACAATCGTCATTTCTGGTTCCAGATAAGTGTCAGCCATCCATTCGGCGCATCGTGAACTGCTTATTCCCAGCACGATGCGTCCATATAAATGGTTTTATCCAATCTAAATGACCCAACACAAGGTGGCCTTTAGACCAAAGCTGCAATGAGCCCAAACAAGCCACCGAAGACACCACCCCAAACCACCAACCAGCCAAGGTGCGTGTGGATCATATCCTGAACAATACTTTTGACCATCGCTGGCGTGAGTTCTTCCAAACGCTCTTCAACAGCATGTTCAATGGCTACTTTTACGGCATCAACCGACTGCCCGCTACTCAGTAGGCCAGACAGTTGCTGCTGAAAATCTTCCCCTTCACTGATTTCAAACAAGGCTTCTTTCATTTTATCGGTGAAGCTGTCTTTCATCGGCTCAATCGCTTCTTTACCGCCCACCATGGCCAACATAGCCCCAAATTGAGAAGCCTCTATCACCTGTACCAATTTATTGAATGCAGGTGACAAGTCGGTTTGCGTAATGACTGGCTTCAGATCCAGCTGAATCTCATTTTTTTGTGCGAAACTACGCAACTTATCTTCGTTAAAGAACTCTTCGAGTATCAGTTTACGAATGGCGCTTTTAAATTCTTTAAACTTAATGGTGATCACGCCCGACCCATACAGACCCGGCACTTTCTCAAACAGCATGTGTATTGCAAGCCAGTTTGTCACGGCCCCCGACAAGGCAAACAAGCCCATAGTCCATAACACATCTATCTTTAATAACCAGCCAAGCAGTACAACCACAGCGGCCAGGATATTCGTCGCTAAACTTTTACTCATCAGTGCCTCTTATGATCTGAGTATTTTGCCCGGCCGCATATTGTAGTGAATTTAAATCTCGCTACAAGTATTTGTGTTATAGCAAAAATCGGCCATAGTTTAGACTATGTGTGGTACTCAAACCTTGGCGGGACTATGTGGAATCTCGTAAACCAGTATATCAGTGATGCAATCCATGAACATTTCGAGTTTACCCGTAAAACGCAATTGCCCTGCAATGCGCACGCTCGGTTGTTTAAAATCGAGAATGATCATCACTGCTATCTGGTTAAGGTAGATCATATTCAAGCGCTGGAGCGCGTTGAATGCGAGGCCCGCAACCATGACACATTGATCCGGGACAGCGACTTTTTAGTTGCCGATACCATCACAATAGGCTCAAGCATTGAATTTTGCTTTTTGGTGCTTGAGTGGCTTGAGACGTCAGGAGAGCTCGAAGATTGGTACACCTGTGGCACCACGCTCGCCAAACTACACGCTCGCCACGAGCAAAAAATGTATGGACTGGAGGAAGATAATTACTTTTTCGATTTGGTTCAGCCAAACCAGTGGCATAAAAAATGGGAAGTGTTTTTTGCCGAAGAACGGATCGCCTGGCAGCTACAACTATTGGCAGAAAAAGGGATCAAACTGGTCGATATCGACCAGTTCGTTGAGCGCATTAAACCCATGTTGCCACATCAAGTCGCGCCATCTTTGCTACACGGCCACTTTTGGCGTGGCAATATCGCCTTTTCCCAGGGTAAACCCTGTTTATTCTGCCCCTCTTGTTATTATGGTGACAGAGAAATAGATCTCGCATCGAGCGAACTCTTTGCGCCCCTGCCACATGCATTTTATAAAGGGTATGATAGTGTTTACCCCAGAATGGAAGGGTATGAAGACCGCCGACGTATCTATCAACTCTATCCTTTGCTATGCCACGCAAATATGTTCGCAGGGGATTATCTGAAGCAGGCCGCTAACCACATCGAAGACCTTTGCAAATAACTGCAACTTTACTGTAATACTCCACAATGCTGCTATAGTTATTAATGTAAAAAACGGAAAACTCGTTGGAGTAAACTCATGAAGCAGCTGTATGACCAACGTATTAGTTGCCCGCATTGTGGCCATCATATTTTTGTTAGTCTGGACGCCAGCGAAGGTGATCAGGACTACTATGAAGATTGCGCAGCTTGTTGCAACCCGATCCATCTGAACATGCATATAGATTACGCAATTAACAAGCTTGAACTGAGGGTTGATGCAGACGACGAACAAGTCTTTTAATGGGCACTGACGGTGCCCACATCACCACATGTTTAAGAACAACACCTGCTACTCACGGTATTGTCTCCTCAGATACCAGCGCCGCAACGATAACAGGATGTAACAGCGGAATTATCGCCTCGAAATCATCGACTCGCGCCACCAGGATAGTCTCACAATGAGAAATTGCCCCTATTTTTACGCAGATAATGTTCTACCGTGTTCACCGTCGTGTATGTCTGCTGGTCAACTTCAATGTTAAACAGATCGCCAACGTGGGCTGTGCCAATGTTGGTCAGTGCCAGTGTTTCCGGAATGAGATGAAGCCAGAAACCATCTTCTTCTAGTTTACCTACCGTCAAACTTGCACCGTTAACACTGATAAACCCTTTATACAGAATGTATTTTTTCCACTGCTCAGGAATGGCAAGTTTGATCCGGCAGTTATCGGCTTCCTGAATATATGCCAGGATCGTCGCCTGACAATGCACATGGCCGGACACAATATGCCCACCCAACTCAGTACCAAAGGTCACAGAGCGTTCAAAATTAACCCGGCTGCCCTGCTGCAGCAAGTTCAGGTTGGTCAACTGGAGCGTTTCGTCGATCACATCAAAAGACACCTGTCCAACGACGTCTGCACCTCTTACTTCAAAATCTGTGACGGTCAGACAACATCCATTAATTGCGATACTCGCACCATGAGTCAATTTTTCCAAATATCGGCTGTCAACCGACAACACCAGCTTCATGATCCCTTCGCGCAACACAGCACTAACTACTGTCGCTTGAGTCTGTACAATTCCGGTAAACATAACACTCAGATTTTCGAGAATAATGCCGCGCAGTGTAACCCAAACACTCATCAGATTAAACTGCGCTTTTATCGGATAAAAGTGGTAAGTTTTAAAGAAGTTTTTTAAGATTAACGTTTTAGGAAGTCCAGACTCAGTATGAAATTTGCTTTATGGGAAGCAAAGCGCCTGGTGCGTCTTGCCACCCCTGTCTTTTTTGCCCAAATCACGCTGGTACTTATGTCGGTTGTCGACACTATGATGGCGGGGCAAGTCAGTGCCGAAGATCTCGCTGCACTGTCAATTGCAACCGGCACCTGGAACCCAATGACCTTTTCTTTACAGGGTATTCTGTTGGCAATCACCAGTATGGTTGCTTACTGCGATGGGGCCAAACAACGAGACGGTATTAAAACCTACTTTCAGCAGGGTATCTACCTTGCATTAATACTCTCTTCACTTGGTTTTATTGCCAGTGCCTTTACTCCTTTGGTCTTTGCACGTATCGGGGCAGCGAGTGCTATCACAGACTTAGCACAACAGTATATTGATTTTGTAAAATGGGGATTACCTGCTTTTTTATTGTTTTCTGTCTATCGTAATGTCACAGAAGGCGTTGGTAACACAAAAGCAGCTTTGTACATTAGTTTGCTTGGACTGGTCGTCAATGTCTTTGCCAACTATGTATTTATCTATGGCAAGTTTGGCATGCCTGCACTGGGCAGCGCGGGGTGTGGACTCGCAACAACCTTAGTATTTTGGGTCATGGCCATCGCGCAGTTGATTTATAGCTTCAACAATAAATATCTCGATGGACACTGGTTGATCACAGCCTTCGCACGGCCGCATGCTGCAACTTTGTTTCAAATAGTCAAACTTGGCCTACCCATTTGTCTCGCAACGTTTTTTGAAGTGACCTTATTTGCCTGTATTCCCCTATTCATTGCAGATCTCGGAGCCATCGCAGTATCCGGACACCAAATAGCAGCCAGCGTAACCACCATTCTGTTTATGCTCCCTCTTAGCCTTTCTATGGCGATTGCAATACGTATCGGAACTTTGTCAGGAGAAGGCAATTACCCCAAACTGGTAAATTCGGTCTACACCAGCTTTGTCTGTGCCGTGGTAGTATCAGTGATTGTTGCGGCCTTTACCTACGTGATCCGAAATGAGATTGCCTGGGTATATACTCAAAATACCGAAGTGGCGTTACTGGCCTCTGGGATAATCGTGCTGGCATGTATTTATCAACTGCCAGATGCTTTGCAGGTTGCTGCCAATGGTGTATTGCGTGGATTGAAGTACACCAGCCCCATCACCATTGTCACCTTTGTGTCTTACTGGCTGATTGGGTTCAGCCTCGGTTTTGTGCTGGCAAAAACCGACATACTGACATCGGCCATGGGTGCCAGAGGGTTCTGGGTCGGCATTATCGTCGGTTTGACTTGCGCCGCTATACTACTTCTTTATTTTGTGAGGAAACGGCTTGATACGTTACGCCCCGATCCTGTTTAGCCTGCTACTGGCAGTGGCCTGTGCACCCACTGCCAGTGACATCAACCAGGAATATGCCAACAGGCTGGCCAATGTGCTGGACATCCCTCCGCCCAGCATTGACAAACTATCCCCTATCGCCAAATACACAGCCACCAGGCCTGAAGCCTCGTTTAAGCTCTCTGTATTGCAGCTAGCCAACCTGGGACATTGTGCGCTGGCCCAGGACGTAGCACGACACAATAACCAACTCGGTAAACTGGCCGTCCCCAGCGAGGTATTCAAGTATCAAGTTCGCTTTATACAGCTGGCTGAACGCTGTATTCAGGATAGCAAAACTCAGGATCAGGAAGTCAAAAACATTCTTCGTCAGGCAGCCGAAGAAAAGCGCACAGCGCTGCCTCAGTATTTCGCATTTATGCTCTCAGCAGAGCCCGAACTAAACCAATTTAACCGACTGACATTTGAAGAAACTAACAAGCGAGGCACAGACAATGAGATCCAGGCCAATGAGGGCCTGGCTGTGCTTGCGTCCATAGCAAACAGTTTACTTACCCCTGAAAACATTGACCCACAGAAAATAACGCCTGCCTTAAGTAAATTACACAATAACAGCTATATCCAAACTTTAATGACCAGTGCGCGTAGACAAATTAGCTGGAACCAAAAACTAACGACATGGCTGTCGCAAATAGAGCTGGAAAAAACGATTTGTCCTGAAGGTAAAAACAAGAAAAAGGCTCAGGTGTTGCATAATATTTTCAACAAATATGCTATTTCGCAATTGCAACCATACCAGTCTCAGCTCAGTAATCAGTTACAGGAACTGAGTAACTCGTTCGCTCAAATTTCACAAGCTATACCTCACCCGTTATACCCGGATCATGCAGCGGCCCTGATGACAGAGTTGAAGTCATCAAGCAGGCGGCATGCACAATGGTGGCAAGGCTTCTACAAAGTGTGTAAAGTTGCACCGGTATGAGCGAAAAAAGTGCAAACAAACATTAATTTAGCAAATTTACTTGATCCCTTCGAACGCTCGCTATATATTAGCGGCCGTTGGCAAGTGACGTAATGCAACAAAACAGTCATAGTTGCTCAACATTGTACGACCGTAGCTCAGTTGGTTAGAGCACCACCTTGACATGGTGGGGGTCGGTGGTTCGAATCCACTCGGTCGTACCAATTAATCTTTCTAGATTAATTTTAAAGCGTTTATTATTGTACGACCGTAGCTCAGTTGGTTAGAGCACCACCTTGACATGGTGGGGGTCGGTGGTTCGAATCCACTCGGTCGTACCAATTAACCTTTTTTGGTTAATTTTCAAAACGTCTACTATTGTACGACCGTAGCTCAGTTGGTTAGAGCACCACCTTGACATGGTGGGGGTCGGTGGTTCGAATCCACTCGGTCGTACCAATTATTTCATCTTGCCATATTGGTTAATTTTTAACTCGCCTACTATTTTACCACCGTAGCTCAGTCGGTTAGAGCACCACCACTCTCTATGACCCGGTCCAGTGGTCAGTGATTCAGAACCTCTCGGTCGTACCAATTATTCCCTCTTGGTTAATTTTTAACGTGCCTACTATTGCACAACCGTAGCTCAGTCGGTTAGAGCACCACCACTCTCTATGACCCGGTCCAGTGGTCAGTGATTCAGATGCACTCGGTTGTACCAATTAACCTTTTTTGGTTAATTTTCAAAACGTCTACTATTGTACGACCGTAGCTCAGTTGGTTAGAGCACCACCTTGACATGGTGGGGGTCGGTGGTTCGAATCCACTCGGTCGTACCAATTATTTCATCTTGCCATATTGGTTAATTTTTAACTCGCCTACTATTTTACCACCGTAGCTCAGTCGGTTAGAGCACCACCACTCTCTATGACCCGGTCCAGTGGTCAGTGATTCAGATCCACTCGGTCGTACCAATTAACCTTTTTTGGTTAATTTTCAAAACGTCTACTATTGTACGACCGTAGCTCAGTTGGTTAGAGCACCACCACTCTCTATGACCCGGTCCAGTGGTCAGTGATTCAGAACCTCTCGGTCGTACCAATTATTCCCTCTTGGTTAATTTTTAACGTGCCTACTATTGCACAACCGTAGCTCAGTCGGTTAGAGCACCACCACTCTCTATGACCCGTTCCAGTGGTCAGTGATTCAGATCCACTCGGTTGTACCAATTAACCTTTTTTGGTTAATTTTCAAAACGTCTACTATTGTACGACCGTAGCTCAGTTGGTTAGAGCACCACCACACTCTATGACCCGGTCCAGTGGTCAGTGATTCAGATCCACTCGGTCGTACCAATTAACCTTTTTTGGTTAATTTTCAAAACGTCTACTATTGTACGACCGTAGCTCAGTTGGTTAGAGCACCACCACTCTCTATGACCCGGTCCAGTGGTCAGTGATTCAGATCCACTCGGTTGTACCAATTATTCCCTCTTGGTTAATTTTTAACGCGCCTACTATTTTACCACCGTAGCTCAGTTGGTTAGAACACCACCACTCTCTATGACCCGGTCCTATCAGCAGTTCGAATCCGCTCGACCCGACCAACTTCTCATATTCCCTTACTCCTTCACATATAAACAATCACACGACATTAAATCACGCCCTTCTTAATCAGCATCCTTTAAGCCTGTATATTGTCGCAATCGCAAAAGTCGTACTACCTTTTAAATTCAACTGCTTCTGAGTCTGCTGGTTTTGACTGACCTTTACGTCACTCTATATCGCAGCGGCCTATCTCATAGTTGTCATAACCGTTCGCTATCATGACACGTCATCAATTCTAATTGGTCTTGGCACACCTCAGTTTGCCCTGGCCATAGAATTTGCTATACATTAAATAGATTATCACTCACTAAGGAAGGCCATGTCTGGCAGGTTAAGTTTGACTCTTTTACTCATGCTGATGACGAGCCTGTTCAGTAGTTTGGGATATACCAGTCAAAAACCACAACAATCGTTGACCATTGCCATCGGATTGGAAAATTATGACTTTAAGCCCCTGTTTGCCGAATTCACCAGAAAAACTGGTATCCAAGTTAAGGTAGTTGAATTTGAAAATAACACACTCAAATCGGAATTATTGCTCCGTGCCAGTAATAATGCGTTGCCGGACGGCATCATAGTTCCTGCGGATTACATGGGACTGACAGCACTCAACTTATCCGAAGTGCCTGAGAACTGGCTGTCCACACACCTGATAGAACAAGTAAAATCCAACATCAAAGCCAACGGCACGACACTTGGCGTACCTATTGTTTTTGGCAATCACCTGATGCTGTATTACAACAGGACGCTGGTGAGCCAACCTGCTAAAAGCTGGCAACAACTCCGCGCACAGCAGCAAGCCCAGGGGGTTGAGATAAGCTGGAATTATTACGAGATGTACTGGTTTAGGGCATTTCTGGGCACCTTTGGTACGCCACTGATTTTGAATGGTCATGTGAACCTGGACACACCAGCGATGATTCGCGCTCTGCGTTGGTATAAGTCGCTCAAAGAAGAAAACTGGCTTGACGTAGAGTGTAACTACGAATGCACGGTTAATCGATTTTTGGCTGGCGAGGTTGCCTATACCATCAATGGCTCCTGGATGTTCCAGCGCTTCTCCGAGCATTTTGCGGACAAATTAGGGGTCGCACAATTGCCCAGCCTGGGTGATGCACCTATGCGCTCCTACTTTTCATCACATGTCATGGCCTTTCCCAATAATGCCCTGTCGGGCCCCAAAAGTGCAGAACTTAAACGCTTATCTGAATTCTTACAATCCCTACCGGTACAAACCAACTTTTGGTCGTCAATTAATGCTCTACCTGTCGATAAGCGCGCATTAGACACGTTAAAAATACAAGGCATTACCCAGGTTGAGGCGCTTATCACAACACTGGAATACACAGAGCCGATGCCCAACGAAGCACAAATGGCTTTTGTGTGGGAAGCCATGTTGAAAGGCCTGACACGCCACCTTGCTGGCGTACTGGATGAGCAACAGGCCGCCCATTTCATGCAACATATCGTAGAAAAGTCGATTAGCTATGAGCAAGAAAAAAAACCTGGTCAGTGAATTACAGCTTAAAGTCGGCACTATGGTCCTGGTCTTGTTAACCATTGCCCTGGCCCATTTCGCCTATAGCGCCTGGACACAAGCCAATAAAATCGCATCAGATACCGTTGCACAACGCGCAACCAGCCTGTCTTTGGACATAAAAAACAGACTGGCCGAACTGACATTTCAGGTCGCACACTACAGCGACCACCGGATCCTGGCAGAGTTGCCTTTAAACCTTTTGTATACACAATACGCGCTTAAGGAGATCCGAGAGCTGGTATCTAAATCTCCATTGGTCAAAAGTGTGATGATCAGTGATGGCTCTCCTTACATTGTTGAGGGTTACCCCCTTTATACCTTGCACTGGGCAACTCCTTCTATCATTGAACATACCACCTCTGTTATTAACGAAAGTGCACGCGAGTTGATGGTAAGAAAGCTATTGATCAGCAACGCAGAGCTCAACGTTAAATCGGCCCACGAAGGAACACTGTTTATTGCCGTGCCGTTACGGCAGACCTTACCCTCTCTCATCGACCCATTTCGTTATACCGGCGTGCTGTACTTTGAATTGGATGTTAGTCAGTTGGCGATTGAACTGGCTGACTATGAATCACTGACAACCTTTTCAGATCAGCAAATGTGGTTTCATAAAGGGCATGATGTCGACGCAGGACTCAATGCAACCTACCCCATTTATGAACGTGATACAGAAGGCCTGAATTTATCGCTATCGCTGTCCCATCAGCACAGCGCTTATACTCAGGAAATCCTGTACGCTATCATCAGAAGCGCAATGCTGGCATTAGGCGTGTTGATCATACTTTTCTGGTACCTCGCCTACGTCAGCCGTAAAGTCACGACTCCCATGAAGCAGCTTGATAAATACTGCATGTCTCTGACATCAGGTAACTATGAGCAGAATAATGCAAACCTCGAATATGAAGAGCTAAAAACACTGCAAAAGACCCTTAACAAGCTGGTCGACACCGTCAATACACAGGTCACACAACTTAAGCAGGAGAAAGTGCGAGCCGAGCAATCGGAGCTGGCCAAAGCACAATTTCTTGCCACCATGAGCCACGAGATTCGCACCCCAATGAATGCGATTCTGGGCGTTTTTCAGCTTCTGAGACAAGAAGATCTTCGTGTGCAAGAGCGCTCCCTGATTGAACAAGGCTATACCTCTTCACAAACCTTACTCGGTCTGGTGAATGACATACTCGACTTTTCTAAAATGGAAGCTGGCAAACTCACAATCGAGGTTCTGGCTGTGGACATTCCGCAGTTATGTCGGGAAGTCATTCAGGAGTACCAACACGTGGCCCGTGACAAACAGGTTGCGCTGAAACTGGACTCACAGTTGCAAGCGCACTTATCAATCAAACTTGCCGACCCTCTGCGGCTAAAACAAATCCTTCGTAACCTGCTATCAAATGCAATCAAGTTCACAGAGCAAGGCCAGGTAACTTTGAGAGTGCAAGGTGACGACAATGGACTCGCGATAGAGGTCTGCGATAGCGGAATTGGTATGACTCCCACCCAGCTTTCCAATTTGTTTAAACATTTTCATCAGGCCGACAATTCAACCACTCGAAAATACGGCGGCTCAGGACTGGGACTGGCTATTGTCAAACAGCTAGTGGAGCTCATGCAAGGTGAGGTAAAAGTCACAAGTGTTGCAGGGGATGGCAGTCAGTTTACGGTCACACTCCCGCTGCAAAGTGTTAAAATCGCAACCCAGTCTGCAATCGCAGATAGACAAACACAACCTCAAGTCCCAGATCTGAGCGGTGTTAAGGTACTGCTTGCTGAAGATAACCTGATTAATCAGCAAATATTTTCAGCCATGATGAAAAAGACCAATGCAACACTCATTATGGCGGCTAACGGTAAGCTCGCTATGGAGAGCTTTAATAAAGCTCGACCTGACCTCTTCTTTGTTGATATTCAAATGCCTGTGATGGATGGTATAGAGGTTTGCCAACAGGTAAAAAGCACCGACTATCACAATCCACTCATCGCCATTACAGCCAATGTACTCCCGGAGGATGTCAGCCGTTACCTCTCTCTCGGGTTTGACGACTTCGTTGCTAAGCCAATTGATATGCAGGCACTGTTCGATACCATGACTCGAGTATTGAACAAGCAAGCACTGGCACAACCAAACACTGCAAAGTCGGGTATATCAGCATTAGACAACAAATAATCCGTTAGTACGATATTCACCACTGACCGCCCAGGCAAATATCTGAGACTTCCTTGTCCAAAAGTTGCTACAAATACTACATTTTCGAGTGAAGCCCCATTGTATAAAAAGCCTCTGCTTCAAAGGTAGTTGATTACAGATATGCGCTGTTACGCGATGAATTTCATCAACTCACTCCCGCAAAGCGATCAATAACGCCTCTGCCATAGGTATTGCTGACACCGGATTCTGCCCGGTTACAAATTGGCCATCTACCACAACATTCACCTCACCTTTTTTTGCAGCAACAAATATCGCGCCAAGTCTGTTTGCCTCATCTTCAATCAAAAACGGATAATGCGTCCGGGCAAACCACCCCTCTTCGCTATTCGCTTTACCTGTAATACGCCTGTTCGAGATCAGCCGATGACCACCGTCATCCTGTAAGTTCAGCAAGGCAACGGTGCCATGACAATCCGCAGCTATGATACCACCTGCTTTATAAATGGCCTCTGTAAGCACCTTTGCATGGGCATGAGCCGTCAAGTCAAACATTGGTCCGGCCCCGCCCGCATAGTAAACAGCTAAATAGTCCCGGCTGTCGCGTGTTTCTATGTCATTTGGTTCACTAAGCTGTTGCTTAAGAGGCGAACTATCCAGCCAGCGTAATTGCGCCTCTGCCAATCGCCCTCTGGGGTATCCAGGCTTGCCGGTACTACTTGCGAGCTCAATCTCATACCCAGCATCATGCAGCACCCGGTATGGACCAACAACTTCAGGTAACCAAAAGCCGTGCTCGTCCCCAGAGATAATAAACAGAACTTTGCCTTGGCGCGCTTCTGCAGATAAAACGGGCAAGGAGAAAGTCACCATCAAGGCCAACAAAACAAGCCTTTTCACTAATATCAGAAAGTGGGCACGATGAAATTTACACATCATAAAGGTCCTTATTTGAGTTTTACTTCCGTTCACCGTATCAACTCGTGCTCACTGACACATGAAGTAATGCTGATTTATTAAGGAATTCTCAGGATGGAACAGTGACTTCACTGTGACCAATATTTTATTACTTTATATTTTAATAGGTTAAAAATAAAAAACTGGGGTCATTAAAAGGGCCTGGATTTACGTCAGCCTAAAAACTAGCGTATTATCTGAATTAACCAACTCACACGTTGGCGTGTACAAAGATAATAACAAGACCATACAGTACCAGGCAGGAGCCTATTTTGAGATACCTGAGATTTAAACACCTGATCATTGACACCCATAACCAGCTCCTAATCCGTAATGGTATCTCAGTAACGCTGGCACCAAAAGTGTACGATCTCCTCTACTACCTGGCGCGCAACCAGCAACGTGTAATTAGCAAGGATGAATTAATGGATGCAGTATGGCAAGGTACACTCGTAACGGATAACGCCATTAGCCGGACTCTGGTCAAGGTGCGTAAAGCACTGGGGGATGACCCCAAATCCCCTAACTTCATTTTAACAGTGCCGCGCAAGGGATATCGCATGATCTCTGTGTTTGAAGAAACAGACCAGATCCCAATGCAGACAACAAACACCCACAATGCTGATCCAGTCAATCACCAGCTTACTTTGAGCGCAGTTAGAATTAAGCGGGCTATTTTATCTGCTATTGCCTTGTCGGCTGCCACTGTTATTGCAGGGGTGTTTCTATATTATCCGTATTCGTCGCCTGAGCTGAGTATAAACAAGCAAGTCAAACCATTTACGCGAGCACAAGGCGAGGAGTTATACCCCCGTCTGTCGCCAGATCTCAAAACGCTCGCTTATGTCAAAAAGACGAAGCAGCTGAGTACACTCATCGTCGAAAATGTCAGCACACATAATCAGCAACAGCTATCAATCCCCCTTGCTCGGTTTAGTCGACCAAGTTGGTCACCAGATAGTAAACAGCTTGCATTTGTCATGCATACACCGCAAACGTGTGGCATTTACCTGGCCCGTCTGGCGCACTTGCGTACGCAGTCACAATGGCAGAAACTCAGCACATGCGGCAGCAAAAGCAAGCCCGCTCTGGTATTTTCAAAAGACGGGAAAAAGCTTTATTTCAATGACCGCACTTCAGAAGAGTTCGGCTATCAGGTTTTCCAAATTGATATAACTCAGGGACATAAGTCAATCGTCAATCAACCTATTACCAACGGTCGTGGAAACTATGCCTTTGACCTTGCACCAGACGGTCGTTCGTTGGTTATGTTAAACAGTGAATTTGGGCCTAAAACACGTATTTACACGCTTGACCTCGCCTCATCAGAACTAACCCAAACCGCACAGCTTGACTACCTAATGCGCTCAGCCATCTGGCATCATGACAGTCGCAGCTTGATCCATCCGGCCCCACACCCGGCTTATGAGTTGTGGCAAAGTACCGTGCAAGGCGATAAATTGGCAACCGTCATTAGCAACACGGCGCGTGTCAAACACCCAGCCAGAATAAACAATGGGACAGATTTTACCTTTGTATCTTATCTTTTGGACCGGGATATCTATTTACAGCGCAGTAAAGGCAATGAAGTGCAACCACTGGCAAACTCATCGGTTATGGACTATCTGCCCACGATGACAGATACGTCATCACATTACGCCTTCGTTTCTAAGCGCTCAACACACGCCCAGGTCTACCTGGGTGATATTACTCAGCCGCTGGCGGAGCCCGTTCAACTGACCTCCAGTAAAACCTCTGGTCGCTTTTACCAGCTCGTATTTTCACCTGATGGTAATCACTTGCTCAGTTTGGGGGATAATCAGCTTCTCATCACAAATATTACCACGTTGGAAACCTACTCCCTGCCCATCACCGATATGGCTATCAGGGGAGCCAGCTGGCAGTCAAACAATCAATTGTTGTTTTCCACGACCAGAAATAATCGCTGGCATCTGGTACGTTTCGATCTGACAACACTTAAAGTCGAGCTTACTTTTCCCGACTTTATGGGTGGGATCTACAGCAAACACGATGACGCTTTTTACCTGTTACACCGTAAGACAGGTCAGGTATTCAAGCACACAGAATCAACCTCCGAAACCGTAGCCTTGCCACTATATTGTACAACGCACCTGCCCAATCGAAAGCTTACTCTGCAACGCGGAAAACATGGATTACATTGCTCAAAGGACGATCAAAGCCATGTGTACCTCCCAATCACATCGACAGATAAAGTAACCTGGCCGCAGCAGATTGATAATGCAGATTATCAGCTTTCAGCACATGGAATAATCTATACACGTCTGCAACGTACCACTGCAGATGTCATGAGAACACACAAAATACAGTAAAACGTTTTCCGATTGTGATATTGCCTCAACATCACGCCACCTGTTAAACCATTAATTATATTGATTTTAGTTATGACCACTTTGAGTGGTCATCACTTTTCCGCTAGCCATCACACCTTTTCCTAGTTTGTTCCTGACTCCTCTTTGCTGCTCAACAATACTGAGCTGCGTTTTTATTCACAGGATCAGGAGCCAGTATGGATAAACCCATCCAACCCAAATTATTGAGCAGACGACGCGTCGTTATTACTTCACTTGTCACTGCTTTTATTGTGGTTTCAGCTACAAGTATTCAGGTGTTCAGTGCTCGCTTTCAAACGTCAGGGAAAACCTATAACGTCAGTCAAAACACACTTGAATTCAGTACGGCACACCGCACCAACTTTACTCACTACCTGCCATTGCGTGGTGTTGTGGAACCACAAGATACCGTCTTCATAGATGCAATCGATGGCGGACGTGTTGACGCCTTGTACGTTCAGGAAGGTGAGCGAGTTACTCAGGGGCAGCCATTGCTCAAGCTCAGTAACACGGACCTGCAACTCAGGGTGTTGGCTCGCGAAGCAGAAGTATCCGAGCAGATTAACGACATGCACAACACGCGCCTGGCTGTTGAGCAAAACCAACTTGCGTTAGCACGAGACATCATTGAACTCGATTTTGCCGTTCTTAAATTGGAAAAAGAGTTGGCGCGCCAACAAAAGCTATATGAACAAGCCTTAGTGCCACGACGCACAGTGGAAACACTCAGGGATGAACTTAACTATCAAGTGACATACCGTGAAACAGTAAAACAAAGTCAGCAAAAAGAAGCATTATTGCAACAACAACAGCTCACCCAGCTTTCCCAAAGTATTGCGACCTTGCAATCTAACCTTAAGATATCGCAATCCAGCCTCAACAAACTCACTATCCGTGCCCCACGCGATGGTCAGCTGACATTTATGAACGCCCGGATTGGTGAATCCATAACACCCGGTGAACGACTTGGTCAGGTCGACCTGATCGACAAATTCAAAATCAGTGCGCACATCGACGAATTTTATATAGACCAAATCTCGATGACACACGTTGCAATGATGAAAGTTGGACAAGCAACCGTCCCGTTGACTGTAGCCAAAATTTTCCCGGGTATCGAAAACGGTCGATTTAAAGTTGATTTTCATGTCCAAAACCACACTGAACTGCCCGCATTAAGACTCGGACAAAGCCTGTCACTGGAGCTAAACCTAAGTTCTGAGAACACTCTACTAGTCGTCGATAATGGAGCGTTTATTCAGTCTACCGCAGGAACCTGGGCATTTGTTGTAAGTCCAGGTGGACACAGTGCGTCCAGACGCCAAATCACACTTGGCCGTCGTAACCCTGCACAAGTGGAAGTCATTTCAGGCCTTAATCCCAACGAGCGACTGATCACCTCTTCATATAACCGCTTTGCTGACGCAGAGCACCTTACTCTCATCCCTTAAGGTAAAACAATCATGATCATATTGAATAATGTCAGCCGCTCATTTATTGCGGAACATATCGAGACCGTCGCGCTGGATAAGCTCTCCCTATCGGTCAGCCAAGGTGAATTCATCACGATTTTAGGACCATCAGGTTGCGGTAAGTCATCTTTGCTCAATATTCTGGGCATGCTGGATGACATTGATGAAGGCAGCTTTGTGTTCAAAGGTACTGAGTTAGCTTCTGCATCTTCATCAACAAAGGCACAATTGAGGAAAAAACACATTGGGTTTATTTTTCAGAGTTTCAACCTGATAGACGAACTCACTGTAGAGCAAAATATCGCACTGCCACTACATTATCAGCAACTCAATAAAGCACAACGAGCCGCCCGAGTTGAAGAGGTACTTCACCGCTTGGATATCGCTCATCGCCGTACTCACTTGCCAGCTAAGCTCTCAGGAGGCCAGCAACAACGAGTTGCGATTGCACGCGCAATAGTCACTCAGCCAGATTTGATTTTGGCCGATGAACCAACGGGCAATCTCGATTCCAAAAACTCAACACAAGTCATGAAAATACTTCACCAACTCAACATGATGGGAACAACCATTATTATGGTGACGCATGCTCAGGAGCAAGTTCAGTACGGCACTCGGGTTGTTCGACTTATGGATGGCAAAATACAGCAAGACAGCCCGGTTTCTGCTCAACGCACATTGAGCAAACAGGAGGCATTAAGTGATTAGTCTTTTATTTACCATGACATGGCGTAATATGCTACGTAGCAAACGCACGACGGTCATCCAACTACTCAGCTTAATCATCGGCCTGACCTGTTTTATGTTGATCCAACTGTATGTCGCTCATCAACATAGTTTTAATTCACACTTCAAAGATGCAGACAATATTTACCGGATTAATCTGCTTAGAGATGATAATCGACCTCAAACGCTAACTCCACTTCGGCTTGCAGAGGAACTTACCAGTAACTTCCCGGAGATCACAGACACAACTCGTATTTCGGTCAGTACGATATCCGTCAGAAATTCATCTGGTGTATTTGCTGAGCGTGCACTTTTCGTTGATGAGAACTTTTTCTCATTTTTTGACTACAGCCTGATTGAAGGAGATGTTCACACGGCACTCCAGGCACCAGATAAAGTGGTATTACATGAAGCACAAGCGCGGAAGTACTTTTCGCGCAGTACTCAGTTTATTGGTGAACAGCTTGACATTAACGGTAAATCCTATCAGGTAGCCGCGATAATAAAGTATTCAGCTGCCCCATCCACCATCCCACGCGAGATAATCTTACCTATCCAGAACTATTTTCAACAGCTGCCAAATGAGCGCTGGCGAACATTGTGGAACTTCAATGCGACCATCACATTTGCAAAAGTCACACAAGCAACAGCAATAAAGTCACTGACTGCAAGTATTAGTGACTATTATCAGCAACGCGTTGAAGGGTTATCATCTTATAAGCGTTACCGAGTCATGCTCGAGCCCTTGCTGGATGTCTACCTAAACGCTACTGCGACGCGCAGCCTGATCCCTCCGGGCAGTCGTGAGATGGTAGACACCTTTGTGCTGATATCTTTTATGTTATTGGTGCTGGCCTGTATAAACTTCACCAATTTGGCCACCGCTACTTCTTTACGGCGCGCAAGAGAAGTAGGAATAAAAAAAGCACTCGGAGCGAGTCCAAACCAGCTGGCTTTGCACTATTTGATTGAATCCTTATTTATCACTCTATTTGCCCTTGGAGCGGCACTCGCTTTGACCGCGATGCTATTAGGCGCATTTAATCAACTGATGGGGTCGCAAATTGCACTCACCCTCTCCTTCAAACATATCCTCACGCTAATACTCACTTTATTATGCGTTACGCTTCTTGCGGGAGGCTATCCTGCTCTATTTCTTAGCCGCATGAACGCCGCTTTGGTACTCAAGGGAGTAATAGATGCAGGAAAAGGAGGAGTACTGTTTCGCCGCATTCTCATGGTCATACAATTTATCATTGCCATGTTACTGTTGATCGCCAGCACAGTGGTCAGTCATCAGATGCACTACCTGAGTACAATGGCACAAGGCTATGACAGAGAAAATGTCCTCATCATCAACCCTGGTGCTGCTGTCTATCAGGACTTCAAGCGTCAGGTGTCAAGATTTGCTGATGTTGCCTCCCTGAGCATGTCACATACTATCCCTACCAAAGCGACACGTACATCAGCGATTGTAAGAACGCAAGAAACGCCCGGTAATGAGATATGGGTTGGTAATAACCCGGTTAGCTATGACTATTTCAGGACGATGGGTATTACGCTTCTGAGCGGCCGGGTTTTTCAACGTCAGTTCCCCGGAGATCCCTACTTTGAGGATAACCAGAATACAGGGAATACCCGCGGAAACTTAATAATCAATGCAACGCTGGCAGCCAAGCTAGACGCTGATCCCAACGAAATCATAGGCCGCTTTTTGACACTCGGCAGTGCCAGCGAAGGGTTACATCGCCATCAGGTCATCGGCGTTGTCGAAGACACCCATCATGTAGACGCCAGCCAGCGTGTACCTCCTATGATATATGTTTTGTCAGAAAGTCCTGAAGACATGGCACTTCGGTGGATAGCAATCAGGCTGAAATCCGGATTCAATCAAGATGTGCTTCAACAGCTGGAACAGACTTGGCTCGCGTTAGACAGCAACAGAGCCTTTAAGTATGAGTGGTTGTCAGGCTTATTTGATGCGCAATATCATAATCAGACACAGCACCTGCAATTACTTGAGCTATTTACACTGATCGCACTGGTCATGTCTGTTGCTGGGTTATACGCAGTGGCTGCTTTTACCTTATCACAAAGCCTAAAGGAAATAGCTATACGGCAAATCATGGGCGCAAAAAACTGGCAAATTTATGCGTTGTTCCAATTACGTTTTGGCATTCTGGTACTGTTTGCAACGCTTGTCGCATTACCGATCGCGTTTATTTTACTCGGCGACTGGCTGAATCAGTATATCTATCGAATTGAATTACCTACGAGTGCCTTTGTTATGAGTTCACTTGCCTGTTTGGCAATGGCAGGGGTAACCGTCCAGGTGGTGGCTTTGAAAGCAGTGCGAAGTCGCCCTGTTGACACTTTAAAACGTGAATAGCTCGACTATAAAAAGAAGAAGCCCCTCAAAAGGGGCTTCTTAAAATAAAGTTACGCCAGTTTATCCGATGCAACTTTGTATTTTGGATCTTCTATCACATTCACTTCCACCAAATCTGCCGCTTTTGCCAATAACTGCTGGCAATCCTGACTCAGGTGACGCAAATGCAATTTCTTTCCGGCCTTAGTGTACTTTTCTGCAAGCGCATCAATGGCTTCAATTGCACTGTGGTCGGCAACTCGGCTATGTTTGAACTCAATGATCACATCAGCCGGATCATTTGCCACATCAAACAACTCAGCAAAATTCTTCACAGAGCCAAAGAATAATGGGCCATGTAACTCATACACTTTTGAGCCCTGCTCATCAATGTAATTGCTGGTATAGATGTGTTTAGCGTGCTCCCAGGCGAAAACCAGCGCTGAGACAATCACACCAACACAGACTGCGATAGCGAGGTCGGTCACCACTGTGACACCAGATACCAGGACAATTACAAACGCGTCGCTCTTTGGAATGCGCTTCATCAGGCGGAAGCTGGACCACTCAAAAGTACCCAGTACAACCATAAACATCACACCAACCAAAGCAGCCAGTGGGATCATTTCGATTAGGCTGGCAGCAAACAAGATAAAGGCAAGTAGTAATATGGCAGCGGTAATACCAGACAGACGGCTACGACCACCTGAATTAATGTTGATCATTGACTGACCAATCATTGCACAGCCACCCATTGCACCGAATACACCACAGGTCATGTTTGCAGCGCCCTGGCCAATACACTCTCTGTTCGAATGGCCACGTGTTTCAGTGATCTCGTCGATCAAGGTCAGGGTCAGTAATGATTCAATCAGACCAATCGCGGCAAGGATCAGTGCATATGGGAAAATAATCATGAAAGTTTCCCATGTCCACGGCACCTGAGGGATATGGAATTCAGGGAAGCCGCCTGCAATAGTAGCATTCACATTGCCACTCATATCTTTGAGGTAATCCAGAACGTTACGCGTATCCAGGTCGAGTCCAATCACCAAACCAGTAACCACCAGGATTGCTGCCAGGCTTGACGGTACCGCCGTTGTTAGTTTTGGTAGAAAGTGGATGATTGCCATCGTCAACGCTACCAGACCAGCCATGATATAAAGCTGCTGTCCTTGCATCCACTGTAATGTGCCAGTTCCATCCATCACCTTAAACTGGCCAAGCTGAGCCAGGAAAATCACGATGGCCAGGCCATTTACGAAGCCGAGCATCACCGGGTGCGGTACCATACGAATGAACTTACCAAGCTTAAATACGCCTGCGAGGATCTGTAAGACCCCCATCAGCAACACTGTCGCAAACAGGTATTCGACACCATGTTCAATCACCAGGCTCACCATAACGACGGCAAGCGCACCGGTTGCACCAGATATCATACCTGGACGACCACCAAAAATAGACGTGATCAAGCCCACGATGAACGCGGCGTATAAGCCGACTAATGGGTCGACATGTGCGACAAACGCAAATGCGACAGCTTCAGGTACCAACGCCAGAGCGACGGTCAATCCTGACAGTATGTCGTTCTTAGCAGAGCTGGGCGCTTTGCCTATTAGATTAAACATTTAAATCCCCAAGATTATTACTACGACAGAAAAGCGCTGGATCCTAGCAAAATCCAGCGCTTTTAACAAATGAGATACATTATAGTTGAGTTTCAGGTCTGATGTATGACAATCAGATTGGCAGGGCTGTGGTTCGCTTAACGCACGTCATTGTAACGTTTGAATGAACTTCCTGAACATATTCGAGGTTGAGCAGATTATCTCTGACAAATTGCTCATACCCTTCTATACCACGAGAAATAATGCGTAACATAAAGTCCATCGTGCCTGCCATCGTATAGCACTCAGTGACTTCGTCATAACTCATGATCAATTTTTCGAATTCTGCAAGGTTATTACGGCCATGGTTAGATAACTTAACATGAGCATAAACAAGCATATCAAAACCAAGCTGTTTCTCATCCAGCAATGCAACTTTTCCTTTGATATAACCATCTTGCTCGAGTTTGGCAATACGACGCCAACAAGGTGACTGGGACAGCCCTACTTTGTCGGCTATTTCTGCCGTAGATAAACTCGCATCTTGCTGTAACAGCGCTAGTATTTGACGATCAACCTGATTTAATGACATATTTTTCTTAATTTTTAATTAGTTAAATGAATACAGTGCCGATAGACTCAGTTATCAGCCAAACCGCCCGCTCATAAAAGGATTATGTCGCTGCTCATACCCAATCGACGTATCTTCACCATGGCCACTCATTACCCGAGTCGCCTCTGGTAAAGTGAATAGCTGAGTTTCGATAGAACGTTTTAGCAATGCCGCATCCCCCTTTGGAAAATCTGTTCTGCCGACTGAGCCCTTGAACAACACATCACCAACCAATACAGTTGCACTCTGTGGCTCATAAAACACGACATGACCCGGCGTATGTCCGGGACAGTGGCGCACTTCCAATTTCAGCTCGCCAAGTTCAACGCATTCGCCGTCTTCAAGCCAGCGTCTGGGAAAGAACGAGGCCTGCGGTGCAAAGCCAAACATCTGCGCTTGCATAGGTAATGCATCAAACCAAAACTTATCTTCGCGCTGTGGCCCGACAATATCAACCCCTAAAGCTTCGGATAACGCCTCACTGGCACCAACATGGTCAAGATGCCCATGCGTAAGCAAAATCATTTCAACTTTAAGGGTGCGTTCCTTTATAACAGACAATATTTTATCAACATCGCCCCCCGGGTCAACCACTGCGCACAGACCTGTGCCAGGACAACAAATAATCCGACAGTTCTGCATAAATGGTGTGACGGGTATGGTGATTACCTGCATTTATTTTTCCTTAAAGGACATGAGTATCGGATACTTCAGATAAGCCTGATCATAATATGGCGTACGCTGATATAGCCACTCCATTCTCGCTTTTGGATCTTTCGCAAAGGCTTTATCCTCGCTGATTTTTTTATCAAACGCCAGTGCCATTGCCGGATTGTCTTTTAACATTTTCCGGGCGAAAGGTTCAAGCGCATAATTTTCAACGTACTCAGTGCGCTGGAACACGCCAGGGAAATCCCCCCAGGCGAAAAACGAGTCAGGTGCTTGAGGGTGTAGCAAATGGGTTACCAGCTCTCCATTGGCTTGCTGAGTTGACACTCGATACCAGCCCGACAGGCTCAGGGATGTCGACACTGCCTGCTGCTCAAATTCGGCACTAACACGAAAACGCCCTTCAAATGGGGTGTCTGCAAATTGATATGAGGTTATCGCAAGCTGAACCAAATCATCAGCCAATACATCAGTATTCAGCTGCTCAACGGTAACCCCATGGAGTTTAAGCTTTTCCACAGTATTGGTATAAGCAGGCGGAATGTAAAACGCACTGGGCACTTTCACTTTAACCTTTACTTCTTTTTGCCAGTAAACGGGGAGTTGCTCATACAACATTGGCTCGCCAAGATATTTGGCTTCCATTTGACCTGATAACGCACTTTTGAAGCGTTTATAGGCAATACCTTTAAATGTTATCAGTGCTGGTTTTTCAGCATAGCTGCGTTCAACAACCAACTCATCCGGCACAAAATGTTTCTCTGTTTCAACCGCTTTAGCTAATGCCTGATGATGCTCAGACAATGCATCAATGACGCCATCAACAAATACATAAGTACCTAGTACTCGTTGTTTATAAGGTTTTAGAGAATGATTCTCTAACAATATGCTCGGCAGTGCCTTAATATCTGCCCAGCCATTTGAAAACCGCGGGCCAGCCACCCAGCCTGCGAGCCCTTTTTTAAAGTCTCGTTTATCCATTACAAACACCAGAGGGCCTGGCTCATGGCCTTGCTGGCGAAGTTTTTCGTCTATCATAGGCGTAAAATGCTGCTCCAGCACTTTAGCAACAGCGGGCGACTCACTGGCAAAGCTGGGGTTAAACCCATAGGTAATATCATATTGATAGTCAGCGCCATCCGTCACATGCAAGTCAAGATACATAGCGGGCTGGTATTGATTGATCACTTGCATAACAGCTCGCACACCTGGCGTGTCAAGCTTAGTGTAGTCACGATTGAGGTTCAGATTGAGCCCATTGGTGCGATAACCCATCGTCGCAGGGCCACGCTGATTTATGCGGTTATAGGCACTTCTTCTCTCGTGACCATCGACGTTCAGCACGGGAATAAACAGAATATTAACCTTGTTGAGCACATCACGCCGTTTGCCCGTCGCTATATCGCGTAAAAGCATAAACATAGCATCTTTGCCGTCTATTTCGCCCGCGTGGATCCCAGCCTGGACCAGCAATGTCGGTTTGTTGTTATTTTTCAACATAGCTGGACTGAACTGATTTACCTGAGACGCAATCAACATTTTAATATCGCGGCCTGCATTACTCTTCCCTATCGTAACCGCCTTAAACTGAGTTGGATTCGCCGCGACCAGGCGGTCGATAAATGCCATCGTTTTTGCATAGTCCGGACTTTCCAGACCCTTGCTCAGTTCAAAATCTGTGGTGAGTGGTCCCTGCTCCTGCATCAGGTCGACACTTTTTCCCTGCCAGTCTTGCAGCGGTGGTAAATGACTATTCAGATTTACTGTTGCACTTAGCAAAACAATGCCTAAATTCATAAACAATCTTTATTTTTATCTATCAATATAATGATTATATCAATATTTAAATTAACAACTTACAATGTGCGGTGATTCTACAAAAATTCACAGTTAATCGCGAGCTAACTTTTGGCACTGCGAAAAAACATGGATAAACACATGACAAAATCGATTTTAATCACAGGTTGCTCCACCGGCATTGGCCATTACTGCGCCAAAGCGCTTCATCACAGTGGGTTTCGAGTAGTGGCGTCGGTGCGCAATCCTGAACACTTGACGCGCTTTGAAGCTGATGGCATACCCTGCATCCTGTTGGATCTGGCGGATGAAGCGTCTATCAAAAAGGGGTTTGATGAGGCTGTTGCGCTGTGCGACGGAAAGCTCGATGCGCTGTTTAACAACGGCGCTTATGGTCAGCCCGGCGCGGTAGAAGACTTACCAACCGAGGTTTTACGCGCACAATTTGAAACCAATTTGTTCGGCTGGCATACCCTGACGCGCATGGCAGTTGCCCATATGAGAAACCATGGCGGCGACAGCCGAATCATTCAAAACTCATCCGTTCTGGGACTTGTCGCTTTGCCCTACCGCGGCGCCTACAATGCCAGTAAATTCGCGTTGGAAGGGCTTACAGATACACTCCGCATGGAGCTAAATGGGTCAAATATTCAGGTAAGCCTGATAGAGCCTGGCCCTGTCTTATCTGATTTTCGTCGTAATGCGCGCATTGCGTTTGAACAACATATTGAAATAAACAGCAGTGCACATAAAGCGGAATACGAAGCACAGTTAGCACGACTGAATGCGCAGTCTGCACCTCAAAAGTTTACCTTAGGGCCTGATGCAGTCTACGAAAAGCTCGTGCATGCACTGACAGCAAAACGTGCAAAGCCAAGGTATTACGTCACCTTCCCGACCTACTTAATGGGATATCTTAAGCGCTTGCTTAGCTCAACCTGGCTGGACAAAATTTTGCTCAAAAATAGATAGGATCAAAAAAAGGAGCCATAGGCTCCTTTTCTTTCAATCGCTTAACTTAATATGGAATTAAGCTGCAAGACCTTCTTTTGCTTTAGCAACAAGTGCTGCGAAAGCTACCTGGTCGTATACTGCGATATCAGCTAGGATCTTACGATCGATTTCAACAGATGACTTTTTAAGGCCATTGATGAAACGGCTGTAAGAAAGGCCGTTTTGACGTGCAGCAGCGTTGATACGTGCAATCCATAGTTGACGGAAAGTACGTTTCTTAGCGCGACGGTCACGGTAAGCGTATTGACCTGCTTTAGTTACTGCCTGGAAAGCTACGCGATAAACGCGTGAACGCGCTCCGTAGTAACCTTTAGCTTGCTTTAATACTTTTTTGTGACGTGCACGTGCGATAACACCGCGTTTAACTCTTGCCATTTCTGATATCCTCTATTAAGCGAATGGTAACATACGATTGATAAGACCCAGGTCATTCTTATGAACCATAGTCTTGTTACGTAGGTGAAGTTTACGCTTAGAAGATTTCTTAGTCAGAATGTGACGAAGATGCGACTGTTTACGCTTGAAACCGCCAGAAGCAGTCTTTTTGAAGCGCTTAGCAGCACCTCTGTGTGTCTTTAGTTTGTAAGACATTGCAATAACTCCAAATGATATTGCGTTAACGTTATGCAAGCAGGCGGATGATAAACATCACTTTGTTGGCCTGGTATGCACCCTAATTCCGGTGAAAGGCCACATGTGGCCTTTACTTAGGTACCGGTTAACTCAGGTGGCTGACGCACTTTAAACCTGAGTTAAATTCTGTCGATCGTTAAATCGGCGCGTATTATGCCTTGCTTAAGACTTTTTCGCAATAGGTGCCATCATCATAATCATTTGACGACCTTCAACCCGGTTCGGGAATGACTCTACCTGAGCCACTTCTTCCAGATCGGCTTTCAAACGATTAAGCATTTCAATGGCAATTTCCTGGTGAGCCATTTCACGGCCACGGAAACGAATGGTGATTTTCGCTTTGTCGCCCGCTTCAAGGAATTTGCGAAGGTTACGCAGTTTAACCTGATAATCGCCTTCGTCCGTGCCAGGACGGAATTTGATTTCTTTAACCTGGATCTGTTTTTGCTTTTTCTTTTGTTCTTTTTGTAGTTTTGCTTTTTCAAAAAGGAACTTACCATAGTCCATTACTTTACAGACTGGTGGCTCTGCATTTGGACTGATCTCAACCAGGTCCAGGCCGGCTTCTTCTGCAAGCGTTCTTGCTTCTCTAATAGAAACTACGCCCGCCTGCTCGCCTTCAGCGTCAATTAAGCGAACTTCTTTTGCTGATATTTCTTCATTGATACGATTTTTCTGAGCAGTAGTTTGCCCTTTTTTGCCGCCTCTAATGGTACGTTCCTCCAAAAAGTCAAAAATATATTGTGCGAAAAGCGATTTGAATTAAGTGATAAGCCTTTCGCACAGGTTTACTATAAATTAACGTCTGTCTTTAATCTCTTCGCTGATTTTAGCGATGAAATCATCTACAGAGAACTTGCCCAGGTCTTCACCTTTGCGCGTTCTTACCGCTACTTCTTGTTGTTCAACTTCTTTGTCACCGACAACAAGCAGATAAGGGATACGTTTTAAAGTATGCTCGCGGATTTTAAAGCCAATCTTTTCATTTCTCAAGTCAGCACAGGCTCTTATTCCCAGTTTATTCAGTTTTTGTACAACTTCGTGCACATAGTCTGCCTGTTTGTCGGTGATATTCATGATCACCACTTGCTTCGGCGCAAGCCAG
This sequence comes from Pseudoalteromonas rubra, assembly GCF_005886805.2. Lineage (NCBI taxonomy): Bacteria > Pseudomonadati > Pseudomonadota > Gammaproteobacteria > Alteromonadales > Pseudoalteromonadaceae > Pseudoalteromonas > Pseudoalteromonas rubra. Next base: position 2,451,961 of record NZ_CP045429.1, read on the forward strand.
GTCGGGAATAACCCTGCGTACTCTTCGGTTAAAATACCGATGAAACGCTCTATTGACCCTAACACGGCGCGGTGGATCATCACCGGCGTTTTACGTTCATTATTTTCCGCTACATAAGTCGCGCCTAAACGGCCCGGTAAAGCAAAGTCTAGCTGCACTGTGCCACATTGCCAAGCACGCTCAAGACAGTCATACAAAGTAAATTCGATCTTAGGGCCGTAGAATGCACCTTCGCCCGGCAAATAACCAAATTCGATATCATTTGCTTTTAGTGCATCAGCCAGTGCTTCTTCAGCCTTGTCCCACATTTCGTCATCACCGATACGTTTCTCAGGACGCGTTGAGAGCTTTACAACAATTTTCTCAAAGCCGAACGTCGAATAGGTATCATAGATCATATTGATACAGGCGGATACTTCATCCATTACCTGCTCTTCGGTACAGAAGACGTGCGCATCATCCTGAGTAAAACCACGCACACGCATCAGGCCGTGCAATGCACCTGATGGCTCGTTACGGTGACAACAGCCAAACTCTGCCATACGCAGCGGCAGATCACGGTATGACTTCAGACCTTGGTTGAAGATCTGAACATGGCCAGGACAGTTCATTGGCTTTATTGCATACTCACGCTTCTCAGACTCAGTGGTGAACATCGCATCCGAGTACTTGTCCCAGTGACCTGATTTTTCCCACAAGCCACGGTCCATCATCAGCGGACCTTTAACTTCTTCGTATGCATATTCACGTAGCTTTTCACGCACGAATTCTTCTAATTCACGATAGATGCTCCACCCATCGTTGTGCCAGAAGACCATGCCCGGCGCTTCTTCTTGCCAGTGCCACAAATCAAGCGCTTTACCAATTTTACGGTGATCGCGTTTCTCGGCTTCTTCAAGGCGTTTCAGGTAAGCTTTCAGCTGTTTCTTATCAGCCCACGCTGTGCCGTAGATACGCTGCAACATTTTATTTTCGGCATTACCACGCCAGTATGCGCCAGCCACCTTCATGATTTTGAAGTGGTGGCAGAATTTCATGTTTGGTACGTGTGGACCACGACACATATCAACATATTCTTCATGATGATACAGACCCGGACGATCATCTTTTTCAATGTTCTCATCCAGGATTTCCATCTTATAGGTCTCGCCACGCGCTTCAAACGCATCACGCGCTTCTTGCCAGCTTACTTTCTTTTTAACAACGTCGTAATTGGTTTTGGCTAGCTCAAGCATACGTTTTTCGATGGCATCGAGGTCTTCCTGGGTCAGCGAGTGCTCCATATCGATGTCATAATAAAAACCATTATCTATGGTCGGGCCGATCGCCATTTTCGCTTCAGGGAAAAGCTGTTTAACCGCATGGCCGATCAGGTGAGCACAAGAGTGACGAATGATCTCTAAGCCATCTTCATCTTTGGCTGTGATAATTTCTAATTGTGCATCCTGTTCAATCGGATCACAGGCATCAACACGCACACCGTCTACACGACCTGCAATGGTGGCCTTAGCCAAACCAGGGCCGATGTCTTGAGCGACTTCTAAAGTTGTAACCGGGTTTTCAAATATACGCTGACTGCCGTCAGGGAGAGTAATTACTGGCATGATAATTCCTACTTACAGTGGTGACACCTACAACGCATCACATGTACTAGTTTAAGTTAATTGTTTTAAATTTGATGCCCATCAACACTTTTACGAATAAGCATTGGCTGAACAGTGGTATACTGTCGGTGTCCGGGGACTTTCAAACGCAGCGCCCATTGTGAACGCTCACGTGACGAGTTGCAAGGAAAAGACTAAGATTAAGCAGGGATTTTGGCTAAAATGACGGGGAAAACCATGGCACAGAAACACTCATACAAGTTTGCATCTTTTAATTTGCTGAACTTTGCTGCGCCGCCCTATTCTTTTTACCAGCTGGAAGAATCGTATAACGACACTCAATGGCTGACCAAAACACAGTTCATTACGGGCCTGATCCAACATATGGACCCCAGCGTAATTGTGTTTCAGGAGGTATTTAGCCCCGAGACACTGGCCACCTTGTGTGAAGATCTGGGACTGCCTTATTTCGCAACCGTTGACACCCCAAAACCGGACTTGGTTTACCCAAATGTGCTGTTCAATCCCATTGTCGCCATTGCCAGCAAATTCCCGTTTAAGAGCTTTACCCCGTTGGAACCGTGCCCCGAATTACTGGAATACCTCAACAATCAGCATCAATTTAAGTTTAACCGGACCCCAATAAAATGTAGCTTCGAGCTGCCTGGCTTAGGCCTGACAACCGTTTATGCCGTACACTTTAAATCCCAGCGAGTTCACTCAATGGCCCACATGCTGGGCAACACTCCTCAGGAGGATCCTCTTCTGACTTTATTGCATCAAACGGTTGGCACCATGCAATCACAAATATCCCGCTCACTCGAAGCCTCTATTGTCTATTATGATGCACTGAAGACACAGCGCGAAAAAGGCGCCGCGACACTGGTGATGGGCGATTTTAACGATCACATTGCCAGTCCTGCGCTGTCTTTTATGACACAACAGTTCCCAACCAGCGCCATCCACCAGGACTTTAACAGCGTCGGGCTGTTCGACAGTTTTTGTCTGGCCGATAACCAACTCAGTTTCGGACAAAAACCCCCCACACATTATTATCAGGGAGTGGGCAATACGCTTGACTACATTCTCGCCTCCAAAGAATTCAATCCAAACCTTGAGCAGAGCAAGGTAAGGCGTCTCACGTATCATAACTACGCGTCGCACTTAGACCCCAAACGAGACGAAGAAGACATTCGCTATTCCGATCACGCGGCCATCGCCATCGAAATGATACTGCAATAAGTTCTCGGTCATGATGAGCTGTGATATGATCCTTACTTATAACGATTTATTTGACCAGTTAATGGGAAACCAACAATGAGAACACTCGGTGTAGAGATTACCGGCAGCGAGGCCCTGCTGTGCCTTCTGAGCAAAGAAGAAGACGTTTTTGATATTCGCGATATTCGCCAGACTCGCTTTACACTTGGCAATATTGGCCAGGACACAGAGGCAATGCGCAAATTCCACTTCGATTTTGCCAAACTGGTAGAAGATTACAAAATTGACTCTATAGCCATCCGCCAACGTGCCCACAAAGGTAAGTTTGCTGGCAGCGCAGCGGGCTTTAAAATGGAAGCCGCGCTCCAGCTTATTGACGGCACTGATGTGAAGTTATTGTCTTCTACGGAAGTGAAAGAACAGCTTAAACGTAACCCTGTGCCTGTTGACTTCGCCGATACTGGCCTGAAAAAGTATCAGGAACAAGCGTTTCACAACGCCTACGTATTCATTATGCGTAAAACTTACGGTCATGAAGACGCCGAGCCGGCAGAATAATTATTGGCCCGGCGAATGTGCCGGGCTTTTTCTTTGTATAACCAGCTAACACATTCTCCCCTTTCACTTTTTCTAATTGTCACTTGGTTTTAATACAGGTTCTGAGTTATAAAGTACGTTTGGTGTGTGCTTTTTATGAACAAGCTAGGTTTGCACACCCCATCGACTTGCAGGGTCATTTCGGCACTGTCATCATGCAGGAGGCACTATGCTTAAGTTGTTTGAACGATTCACCGTACCATTCCCGTCACGCCCGGCAACACAGCCACCCCAAGGATTACTGGCATTTTGCCGGTTTTACACGAAAGGAATGGAGTTGCCACTGCTGCTAATGTCACTGAGCGCTGCTATCTTGGCCACACTGGAGGTCATGTTATTTGGCTTTATGGGCACGCTGGTAGACTGGATGCAAGCATATCCGCCTGCCGAGTTATTCGAAGTGAAACGTCAGGAACTCACCATGATGGCCGCAATTACGCTCATTGGCCTGCCCTGCCTGGTGTTTTTTCACAGCGCAATATTACATCAAAGTTTGTTGGGTAATTACCCAATGGCTATTCGATGGCTGGCACATCGCTATTTGCTCAAGCAAAGTGTGTCTTTCTATCAGGACGAATTTGCCGGACGCATTGCAACCAAAGTCATGCAAACAGCGCTGGCTATCCGCGAAGCAGTGATGAAACTGCTGGACGTGCTTGTTTACGTCGTTGTGTATTTTGGTGCCATGCTCGCACTGGTCAGCGACAGTGATATGAGAATGATGATCCCCTTACTGATATGGCTGGCTTTGTATATCGGCATGCAGTTTTATTTTGTTCCTCGACTCAAACAGGTAGCCAGCAAGCAGGCTGATGCACGTTCGCAAATGACCGGCCGCATAGTCGACAGCTATACCAATATCACCACAGTTAAACTGTTCTCGTATAACAAACGGGAAGAAACTTATGCCCGTGACAGCATGAATTTGTTTATTGAACCCGTCTATGCCCAAATGCGACTGGCAACGCAACTGAATGTCAGCATACAAACACTGAACTTCCTACTGGTCTTTAGTGTTGCGGCCGGCTCGCTCTACCTGTGGTCACTCAGTGCGATCAGCAGCGGTGCCATCGCGATTACCATTGCCCTGGCATTGCGTCTGAACGGTATGTCCCAGTGGATCATGTGGGAAGTATCCAGCCTGTTCGAAAACATCGGTACCGTCATCGACGGTAAAAATACCTTATCCAAACCACTGGATGTCCAGGATCAGCCCAATGCCCCGGCCTTGAGCGTAACTCAGGGCGAAATCCTATTTAACGATCTGCACTTTGCCTACAAACGCCAGCAGCAATCGGAGCAGCATACCGTTATTCAGGGGCTGAGCCTGACGATTGCACCGGGCGAAAAAATCGGCATTGTGGGCCGTTCGGGTGCAGGAAAGTCGACTTTGGTAAACTTACTACTGCGCTTTTACGACGTTCAGCAAGGCACCATCAAAATAGACGGACAAGACATCTCGCAGGTCGATCAGGAAAGCCTGCGCGCGCACATAGCGATGGTGACACAGGATACCGCACTGTTACATCGCAGTGTGCGGGACAATGTACTGTATGGCCGCCCCGATGCCAGTGAGGAAGACTTACTCAAAGCCATCGACAAAGCCGAAGCACGTGAATTCATAAAATCGCTTGAAGACAACGAAGGTAACACGGGGCTTGATGCTCAGGTTGGTGAGCGCGGTGTTAAACTATCAGGGGGACAACGCCAGCGCATTGCCATTGCCAGAGTACTGCTTAAAAACGCCCCGATTCTCATTCTGGACGAAGCAACTGCGGCTCTGGATTCCGAAGTAGAAGCGGCAATTCAGGATAGTTTAGACAGCCTGATGACGGGCAAAACCGTGATTGCAATTGCGCATCGCCTGTCAACCATTGCACAAATGGACCGACTGATAGTAATGGATCAAGGCCAAATTGTTGAACAAGGTACACATGATGAGCTGCTCTCACAGAATGGCATTTACGCCAAGCTGTGGGCACATCAAACCGGCGGTTTTATTGGCGTTGAATAAACAACAGCCCGGTGGCTCAGGTCGGTTGTTGCGTGACGTATTTTATGCCACCACAAAACAACTGACAGGCCTGATCGACAAAAGCATCCAGATCCGCTTCAGCCAGGGGCGCCTGCCAGCGGATCGCCTGATCCCAAAACGTCAGCCGCTTCAATGCGCCCCAAAAAAAAGCAGCGGCAAATGGCGCTGAGAAAGTGCCCAGGCAGCCTGCCCTCGAGGCCTCTTCAAACCACAGACTCATGGCTGCTTCACATTGACTGAACTTGCTATTGAGCCTGTCTGCCTGCGCCTGACAACGCATAGACTCGATCATCACTATGCGGGATAGCTTGATGTAGTCTTCATCCGACAGTAAAGACACGGCACTGTCAGCCAGGTGTCTTAGTTGCACTTCAAAATCATAGTTAGGGATAAACTGAATGGTCGTAATCGGTTGTATTCTTTCAATTAGCGAAATAACCACGGCATCAAATAGGGCTTCTTTCGTTGCGTAATGCTTATATAAAGTGCGTTTGGAAACCCCGGCAGCACTGCATATCGCTTCCATTGTGGTCGCCTGTAGACCCCGTTGTGCAAATTCTTCTACCGCTGCGCTTAATATTGCTTGTTGTTTTTCAGTAAGCTGGGTCATTAACTCGGTCATCAGTTTGAAATTAACAGTAGTTTAACTTAAAAAGGTCCAATATTAAAGTAAACACATGCGTATACACAACTTCAAAAAAGTACACGGCATCGTTTACCTTAAAACAAATAAAGTATACACTTGCGTATACTTGCACTATTGTCGAACTATCTCAGCACTGTGCAGCCTGCTGATAAATCACGCTCATAGGCAATAAACAGTGCTTTTTATTCATTCGGTTCGTTCTGTTTTGGTGTAAACAGTGCGAAGCACGACAAGGTATTCACTGGCATTAAAGCAAAACCTCGCAATGACGATGCGGCACACGCAAGTCGAAAAGCAGTGCTACACTTACTTGAATGGTTTTTAACCACGCCAGCGAGCAAATGCAAAAGAAAACCCAATAAAAGAGAGGCATACTCGTCTCTACTCAGGAATAAAAAATTTTAATCAGGATTTGGAGTGTACATGTATCCAGCCCATAACAGCAGTCGTGTAGTACGCCTGGCAACAGCGGTACTGTCTGCACTAGCTATTTCTGCCTGCTCAGAGGCACCTCAAAGCCAGGGTGGTCAATCCATGCCACCTGCGCAAGTGAGTATCAACAAGGTCACAACCCAGAGTGTGCCGTTCAATATCGAACTGCCAGCCACTCTGGCCGGTGATAAAGAAGTTGAGATCAGAGCGCGTGTATCCGGGCTCATTGAGTCGCGTAACTTTGAAGAAGGCCAGTACGTTAAAGCGGGACGTTCTTTATTTACCATTGAGCTTCGCCCCTTACAGCTGGAACGAGACAAAGCAGAAGCCGATCTCAATGCCGCAAAAGCGAATGTGGCCCAGGCAAAGCGTGAAAAAGACAGACTTGAGCGACTCAAAGATGAACGTTCCGTTTCAAAACGCGATTTTGATAACGCCGTTTCTGCATATGAAGTTGCCATCGCTAACCTGGACTCTGCCAAAGTGGCTCTCAGTGAAGCACAACTGGACTTAGAGTATGCCCAGGTTAAAGCGCCTGTCTCAGGGATCATGGGTCGAGAATTCGTATCTCAGGGCAGCTATGTCTCCGGGCCGACAGTCTTGTTAAGTGAACTCACCGATACCGGCATGATGCGGGCACGTTTTGGTTTTTCAGAGCGAGAGCAGCTAGCAATGCGACAGGATGTTGAAAATGGCACACTGAGCCTGCCTAAGAATAATGAGTTTAATGCCACCATAGTGCTTCAGGATGGCTCTGTCTATGCGCATTCAGGCAAAGTCGATTTCTCGGATGTCCGGGTAAACCGCTTTACTGGTACCAGTGAATTACAGGCCCGGATCAACAACCCGGATGGTGAGCTGCGTCCAGGTCAGTTCGTCCGCGTTCGTCTGTCCGGTGCAGTGCGCAATGACGCCATTGTGCTGCCGCAACGTGCCGTATTAGATAACGGCACAGGTAAATTTGTCTATCTTGCTACTGAAAACGAACAAGGCATGACCGTTGCGCTGCCTGCGCCAGTTGAGGTAGGTGAATGGGTCAACCTGGATGGCAAAAACATGTGGGTGATACGACAGGGCCTGACCCCTGGCCAGCCTGTGATCGTTGAAGGTATGGCGCGCATATTCTTCCCAGGAATGCCAGTTAGCGTGAGCGGCGAAGGAGAATAATCGTATGTTCTCTAAGTATTTTATTGATCGCCCGATCTTTGCTTTTGTGATCTCAATAGTCATCGTACTGGCAGGTCTGGCCGCAATGCGTACCTTGCCTATCGCTCAGTACCCGGAGATCGCACCGCCTCAGGTTCAGGTAACAGCTTTTTATCCTGGCGCATCTGCCGATGTCCTGGAGCAGACAGTGGCAGCTCCGATAGAAAATGCCATCACCGGCGTTGAGGGCATGATGTACATGGAGTCAACCAGTACCAGCTCTGGCACAACCACTATCACAGTGACGTTTGAGATAGGCACCGATATTGATCAGGCTGCAGTAGACGTCAACAACCGGGTAAAACAAGTTGAAGCGCGCTTACCGGAAGAGACACGCCGTCAGGGTGTGGTTGTTGCGAAAGGCTCATCCAGCTTCTTACAGGTTCATGCGTTTTATTCGCCGGATGGGACGCGTTCCAGCTTGTGGACATCAAACTACGTCACCATGAATATCCTGGACCGTATTAAACGTATCCCCGGCACCACCAGCGTTCAAATATTCGGTGCCAAAGATTACGCCATGCGTGTCTGGATCCGCCCTGACCTCATGAGCCAGCTTGGTGTCACTGTTGAAGAGATCACCGCAGCTATTCGTGAACAAAACTCACAGTATGCGGCGGGTACCATAGGTGCCACACCAACCAGCAGTCAACCTCAGGAGTTAGTATACAGCGTAACCGCCAAGGGTCGTTTATCTACGCCTGAAGAATTTGAAGCCATTATCATTCGCGCAAACCCGGATGGCTCTACCCTGCGTCTTAAAGATGTCGCGCGTGTTGAGCTGGGCTCCAAAGATTACAATTTTGCCGGTACCTTTAATGGTAAAGATGCCGTACTGCTGGGCGTATTTTTACAACCGGGTGCCAATGCACTGGATGTAGCGAACGAAGTAGAATCCGTGATAGCAGAGCTTCGTCAACAATTTCCTGTTGGCCTGGATCATGGTATTCCGTACGACACCACACGCTTTGTGGAAGTGTCCATTCGTGAAGTTCTAATTACTCTGGTTGAAGCCATGGTACTGGTATTTTTGGTCGTTTACCTGTTCCTGCAAAACTGGCGCGCCACCTTAATTCCGACTCTGGCAGTCCCGGTTTCTTTATTGGGCACATTTGCCGGACTGTATATGCTCGGCTATTCCATCAATACCCTAACACTGTTCGGTATGGTGCTGTCTATTGGTATCGTCGTTGATGATGCCATCGTGGTACTGGAAAATGTCGAGCGGATCATGCACGAGCAACACCTTAATGCTCGTGAAGCGGCCATTAAAGCGATGCAGGAAGTAAGCGGCCCTGTTGTCGCTATTGTGCTGGTATTATGCTCAGTGTTCGTCCCTATCGCTTTTTTGGGTGGTTTAACGGGTGAGTTGTTCAGACAATTTGCGATTACCATCTCCATATCCGTCAGTTTATCAGGTGTGGTCGCGCTTACGATGACCCCGGCGCTGTGTGTCATGATCCTCAAGCATGAGCACAAGCAAACCGCGGGCTTCTTCTTGTGGTTCAATAACTGGTTCCAGCGCGTCACCGGCCGTTATGTGGGCTCCGTGAGCTTTATGATAAGACGTGGCTTGCTTGGTGTGGTGCTGATGGCCTCTATGGTCGGCGCAACCATGTTTATATGGCAAAAAACTCCAGGCTCTTTGGTTCCGGATGAAGATCAGGGCTTCTACATCGCCGCGGTGTTCCTGCCCGATGGTTCGTCACTGGAGCGCACTGCTGCAGTAGTTGAGGAAGTCGTTGCTGCCGCCCAGTCTAATCCGGCCAATGAAAACGTGGTTGCTTTTACAGGGTTTGATTTTATTGGTGGCGGTTACAAAAACAGTGCCGCAACGCTGTTCATCACACAAAAACACTGGGATGAGCGCGAAATCGACACAAAATCACTGGTTGGCGAGTTATTTATGAAGACCGCAGGGATCAATGAAGCGCTGGTTCTGGCCTTCAACCCCCCTGCTATATTCGGCCTGGGCACCACCGGAGGCTTTGAGGTTTACCTGCAAAACAAAGCGGGTACAGACCCTGAACGTCTCAAGCAAGGCATGCAAATGCTAATGGGCGAAGCACAAAAGAGTCCGATACTTGCGGGTATTCAGACACTGTGGCGTCCGGATGCACCGCAGCTTAAAGTTCACATGGACCGGGAGCAGGCTCGTGCTATGGGCGTGAATATCAACTCAGCATTCAACGCGCTGGCTGCCAATCTGGGGAATTATTACGTCAATGATTTCAATAAATTTGGCCGAGCCTGGCAAGTGCTGTTATCGGCCGAGGCAGAATTCCGTATGACGCCAGAAGACGTTGGCCGTATCTATGTGAAAAACAACCGTGGCGAAATGGTGCCTATCTCAGCATTTACTGACATTGAGTACAGCCGAGGGCCGGAAACCCTGCAACGTTACAATAACCTGTCTGCTGTTAAGCTGATGGGTAATGCAGCGCCGGGATACAGCTCTGGTCAGGCCATTGCAGAGTTTGAGCGTATCGCAAAACAGGTTCTGCCTCCGGATATGACCTTTGAATGGACAGCCTCTGCTTATCAGGAAAAGCGCAGCTCAGGCACAACTGGCCTGGCACTTGGACTGGCTGTTGTGATGGTATTTTTAATCCTCGCGGCACTTTACGAGCGCTGGTCTCTGCCTATTTCGGTGTTACTGGCACTACCTTTTGGTACCTTTGGTGCACTTATCTCCATCTGGGTTGCAGGCTTAACCAATGACGTTTATTTCCAGATTGGCCTGGTCACCTTACTGGGTCTGGCCAGTAAAAACGCCATTCTTATCGTTGAGTACGCGCTGATGAAAACACAGCAAGGCTGGAGCCCGGCAGCAGCTGCACTGGAAGCAGCGCGGCTGAGGTTTCGCCCTATCATTATGACTTCGCTGGCCTTCATTCTGGGCGTAGTACCTCTGGTATTGAGCTCAGGCGCTGGTGCGGGTGCACGTCATAGTGTAGGTACCGGGGTCATGGGCGGCATGCTTGCTGCAACCTTCCTGGCAGTGTTCTTCCTGCCCCTATTCTTCTACTGGTTAACGGCAAGGCGTGTTTCTGAGAAACGCTCTAAACAGGAACTCAGTGAAGAGATTGCACAGCAGCACAAAGCTGAGCACGTAGATACCAAAGAAGATCTGGCCTAACTTTCCAGGTCGAATACAAGCGCCGATCACTCTATGAGTGCCGGCGCTTTTTTGTTTTTTACCTGAATAATCTTCCTAATCCCATCCGCTTACTTTTGATAACGGTTTCCTTGCTGGCTGTTCACCCTGTTTCCTTAGCCATTAGTCTAATTTCATGCCGATCCATCGGCTCTCGCTTGCAATGGGGCAAACTTTGTTATTTCTTTGAGTTATAGCTTATTACCATTTTAAGCTCCCTGATTGGTTTCGCAGGTGCACTGGATAATAAAAAGCAATGACAACAACAAGGAATAGATAATGACAACATCAGCAATGAACCCGACCCTCAGTTATCACCGAGGTCCCTCTGACACGCCTTTACTTGATCAAACCATTGGCGGCTTTCTGGAGCACATTGTCGAACAGTTCGGCGACCGTGAAGCAATTGTTGTTTGCCATCAGCAGCAGCGCCTCAGCTACCGGGAGTACCTTAAGCGTATTGATGAACTGGCAGCCGCCCTGTTATATTGCGGGATCCAGCCTGGCGACAGAGTTGGACTCTGGTCGCCCAATAACCTTGAGTGGTCTCTCGTACAATTTGCCACAGCGCGGATCGGTGCCATTATGGTGTGTCTGAATCCGGCGTACCGCCCTGCCGAGCTGGAGTTTGCGCTCAATAATGCGGGCTGTAAGATGCTCATTATGGCCACCCGGTTCAAACACAGTCACTATGTCGATATGCTTAAAGAGCTCGCCCCGCAGTTGGAAGAGCATTCTTTTGGTGAGCTATACGCACCTACACTGCCTGATCTGACCCATGTTGTGGTGATCCCCCAGCAAGGAGAACCAACCCCAGCAGAATTGTGTGATTTCAATCAGTTGCTTTCACTCGCGTCAGATCAAGATTACAACACCCTGCGCACTATCGGAGCCAGGTTAAGCCCCGACAACGCCATCAATATCCAGTTTACCTCAGGAACAACCGGCAACCCTAAGGGCGCAACATTAACCCATCGTAATATTCTCAATAATGCCAACCTGGTTGCGCAGACCATGCAACTTACAGAGCAGGATAAGCTCTGTATTCCGGTTCCGCTGTACCACTGTTTCGGTATGGTGCTGGGCAACCTGGTTTGTCTCAGCCAGGGGGCTTGCGCAGTGTTCCCCAACGATGCTTTCGATCCGCTTCTGACACTGCAAACCGTCGAGGCCGAGCAGTGTACGGCACTGCACGGCGTGCCTACTATGTTTATCGCACAACTGGAGCACGAGCAGTTTGATCAATTCGACCTGAGCTCACTCAGAACCGGTGTCATGGCGGGAGCCACTTGTCCGGAAAAAGTGATGCGTGATGTGCAGACAAAAATGCACATGATAGACATCTTAATTGGCTATGGCCAGACCGAATGCAGCCCCATTAATCATATTACTGAAGTGTCGGCCCCATTGATTAAACGAGTGACCACTGTCGGTCGTGCCATTGCCCATACTGAAGTGAAAATCATTGATGAAAGTGGTGAGCTTACTCTCAGGGGCGTGCCCGGCGAGGTGTGTGCTCGAGGATATTGTGTCATGCAAGGCTACTGGCAGGATGATGCCAAAACCCGGGCAACCATAGATGCACAAGGCTGGCTGCATTCTGGCGATCTGGGTGTAATGGATGACGAAGGGTATGTCACTATTGTGGGACGCATCAAAGACATGATCATCCGCGGCGGCGAAAACATCTACCCCCGGGAGATTGAAGAAGTTTTGTATCATCACCCTGACATTCAGGATGCGGCGGTATTTGGGATCAACGATGAAAAATATGGTGAAGAAGTTTGCGCCTGGCTTCAACTAAAACCGGATCATTATGTTGATGAGCTAGCCATTAAAACTTACTTACAAGACAAGCTTTCCTACTTCAAAGTCCCCAAACACATACGTATTGTAGATACTTACCCCATGACGGTGACTGGAAAACTACAAAAGTTCAAAATGCGCGAGGCGATGGAAAAATCCCTCAGCGAACCAGTTTAGCAAAGGGCGATATCTCGCCCTTCATCCACAACAGCTCAGCGTTAGCCAAGTCGCTTTATCGGCTAAAACGAAACGATTCTGGAGTAAAAAGACTGGCTCGGGCAATAAAATTTTAACTGCATAAACAACTAAATGCATAGAAATCGAACGCAATTTCTACTAGCCTAGTAACACGAGTTACGCTTTTTAAGCATCTTTCATGGTTGCCAATCATGCATTTGGGTAAACGGCTTTTTGTAGTCTATATCGTTTTGGTCTTGATGGCTGTTGCGCCAGCGTTGTGTTTTGGCAACATCCCAGTACTTGCTAATCAATACTCAGTTAAAAAGCTGACTGCTGAGGACGGCTTTGTCTCATCCGAAATCTATTCAATAATACAAGATCAGCAAGGCTTACTCTGGTTCGGTACCGCTGAGAATGGTGTGATGCGCTATGATGGCCGTAAGGTCACTCTGTTTGAGTTTGATGGTCAAAGTGACAGTGGCTTATCACACAATGATGCTGGCAACCTGATGTTAGATAGAAATGGCGACATTTGGATTGGCACCTGGGGTGGAGGTGCTAATCGCTATGACCCAAAGACCGGACAGTTCGAGAACTTTCTTCATGACCCTAAACAGCCAACCTCAATTTCAGCAAACCGGATCCAGTCTTTATATCATGATCTGGATGGTTCAATCTGGTTAGGCTCATATGATAGTGGCCTTAATCGATACCTGGGAGAGGGTAAGTTTGAGCACGTCAGTAAAAGCACTGACTCAGTCTCCGGCCTGTCTCACAATCGAATATGGGACATCGAAAATGATGGTATGGACCGCCTTTGGATAGCCACCAGTTACGGCCTGAACCTCTACGATAAAACCACGCAACGCTTTAACTATTTTTTCCCTGACCCAACAAACACCACCCCCACTGGTACCAATGAAATCAGGCACATTTTAAAAACGTCGCATAACAAACTATACGTCGGAACCCAGCAAGGACCTTTTGCATTCGACCCTGCCAGTGCTGAGTTCAGTAAAATTGGCGCTCAAGATGGCACCGACCTCGGACAGGTGAACTCAATGATTGAGGATCAGGAGGGTTATATCTGGTTTGTTACCAGTAAAGGTGTATTCAGGCGGCACCCGTCAAATGAAGAATTAGTGCAACTGGAACTTGAGTACAATAATGGCATGCGGATAATATTTGAAGACAATGCCAAAACGCTGTGGATCACCAATGAAGTACACGGTATTTTTAAACTGGTCCCACATCGTAAATTCAAATCCATCAGCAATTCAATGCTCAAAGCACCAAATGGGATTGCTGCAGATAAAAATGGAGACCTGCTTGTTGTCAATTCGACTTCACACTTGCTCAGGTGGGATGTTGCATCTCAAACCCTACACCCCCTTTCTGAGCCGCTATTTAATGAATCTAACGGCTTTAGTGAAAATCGACTCCTTGAGCGCCCGGTTTTACATCTTGATGCCGATGCCACTTTGTGGGTCGCGCAGGATGAAGGGTTAGCACAGTTCAACCTGGATACACGTGACGTGACAATTATTCGTTATCCAAAGGATGACCCAAACCACAGGCAATTTAGAGAAATAAGAGCGCTTGCCGTTGATAAACAAGGCAACCTCTGGGTAGGTACATACAAAAACGGAGTTTACATTTATAACCCGGACACTAGCACCTTCAGACACCTCGATACCTCCTATGGCTTGTCACATCCAGAAGTGCTAACCATATACAAAGATGATACCCACAACATGTGGGTCGGCACCGGTAATGGTGTAAACTTGTGGCTTGAAAAAGAGCAAATTTTTCAGCCCTTTGTGAATAACCCATATCGTGAAGACAGCCTGCTTGGCAGCATTGTACAGGATATCTACCAAACCCAGGATGGGCAGATCTGGATTGCCACCCAGCAAGGGCTCAACCTGTATCAGGCCAAGACAAACAACTTTACGCACTTTAGCACACAAAATGGCCTGCCAAGCAACTTGATCCGCGCTATCTCTGACGATATGAGAGGTAATTTATGGCTAACTACAAACCGAGGCATCACTAAGTTTTCACCGTCTACGGGGAAAGTGAGTAATTTTGACAGCCATAATGGATTGCTTGGATTAAATTACTACTCCGATAGCCTGGTCAAAGCCAAACGAGACCTGCTCTTTACCAGTAGTCAGCGCGGTATCGAATATTTCAGTACACGTCCTTTGCAATCAACCCTCAAAGACCCAACGCTTATCTTGACGGGCTTTAATAAAATGGGCCAGTCCGTCAAGCTTGATAAACCCTATTCATACGTCACAGATATCTACCTTACCTACCTGGATTATATTTTTTCTCTTGAGTTTTCCGTGCTTGATTTTGTGTCGCCTAATAAAAACCAGTATGCCTATAAACTTGAAGGCTATGACGACAACTGGATAGACATTGGCAACCGAAACTCAGCCACGTTCACAAATCTGGATGGTGGCACCTATACATTTCAGGTAAAAGCCACGAATAGTAGAGGTGAATGGAGCGAGCAACTGTTATCTATTAACTTACACGTTGCCCCACCGCCCTGGAAAACCTGGTGGGCCTACACACTCTATGCCATAGCATGTGCTTTGCTTATTTTTACCGTCATCTATCTGCGCACCCGCATGCAAAAAGCGGAAATCAATCGCCAAAAGCAATTCGTAGTGCAACTCGAAGAGCAAGTTTCACAGAAAACGGCTTCTTTGAAGTCACAAGCGATGGAACTTGAAGCTGCACTCAAAAAAGCAGAGCAAGCAACCCGACTGAAATCTGAATTTTTAGCCAACATGAGTCATGAGATAAGAACCCCAATGAACGGGGTGCTGGGCATGCTGGAGCTTCTCAAGCACAGCGAATTAACACCTGAGCAGGCGCATTCTGTCGGCATTGCCAGTAACAGTGCTCACTCCTTACTGAGCCTGATCAACGATATTCTGGATTTTTCGAAGATTGAGGCTGACAAACTGGAACTTGAGTTCATCGATTTCGATGTCAGACAGCTATTTGAGCAGCTGGCTGAATCCATGGCGCTCGGCGCTCAAACGAAAGGCGTCGGCTTAGTCATCGACCTGACGGGTATCCAAACAGCCATGATTAATTCAGACCCAGGCAGGATCCGACAAATCGCGGCAAACATCCTGAGTAATGCAATTAAGTTTACTGAGCAAGGCGAAATCGTGATGAGCGCGTCTTTGACTCATTCTATCAGTGAAGACAAAACCCTACTCACCTGTCGCATTCAGGATACCGGGATTGGCATACCCGAAGAGATGCTTTCAAGCTTGTTTGATTCCTTCACCCAGGTTGATGCTTCCACCACCAGAAAATATGGCGGGACTGGATTGGGCCTGAGTATAACCAAACGGCTATGCCAGTTGCTGGGTGGCGATGTGTCTGTTTCTAGCACCGTTGGGAGCGGCAGTTGTTTTGAATTCACATGTCAGGTCAACCCATGTGAGATCACAGAACCAAATGCCCCCGCATTTTCGTCATTGAACATCCATGCCCTGCTAGTGGACTCGGATACCTCAAGTAACGAAGTTATAAAGCATCAGCTCGAGCGTTGGGAAGTACAAGTTAGCGAAGCGCACAGCGCAGAGCAGGCTTTGCAGATACTCTCTGCAAGCAGCATTGACATTGTGTTTTTCAGCAGAACACTGCCCACAATGAGTAGTGAGTTAATGACCCATGAGATCAGACAAAACCGCCAGCTTAGTCAGCTAAAGCTCATCATGATGACGCTACTGGATGAACAGTTTGATGCGGTTGAATCAAGCCCGGTGCCCCTGGATGGCTACTTCACAAAACCAGCTACCCAACACGATTTGATGAAAGCACTGTCTGGCTTAGTGCCCACTAATAGTCTGGAAGAGGGTACCAAACCCAGCCACAAACCAGATCAGGACGATATACAAAACTTCCCATGGGCAAAAGACACCCATGTATTGCTGGTCGAGGACAATAAAGTAAACCAATTAGTTGCAACGCGGATCTTAGAGCACCTGGGCGTAACAATCGACATTGCAGAAAATGGCATAGAGGCATTGGACAAACTGAGTGACACGGAAACCCAAGTCTATACCCTGGTATTGATGGATTGCCAAATGCCAAAAATGGACGGCTATGAAGCCACCCGTCGTATTCGCTCTGCTCAGGCTGGCAATCATTATACCGATATCCCCATCATCGCAATGACGGCAAACGCAATGCAAGGCGACAGGCAAAAGTGCCTTGATGCGGGTATGGATGACTATATAACAAAACCCATAGAGTCAGCCAAAGTCACCGAAAAGCTTGAATACTGGGTAAACAAAACGACTATCACCTGAGTGGAATAGTTATTGGCTGGCCCTGCGCCAGCCAATAACGATGAATTGTTAGATAATGGTTTTTCTGCTTCTAAACAGGCATTTGGAGTCCTGACTCTGGTCGAGTTTAACGCCAATTAGCGACTCATAGCTGTCACCAAAGTAATCTTCGGTTTTCACTGCTGCATCCTTAAAGCTGATAAATGCCCCTCTCGTGTCTGGTATATCAAAACTTCGACACGACTCAATCCAATCTTGCGCTCTGTTTTCATAAAACCGCGTTGAGATCTGCTTTGCGACATTTTCGGGGTCATTACCTTGCTCCGGCTGATCCCACCACGCTTGATACTGGATCGTAAATGGCCTGTCCTGATAGGGAAAAGCACAGCTCACTTTATCCTGTTCTGATAATTGCTGTTTATCTGCATAATACTGGCCACTGATAGCGCCCAAGGTAATGTAAGCCGCAATATTGCTGTTAGTTTTATCTGCGTATAACAAGGTAGATTGCAGTGACTTAACCAGCGCTTTTCGGCCATCACTTCCCCAACTTTGAGTGGGCATCCTTGACGTAATCTTGTGTGGTGCCGGCTCGTCTGTTTCAAGCTGAATACCACCGACCTCCCTGTCCCAGCTATCAAAGTCCAGAGAGTACCCTGTGCTATTAGTCGCTGCATTAAACTCTACTGCATGTGCACAGGTTCTCTGATAAAACTCGTTGAATTCATGAATGACATCATTTGCTTGCTGTTGCTTTTCGCTATCAGTTAAGCAAGGGTCCTGATTAATTAGAGATACCAAATAGTAAGCCCACTGTGTCATCATGGTTTCCAGTTCAGTTTTCGTACCACCAAAATGACCATTCAGTTGCCAGCTTAGGAGTGCGTTTTCACTGATTTCGGATGCGTGTTTCACCCCTTTGGCATTCACTTTGAGGTTAGTGCCTATCAGGTTTGGATTTTGACCAGGTGCGGTTAACTGCTCCCAGGCCGCGATAATGTCAACAGCCTTGATCTTTTCAAGCGCCGGAAATGAGTCGCTTTTAATCACAAAACTCTGCGCAATAGAAGGTAATTTGAAAGGCCTGAAAACCAACTCAGTAACGATACCATAACTAAGTCCGCCACCACCTCGCAGTGCCCATAATAAACTGTTGTTTTGATCCGGGTCCTTGCGTATTTTATCGTCCGACAAGCAGAGCTCCTGATTGAGCTCTGCACTCTCGCCCAAGTAATTCACAGAACCATCACCAAGCACTATGGTTGCACCAACCAATCGCTCACACCCCATACCATACTTGCGTGTCCAGGGTCCCCAGCCACCGCCCATGGTATACCCAGCAATTGCTACACTCTGACACGTGCCATGAGGAATACCAAAATGATATTCATCGAGCTTTGTCTTAATATTCTCAAAGATAGCACCGGGTTGAATACGCACACCAAACACTTGTCCAGCACTGGATGGCAAACTGGCCTGATACACATTAACACTGTCCATCAGATTAAAATCTATCAGTAGCTTGCCAGTTGCAACGCACTCACCTTCATGGTCATGGCCACCAGACTTAACAGCGATTTCAATATCATTCTTGGTTGCATGCTCAATCAGCGCAGCAACCTGTGCCGTATCTTTAACCTGCACAATGACACTGGGCATAAAATCAAATCTGCGATTAAAAACTTGACGTGATTTGTCATACTGGTCACGACATTCATCAGGACTAAGTATAATTGGCGGATTGGAGGCGAAAGGTTCAAACAGGTGTTTCAGGTCGTCGATCAAAGACATAGCGACTTATTCCTTTTGTAATAGTTCATAGCGGCATTGTGTGCCGACACGATAACTAAAACCATTACATCGTGTTACAACACTCGCACTTGAAAAAACTTGTGGAACTACGCATGCTCCTGAGAATGTAAAGCCTAAAACCTGTCTAATAGGCATGTGAATACTTGGCTCACATTAGCGATGAACAAAAAAACCAACTGGTTTGCCCCCTTTTAAGTAATTTTCTATTTGCTCACTACGGGATACCTATCTCCCATAATTGTTCATTTGTAAGGTACTCAATTTGTTTTTTATGTAATTTTCTCAAACCTAAACAGTAGTGACTTTTAAATAGAAGTTTTGACTCAGTCAGCATAAATACTACTAATTCGAAACTTGAATCATGATCAAGCCAAATATTGAGCGTGAACTGCTTATTGTGAATTGAAACAATTTTATCAACACACAAACCGATTGATTGAGCTAAATACTGTTCTCGATAAAACTCTAATTTTTCATAGATGATAGATGTGTTCATAGACATATAACACCTGATAGTGCGGCGCTGTCAGGCACCCGCACGACCCATTTGTTAGCTGGCAAGTCCCGCTCGATATAAATCCAAAGCGAGCTGCTTAATTTCACCGGCCATTGTTATTGATTCTCGCCACTCTTTAGGTATGTCACTATACCCATAATAAGCTCCTGCAATTTGCCCACATATTGCCGCTGTTGTATCTGCATCGTTTCCGATATTCGCTGCGAGTAATATTGCATCCTTGAAGTTTTCGCCATGGTAAAAGCACCAAAGTGCAGAGATCAAGCTTTCAATCACGTAGCCACTGCCAGTGAGCTCCATGTATTCCAAAGTATTAAAGCTGAATTCAGATATCGGCAGCAACTCAGCGCAAAAGTTGCCAGGAATGGCTTGGAATATTTCGTTCTTACTATTAGCGTTGAACGCTTTGTGAATTAAATAGCCAAAAAGCTCGCAAGATTCAATACACAGAGGAGAACCATGCGTAGTTCGTGAACTTTCTCCCGCATACTTTATACAAGCATCAATATCCCCGAAATAATATATGGGTATCGGCGCCAATCTCATAATAGACCCGTTTCCGGATGAAAACTGGTCGATAGAACCGCTAAAAGGATTCCTGGTTTCCAGGTACTTTCTCAGCGCGTCAGATACCGTCATTCCAATATCAAAACACTTTCCGTTACTGCTCATGTAACCATCACGATACCAATCACAATAGCGATTCATTTGATCAGTTGGATCAAACGCTTTCTTACGGAGCAGGCTATGAGCCAAACATAACGCCATCGAGGTGTCGTCGGTCCACTGCCCTTTCTTCAGATTAAAAGGACCGCCACCGACCATATCCTCAATTGGCTCAAAAGAGCCTCTTGACGCAAATTCCAACGTAGTGCCTACTGCGTCGCCACAAGCAAGCCCTACCAAAGAACCTATTATACTATCTTCCAAATTAACTCCATTTTCTCAGAGAACTAGCAAACGTCCATTCCAAAACTGGTCTCTATACATAAGTTTTGAACATAGCGAAACATACAAGATACAGGTACAGATGCGTGTCTGTGTTTTTTATGGTGGATTTAATCAACAAGGCCCTTACGTACACTTTTTGCTTCACTCTCAGTAAAGTTAGCCTTAAAAGTAAATGCATAAGCCGTGTCACCTATTTTTCTTAGGTGTTCCAATCGCTCTATGGCGTCGCTGAGATCAGGGATTTGATTATCTTCGATCCACCAAAGAACATACGTATCCTCCGGCAAACGATGAAACCACTCGCTTTTTCTGCGCATAAAATCACGATGATGAGTGCGGAACATAAAATTTTTCAGTGCATCTACGGATTCCCAAACCGACATATTTACAATCATATTTGGGTCATCAAAGGCCTTTATTGATGTTGCATCACCTGACTCATCTTTTAGGCGCCAAACAAACCCTTCACTGCTTTCTGCTATTCCATTGACTAGATCTAGATTATCGACAAAATCTTTCATTTCCAGACTGTCTAGAGGATATTTTGCTAACGCTATGTTCAACTGTGCTAATTTCATACACATCGTTCCTTTTGATATTCCGAAAGCGTATAACGCCGTAGTCTGAGGAATCCCCAGATATTAAAAGTTCAAACTCATATGATGAACACGCCCCGCCTTGTTTGACTTAGTTCATATAGCCAAAAGCCAGCCAGATCATAACACCATACGTGAGGCCTCTAGCCTACACGATATACTCAGAAAAAACTGCCTCCAAATTCATGTGCGCCTAGTGAGTAGCGCTAATCGGGTGCCTGTCTTGCTGTTCCACTGGGCTGGCAAACCGACAGGCATCCATTCCTAAATTCGTGCCCTCCTTCAAGTATACAACGAAGCGGAACTGGCCTACTGTTACGAATCCGACTTTGAGGCTTTGTTATATGCCATCAAATAGTCAAAAACCTTATCTGAAATAGCTTCTAACTTTGGTTGAGTATTTTCCTCTGCTAAATTTGTTACGATGAAAATGCCAACATTTTTATTTGGATAAATGGCCAGCCAACTTGATGTGCCCATTGAGCCACCACTTTGATAAAGCATCAGTTCATTGGAATCATCTTTAGTTGTGTACCAATAAAATGCCGAGCCATGGCCCGTCCAACTCTCTTCCAAAAGTTGATGTGAAATAGCCACCTCAGGCTCTGAGGACAACTGGTGTTGCATATAACGTGTGACAGACTCAACGTTTGAAGTTAATCCTCCACTAGCAAACCAATAAGCACTAGCCAAGGGCATTTGATTGCCATTTCCATCGGTACCGACTGTAACTTCACTTACCTCGGATTCTGTACGTCTAAATTTCGTTCCCAGCTCTCCAGACTTGCTCGTGATCATTTCAGAAACTAGCAACTCAAAAGGTTTTTGGTAGACTGATTCGAGAATATATCCGGCTAAATTAGTACCAACGTTTGAATATAGGTAATCCTCACCAGGTGTAGAGTTAAGCTGCACTTTTTTAAGATCATCAAAGTAGTCATCTCTGGAGTATTTTGATATTTTTTCAAAATATCTGCCTTGCTCAATATCTTTACGACTAACAGCAAAAGCTCCTGGAAGACCACTAGTATGGGTCAAAAGGTGTCGTAAAGTTATATATTGGTTAGACAGCTCTAAATTTTTGTATTTTCTACCTTTAAGGTAATGACGGATATCTTTATCAAGCTCAACTTTCCCTTCAAGAATGGCCTTAGCAACAACTAACCCTGTATAAGTTTTGGTTAAAGAGCCAATTTCGTATATTGTTTGGTTGTTAGGCATATCGCCATTACTTAACGTCCCTAAATGATATTGGTGAGTATTTTCTGAGTCTACAATCGAAATTGAGACGACCTGCCCAACATTTCCATCAATAAATTCTATGAGCTCATGTTTAGTGTTTGATTCAAAATCTGTTGCATCATGACTTTTACACGAGGCCAACGCTGCCATTAATGAAATAACCAATATCATTGATTTAGTTTGGGTTATGAATCGGTTCATTTTTTTCCTTTTTATATATTTTGAATATCATTCCTTAGACGATGAGATTCCGTAAAAGGTTTAAATGTTAAATTAACCCAGGTACTTAGCGCCTTAGTCCGGGGGGTTCAGATATTAATATGCAAAATCAATGTGATGAACACACGGCAAAAAATCGGGAAGACGGCAGAAGACGGCAGAGGGAAGACGGCAGACACCCATTCCAAAACTTGTCTGTTATACTTCGAATGACTAGCTGACCTCCCAAATGTGGGAAGACGGTAGACACCCATTTCAAAGCTTGTCTGTCATACTTCGAATGACTAGCTGACCTCCCAAAAACTTGCCTGCCTGACTTCCACTATCTATGCTTTTTATCTGCTCCAAGGGGAAGACGGCAGACACCCATTCCAAAACTTGTCTGTCATACTTCGAATGACTAGCTGACCTCCCAAATGTGGGAAGACGGTAGACACCCATTTCAAAGCTTGTCTGTCATACTTCGAATGACTAGCTGACCTCCCAAAAACTTGCCTGCCTGACTTCCACTATCTATGCTTTTTATCTGCTCCAAGGATAAGGACATAAAATGCCAACGGCACGGAAAAGCCAGGTCAGCTTAGTTGACACAAAATACTACCATTGCATCTCTCGCTGTGTCAGGAGAGCCTTTCTATGTGGTGAAGACCCGTTAACAGGCCAGTCTTATGAGCATCGACGTGAATGGGTTGAAGAAAAGCTACTCCTGCTGGCAAGCATTTTTTGCATTGATATCTGCGCTTACGCGGTTATGAGTAACCATACTCACATCGTTTTGTATGTGGATGATAAAAAAGCCAATCGATTGACCGACAAAGCGATTGTTATCCGCTGGCATAAGCTATTCAAGGGAAACTGGCTGACGCACAAATTTGTTGAAGATAACAAACTTAATCCGTCCGAGCATATGATGCTCAACGATATTATCGACAAATATCGTGAAAGGCTATCGAGCATCAGCTGGTTTATGCGCGTGCTCAACGAAGACATTGCCCGCAGGGCAAACAAAGAAGATGGCTGTACGGGTCGGTTCTGGGAAGGCAGGTTTAAATCCCAAGCGTTACTCGATGAAGCGGCACTGGCCGCCTGTATGGCCTACGTTGACCTGAATCCAATCCGGGCCAAAATGGCCAACACACCTGAAACTTCTGAGTTCACCAGTATCAAAAAACGTATTGAACATACTCATAGTGGGAAGCAGCCAAAGAGTCTTCTGCGCTTTGCTGGCAACCCAAGACAGAATATGCCCAAAGGGCTCCCCTTTGAGCTTAAATACTACATTGAACTGGTTGAACTAACAGGCCGATGTATTCAAGCAGACAAACGAGGACACATCTGCGATGCCCAACCTATTCTCGCTCGATTGCAAATAGAGCCCGAAAACTGGCTAAAACTCACCACGCAATTTACCAAAGTATTCCGCGGCGCAGTAGGCAGGCGTCATGCTATGACTAATTATTATACCCACCTACAAAAAAGGCGGCGCGCTAACCTGGCTAATTGTGAACGCTTATTAGGTTAGAATTCCCATTACCTGAAACTCAAATGATGACTGTCACACTCAGGCAGGGCTTAACCGCGCCGCACAGTGTCAAATAGCGACTGTTTCAACGGAGCCGGCTTACCCACGAGCCCTTCATTCAGTCTTCCGTCTGTTTGTTAGAAATAGTGCTCACGCACAAAAATATACGCAAGAGGTATAAAGCCTGGATGTCTATGTAGCACTTGGGTATCTATGTAGCTCTGTAAAGTCTTGTGATTGGCTTTATAGGTAAAATACTACATAGATACGGTTGCGTGAATTAGTTCAGGGTAACCATGCTGATCACAGCCATTGACGTAGTAGTTTACTTTTTGGTCGGTTGCAAATGCAGCCAATATGAGCGAGTACAATTCAGAGAATACTTGGTTGGACTTCTTCAGAGCGATTAAGTCAGACTGCTCGCAATTGTATGGATTTTTCATTGAAGCGAATTTGAAGTATATTGTTCCATCAACATTATTTGTTGAGTGAGCATAGATTTCCCTAACATAAGTCGTACCGCTCCAAGAGCCTGCATGAGTAACAAATGAACAGATCGCCAATGTTGAACTTATAACGAGTGCTTTAATTTTCAAAATTTACCTCATAGTTAGCTTTTAATTTAACGCCCTAATAAGGGGCTGATAATGCGTGGCCAAACGGTGTAGTGAAGCGGAACTGAGTCAAGCTTTAGTAGCCCCACGCCCAATCAATTATTATACAGAACCAAGCCTTTTTTTACGATCTTTTAATGTAAAGAGGCACCAGATAACCACCTCAAATTGCTGAGCGCCGGTTTTGAATGGGTAAATGGGTTTCAACCTAAATTCCAGAGCCGATAACGCTGGGTGTCCGTGTATTTTACTCTCACAAAAAAGGCGCTCTCTGAGCGCCAATTTTAAATGGGTGCCACCCTAAATTACTACTTTTCTTAAATTCTAGGTTAGTGATTTATGCTTAACTGCCAGACCTTTTCCGCATATTCCGTTATAACTGTTGCTAATCCTTCTTCAACAGTTTCAGAATCTGTTCGAATGAAGTCTCCAGCTAGTGGTGTTCCAGAAATCATTAAAGTATATTGGCCGTTATCGTCTTCAGAATTGCGCTCACCATCGAATTTGATAATCACAATTCCACCTTCACCTTTAATCTTATCTAATAAAGGAAGTACGGCATCAATCCCTTGCCATGAGGGGCTAATTTCAGGTAGCCCTAATTTTGAGGCGATAGCGCACATCGCCTCTTTTGAAATATCTTGCATCATTAATAACCTCTTAGAGCGGTTGCTATATCATCTACATTTTTCAAGTGGCCTTTACCAACTTGGTTGACAATTGTTCGTAATTGAGTGGAATCAGGTCCGGTAGTTATTCCATTTCGTTGCATTAGCGACTCAACTACAGCTTGTGCTGTTCGCTTATTTCCATTCTCAAAGAGGTGACCACCCGCAATATCTCTAAAAATAATTTTTAGCAGACACCCATTCCAAAGTTACACAAAATAGCGCGCTCACATTTACCCTAGAAGACACGTAACAAGAGCTGATAACGCTGGATGTCCGTGAATTTACATATCAACCTAAATTCCAGAGCCGATAACGCTGGGTGTCCGTGTGTTCCCCACGCTCACATTTACCCTAGAAGACACGTAGCAAGAACCGATAACGCTGGGTGTCCGTGTATTTCGCTCCCCCTAATGAGGGTCCCGTTAATGATACGTGTATTCCCCACTTTTTTCGTACATTTTCTATCAGAAAAAAGGCGCTCAGAGAGCGCCGATTTTAAATGGGTGTCACCCTAAATTTACATTCATTATATATGAGTAGGGGTTAATCGACTGAGAATTTTTAGCAGACACCCATTCCAAAGTTACACAAAATAGCGCGCTCACATTTACCCTAGAAGACACGTAACAAGAGCTGAAAACGCTGGATGTCCGTGAATTTACATATCAACCTAAATTCCAGAGCCGATAACGCTGGGTGTCCGTGTATTTTCCTCTCCGTGTATTTTCCTCCTAAATTCCCTAAATTCTACCTCTCAGAAAAAAGGCGCTCAGAGAGCGCCGATTTTAAATGGGTGTCACCCTAAATTTTCCTCTAGTGTTTACCCTAGAAGACACGTAGCAAGAACCGATAACGCTGGGTGTCCGTGTATTCTAAATTCTACTGGGTGTCCGTGTATTTTCCTCTTCGAGTTGGGGAAGGGCTGAATTTTCAGCCCTCTTTATCCGTTTAGAGTTTCCAGATTACCCGTCTATTCTCAGCAAACGCCCCCTTATTCACGCTGGCAAACCAGTCTGGCTTAACGTCAAAATACCTACCTAGCTCATTGTGAATAAAAGAGTCGAATCCATTCATGCCTTCCCAGACTTCAATAGTGCAGTCGTTCTTATCCAAAAAACACAGAAAAACAGGGTCATAAGTAACAAGGTCTTTTTTGTAGGCCGTTACGCTAACAACATCATCAAGCCTGACCTTGGATACCTCTCGGCCATTCTTGTTGACAACAAGATTGTTGTTTTCGCAGGTCACTGACCATTTGTCCTCACCTTTATTTTTAACTCTGTGAACAAAGTCATTCCACCAATCCAAGGTGCTTTTTTTAAATTGTTTCATAATACCGCCTTAGTTTGAGGTGCTATCTTCGCGACGGCCCCAGAAAAAATTGTGTATAGCCTCCCCAAGCCTTTCTCCACCTGCACCACCTAGTGCGGCCCCGCTAACACCACCAACAGCAGTACCCGGACCCGGTGCAACAAAGCTGCCGCCTATTGCGCCTACAATGCCACCTCCTATGCCACCAACAACCCCGAATGCACTCCTCATCAAGGCCAATCCAGTATTTTCTGATGTGGCAATATCAACCGCATTCATTCCTAAGTTAACCACTAATAAGCCACGGCCACCATGCTTTAAAGCAGACGCTAGCTTATTAGCTTTAGGGTTGGTGCTGTTTGCTCGACCACCAGTGCCGGGCTGAGCACCTGTGCTAGGTCGATTCTTTTTGATGAAATCATTTACGAGTTTCGGGGTCTTGTCTCTGGTTTCTTTCTTGATTTTGCTCCGCCCTTCGCTGTCACTTGGGTCGAGCGGAGCCACTCTCTTGTTGTAATCATCTCTCGCCGCCCCAGCATCACCAAGCTGCTGACCCACGTAGGCTGTAACACCATTTAAAGCCCCTTTAGCATCACTTTGATTCTCATTGATACTATTCGACCCAACACTCTCCTGCGACCCAAGGTTATATGCAACACTACCAGTAAGCATATCAATATTAGCTACTAAACCACTCGCACCGTTGACCTTCATACTATCAACTTTGATCAGCGTGTCACCATTCTTATCAAGGTACAAAACGCCATCCTTCGCAAATAACTTATCACCATCCCCCACATCATAGCTCATTGCATCACCGCAACCCGGAGCTGAGTCACCACTGACATCCGCGCCTTTTGATTGGCATGCTGACGAGTACCCAGTTGGGTCTGTACCGCCCAGTGGGTTATTCATTATATATGAGTAGGGGTTAATCGACTGAGAGTTACCCGGGCTCTGAATGACAGGATCGACCGACATAAACCTGCCTAAATTATAATCGTACACCCGGCCATTCATATGGATAAGTTCCAGATCATCTAGATGCTCATGATCGGTAAATCCGCGTCGCGTTTTAGCTGATTTATAGTCGCCTAATTGAGCAGTAAATTTCAGGCTGCCTGACGCCGCTCTCGGTTTACCAAATGGGTCAAAGTTTCGCTCTGCCACCACATACCCGTCTGCATTGGTGATCAGCCTTGCACTGCCTAATCGATCTTTATGGAAATAACGGATCTGTGGCACACTACCGGATTGTGACGAGATGACAGCGATATCACCTATGTAAGCGCGAGTTGTTGTTTTGTTTCCTTCTATCTCAAGCTCGTAATGCTTACCTGCATAATAACTCGTTACGCTGCCTTTCACCTGCTTAAAGCGCATATGGTCAGGACCATAGGTAAAGCTTGCAGTTATGCCATTTTTGGTGATGCTTGTTGGTTTATCCATTGCATTGTAACTGGCAGTACTTAGTCCATCCCCTTTGGTCATATTACCGCGTGCATCATAGCTAAAGCCCACCCACTGGCCATTTTTTAATACCCGTTTAACCGCATTAGGCCCACCACCCGTAAACCCGGATACGCTATTACTATAATCATATTGGGTTGCGTAATCAGATTTGCTTGTCAGATTACCCACAGCGTCGTAATCGTAGCGGATGGTTGTGTAACCAGCAATCGCATTGCTCTTCAGACGATGCAGATCATCATAACTATATGATTCAGTAAACTGGTGTTGTTCACCCAGCTTGCCAGAAGTCACTGACAGTGATTTGAGATTGCCAAATCCATCATAGCCCGTGTACTGAATAGCCAGCAGGTTATTGCCATTTTTATGAGTATAATGTTCAGTCATCTGGCCGCTTTGACGACTATAGTAGTTGTCCATTTGCAGACCATTGCCTAAAGTTTGCGACTGAATATAGCCAAACACATCACGCTCAGTAATCTGCTGGAAAGTATATCCACTGGCGTTGTTTTTAACGCCAACCTGGTAGCCTCGGTCGTCGTAAACAAATTCCAATGTCAAATTATTAGGATAACGCATCCCTTTAGCGCGTCCATAATTGGCATCATAATAGGTGCTTGTTGAAAAGCTTCGACCTTCGCCTGCTACTGTATGAACAGTTGGACGACCCAGACTATCGTATTGATAACTATGTGTAACGCCATTGCCTGCTGCATTGCTCAACTGGCCATAAGTGTGCGTATCAAATGTGTAGGTTAACGTCCCTTCACCCGTTGCAGTTCTTTTGACGACACGACCCAGTGAATCAACATTGTAGTGAACAGATTTTCCATTACTGCGTGTTTCTCTTTGAACCTCGCCAAATCCGTTATAAATAAAGTCTGTTGCGCCCTGGTTTGGATCAACTACCCGAACTTTTTGCCCAAATGCGTTGTACTTAGCAACAATGCTGTTGCCCTTAGCATCACGTACTATAATGGGTAAGCCGTTACTATTGTATGAGTAACGCGTATCGCCATTCAGTGCGTCTGTGGTTTTCATTAATTGCTTTCGGCTATCATAAGTTCGGCTCATTTGACCCAAATGTAAGCCATAGCAACTCTCTGACACATCAATTGAGGTTGTAAAGCCTTTATAGCGATACTCTGTGGTCATTGTGCCGGTAGCAAATGGTGAACACTGTTGATCGACTGTCTTGCTGTCCACACGACCAATCTCATCGTAGTTACCATATCGAACGCCATATTTAATGTTGCCAAACTTGTATGGCTGAGACTCAAATAATGGATACCCCTGTGCATTAAAGGTTTTGTCCTGCAGGATCCAATCGCCGCCCTGATTCTCGACTTTTGTCCGGATGGTACGCCCAAGCTTGTCAATAAAGGCAACTTTTTTGGGGGCACCTGGCGCAACCGTCAATACTTGGAGCACTGCATCCCGAGGTGCATAAGTCCCAGGCCGTTGTATCGCTGTATAACCCTTTGGCGTTCCCTCTACTTTTTGACTATAAGGTCTCAGGTAGCGATCATAGCCATATTCTGTAGTGAGATATTCACTGGCACTCACCTGCTGGTGCGTTTTGGTTTTAAGACCCGTTTTCGGATCAGTATTCACCCTTGTTTTATGTCCTTTGGCATTGGTGGTTTCATAGACATAATAACCACTGTCAGCCGCAGATGTACCATTTGAGGTATAGGACAGGGTTTCAACCCGGCTTTGCGAAGTCCAATTCGCGTCGTTATAAATGCTTGCCTTTTTAGTAACTTGGGTAGGCAAACCGTAACTATTAAAGACATAGTTTATTTCATGTCCATTACCTGAAGAGCCGCTAACCTTAACAGTTCTGGCCTTTCTAGACGTGTGAAAATTACTAAACTCCTTTGTCAAAGTAGTTTCGCTCACCAAGCCTTTTTCACCACCTTTGTACAGGAAATAAGCATCATTAGGGTCTCTGCCTGAAAGCAAAGACTTTGTAACGACTTTAGTTACCTTATCTACCCACCAGGCTGATGTGTCGTAAGCATATGTTTTAGTTGTTGAAACCGCTGACATACCATACTGGTCATCCTGTCTTCGTTCGCTATGTATAATATCGCCATACGCATTAATTGATTTATTTTCTACTTCCGTTGTAGACAACCAGCTCTTTGTTGAAATATCACGTTTAATTTCATAGCTAGACTTTGCATACAAACTATATACGTTTTTAATTCTGTGACTTGGATTGCTTTTCCAATCTATTTTTGAGTGACTAATTGCAGAGCTCTCTGTCAAAGCAATTCGCCTGCCATCAAGGGTGTACTCATCTGCAATAAATGTGGCCTTCGCCATTAGTTTACCCGCGTAGGGGAAGTAGGCCTGAAAGTCCGATTGTGTTACCAGGCCTCGTGTTACATCCGCTTCAATGATGCTTCCAAAACCCATGAACCCACGGCCCTGATTATTAAACAGCGCATTGCGATAGGCGTATCGGCGTACAAAGTCACCACCCACACCATTGTCTTGCTTAAACTCCCTCACCACGTACATACTAGATGTGAATTTTTGATAACCCTTTACTATAAGCCCCGTTAAATTCAAACTATCAGATTTATACAGCCTGGTTACACCGTTTATATTAGTCGACACAGAAGACGACAAGGGACGATAATCCCATTCACTTTTCAGTCCAATACCATCTGTGACTGAGTGAAGTACATCAAGTGGTCTATATCGGCTCCCGTTTGTTCCCGAGCCAGTTCCGTAGTTGCGGCTAATGTTGACCTTGCCTTTTGCATAACCATAAGGCGTTGCATCCAAAAAGCGACAATTTGACCCTGCAGGACCACTTTCACATCCATAGTTAAAGACTAAATCAGGCAATCCATCACCTTGTGCATCGATGATAGCAGACTGATGAGCAGAACCGATAAAATCGGTATCTGTACTAACAAAGCTGCCTCCTTTTAGCTCAAGCTTGGCAAAGGAGTAAATACTATGATCATGGCGCCCATCAATCGATTTATAGGTGCCTTTTCCTGTAGGGATCAACTCATTGTAAATAGCAGAGCCACAGAACTCTGTCACGCTCTTCCCTCGGAATTCAAAATGAGACACATTTTGACATCCCTCCACCACAATACCGTTAGGGATCAGGAGCTCTTCTTTGCCATCTGCATCAATATCAGCAACCTTGATGGCATTGCCATATTTTGGCAATTTAACATACCGCTCATTCTCTCTGTTCCCCTCCAGACCGTAACTCAGGTTATAGTAATAGTCTCTGCTATACGCTCTGGCATTCATATAAACAGGCGAGGTAAACCAGCCGTCACCTTTGCTGTATCTTACATACAACTTGCTGCCGTTCTGTTTCGGGTTGTACCAGCCAAACCAGTCTTTAAGACCATCACCATTTAGGTCTGCAAAGCGGTAGAATCGCCCCCACCCGCCATTGAACGAAGGAAGGTAGTCATCCTCATCGTCCCAGTTAACTGTTCTGCTTGTAAAGCTCAGCGTTTTACCTTTAGATGCCGTCAGCTTGACGGAGCTCAATTTGCCCTGCCCAATGTCATTTCGGTGTAAGGACACACGATAAAAATCAGGTATACCGTTACCATCAAAATCCCCACCTATCGAATAGGAAGTAGATGGATTGTCCGAACCCGGGTGCTTACCCACAGTAAACAGTTTTTGTTTATAAGACGTGGAATAAGGTGTCGAGAAATTACCACTGTGATAGTAAAAATAGATGTAATCATCAGAGTATGTTGCTGTTTTTTCGTAGATCACCAAATCTGGCAGACTATCACCATTCATGTCGCCAACATGCAAAAACGAAGACAGCTGAGGCACTTCTATATTGGTATTGATGCGAGTCGATGTACCATTCTGATAGTTTTTATACAGTACCAGCTTTTTCTTTGAACCTACTGAGCCTGCTACAAAATCAAAGTCGTCTGTAATGCCGTCCTGGTTGTAATCCGCGGTATCCGTATGACAATTCACTTTTTCGCCACTGGTACCAGAAAACTCGCATTGCGTCATTGGGTGGCTATTGCTCGTTGTATTGCCTTCTGCGTCGATGTAGAAGCCAGGCCAATCTCGGGAGCCGTCCCCGTTTCGATCGCCATTAGGTAACACCGATGAAATGCTCTTACCTGCATTGATATTTACAAAGGTACCTCTGATTTTAGGCGCCTGATCTTCCCATTCAAAACGAGTTTTAGGCAAACAATTTCCGCCCGTTGTGCCGTAACACAACTCAACTGAAGACAACAGATCTATACCCGACGCACGACTGGCTGCATAACTAAGCGTATATTCTCTGGTTTGCGTGGAGTTGTGCTTAGTAACAACACGCTTCAGGCGCTGCGTTTTCTCGTACAATATACCC
The DNA here is from genome assembly GCF_005886805.2 of Pseudoalteromonas rubra. Classification (NCBI taxonomy): domain Bacteria; kingdom Pseudomonadati; phylum Pseudomonadota; class Gammaproteobacteria; order Alteromonadales; family Pseudoalteromonadaceae; genus Pseudoalteromonas; species Pseudoalteromonas rubra. Next base: position 2,484,470 of record NZ_CP045429.1, read on the forward strand.
TGGTTGTATTTTCGGGTTGGGTCCAGAGCCTGCTCATATTCGAAATAGATGTTATGCATACCCTTATGTGAACTGCTATTACCTGTATAGTTAATTCTGTCCAGCAGTTTTTCGTTTGTACCGTAGGTAACATAATCATAATGAATAAAGTTTTTGTTCGTTGCGTCTCGGGTGTAATCAATTAGCCATGCATAAGTGCCATTGTAATTTGAGCGGATGTCACGACTATTGGCTGATGCACCATAATAGCTAACGTGACCATTTTTAAGCCTGACCACAAAGTAGCTGGATGTAGAGTTCATTGCGCCGTGCTGCGTAATTTTGGCAAAACTGTCCATTTCCGTTCTGTATTCAGCGCCGCTTGAACCATAGCTGCCATTGATGGCAATCAGTCTTTGGCCATTCAGACAGAGACGATCGTTTTGATCATACTTAGGATTTCGACTATATCCATCTTGTGCATAGGTGGCCGGACAGCGTGTAATCGCAGACCCTGCCGACAAAGACCAACCCTTGCCAGCAATCCCAGAGCCAGATCGTGATGAGTAATTCAGTGATACACCCGGCTGCATACCAGCACGCCCAGGTGTAAGTTCTATTGGGACAGAGTACGTTGCACCGCCGCCACTTACTCCAGCTCTTCCCTTGATTGTGCCCACATTATCAACTGAGGGAGCGCTGACACTGACTAAATTCGCATTGCCGGGGATCGAACTTGTCACATCTGCGTATTGAGTTTCAAAGACATTCTGAATCGCGCTGCCTGCTGCAATCAAATTACAAGAATCTCTGTAACATGCCGCAACCCTAACCTGCAAATAGCCATTAAATCTGTCATCCAGAATGACAGACAATGATTCTGTGAACAGTAGGTTTTCCCACTGTCCATCTTCATTCAGTACCTGAATTGCGTATTTACTGACACCGGCGATCGCAGACCAGGTTAAGCGCTTTTCCCCGTTGCTTATTGTTAACTGTGCCTGATATTCATTGGCATCAATTTTCCTGGGGACAACAATGAGCTTTTTACCAATTCGGATAGGAGTAAATAGACTTTTAGAATTAGCGAATGCCATGGAGGAAAACGCCACCAATTGTGTCATGCACAGCAGCACAAATATATGCTGCCATTTAACTTTGTTCAATACGCGATTCAATGCGTGAAGCTCCTTATTTAGTTACTGAAAGTAAACTCGACAGGTTGAAATTCAAGCAACCCTAAACATTCAAAAGATAGTTAAAGCAGATGCTCTGAAGTACAGCGGCAATTATTCAGCTTTATTAATTAATGGGCGCGAAATATACAGTAAAAACAAAAAACATACAACAAAGCAGGTGAAGAGCTGATCAATTGTAAAAAAGCCACCTCAACAGTAAAGATATGATAACAAAAGAAATTAACCAATCTGACACAAGATATGAGTCAAGCTCTGAACATGCTGCATATTATCAGTGTTAGTAAACAGACCTACTCACAGCCTGTTCGGTCATTTAATCTGTGAAGATTAAAGTACATAACGGGTACCGCTTGCACTAAAGCGATCTTAGTTATCAGTTCTTCTGCAAGTGGAGTGATAGATGACAAAAGATCACAAAAGATGACTAGAGTGGCTAGTGACTAGCAGATAGTGACTAGCAGACACCCACCCCTAGCATGAAAAGATCAGAATTGACTAGATGACTAGCAAGCATGAATAGCAGACATCCATTCCAAAGCTTGTCTGTCATACTTCGAATGACTAGCTGACCTCCCAAAAACTTGCCTGCCTGACTTCCACTATCTATGCTTTTTATCTGCTCCAAGGATAAGGACATAAAATGCCAACGGCACGGAAAAGCCAGGTCAGCTTAGTTGACACAAAATACTACCATTGCATCTCTCGCTGTGTCAGGAGAGCCTTTCTATGTGGTGAAGACCCGTTAACAGGCCAGTCTTATGAGCATCGACGTGAATGGGTTGAAGAAAAGCTACTCCTGCTGGCAAGCATTTTTTGCATTGATATCTGCGCTTACGCGGTTATGAGTAACCATACTCACATCGTTTTGTATGTGGATGATAAAAAAGCCAATCGATTGACCGACAAAGCGATTGTTATCCGCTGGCATAAGCTATTCAAGGGAAACTGGCTGACGCACAAATTTGTTGAAGATAACAAACTTAATCCGTCCGAGCATATGATGCTCAACGATATTATCGACAAATATCGTGAAAGGCTATCGAGCATCAGCTGGTTTATGCGCGTGCTCAACGAAGACATTGCCCGCAGGGCAAACAAAGAAGATGGCTGTACGGGTCGGTTCTGGGAAGGCAGGTTTAAATCCCAAGCGTTACTCGATGAAGCGGCACTGGCCGCCTGTATGGCCTACGTTGACCTGAATCCAATCCGGGCCAAAATGGCCAACACACCTGAAACTTCTGAGTTCACCAGTATCAAAAAACGTATTGAACATACTCATAGTGGGAAGCAGCCAAAGAGTCTTCTGCGCTTTGCTGGCAACCCAAGACAGAATATGCCCAAAGGGCTCCCCTTTGAGCTTAAATACTACATTGAACTGGTTGAACTAACAGGCCGATGTATTCGAGCAGACAAACGAGGACACATCTGCGATGCCCATCCTATTCTCGCTCGATTGCAAATAGAGCCCGAAAACTGGCTAAAACTCACCACAAGATTTACCAAAGTATTCCACGGTGCTGTCGGCAGGCGTCATGCTATGAGTAAATATTGCACCCACCTACAAAAAAAGCGGCGCACTAACCTGGCTAATTGTGAACGCTTATTAGGTTAGAATTCCCATTACCTGAAACTCAAATGATGACTGTCACACTCAGGCAGGGCTTAACTATGTCATACGGTACGAGATTAAGGCAGGTTTAGCAGAAGCTGTTCATATTTGAAGCCTACTCACAGTGATTTATCAATTATCTTTTCTAAATAGCACTCGCAATCACCCAGAAAAGCTCTATTAAAGGAACACTAATTGTTGGGTGTCTCTTTTAACACCTTTGAATGGTTGTCTTTTTTTGATAACCACGCGCTCACATTTACCTCAAAAAAATCATTAAAATAACAGATAACAATTGGCATCTGTGGTTTTTATGGTTTTTGAGAACAGATAGCGCAGGATTTTCTTATATTTCTCCATATATATCTGTATTTCTAACTTCTATAAAATCATCTCTTGAGATACATGTACCTTAAAACTTCATTTGTACCGCTGCATTCATTTTTGCCTCCAACATTTACTTCCATATCAGACATATATGCAGCTAACGCCATAGAGTAAACTTCACTCATATTCTTTCTATCTAAATGAATTATAAAGTATTTAGAGCCATTGCTATTGCAGACAGATTGGAATGGAGTTTCCGGTTCGAGGTAAACGACATCTGCTCCAAGATCATTTACCCACAAACTCTTTATTTTAGTTTTAACTGTGCCTGATGCATCAGCATTAAAGCATAAAAATAAAACAAACATAAAACTCAAAACTTTCATTTTATTACTCCTATTTTTACAACGTCCAATTCTTAATAATCCACAGATATCCATATTTAAAATCAATATCAAGGACAGATACGGCTTTATTTTATCTAATCTGTTTGAAAAAACTAACCAGATAACAACATGTGTGACACATCCTACACTATATGCTCAGAAAAAACGCCCCTCATGTTCATGCCGGGCATCTTAATTCACTAATGTTAACAACTTGAGCTTAGCTTGGAAATTATCAACTTTCATTTACGAGAACCTTTTATGGACACCCAGTATAAGGCTTATGCACTTCCTATAGACAAGTTTGTCACAGAGCTAGCAGACTGGTATCAAGCACGTTAGCACGGCCAGCTTGATTAAAACTAGCAGACACCCTCTCCCAAACTCAGGCCCCAAACTTAGGACAGTTTTTGATTGGGTGTCCACACACTTGCTTTTTCTTTAACCTACTTTCTCTCACTGAGCGCTGGTTTTGAATGGGTGTCTTCTTTAATTGAGTAAGCTTGCACGGCCAGCTTGGTTAAAACTAGCAGACACCCTCTCACAAACTCAGACCCCAAATTTAGGACAGTTTTTGAATGGGTGTCCTCGCACTTGGCTCGCACTTGCTGATACCTGCCTTACTTCAGCAGACATCCATTCCTACACTGAATAAAATCGCTCACTGAGCACTGGTTTTGAATGGGTGTCTGCTTTAACAGTTCCCAAACTCAGGCCCCAAACTTAGGACAGTTTTTGATTGGGTGTCCACACACTTGCTTTCTCACTGAGCATTGGTTTTGAATGGATGTCTTCTTTAACCTACTAACTTAGAATGGGTATCTCATTTAATTTTAACGCCTGTCCACTTGTATTGGCATCGCTGGAACGTCCATATATGTCTACATTTTTTGTCTATAGTCCGCAAGATAGCCAAATAGTTTGCATCCGTTTTGAAGCGAGTTGTTATATTTTTGATACCTATGAACCTCGAGGTCCACTATGAGTGCCGCCAATAACCATTTCACCGACTTTACATGTGTCATTTGACAGATATAGAGATACCTTTTCACCCGACATAAAAGCAGCCAGAAGGTTAGCGTGTATAGCGTCTAAAGCTGGGTGATCAGGGTAAACTGATGCGTACTTGGGACCATATCCGCTTTGGGAAGTGCAACCACTTAACTCAGGAGAAAGGCGGACATTTATACCACCATTAACAACGCTGACAATTTTTATTACCTCTGATGCGGCTGTCCATCTTGCTCCATCTGCATGTGAAGGAGTGGCAATTGCCAATAGTGCGAACGATGCAATACCTTTCAAGTATTTTTTCATTTATGACTCCATTATTGAACTGACATATAAAGCCGCACTCACAGGTTTGTCCGGGGCAACGCTTTGTTAGGGCCTGATTTAACTAGCCAAGAAGCAGCAGTAATATTAAATATTAGTATCAAGCCAACAGATAGGCCAGCATAAAGTATTTATTGCTGAGATAGCCCAAAAACAAAGAGCAACATTAGATTGCCTGACAGTAAGAGAACTGGACCAAACATTGACATTGGTATAGGTGCAGGAAAGAGCAACATTGTGGAAAGAAAACCAAAACACTAGAAAAAGGCGCTCACGGGCATTGGTTTTGAATAGGTGTCTCCTTTAACCCTATTTTACAATGGATATCCGTGTTTTTTCCCTCACTGAGCGCTGGTTTTGAATGGGTGTCTTCTTTAATTGTTATTCCAAAATCAGACCCAAATGTAGGACAGTTTTTGATTGGGTGTCCGTGTTATTCCTGCTTAGCCGCAGCCACATGGAGCTTGTTTTGTGTTAGCGTAGCGACAACACAAAACAAGCGGAGTGAGAGCTGTCGGGTACAGTGGCTTGTTAAGTGTTTTTCTTGGCAAGCTCATAGATATAGCCAGAATATGAAAGAAAGATTTTGGTTCCGGCTTGTATCACAAAGGAACCAAATACACGCCAGGGCTTTCCACCACAAAAGATCTCGATATTTTCCACACTTTCTAAATTCTCAATACCTAAGTCACTGAAAAATACTCTATGGTATGAGTGTAAGTCTCGTTCATTAAACATCTCTGTTTGGTAACTAACTTCACTACAAGTATCTGTGCCAACTGTTGCTTTTCCATCCTCGTAGCTTATTGCTAGGGACAGAAATTTATTTGCCTCATCTTCTGACATATTACTGATAGCTGAAGCTGCAATCCTATCGACCGTCCATTGCCCAATATATTCTTGGCCATATGACCAAGAAGAAAATAAAATCAAAAATGGTACTAGCAAGTTCTTCATATCTCTCCTGAACACTTAACGCCTTGCTCACCGGAAAATTGGGAGCGCAGCGAGTAATTTTTCCGAGTGCAGCAACTTGTTATGCATCACGCCTCTCTATAGCCTCTCTAGCGCCCTCAGGCAAGGAGCCGTAAAGCTCTTCTATTTCTCTGGGTCGAGTTATTCGATCCTGAACAATTAGATTCACAAGCCGGAAAAGATGATTTGCTATTTCTGGGGAATCATTTAAATCTATTTCTCCCGGGTGTACTGCGTTGTTACCAACAACACGACAAATATCTAGAGACCTCTGGACCAAAGGCGGAAGGCCCGCTTCAACTAAAGAAGCAATATCATTATTGATATTATTGCCTGGCAGCCCTAAATGAACCATTAGCTTCTGAATGCATAATCGAAGCAAGGCCGCAGCCCCTTTAGGAGATCTTGCCACAATATCTCGCGCTTCTTCATAATCCTGCAGGCAGTTTTCTGGAAGGTCAGGGTTTGGAAGTTCTACTGTTCCTGATGATGGATAAATCATTCGACCATCTAGCCAGTAAGACAGTTTTTTACAATGTGAGCATGTTGCAACAGTCATGGCATTTTGGTGGTAATTCCCCCAAAGGAAATGATAACCATTCCCCCAATGTTGCTTTGCATAAACCCCACACAAAGGGCAATGAAAGTCCTCTTTTTGATGTTCTGGTGGATAATGTTGCATTACTTCTCCCTATGCATAACAGCTTATTAGCGTGAATACCGGTTAGATCCAGTTCCTGAAACCGTACAGATCCATAGCCAAATTATTTTATTCATAATAAGAACAATAACCTACCACCATTACTCTTGTAGCTCAAGCCAAAATGGCTTTGTTGAAACCGGGCCTTGTTCATAGCGAGACTTAGGGTCTCGTTATGTAAAACTACTAACCTTTTGAATCTAATTAACTTAAATCAGAGCTTCACTTAAACGAGACCTTCAAGCGCGGAGAAAACGAGAAATTTGACATAGAAGCTGACTAGATTCACTTATACCTGTATAAGCAAACAGTATTTATATGTAGTATGCCGTAGCCCCTATTTTTGGAGTCTGTACACATTGAAGTTAGCACGCGCCATTACTGTCAGAACACAAAGAAAACTTCTAAACAGCTATCAATATATCCAGCCCACAACCCCCAATCTCCACCCAATAAAAAAGCGCGTATAAACGCGCTTTTTTCAGTCTTTTAACCTATGAAGATTAAAGTACTTTAACAGGTACCGCTTGCTCTGAACCGAACTTAGTTGTCAGTTCTTCTTCAAGTGGGGTGAACGCAGTCAGATCGATGCCTTCAACTGCGGCCTGGTACTCGTCCATAGTTGGGAAACGACCCAGAATCGTTGAAAGTACTACCAGTGGCGTAGAGCCAAGTAGTGATTCACCTTTCTTCTCGCTAGAATCCGCTACAACACGGCCCTGGAACAGGCGCGTAGAAGTTGCGATAACTGTGTCACCTGGTTCTGCTTTTTCCTGGTTACCCATACACAGGTTACATCCAGGACGCTCAAGATACAGGATGTTTTCGTACTTAGTACGTGCAGCCGTCTTCGGATTTTCATCGTCAAACTCAAAGCCTGCGTACTTAGCCAACACTTCCCAGTCGCCTTCTGATTTTAGCTCATCAACAATGTTATATGTTGGTGGCGCAACAACCAGTGGTGCTTTGAACTCGATTGAACCATTTTGCTTCTCAAGGTTACGTAGCATCTGCGCGATGATCTGCATGTCACCTTTGTGAACCATACAAGAACCAACGAAGCCCAGGTCAACTGGCTTGCCATCGTAGAAAGAAACAGGACGGATCACGTCGTGCGTGTAACGCTTAGAAACGTCTTCGTTGTTTACATCCGGGTCAGCAATCATTGGTTCAACGATTTCGTCCAGGTTAACAACGACTTCTGCGTAGTACTTAGCATTGTCATCAGGTGCAAGTGCAGGTTGCTCACCAGAATTGATACCCGCGATACGCTCATCGGCCAAGTCGATAAGGCCTTGTAACGTCTTCGCTTCGTTCTCCATGCCCTTGTTGATCATGATCTGGATGCGGCTCTTCGCCAGCTCGATTGACTTGATCAACGTTTCATCGTTAGAGATACAGATTGACGCTTTCGCTTTCATCTCTGCAGTCCAGTCAGTGAAAGTGAACGCCTGGTCAGCCATCAGAGTACCAATGTGTACTTCGATGATACGGCCCTGGAATACGTTCTCACCGCCGAATTGCTTCAGCATTTGTGCCTGAGTCGCGTGTACCACATCACGGAAGTCCATGTGCTTAGCCATGGCACCTTTGAAGGTTACTTTTACAGACTCTGGAATTGGCATTGCTGATTCACCAGTCGCCAGTGCCAGCGCAACAGTACCTGAGTCAGCACCGAATGCCACACCTTTAGACATACGCGTGTGCGAGTCACCACCGATGATGATAGCGCGGTCATCCACAGTAATGTCGTTCAGTACTTTGTGGATTACGTCTGTCATTGAATGGTAAACCCCTTTCGGGTCACGCGCGGTGATCAGACCAAACTTGTTCATGAACGCCATTAGCTTAGGAATGTTCGCTTGCGCTTTTTTATCCCAAACAGACGCTGTGTGACAGCCTGACTGATATGCGCCGTCTACCAAAGGAGAAATCGTAGAAGCAGCCATGGCTTCCAGCTCCTGAGACGTCATTGGACCTGTGGTGTCCTGAGAACCGACGATGTTCACTTTAACACGAACGTTAGAACCAGCATGAAGTGGTGTGTCAGAAGCAACACCTACTGCGTTACGGTTGAAGATTTTCTCAACCGCAGTCAGGCCCTGACCTTCATGAGATACTTCTTTAGACGGTGCATACACTTCTGGTGCTTCAATGCCCAGCGTTTCGGCTGCAAACGTTTGTAGCTTCTTACCGAATACCACAGCGTAAGAACCACCCGCCTTCATGAACTCTACTTTTTGTGGAGTGAATGAAGAAGATACATCAACCAGCTCTTTGTCGCCGTTGTACAGCTTCTGTGCTTTAGTATCGATAGTAAGTACAGTGCCTGTAGCCACTGAGTAAGCTTCTTCCAATACTGGGTCGCCGTTCGCGTCAGTCACTACGTTGCCGTTTTCATCGGTTTTCTTCACCCAGTTTTTAAGGTCAAGACCGATACCACCGGTTACATCAACGGTTGTCAGGAAGATTGGTGCAATACCGTTAGTACCCGCAACAACTGGTGCAATATTGATGAATGGCACGTACGGGCTTGCTTGTGTACCTGCCCAAAGTGCAACGTTGTTCACACCAGACATACGAGATGAACCTACACCCATAGTGCCTTTTTCAGCAATCAGCATAACTTTTGCATTTGGGTGCTTCTTCTGCAGCTCAACAATTTCTTGCTGTGCCTCAGGGGTGATCATACATTTACCGTGTAGTTCACGGTCAGCACGTGAGTGTGCCTGGTTACCTGGAGAAAGTAAGTCAGTTGAGATATCACCTTCACCGGCAATATAAGTAACAACTTCAATTTTCTCTGCAATATCAGGCAGCTTAGTAAAGAATTCAGCTTTCGCGTAGCTTTCTAAGATGTCTTTTGCAATTGCATTGCCCGCTTTAAACGCCGCTTCTAAACGTGACGTGTCTGCGTCATAAAGGAAAACCTGCGTTTTAAGTACGTCAGCAGCTTGCTTAGCAACCGCTTCGTCGTTGCCCAGTGCAAGGTCAAGTAGTACCGCAATTGAAGGACCGCCTTTCATGTGAGAAAGCAGTTCAAATGCAAAGTCCGCAGAAATTTCAGCTACAGTCTCTTCGCCCAGGATAATTTCTTTTAGGAATTGTGCTTTCACACCAGCTGCGCTGGTTGTGCCCGGAAGCGTGTTGTAGATGAAGAAGTTCAGAGAATCTTCACGGTGCTCATGCCCTGTGTCTTTGATTTGGGCAATAATTTCAGATAGCAGATCAGCGCTATCGATTGGTTTTGGACTCAATCCAAGTTCCGTTTTACGGGTTTGGATTTCTTCCATGTACTCATTATACAAACTCATATAAACCTCGTCAGGCAGTAATACGTGTAGATAGAACCGCGCTATTCTACCCTACTTTGCCGTTTCACGTAATCATTTAACTAAAAAAGCCTGTTTTAACGTCACTTTTCTAGTCGGATTCACATTCAGCGTGAGGCTGCTTTATACCAAACATCATCGCTTAGCAAAAATGAAAATGTGAAATTCCGACTAATTGTCTAGTGTCGACGAGCGCGCGTTTATGCTGCTAAGAACTTACACCTGACCAAACGACTCTTAGCTATCTGCGGCATTATCGCTGAGCACCAATGTCGTCAGTGAACGCCTCACGGAGCGGGATACGGGCGGCGCAGTTCTGCCCACTCGACCCATAAAGACCAGGTTTTTATGCTCGGGAATAAAAGACTTATAGAGGCGCTGACATGCCTTTGCTCGCCTGCAAACGGATTGATCGTCTGTAAAGGTCACATCGTTGTCGAGGTAACGGGAGAAAATAACCGGTGTTAACCCCGGCTGTAAGCCAAGCTGCAAAGCATCGGTCATTAACCAGAACCGATAAATCGCTCGCCCGGCCGCCAGATAGTCATTCTGTAATTCAGCCGGATGAGGGGCGCACAGGGTAAAGTGTGCACTCGAACAAATGCCCGGGAGCAAATCTAATTGAATTCTGGGTGCGAGCGTACCAAACAGGTATCGATTTAAAAAGGCAACCCGGCTCCACTTTTTGAAGGCCCACTGCATCAGCTGGCCCGTGCCTTTATCTATGCCCAGCGCTTGCTCTGGTATTTTGCTGTCACTAAATTGCTGGCCCCAATCAATGATCTCCTTATGGACGTGATAGGCCTCCTTCATGGTCAATCTGGTTTTCGCATTTTTAAAGTTCAACCAGGCGCACCGCCATTTTTGCGCCAGGCTCTCATAAAAGTGCAGCTTAAAGCCAGCAGGTAAACACTGCTGCAACGCGGCTTTTTCCTCATCCGTCAACGCCCGGGTCCCCATTGGACGGCGCTGCACTGTGCGGGTTTTAACATAGGGAAGCAATGGATCCGGCTTTACGTTACTGTCCAGCTCTAACTCAACCTGATAATGAAGCGTATTGGCAAGGCCTGCTGGCGCTTGCGTCTCTGTCTGCTTCACAACCGCTCGGCAATGGTAGCGACTGGCCGCAATATCAATGGCTTCCAATAGCATGCCGTGCGCCAGCTCGCTGGAATGTCCATCCAAATCATATACGCTGTGCTCACTGGTATTACTGGCATAAATGATAAATGTCGTGTCACTGAGCAGTTTAAAACGCCATGGCTGGGTGTTGTCGCCACTGGGTGCCCACTTGGCCAGTTCAATCACTTTTTCCGCCGTCGTCATCGCATTGCTTGCGGGCACGGATCCTGAGGGCTTGGCGTCGTGCCGGGGCGTCTGTAGTTTTTTCCTGATCAGTTTGAACAAAAACTGTTGTAGAGGGTTACGGTTGCCAGCCGGCCGCCATACTTTTTTCATTTTATTGCTGAAGGCATCAAAGTGCAGGCTACGCGGCGCGCAGATAACCGGGCCACGATTAAGCAGTATTTTAGCAACCTGAGCCACTGCCACGCCCGTCGCTAGCTGGCATCCAACCACAGTCGAGGGCCCTTTTTTATTCGCCAGGTCCACAGTTGACGGGTCAACCAGTGCCGATTTCTGCAAATTGGCGGGGGTCAGGCCCAGATAAAACCGGATGTACTGGTCACACTCCGTATATCCCGCAAGGTCAAAGTACTGCTCGAACGACATTTTTCCGGGCAGGAAGTTAATGTATGCAGTCCCCATTCCAATGGGCGCAGCCGTCGTTGCCGGTATGCCCAGGTCATAGCACTGTGCAAACACACGCCGCCTTATATTCAATACAAAGAAATCCAGTGCATCAATATAGCAATCAACATCGGCTAAAAACTCAGTCAGATTATGCTCGGTCACCCCCTCACTGAACCCTGTGATCTCAATATCAGGGTTGATTTCTCTGGCCATATTGATCATCGTATCGAGCTTTTTTTTACCATAACTTGCGGTCGTTGCGCCCACCTGTCGATTGGTGTTTTCACACCCAAACTCGTCAAAATCAGCAAGATTAAACCGTGTGATCCCCAGCCTGACCAACGCCAATAAATGAGACCCTCCTACGCCCCCTAACCCCGCAATGGCCACCTTTTTACGTTTTAAAACCTGTTGCTCTGTGGAGGTCACCCACCCAATGTTTCTGGAAAAAGCCAGATCATAATCAAAATGCGTATTCATCATCATTCCTTAGGATAATTCACAGGCAAGTTCAGTATTATTTAACTGCTGAGAAAGCCGGCGCTCCACAGCCAGGTATAGATCGCTGAGTACGTCACTGCGAAGCTGCTGCGCCTTAAACTCATGCGTATCAAAGTGATATACCGCCCTGCAACCTCTATGCTCAATATCTTCACTAAGCCTGGTGAGGGTCAGGCCAAGCATTTTAAGGTGTTTGGTTAACTTTGAATTGGCCAACAATAAAGTGCCCCGACACTGGTGTGCTTTAGCCAGGGCAATACAACAGAAATACAAGCTTACAGACATAAGCTGAGTGTGTTGATACGTAAGCTGCAGCAAAGTACTTGCCTCACCCTGGCGATAACTGTTGTTATTTTGACGCCTTACTTCAGGCAGCAATGCCAGCCGGGAGCATTCACTTAACGTACCCGACTGCAACAATGGCAACAACAGGCTCGTTTTTAAATACCCACCGTACTGGTCCTGGCTGGGTAAGGTTAAAGACGAATGAGGCGAAGGAATGATCAATCGAATACACCCGACATATTGCTTGCTGGGCTTATGCTGCAACAAACAATGAATTGAATGATTGTCGTATTCGTCCCGTTCCAGTTGTGTTTGCTGCCTCGCTTCCCAGCTCAGCTCATCACAATAAACTTGATGACGGATATAAAAAACGGCGTCCTTTTGTTTTTGCGACTGCGCGAGCTGTACGTCAAATGTTCGCATGAACTCAGCGCCAACAGACATAGATTCCATATTTTTCCTTTCTAACCTGAGTATTCCAGATAGCTGCACAGTATATGGCCAGCCTTTTTTTTGTACTTGGTAGAAACAACGAAGTTGTGCGAAAAAACGGGGCAAATGAGACCAAGGGAACGGGGTGATTCGTTATTAATAAGCCAGTCCGGTGTGCCGCTATATTCAAAGGAAGGGCTTAGTGCGCAATTCCGCTGAACAGCTAGCGAATTCTCACAACAAATTAAATTAGCTGTGCGTAAAAAGCTCAGGTAAAACCAAGGGGGTTGTAAAAAGAGTGCCTGAGACAGTTTCTCTATCTTGGCAAGCACAGGCATAGAGGCAGCTGGCCAGGCACGCTGGGCCAGCTGTATGATCAGTTGTTTAGTTCTGTGTCGACCGGCTGCTCTTCTAAATCCAGCTCGTCGATAAACTCACCGAGCTGTTGCTCGACTATGGTATTAGCATGGGCAAAATAGGCGATATGAAACACCGCATCGCCTTCGTTCACCAAAGGCAAAGACTGCTGCCCGATAATGATACCGCTGCGTGGCGCCTGTATAGCCACTTCATTGCCCCCCAAAGGGTTGCTGATGTAACCCAGCACCTGCTCTTTATTAACTCGCTCTCCCAGGCCAACCATAGCGCGTACTATTCCGTCAGTATGCGCCCTGACCCAGCTGGTGGAATCTGCTATCACAGGTTCAGGTAGCTTTTTCGAGCGCCTGCCTTTGAGCACCTTAAGCCGCCTTAGCACATTTTCGACGCCTTGCAATCCGGCAGCAATTGCCAGTGGGTCAAAACGCAATGCCTCTCCCCCTTCGTATGTGATCACCGGGATCCCAAGGTTACTGGCCTCACTGCGCAAAGAGCCGTTGCGCAACGTTGCATCTATCACTACGGGCGTACCAAAGGCTTTTGCAATATCTGCCGTTGCTTCGCATTCGAGGTTTGCCCGGATCTGCGGAAGATTTGAGCGATGTATTGCACCAGTATGCAAGTCAATAATATGCGTGCACTTGCTGGCTACTCGTTTAAAAAACACGTTGGCCACCCTGGCTGCCAGTGATCCCCGCTCCGAACCGGGAAAGCACCGGTTCAAATCCCGCCTGTCAGGCAAATAACGAGACTTATGAATAAAACCAAATACATTTACCACTGGCACAGCAATTAACGTGCCTCGCAATGCTTTGGGCTCTACTTTTGTCAGTAACTGACGTACAACCTCTACGCCGTTCAGCTCATCGCCATGGATCGCAGCGCACACCATCACCACAGGACCCGCCTCAGCGCCGTTCACCACCTCGATGGGGATCGTAAGCGGAGAATGGGTGTATAGTTTTGCCACCTCCAACGACAGCGTCTTGCGCTCAGCCACCTCTATTTGTGTGTTTAGTAGTGTAAATACCTGGTTTTTCTTAGCCTTTGCCACGCGTCGCGGTCCTCTTACTGGCTGCATTTTTTTCCATAAATTCTATGATCATGCCGGCGATATCCTTACCGGTCGCTTTTTCTATGCCCTCAAGGCCCGGCGATGAGTTTACTTCCATCACCAAAGGACCACGCTCCGAACGCAGCAAATCGACCCCGGCAACATTCAGCCCCATTGCTTTAGCTGCTGCAACCGCGGTTTTGCGCTCTTCCGGTGTGATCCGAATAAGGCTGGCGCTGCCACCACGGTGCAGATTAGAACGAAACTCGCCTTCTTGCGCCTGACGCTTCATTGCGGCAATCACTTTATCTCCGATCACAAAGCAACGAATATCCGCGCCGCCGGCTTCTTTAATGTATTCCTGCACCATAATATTGGCTTTCAGGCCCATAAAAGCTTCGATCACGCTTTCTGCTGCTTTACGGGTTTCCGCCAGCACCACCCCTATTCCCTGCGTCCCTTCCAGCAACTTAATCACCACAGGGGCACCACCAACCATATCCAATAAGTCTTTGACATCATCGGGCTTATTAGCAAACCCTGTGATGGGCATACCCACGCCCTTACGAGACAACAGCTGCAAAGAGCGCAATTTGTCGCGTGAGCGGGTGATCGCCACAGACTCATTGAGCGGATAAATCCCCATCATTTCGAACTGACGCAACACTGCACAGCCATAAAACGTCACAGATGCACCAATTCTTGGCACCACTGCATCCACCCCAACGATTTTATCGCCTTTGAAATGAATTTCTGGTTCGTTAGAATTAATGTTCATATAACAACGTAATACGTCCAGCACCACAGGTTCGTGACCGCGTTGCTCAGCCGCTTCAATTAAACGACGCGTTGAGTAGAGATTTTTATTCCGGGATAGAATGGCGATTTTCATTTTAATTCCTTGCTTCAATTCTTTTCTTAGTCAAATAAGAGGCTGCTGGATCAACACTGATCCGCCCTGCCATTGCTGTGCGCCCCAAAAGCATGCGAAATTTCATGTTATCCCGGTTTGTCAGCGTAATTTCGATGGGCCAGGCCTGGTCCCCTATGTGCAGCATTGACTGGATCACATAGCGAGACTCCTGATGGCCACCTGAGTCTGTCACCGTGCGCACATCCAGCACAGGGGCTGCACACACGACTTCATACTCAGTATTTTTTTGTTCCGGATGCATCCAAAACCGCACCCAGGGTGCGCCATCTTGCGTGAACTCTTCAACTTTGAACGCATGTAAACAAGACGTCCTGGCTCCGGTGTCCACCTTGGCTTTGATGCGGCTTATCCCCAGCTGAGGCAAAGCCAGCCATTCACGCCACCCAACCATCATTAAAGTCGACATGTTTTGCTCCTTGGTAAAAATGCTTTATACCCTTGAGCTTAACCTTAGACCAACGAAATAATTTTATCCAAAGCAGCAAAAAAACTGATTGAAAAACGAAAAGTGCATCAACTCGGGTCTGACACCTCTGAGCATCAATTGCCCACCTCTGATTGATGCTTTGTAATCTTATGATCAGCATTTAACGCAATGTAACTAAAAAAGCATAAAAACTTGAGCGGTTATAATTTATAACGAATTCGAATTTCGCATCGAATTTTCCACCTTTAGTATTGCCGTCCTTTTCATGGGCAAGACTACATAGCCCGTATAGAAATCAACATACAAACAGGAATCTCTATGTTAAGACCGAGTACTCTGGCAGCCAGCATCAGCTTGGTGCTGGGCGCCGCCGCTTCGTTTCAAATTAATGCAGCAGAAAGCCAGGCACCCACAGCCAGTAACACCACAGAAGTGATTGAAGTCACAGGTACTCGCCGCAGCTTGCGCAGTGTTGCTGAAAGCACAGTACCGGTCGATGTGATCAGCATGGATGAAATCACCAGCTCAGGTCAGCTTGAACTGAGCCAGGTTTTGACAACGCTGGTACCCAGTTTTAATTTCCCCAATTCACAACTGGCAGACGGGACAGATCATGCTCGTCCTGCTGTGTTACGCGGGTTAGCGCCAGACCATACGTTGGTGCTTATCAATGGTAAGCGTCGCCACGCCAGTGCGCTGCTCAATCTAAACGGGACCGTAGGGCGTGGTTCTACAGCGGTAGACCTCAATACTATTCCAACAGCTGCAATCAAGCGCATCGAAGTTTTGCGTGACGGTGCCGCTGCACAATACGGCTCAGATGCCATTGCTGGCGTGATCAACATTGTGCTAAACGATGCCGACGAAGGCGGAAACCTGTCTGTCACTTACGGTGAATACGATACTCAAATGGCCGGTTCACCTCAGTTGTTGCGTACCTACGAGGATGCCGAAGGCAACCTGGCATTTGACAAAGGCGCAGATCGCGAGCTGAACGATGGTGGCACAACAACCATCAGCGGCAATATGGGCTTTGCATTAGGCGACAATGGTTTTATCAATGTGGCTGCTGAACTACGTAACAAGCAGCCGACCAACCGCTCTGGCATCGATGAGCGCGAACAGTATGCCCGGGATGAAAACGGTAAGCTGGATCCACGAGAATTTTCGGCTGAGCGTTATAACCACAGGTTTGGTAAAGCCGACATCGAAGATTTCGCACTATTCTACAATGCGGGGTACACACTTAACTCCGAGCTGGACCTGTACTCCTTTGGTAGCTTCTCAAGCCGAGATGGTAATTCCGGTGGTTTCTTCCGTCGCCCTCAGGACAGCCGTAACCTGACTGAAGTGTACCCTGATGGCTTCTTGCCGCAAATTGACACCGAAGTACGCGACTACAGTTTCGCAGTCGGTGCCAAAGGTGATGCTGGCGACTGGCAGTACGACGTCAGCACAAACTATGGTCTGAACGACTTCGGCTTTGGCGTATCAAACAGCCTGAACACGTCAATGGGTGCAAGCAGCCCAACAGAATTTGACAACGGTGCTTTGGTCTACAGTCAGCTATTGGTTAACGCTGAAGCAAAAACCGAGCTGGACTTAGGCCTTTACGATAGTGTATTTGTGACACTGGGCAGTGAGTATCGCCGCGAAACTTATGAGATCCAGACAGGTGAATTAGCCTCTTACCAGACCGTTCTGGATGCTAACGGACAACCGGTTGCCGCTGGTGGCGCGCAGGTTCTGGCTGGATTTTCACCAGAAAGTGCGGTTGATGAGTCACGCCATAACATCGCCTTGTTTGCCGAATTGGATACTTACCTGACAACAGACTGGAACCTGGTTCTGGCAGCGCGTTATGAAGATTACAGCGACTTTGGCTCTACACTGACCGGTAAACTTGCAACACGTTATGTAGTTAACGACCAATTGTCACTGCGTGGTGCCCTGAGCACAGGATTCCGTGCCCCTTCTCTGGCACAGACCTCCTACAAATCAATTGCCACGGTTTTTGAAGACGGTGTACCCAATGAAGTAGGCTTGTATCCGGTAGATACCCCAGCGGCGGCGGCACTTGGCGCACAACCTCTGGAAGCAGAAGAGTCGGTCAACCTGACTGCCGGATTCATCTACACCCAGGATGCGTTCAGCCTGACGCTGGATGCATATCGCATTGATATTGATGACCGCATTGTGATGTCAGAAAACCTCAGTGGCGACGCAGTTGAGCAGATCCTGCAACAGGCGGGTGAGTTTAACGTACAGCGTGTGCGCTACTTTACCAATGCCATCGATTCTCGTACTCAGGGCGTAGACATTGTAGCAACCTATCGCTTTGACTTGGCTGATTATGGCAATCTTAACCTGAGTGCAGCGTTAAACCTCAATGACACTGAGGTGACCAATGTGAAAGCGAACCCGGCAGAGCTGGCTGCGCTGGGCGAAAGCTATCAGTATTTTGCTCGTCGTGAAATTGAGCGCTTTGAATCCGGGACACCAGATAATAAATGGAACCTGGTTGCTAACTGGCAGCGTGAACAATGGCAGGTCATGGTTAAGGCAACCCGCTTCGGCGAGGTCACCGACCCTTCCAGCACAGTTGAAAAAGATGAAGTGCTGGAAGCCAAATGGATCACCGATCTGGAAGTAGCGTACAAAGTCAATGAGCAATGGCGCGTTGCCCTTGGTGCCAATAACCTGTTTGATCAATATCCGCAGGATACTGTCAGCAACATAGGGTTCAGTAACTTTAACCAAATCTTCCCATACTCAGCGTTCTCGGCTTACAGCACAGATGGCCGCTTTGTGTACGGCAAGGTTTCATTTAACTTCTAATTTCGTACCAAACTTCCCAGTGGCTTTGATTATTAGCCACTGGGAGTTTCTAATATTTATCTTCAACACCCGATCCCCTATGGCAATTTTTACATTGCGCTTAAATTACGCTGATTGATGGACACTTAACATGCCTGCTTTTGCCTGATAGTCCATTGGTAGAGTTTTATTAAACGCAATCATTTCGTTATAAATATCAGCATCAGAGGCGCCCTCACCTTTCATACGATTGAACAATGCGATACGTTGCTCAGTCACTTGCTCAGCAATGCGGTCAAACTCGACAGATTGATCGGCCCACTTTTTGTGTGCAACGGGATCAGTCAGTGGTGGCGCCTCGTCGAGGTTTACAGTCATTTTGTTAGGGATAAAAGTGATTGTCTCTGCCATTTCTCTTGCAAACACAGGGTCGGATTCAACATCATCCCGAAAAGAATCCCATGTATGCTTCACGGCCGTGGAGCTGGATTGTGCAGATTGGTTACTCACATCAGCTACCGTGTTGGTAGTCTTAATGGCAGCATACTGCGAGACTGGGCTCACTGCGCTCTGGATAGAGGTATTTAAAATCATAATTCGTCTCCTTGTGAATGTTTTGTTACTACAGCAAAACCTACGCCACTTCTAAATACCCTTTAAATTTAGAGAATTACCAGGATACATTGCCTATAGTTGCAAAGAGATGCCGCATTATAGCGGCAAATTGCCGCACCAAACTTACCACTGAGTGCCCTGTTATAATGTGGATATACTCGCATTCACTCTGATAAAACAAAGCCCGCGAATGCGGGCTTTGTTTAACTGGTTATACGCTATCGAATAAGGTGCCATTGCGTTTGTCGACCAGCCAGATACCAAACTTGCTTACCATCAAATACCGCATCTTGCTCTAGCTTGATTTGGATCCATTGATCATCCCATTCCGGTAACTGGGTTTTAATATTACCTTCAATGGCATAGACAGTATTTGGATGAAGTTTCCAATCCCCCTGTACAGGCGTTGGCCCCTGATTGTCCCACATGCCGATGGTTGGTCCCGGCGCATGACCCACAAATCCTAACGGATGGGTATAGGTGCTACTCACGATCCCTGCCGCCTCACTTTGTTTGATGGTATTGGCCAGGATCTCATTACCCGTTAGGCCAGTTTTAAAGTTACTGGTTAAAATATCCTGCCAGCGATTACCCATCGCCATTGCCTGTTTGAGACCCTTTGGCACATCCGTTTCGTGCAATTTAAGTACATAACCCATTTCTTGTGTATCGGTACATTGATTGAGATAACAAATCCCCACATCGGTGTGAATGATATCTCCTGGCAAAATGGTGCGATTATATTCGCCTATGAAAACGTCTTGTTTGGTGGTTTTATCACCCTGCCGCTGAATATTTACATATGGTTGAAACCAGGGTCTGAGCTGAAGTTCTTCGAAACGTTCGCGTAAATACCATTCAACATCTTTGGTGGTGGTTACACCGGGTGTGATCACCTTATTGGAGAATGCTTCAGCAATGACACGTCGTGCCAATGTTACGGCCTGAGGGTATACGTTAAGCTCTTTTTGACTACGCGTTTCAAGCCAACGAATCACCAAATCTTCAGCGCTTACCAATCGCTCTTGGTATTTACCGGGTAATACCTTCAATAGTTGCTGATGTAGCCCCACGCTCAGACCATCAGCCAGTGCCCAGTCTTCGCTTACGTTAATACCGATGCGTTTTGGATCACGCTCCGCAATGACTTCAGCCAGACGCTGCCATTGTTGTGCTTTTGTGCCACCTTTCCACACCGTCGGGTACAGGTCCCCGATGGGATAACGACTAACACTAAACCGCTCAACGCTGCCATCAGCTTGCTTTGAGAAAACCAACAAAGTCGTACGTCGCGCAGCAAACGTAGGTTGTGGCACAAGCGTATAAAACAGCTTGTCCTCTCCATACTCTCGATTAATCACCAGCCACATATCCAGGTCAGCTTCTTGCATCAGCTTAGGGAGTAAATTATCCAGTCGGTCTGTCACCATGTCATTAATGGGCTGAACACGCTCTCGGAATGACAATACATCAGGCAACTCAGCTATCTGCCTGCCCTGCGTATATTCTTCTGCCAGAGAAGGCATACTCATCCCGCATAAGGTCAAAAATAATCCAATAATTCTCTGCATAATTGTCCTGCTATTTGTTGATAGTGTTTCTGGCCGCTACTGGCTGAGCCAAATAACAACCTGTTTTTAGTTGTAATCAGCAATCAATCATATTGCAGCATCAAGAGGCCATCAAACGAATCAGGACGAATGCATAGTAAAGGAAATAACGTATTATCATCCTCTATGCCTGTAATTATGTGCAGAAAATTTCGTTACAAATATAAGTTTGGTGGAATTATTGGTTGTTACTGCGCTAGCTAGTATTCGTAAATACGCGTCTTTGACTTTAAGATTTAAGACAGAAACTTGTTGTCGAGGTGTACGAGCAGTAATCTGTCCGCTCGTACTTTAAGCCAAGTTACGGTTAATTATTAACCGGATCACACCAGCGGTGCCCATTCATTTCTGTGCATTTTACAATTTTGGGGGTGTCTTTTACTGTTAACTGAAACTTGTTGTTTAAGTTAATGCTAGCCTGACCCAAAATGATAGTGTTGAAGCTTGTTTGGCCATTGAACTCATGAAAAAGCTGCCTTTTAGTCCTGTCAATGGTGAGCTCTATATGCGCACCACGAATTAATTCAGCAAATTCATCTTTCAACTTAACAGCGTAATCCTCACCACCAATAACATAAACCCCAGTTGGAATCGCCTGATCCAGCCCAAATATAGTCTTCTGATACTGATTTATTCGACTACTTAACGCGGCCTGGATCTTTGATTCAGCAGTGATTTCAATCTTATCCTCCAATTTATTCGTTAAAATTGCATTGAAGCCAGGAATAAAGTCGAACACAGAGTCAACATCTATCGAAACGTTAATATTAAAACCCGGATTTAACCTGAGTCCACTGATTACGCCGGTATTAACATTATAATTACCGCTCAAATTCAATACATTGCTAGAAACAATTATTTTTCCTTTTGCATACCAACTCTTTTTAATTTTAGCTAAGGCATAAACGCTAAAACCGCCAACAGTCGCTGTTACATCGCCATTTGGCTGGCCGCGAAGACTCACTTTGAAAGGGCCTTGTATTTTAAAATCGAATCCATACAGGCTAGCCTTACCTGAAATAGCAGCGGTTACCTCATTTTTAATTTGGGTATACATTTCATCTTCTGCCGCTCTCAATTGTTTGATCTTTTCAGTTGCTTTCAGCAAGCCCATGTGCTGTTTGCTATAAGTAACATTTTGCCCATGCCGCCGGTAGGTAAATTCACCAGTCGCATTCCACTGCTCTACATATTCATATTCCTCATAGATATCGAAAGCGTTGGCTTGTCCAAAAAATGCAAACGAGGCTATAACTGCAAGTATCCATAAATTAATGTGTCTATTCACGATTTACTCCTTTATACAATTGAATTCATTATTGCTTTGCCATTACACCTCCTATTCAAAACCGCTAAATAACAGATATAAATGGCGCGACAAGAATACGCTCCAACCCAACCAAAAGCAAACGAAAATCATTTTTATTTGCATTAAAAGAGAGTAAAAACTAACAAAATATCTTTGTCCAAAAGATATAAGGTGGGATTGATTAAATTTCTGGCTATTGAAAAAATGAGAGAAGTATCAGGTGATAAAAGTGACGTGATGGCCTTTGCAATCGCAAAGGCCTTAGCAAACAGAAAAGTTACTTAGCCTCGCTTAAAATTTGCAAATTATCGGTAACGCCTTTGGCCATTGGCACAAGGAAAATTTGTGCTTCCTTGAGGCGCTCAGTTGGTACGCCAAGAATATATTGGTCGCCAAACTTATACACTTCTTGTGACTCATAGCGGCTTGTTTGACGCCAGAACAGCTCTCCCTTTTCATTGTAGCCATCAATTTGCAGGATAATTTCTGGCCTTAGCTCAATAAAGTTGGCGTTTAGCTCTTGTGCGCCAACCGCCAAGTCCGAGCGCTCAGTATAATAAATGGTCACAAACAAGTTAAGATAAGCACCATCAACCAGTGGATAATCATACTCAACGCTTAACAGCTCGTTATTGTCACCGTATTGCATGCTCACTTCAGACTCTGTAACAGGGTTCAGTGGCAGTGCAGCACGCTGGCGAATGCCATCAACCAGAGTCGTTTCAAAAGTATGTAACTGCTCCATCAACTCATTTCTCTGAGCCGGGTCAAACATGTCCAGGATCTCCTGCACGCCCTTAATGGCTGTGGTTAACTCTGAATAATCACCAGACAGGTTTTGATCTGGATCTCTGATCGGTGCCAGCTCTACCTGCAATGTGCGTATATTGATATTGCCCTGATAATCATGCGTCAGCGGTTTACTGGCGCACCCAGCGACTAAAATCATCAAACCCAATAAAAAGAAATGTGTTAACGTTTTCATATTGCTCTTTTGTTTAATCTACTTTGCTCTCAATCAGCAACTGTACTCACGGCGTCCACTGTAAACAGGTTTTGCCGCCACTCCTATTCTCCCCCGTTGAGCAAGCGAGAATATCCACTTTCGCGCAATAATAACCTATAGATCACTCCTGGCAATAGTGTCTTAATGTATTTCAATTGTGAGAATACGTAGATTAGCAAATAAATGAGTGTCAACTTACTGGTACAAGGATATGCCGGGCCCGAAACATCCTAGCCATGTATTTGTCCACTTTGTACGCTAAATCGAAAACTCACCGGCCAAATACTGCCATATGATATAATCTGACCTGAGCAACTGGGATAATTAACATGAAAATAAAATTACTTTGTTTACAACTCGCAGCACTTATTGCACTGAGCGGCTGCCAGTCTTCCGGTCAATCTCATCAAACTACTACAGGCGCAATCGGGCACTGCAACCCCCTTACCTATCAGTGTCATCAACAACGTAAAAGCAGCCCAATCAGCACATCAATTCAGGCCAAACTTGAGCGGGCTAATGCACTGAGCCGTTCAGGTAAAATACTCCCTGCAATGGAACTTTTAGAGAGCCTGACCCCAGGTACTAAGGCTGAGACTGCTGCAATAAACTATCAACTTGCGCTGGTGCACGATCGTAACCAAATGGACCATATGGTGGTTTATTACGCACAAGCCGCGCTGTCCGGGCAACATTTGGACTCAGAAAAACACGCGACACTGTTACGCCTTGAACTTCTCAGATTATTTAGACTGGGGTATTTTGATGAAGCTAAAAGTAAGATCGACGCCTATTACACATATATGGGGATAACAGCAGACAGATATCTTGACCCGGTGCTGCTTTACATTGCCTTACAGCAGGACGATAAAGCGGCAATGAGTGCACTCAGAGAAAAAATGAATAAAAGCTCACAAAAGTCAGATGTCTACGCCAGTTTTGTCGCACTCACCTCAGTGAAGATAGAGCAAGCGAAACAACCTAGGTTTTCTTTGCCCAAGGAGCCCGTTGTTAAATATCAGGTGCCATACGACTATCCGAGAGAAGCAGCTTACCAGAGAATTGAAGGCCATATATCGCTACAATTTGATATCGATAGTCAGGGAAAGCCGGTAAACATTACGGTCTTAGAATCAAGCCCTACAGGCGTTTTTGACCAGGCTGGGATTGATGCATTAACTCAATGGCGGTACCTGGTCAATCTGGACACGAATGGCAAAGTGATCGAAGGCCAGGCACTTAACATTGAATTTCGGTGAGGCCTGAACTATTGACCATTTGCCCACTCACAAGCCAAAACAAGCCTTATAACCGGCTCAATTTAATTACGTGACATGATACCCTGCCAAGACAGGATAAGTCCAAAAACGATTTGGGCTTATCCTGACTACTAGGTCGCAACAAAGCAAAGTATTTTGCTAACCTACCATTAGCTCATCATGCTGTTGATATAAGGTAGACGCTTCAAGCTGCTGACCTTTGACAATGCTGAAATGCCTGCCACCAAAACGAACTCTCCCCCGCTTGCGTTCAATGAGAGACTCAGCCATGGATTTATCTTTCATACGATCAACAAACTGTTTGCGCGCACGATGGATCTGGATATTGATATGACTCTCTGTCAGTCCCAAATCACGCGACAATTGCTTCACCGACACCCATCCCTGCGACGCATCATCGACTTGATGTTGCATATCTTTTACCCGGTAACGCGCCAACAGTGCAGTCAGATAATGGTGTGTCCGGGTTTCAAAATCGACTTTCTCTTGCGCTTGCTTCACCTGTAATTCGGCGTACTCCTCATCCTGGCTCAGTGTAAATAAGTATTCCAAATCGGCTGGATCCGTTTCAGTTACTTCCGCTGTACACTCCTGCTGACTTGCTCGTGTCTGGATCAAACTCCAAACCTGTTGCGCAAACCGCAGTTGCTCACCATCGGTAATACTAACGGGATGTTCAGAGCCGACCTCCTCATAACACCAGGATTGCTCCGTACTGTTGAAATACACTATCAGCTCGGGATCCGATTCACTCGGTAGCAAATGATAGTTCTCCAACTGAATCACCGGCTCTTGTCCATCGACAAGCTCATCATGACTATATGGCACCAGCAAATCTTCAGGTGGTGCTAAGTCTGTGACACAGAAACTGTGACAACTTGAGTCGGAAAACCGAATTTCGTCATTGATGTTTAATGCAACATCCTGATTGTAAGGCACCCTGACATCATTTAACCAGGTGCCATTACGACTCAAATCACGTAAAAACCAGTAGCCCTGTTGCCATTCAATAACGGCATGGATCCGCGAAATAGCCAATTCATCAAAGCAGCTATCCACGGAGTGTTTGAGTCGCCCAAATCGATGAAATGACTTTAAATATAAATACTTAGATTGCTGTTTATGCTTTAACGTGGCCATAGTCGCTCCTCGATAACGGCTCTGGGAGGCTGTCACACAATGTGTTGTGCCAAATCCCAGTTTACTGTCCCTTCATAAGCATAACACCGTTTACTGAAAACACAGATTTCACCACATTACACCTAAGTATTGTCATATTCAAAACAGTCGCTACTGGCCTCTGAGCGGATAAGCTGGCATTTGATTTGCTTAACCGTTACTATGACAATTCGGTACATATGGCACTGTTCAAGGCCACTTTCCCGGCACAAGAATTACGTTTAACGCGTTGCCATCCGTAAGGCACAAGATAATAGATAACATGGATAAATCGCACCAACCTTCACACACAACGCAGTCAGCGGATCACAATATCAGAGTCCAGCAAGCTGACTTACCCGAACATTATCATGTTATAAAAGTGTTAGGGGAAGGAGGAATGGGCGAAGTATTACTCGCAGAAGATACCCGACTCAACCGCCAGGTTGCTATCAAGCGACTTAAGATGCATGGCACAGGCGAAGATATCTCTGTCGCAATTGCAGAGGCACAGATCCTCGCAAGATTAAATCACACTCACATCGTTCAGCTTTACGATATAATAACTACACCCTCACAGGTCTTCCTGATTATGGAGTACGTTGATGGCAACACCTTACTTTTTCACCAGAAAACTCACATACTGAGCCTCGAGCAAAAGCTCACACTACTGATACAAATCGCCAATGGTGTTGCAGCGGCCCATCAATGTGGTGTGATCCACTGTGACCTTAAGCCGTCAAATATCCTGCTCGATACAAATCAGCAAGTTAAAATCACGGACTTTGGCATTGCACGTCTCACTCAGGCACATGAAGATGAACATACTGCCAAAGTGCATCAAAGCCATGGCAGTATACTGGCAATTTCACCCGAACAGTTACGAGGAGATACCCTGACTCCTCAATCGGATTTATTTTCTTTTGGCGTATTAGCATATGAACTTATCAGTGGACGCCATCCATTTGGCAAAACCAATATACGTGGACGTATTTTAACTGGTGAGTATGACAACGCCGATGAGATCATTCCAGCTCTGCCTGAGCCGCTTTGCTGTTTGTTGAACCAACTGCTTTCAACCTCCCCCAAAGAGCGCCCGGCGGATGCAAGACAAGTAGCCAAGCGTCTTGAACACATTCTGATAGCACTCACACAAAATGCGATATTGGAACAAGAAACAGTCCCTCTGCACGCTGCACCTGAACAGAAAAACAAGGCACCTAAGATAAGTTGGTACACGAATCGTCGCGTCGTATTTTTGGCTTCGTTTTGCATCATGGTGTTTACGCTCATCACCTTTTTCCTGACCTGGAATAGCTCGGAGCGCACAGATACCACCCGTTATATTGCGGTGCTAAAACCACCGCAAAAAAATGTAGTGAGTGCAACGATCAATCAAGCTATCAGACAATACATTTTGCAAAATGAAGGACTGGAACTGGTGGTTTATAACCATGAGGCCTATTCTAGTCTACAGGAAGTGGCTAGCGCTACAGGTGCCACTGATATCATTACCAGTGAAATAGACTGCTCTGATGCCAGCTGCGAAGTCACATTCAGCAGGTTATACGGCGACAAGTGGACAGTTCAGCAGCAAATATCCTGGCCCATGCCAGCCAATACACACCTGAATAATTTTTATACGGCTCAGCAACATGCCGCAAAGCTATTTGGGGAAATTGCACCAATAAAAGTGCAGCGCTGGAAAATAAACCAAAAAGAATATCTGGATTATCTTGCCATATATGAAGATGTTAACACCAACGGGGCTTACAACATCGATAGCCTCAACAGGCTGGAAGCGCTTTTAACTGACGCCCCAGAACTTTCTGCCGCGTATACTCTGCTGGTCGATGTTGGATTAAATATTTATCATCAAAGTAAAGATGACGCGATACTGGCTCGGTTAAGCATGAAGCTTAATAACGCACCCATAAGCTATAAACAAAGTGTACTTTTTCAAAGAGAAATGATGCTTCTGGCGTTGGAAAAAAATGATATGCAAGCCTTTGACATACACTACGAAAAAGCCACAGCCAGGTCGCTAAGTGACTATGACGCGCAAATTATTTTAGCTCGTAAAGCAAAAAAACAAGGCGCACTCGATCAGTCTATTGAGCACCTTGAGAAGGCGCTTTCTTTGCGCAGTAGCACCTTTGTGATGTTTAACCTTGCCAATGACCTGTATTTAAATAGTCAGTTTGAACGTGCTATCTCCCTGTTGAATAAGATTATTGAAATCACACCCGATGACTACCTGGCTAACCAACTACTTGCTGACATCTTTATGATACAGGGGCAACTGGACAAAGCCATCACACGATATCAAGTCGTCGTGCAAAAAGATCCTCAACCAATGGATTTGAATATGCTGGCATTGACCCTGATGCTAGATCAACAATACCCGGCAGCGCTGGAAGTAGCCAGATCTTTGCCTGATGTCGAAAATAATACCTTGTTTTTACTGAACCTTGCGGACATAGAAAAGCTAAATGGCAATATGCAGGAAGCAACTCAACATTATCAACGTGTCATCCATTTAAATGCAGATCAGCACTCAATGTATGAATTACTCGACAGAGCGCAAGCTCATGCCCAACTGGGTCAATTTGAGCAAGCTATCAGCACCTTAAATCGTGCAATTAAGCTTTCCCCTGACAACAGTGAATATGCTTTCACGGCAGCGCTGGTTTACGCCTTGGCCAATGAACAAACATCTGCAATCGTTCATGCCAAAGCCGCATTAGAAGTGGGTTATGGCACAGTTTGGTTTAATTTACCCTGGTTTAGGTCTTTGTGCGGTAATCCAGGCTTTCTCGCATTATTGACACAAGAAAGCCCGCTATGCAGAACTAGCCCTCAACCTTCAGAAGTTTGATGCTGTTTAGGCTGGTTTATTTCTTCGTACACCTACTCTAGGGTCCTGAGAGTAGAATATCTCGTTCAGCTGACCCGCTGAGTTATTTAATCTCACAGCAACGAAACGGAAGTCGATGGTTTCAAACATGTCACCCGGCAGAGCGGCATTACGAAGCACATTATCAATCGTCAGAACCAGGGTTTTACCTGAGCTTTGAATTTCTGTCGTCAGATTATAATCCTGTGCATCTTGCTCACTGGACAGAGAAATACCGTTTTGCCAAAAGCGCCAATCTCCTGACGTGCACTCTTCCATCTCTACAATAAAAACAGCCTGCTGTTTGGAGATCAAGGCACGCCGAGCATTATCTGAAATGCCAGGTATATCACCCAAATCAAACTCAACATTGAGTTGCGCATCCTCCGATACCAACTTATATTCTCCACACTCCTGATCGTAGTATTTCAAACCCCACTGTTCACTCGTGCCCGTCGGGCTAAGTCGAAACAGAAAACTCTTGCTGTTAAGTTCTACACTCATAACTTTGTTTTGCATCTTCGTCATTCCTTATCGGTTATTTCGCTGTTCAGCTTACTCCGTGTTTTAGAAAAACACCAATGAAATCCGCTAATTATTATTCCCTTTACCACAACAAAATATCTCCTGCTAGTGCATGTAAGAAGGTGTAATACTGGTGTAATGGTGTGCGTGAGCAAATCTCTTCATAGTATTGTCCCAGATAGGTAAACTATTAAGTTATCATTATGACTTTTGAATATAATTCTCGCCCAGCAGAGGCCGAAAACCGCAATACAACATGCGAAAAAGTGATGTATATCAGTGGTGTACAGGTAAGACCTGCTGGTCTGGACGGGGCCAGGCTCGTCGCAGTCGGCGGTACCAACGCCTTTCAGGCACATCTGGATGCAACACGCGCAAACTACCCTAATACCCGCTTGCTGCTCAGCCTCTCACCTGATGATAACGGTTGGCGCTACCTTAGCCAGGACATTAATGGCTGCCAGGGGTTTTGTCAGAGTGTGGTCGATTTTTTGCAACACTATGATCTGGATGGACTCAACCTGGATGCCGCCTCGTATTATGCTCAACTGGAAACACAAGCAATCAGTGGCAGCACGCATTATAAAAACCTGGTTACTATTTCATCTCATGATTTCGACGCACTACTGTTAGGCCTAAAGTATCAGTTTGGTCAGGCTGCACGAATTTGCGGGCAATCCTATTTATTGACGCAAATTGCTAACAGTACTGCACCGCTATTAAACCATAGCTATGCTGGGGAACTGGCGTGCAATAGCGAGGTTATCGGAGAAATGCAAACCCCACTAACAAGTAAAGGCCGCACAGTTTGCCTGAGTGATAAAGAAGCTGCCACACTAAGAGGCGGTGGCAGCTCTGGCAGAATGAGTGGCGTTATCAAATACCATAAAAACACACTCAATCACATGCAAGAGCGAGATTATTTCAGATATAGCCGTTTTGTAAATTTGATAAATGACTAGACCTTTGTATCAATTAGCTTGATGCAGCCAAAGTAGTCAGAGCGCCCAAAGCAGCCTGCGCATGGCTGGTTTGTACAAAAATATGATCGTGATAAAACGCGGCAACTACATTGGCACTGATCCCTTGTTCGGTCAGACATCGCGCAACGGCAGCTGTAAGGCCAACGGCTTCCAGACTGGAGTGAACAGTCAAAGTTATCTGGTGAAATGGACCTTCATACTCAAGGCCATACTGCTGTGCAGCCGCTTTTTCTACTATCAGTGTTAGCCCCTCTTGTTCCTGAAAGGTTGCAATGGGATTCAGTGGCACATACTCCTCAAGGCGGCCCGATACGGTACAAAAAACATATTCTGGCTCATGCAAAACAGGTTCCATGGTTTTAAGTAATGCTGTCAATTCAATAATACCTGCCATTCCAGTTGTTCCTTTTTCAGGTTATTTCACACCCTGCTACTCTAGCAAACTCAAATCACAGCGCCAAGCTCAATAAAATCTCTTAACCAATACAGAGCTGAGTGCAAAAGCATTAAATTAAACATATAAAACCCATCTTATTCAATTAAAATTAACCCACATGTAATGAGAAGTAACTAATACTTCGTAGTTTACCCCGATTGAATCCTGAATAAATTCCTTAACTTGTATTCATCAACCACCTAAAAAACCTTGTTTGCAGCCATACAGCCGGGTAATAAGTCACTGAATAGGCAGACTTATTGCTTAAAAAGGAGTTTGGACAGACAAAGTTGTTATTGCTTTGGAGTCAACGATGAACGAGTTAAACCACCCAGCTACACGCCAGATGTCGCCTTTTGAACAGCATGCGCCACTCACAAAATCACTCACCCGTTATCTGAATAGCCGGCTGCCGCCGCACCTGCTAAAACAGGTGCAACTGGAAGTCAGCGACTTCAACAACCCGGCCAGAACACACATCTATTTCAATCAGGACAATCATTGCACAAAAGCCGAACAACATAGCTTTCCCATTGTTTATCAGCGTAAAAAGATTGGTGCCCTTAATCTGATCAAGAACCAGGATACACAGCCAAATCAAAACCAATTATCACTGATCACCAGTCAACTCGCCGTGTTAGTCAGGCGTAATTCTGTCCAGTCTCTGTCACATCATCACCTTGGGCATGCCATTACCCTGATGGGGTATAGTGAGCCCATCATGGCATTGGAAAAAACCATCGAACGGATCGCTGAAAGCGGTTGCCCTGTATTTATCCAGGCAGAGCCAGGTAGCGAAGTGCTTGACGTAGCTTGCAAGTTGCATTTTAACGGCCCATCCAGTGCACATGCTTTCTATGAAATCGATTGTGCGAGCCTGAATGACGCTCAATTTTCTGAAAAGCTTCACTTTATTGCTGGTCGCTTCAAGCGTGGTTGTGTATTTCTTAATAATCTGGAAAGCCTCAGTCAAAGCCAACAGGGTCTGTTATGTGATATGCTCACAACCCGCAGCAACCATATCGGTACTGAGTCGACAGTTAACCTGCAACAAATCAGGTTAATTACGGCCAGCAGCGAAAATATAGAAAAACGCATTACACAAGGTCGGTTTTCCGGCTCTCTGTGGCAAAAAATAAACTTCTTCTCAATCACCCTGCCACCCCTGCGCGAACGTCATGAAGATATATTGCCGCTGGTGGATGTGTTTACAAAACGGCATCGACTGTACCGGGAACAAAGATTTAGCGAAGCCGCTCGGCAAATTTTTTGCAATTACCATTGGCCCAACAACACACAAGAACTTGAAAAAACGGTACTTCGCTTACTGACCTGCACACAACGTCCTGAGATAGATGTCTGTCATATTAAAGAATTATGTCCGCAGCTGGTAACTGATAACCAGTATTCAAACGAGCACATAACAACACGCTGTATTCAGGCCTTACTGGATCAGGAGTTAAGTGTGTTTGCCAAGTTTCATCCTAGCATGCAAAAAGCGCTCAGCTACATCAGTACACACTGGCAACACGACCTTTCGCTTGGCACGCTGGCGGCCAACGCATTTGTCAGCCCTTCTCACCTGTCCTACTTATTTAAACGCACACTCGGCAAAAGCTTTAAACAAATTCTCGCTGAGCTAAGAATACGACATGCCTGCCGTATGCTCGAAAAAAACCCCAACATGAGGATCACTGATCTCTGCATGGATGTCGGGTTTGGCGATCTCAGTCACTTTGAAAAGATCTTTCGTCGTTATACCCAGGTGCCTCCTCGCGAATATAAAAAGCGCTTACAACAGGCGGTCCGTTGTCACCCCTGATAGCAATACAAATTACTCACAATACGTCATATAAATATCCCCGGGTCGTCACAGAAATAGACCTTTTCCGACTTCTTTGACCACCCGGGCAACCACCACAGACATGGCTTGGTTAAACCTCTCTATGTACCGCAAAACACATTGCCGCGTTTTACCCGATTACTTCAGCGCTTCCCCTCAGCACCCTATTCACTCCAAAGCTAAGCTCCTGTTAATTATGTAAAAGAAGGAAAAAATCGTGAAAAAGCCATTTCTGTTTGCACTGAGCTCAGTGCTTATCAGTACAAGCGCAAACGCAGCCCCCCCGCAACTTAGCCTGTCAGGCTACATAAAAGTCGATGCACTCTACCAGCTGTCAGGACACAGTGGTGATCGAACAGATTATGCGACCTTAGGACAAGGGGAGCCAACCAACACAACCCGGATTCATGCCAGAGAGTCACGAGTCAGAGCAAGCTGGCAAAGTGACCAGCACTCCAGCCTGACAGCTGTACTGGAGCTAGACTTTTTTGCTGAGGGCTCATCTCCCAGCTCAGGCAGTGAGAAAATTGCTAATGGGGCCACACCGCGCCTCAGGCTCGCTTATATAGATACCGGGCACTGGCAAGTTGGTCAAAACTGGTCGAACTTTGTCGATGCCACGAGTTTTCCCGAGACGCTCGACTTTGCCAACGAAGCAGGCCAGTCCATGCTGCGTCAGAGTCAGATCCGATACACTTACAGACACGCCAACTGGCAGTTAAGTGTGGCCGCAGAAAATCCACAAACTGATTACGTCAGTACTGAACCCTCAGCACAATCCGATTACAACAGTGTCGATCCCTTGTTTGATATGAGCGCCCGGGCACGCCTGACACTCAGTTCAGGGCATGTTTCTTTGCAGTCGGTTTACCGTCAACTGAAACTCGATAACACCACTCAGTCAAACCAATCAGAAACTGAACATGCGTTTGGTGTTGGCTTATCAACTAAGCTTACTCTTGGTTCAAATACAACGCTGAAAGGCTATTTAGGGTATGGCAGAGGACTAGGACGCTATACACAGGAAGCCAACAATTACGCCGCTTACCTGACACCTACCGGACTCAATTTACTCAACAGCGGTGGAGGCTATCTAGCCTATCAATATCGCTTTGATGAGCGTTGGCGTAGTAACCTAAGTCTGGGTACAGTGCATATCTCGCACCCCAAATCGATTACCTCTGATAGCCCTCTGTCTTATAAATTTACCTCACTGCACTTCAACACAATCCATCAGCTTTCCACGGCAATGTACATCGGGCTCGAGTACGCACTGGTTCGTCGAGTGTTAACCAATCAGCAAACACATTGGTTGCGCCGTATTCAGCTATCAACCAAATATCGCTTTTAAGGACACGCCCATGAAATCTAACCCTTTTTTTCTACTCTGTCTGCTATGTTGTTTGTATACCCCCAGTACCTTCGCAACTCAGACGCAAGCCGACTCGCCAAGCCTGGAGCAGGCACCTGCACTGGCCAAAATACTCAGTCGAGGCACATTGCGTGTTGCAATGTATCACAAAGACACGCCCCCGTTTTACTACCATGATACCCAAGGCAAGCTGACCGGTGTTGACGTAGAGCTGATCAGAGGCTTTGCCGATAAGCTGGGCGTTTCGCTGAGCTTTGACCGCAGTGCGAAAACCCTGAACCAGGCAATTGATATGGTTGCCGAGGACAAAGCTGATCTGGCCATCTGTAAACTCAGTATCACCTTTGAAAGAGCCAGCCGGGTACTGTTCACCCGCCCCTATATTCGATTGCGTAAAGGCCTGTTGGTTAATCGTATTTTGCTTCAGCAACAACTCAACAACCGCAGCAAAATTGAAACTATCCAGACACTACAGGGCAAATTGGCGGTAATTGGCAATTCTTCCTACGTCGGCTATGCCCGGCAAAGATTCAGCCAGATGACGATAGTGCCCTATCCCACCTGGCAGGACGCCATCCAGGCTCTCAAAGCACAACAGGTGATTGCGGCTTTTCGCGATGAAGCTGAGGTAAAAAAAGTCATAGTCGACAATAAAAACAATGCTATGTCATTGCTCACCGTGGTGCTGGAAAAAGACTATGACCCGAAAGGCATTGCTTTAGCGCCTAATGCGCACTTCTTAAGAGCACTGCTTGAATCCTATCTCGATAACCTCTCACTGGATCTGAATGCCGACAAAGTGTTGTTTGACTACGACGACGTCATCAATCAGATCCATCGCTATTAACGGAGTAATCATGAATAAGTTTGTATTTTACCTGCACCATCTAAAAAGCAACTGGGCCATTTTTATTGGCGCCGGAGCCGGTATCCATATCGGCCTGAATGAACCCCAATTGATTAAAGTCGTATCACCGCTCGGACAGTTTTATCTCGATATGCTAACTATGTGTGTGCTGCCAATCCTGCTCACAGCGATTGCTCTGAGTATTGGCCGCTTGCTGAATCAACCAGACAGTCAGCGCTTTGTCAGTCGCCTGAGCTGGGTGTTTCTGGGCGGGATTTTTGCAGCCAGTGCAACCGGCACTTTATTTGGCCTGATGTTCAATCCCGGCAGCCACCTGGATACCGCCTCACTGGATGCAATAGGTAACGTGATCCAGGACCTATCTGCGGTCGATTTGGCGGTGGATCTGAATGAAACTTATCAACCTCCCAAAGAAAGCTCGCTTCTTCAGGCTTTCTTTTTTACCCTTGTCCCCTCCAATATTTTTTCCGCGCTGGCCAATGGCTATACCATTAAGGTACTGTTTTTCGCCATTTTATTCGGATTTGCCATTGGCACCATCAAACATACTGTAGCAGAACACATCTGTACCTCTTTTGAAGCGATTTACTCGGCTTTTAGCAAACTCGTCCAGTGGCTAATGTATGTGTTTCCATTTGGTTTGTGCGGCCTGCTTGCCTCAACGCTATCGCAAATCGGCTCTGACGCCATTCTGGCCATGATCAAGTTTATTCCCGTCGTGATTCTAACTTTTGTCGGCTGGTTTGTACTAATGTGTTTGGTTCTTTGGCATCGTACGGGGACCTTTTGGTATTCTCTTAGTGCACTCAAAGAACCCATTACAGTGTCACTGGGTACAGCGAATTCAATGGCGAGCCTGCCAGCAGCGCTTAATGCACTAACCGATAAATTTGGTTATCAAAAGCAAAAGGTCGATTTACTGGTGCCCCTTACTTTCAACCTGTGTCGAATTGGCCCAACGCTTTATTTTGCGCTGGCAACCGTGTTTGTCGTACAAATATATAATCTCGATATAGATCTGCTTACAGTGATGGTGATCATTATTGGGTCCGTTCTGGCGGGTACTGCTACCGCAGGTTCCTCAGGTGTATCTATGCTTACCATGCTGACTTTGGTCTCTGGTCCGCTTGGGCTTCCCTTGGATGCCGTTTTAGTATTATTCGTGGTGATAGATCCGATTGTTGCGCCGTTTCGGGTGCTGGCCATAGTGCACAGCTCGTGCGCCATTATCTCAGTAGTGCTACCTAAACCCAACCCAGACGAAAAGCGCCTCACACAACAACACTCCTAACAAATCATCCGGGTCGTCAAGTCACGACCCGGTGATACCTTAAGCAGAATTAATAAGACACAAAAGCAGAGCCCAGACATTGCCTGGTATCAAACTGATTAAAGCCACGGTGGTGCAATTGCCGTGATAGCCAGTTGCAATGGTAAGTAGCGGCAAGATTAAATTTATACCAGTTAGACTCTCTAAATTGGCTCAATGCCAGAATGCGCCCCGCTTTGGTGATCTGGCCATATCGCCGCGCCTGCTCCAAAAAAGCCGTTTCCCGTGATGCTGTATTACCTTTATCAGCCAGTTCAGGCATTTTGTATTCACTGAGTAATGCCGTCCACAAGCGCTCCCGGCTTACGCTGTTCGGTGTTTTGATCATTTGCGGATACAAAGCACACAACCTGCGGTAGATAGCCTGAACACGCGCATTTCTGCACATTTGCCAGTCGTTGCCAAACAGTTTCAGGGGTTTATTGTGTTGCCAGCAATCCAGCGCATAACAGGTCGCAAGCCAGCTCTGACAAAGCGCCGGCCAGTGCGCTAAAGGCCAGGTACTCTGATAAACGTAGAGGCGACAACCAAACAAAGCTTCAGACATCCGCTGTACTTCATTGTGATAGCGAGACTTAAAAATCACGTCGTTGAGCATCCTCCGGGAGAACCGGCTGTCCGGCTGACACATCAAAAAGGCGGGTAGCTTGTTTAACTGAGGTTTAATCATTGTTTCAGCCAACCGCCTAGAGGGGGAAGTTGACAAACCAGCTTCGTCTAATAGCAGTGCTGGTTCACCCATTCGTTGCTCATACTCACCAAAAGCCGGTAAGTGAGAAAAAGCCAGTTTACAGTGAGCTGGGCCAAAACTATCGATATTATTATCCGCACACCCCGTTTGGATCGGCGTAAGGTACGTTGAGTCGCAATGCCAGTTTAGGGTCTTTTGCGGTACCCGCTGCAACACACCCTGCCCAGCATATTTCGCCAACAGACGTGCGCGTTTGGGTTCAAAGTTAAGAGCAAGCCCTGCCAGGTAGGTGCCATAAAAATGGAACAAGGAAGTCATAAAGGCTCCGGAAAAATAAATTGCGTAATACGTTGAACCAAGTAACTCTTTGCTCTCCTGGTTCAACACATGGCGGCGCTGAGTAAGCCCGTGAGAGACGTGTGCTACTGACTAGGCTGATGATGGGCGCGCAGGCATTCTGTAAAACGATTGATGGCTCTTTGCGCTGTCAATTTATCTATCGTTGACGTCATTTGAGTCAGGTCACAAAATGTTTGTCCGGCTTTGACCCGCTGCTCAATAATGGCCTGAAAAGCCTGCGCAAACGCAAAACTACTTAGTTGACAGTAGATACGATGCTGTTCGATACTTGACAGCTCGTTGCGTGGCAAACTGTAAGAAACCAGGTAAGGTGGTATGTCAGAGACCTTACTATGATTGGCAGCCTGAGGGAAAAGTACGAAGTCGGTCGTGCGATATCTATCCATGATGTCATCACAAACAGGGAGGCTATTTGCATTCCCAAGCGCATAACTGCAAAACAACACATCCACACCTTCAATGAGTTCAGATAACAAGGCATTAAAAGCATACCTGATCCCTTGCGGCAGCTCTTCTTTTACCTGTAAGGGGGTAAATGCCTCTCCGGTTACACTGTATTCACTTGCCCAGCTTTGTCGCGGCAAAGTCGGTATGACGCTGTGCCGATTTCGGCTCGCCAGCGTATAACCCAGATCGAACAATTCCGTTACTTCAGGTTGATCTGACAAACAGGCGAATCGACGCCCATCAGGGGCCTCACATAAACGAAAACTCAATGTACTCATTTTTTCTGCTCCATAGTTTGAACATTACACTAGGATCAGAATAAGATTTATCGCGCCAATTTATCGGGGGATTTCTGCTGTTTTTTGCTGCAAATCTATGCACTTAGTCATAGCAATACATGGGCTGATTACCATTACGACTTTTGCAAGTCGACAGCCAGCATAATCAGACCATGGTACTATCATTGTGCGTGGCGACTTGACGTCACTGCATCGATCAACTCACTGAGCATCAATTGAATTTGCTCAAGCGTAATATCAGGATCGCTGGTCATCTTTTGTTGGATAGTAAGGATGCTCAGGCTTACTGAAGTGAGTTGCTCCAGTTCTTGTATACGCACATGTGAAGCCTGTGATTGTGTGCTGTTGTCAGGTGAAGGAGTAGTTGGCGGAGCAATAAATGACTGTACAGTTTCAACCACTCTGTCGAGTATTTTATACACCAAATTAGCAGAGAACCCACCGACCAATGCCATCGTAATTCTCAGCGCAGCCTGGCTGATCTCAGTACCACGATGCTGTGCAGCTGTGGCATCGGCTACTGCTTGCAAGTCAATCGGGATCAATTGTGTAAGAATGATCCCGGCAATCAGACCGACTACAAAGCGCACCCAGTAAGAACTTTCATATTTGGGGTCGTAACAACCCGCGGTCACATAACTATTTGCTTTAAACAGCGCAGAAAATGAGGCCCCGATTGCCGCAGCAGCGAGCAAAATTGCCTGCACATATAGCAACCTGGTTCCTTCCATATCGAACATACTGGCAACCATGTTCTCGTTGTTAATGTAACTCGACAGACTTAGTGCAATAAGCGCGACCAGTGAGCTGATCGCCACCAGCATCATTTTTCGAATCAATTTCACCCGACCCAAAAATAACAACCAGGATCCCTTATGACTTTCTTCTGCCATCAGCCAAATGGTCTCTGGTTTAGCCGGTGATACCAGCTCAGCCAGGCGGTTGTGTACCCGGGCAAGATCCCGCGCACCGGCCACATTTTTATCTTCGAGATCAAGTTGATATAGCATGATCACCGTGCTTTCTGGTACCTGTAATCCCTTGCGAAATGCAAATGCCATCATAGCATGGCATTCTTCGATGAGTTGCGTCCATGGCCTCAACCGGATGGTTGGTGTCCCGGCCTCAGGCTCTTTGCTGGCAGCTTGCGTAACCATTTACCTATCCTCCCTGATTCACCAGCTAAACTTGCTCACCAGCCGACTCTGATAGTCAAGCAAACATGCTTCGCCTCCCTCTCGCATCCACAAAGCCTGTTTACTGTTAAAACTGAACCCGCCAGTTTGTGTATGACACAGGCTAGTATAAACCCGCACCATGCCTTGTGGGCGTAATACCGCGCCTGTCGGGAACTCAAACTGCTGTGATTTATCGCCGACAACAGACCAGCCACTGAGATCTACCCAGGCCGATCCCAGATTAGCAATTTCAACGTATTCATCGTGCTGTGCTCTGTCATAGTGAACCTGACTAATGGCAACCTCACAGTGGGCAGCAACACCATATTTCCAGCAGCAGATCTCAGCCCAACTGGCATCTAACAAAGTTGCACTGTCTCCCCGGTTGTTCCAGATAGGTCGAGCACTGGCAAAGTTGAGCGTAGAGTCATGCTCACTGGTTGTGATGGTGAGCTTTTCTTGGGGGTGCATCAGTGTTCGGCGCGGAAAAACCAACGACTGCCCCTGATCACCCGCGCATAATTTCCAGCCATGTAAATCAACAATCGCCGGGCCCCGGTTGAAAAGCTCTATGTATTCTTCCCGATAGTTCACATGGCAGATCTGGATTTGATGTGCCGATAGCAGCTCAAAACACGTTTGCCACCAGACAGACATGGCATCAACTTCCTGAGCGCTTTGGCGCGCCTGAACAAAGTTCTCTTTGCATTGTTGCAGAATAAGATGCTCCAGTCTTTGCCAGCACAATTCGCTATTTTGCAGGTAGGCAAAGTGGCGACTTAATTCAATCAGCGACATTTTGCTAATTGCATCCATAGTCACACTCCCTGATCTATCGACATAAATTGTTTGGCACGATTTAAAAATGCCGCTCTGTCTTCCAGACCATGGATCCCGCCATTTATTTTTCGGGTGATGGCGACCAGTTCATCCTGATCAGCCAGCGCGTTCAATTTGCGACTTTGCC
This sequence comes from Pseudoalteromonas rubra, assembly GCF_005886805.2. Classification (NCBI taxonomy): domain Bacteria; kingdom Pseudomonadati; phylum Pseudomonadota; class Gammaproteobacteria; order Alteromonadales; family Pseudoalteromonadaceae; genus Pseudoalteromonas; species Pseudoalteromonas rubra. Next base: position 2,524,065 of record NZ_CP045429.1, read on the forward strand.
AGTAAAAACAAGCCGATCTGACCGCAATTTCCGGCTCACTGCAGATCAGGTCAGGCTGACCGAGCAGATCTTGCCCTATCGCTTCCCCGCACCTTTGATAGTTACTTTTACCTGTCAACTGTATTAGCCCCCGGCCACGATAGCGCCAGCCATCTCCGGAATCTTCATCACCATTGCCCATCCTATCGGCATACACCCGATTGGCAATCAGCTCTGGTTTACGCGCATATTCAGCAGCAAGCGTCGCATCCGGGAAGTACTTGCTAAATACGGAGCTCAGCGCCACTGTTGAGTAATTAAGATTTTCCTGCTTATATTTCAGACTGCCGCTTTCATGACCAATTTGTGCCAAAAAGTGCGCCATCCTTAATGGCGTTGTTATCTCGTACTCAGGCAACACTGAGTTCAGTGCACTCAGGTAATAACGAATATTATCAATACTGGCATGGGGCATAATGTCCTTGATAAGGCTTTGTGAAAGTTGCATGGCGATTGTCCTGTGGTCTGATTAGATGACCATCAGTTTGCCCAAACGCCAGTGTAGAGACTCGGACTATTACATGCAGGTTCGCAGGTAATCTACGATTAGCAACAACATATACAGATGTGGATTTAAGCTAAGAGAAAGACAAGTGCACAGGCTTAACGACCAAAACCGCTCACTTCGGTAAGACGCGTCTGATAATATTGAGCCCGGGCTTCATCGCCCACCGAAAGATAGTACTGCTTTGCGATCTCAAAGCAATCAATCAATCTATTCGTCAGCTCCAGAGATGCGAAGTGTGTAATCGCGGCCTCTATCGCCTGGGGCACATCTTGTTGTCCGAACGCAACCCGCCAAAGTACGTTGTGATAAATTACAAAAGACAAAATCTCAATGTTTTTCAGTGTCCTATCAGCTTTCATTTTTGCCAGTAGTTGCATATCCTGTCCAGCCTGAAGCCAGTCCAACCGATCTGGCGCATATTGCCAACCCACCCAACGATAGTAAACCTGTTTTTCTGGCTGATCGCCGTACTGAGCCTGTAATTTGCTCAAAATTGACTGTGCTTGTGCCTGCTCGCCACGAGAGAATGCCAATTTACTGCGCATAAAATCAATGGCAGGCATCAGCTCGGTCTGCTCAAACCTGGCAAACTCAGCAGCCTGAGCGATTTTGCTTTCCGCCAATTTACCCTGCCCTAGCTTGATATATACCGCCGCTTGCTTAAGCCGGGCTAATCCCATTTGCGCCACATCATGCCGTTTACTGGCATATCGATAAGCATTATCGTAATACTGTAAAGCCTGCTGATAAGCCCCCAGCTGTCGTTTGCGATCACCCTGAGCCAACCAGGCTGAAGCCTGCCGCTGATAGGTGTTAACCTGATAATCTCGCTCCGGCGCCGAGGAGCAACCAATCAACCCACTAAGGGCACAAAGCAATATCAGACAACGTATCTTAATCATGCATTTCGATCCCTTCGTTGTCGACGGGCGCACTGATCCCTTCTCTGAATACCGGGTGATTATTGAGCGCCTCCAGGGTTTTTTCCATTTGTGTCAGGACTTGCTGCACACTGTGTACTGTCAGGACAAACTGCTCTCGCTCACCGTGCACATCTTTGAGCATTTGCTGCATCACAGTAAGGTTAGCGTTGAGGTTGTGCAGAACCAGCGGCAGTTGGCTGTCAGTGATTTCTTTCACTAGTTCAGTGGGCTGACCATACGTTGTTAAAGTCGATTGAGCCTGGGTCAGCATGCTGTCTGTTTTAACCAGGGTCTGATTCAGCTGATTGAGTAATTGCGGCATTTGAGCCAGCCAGACCTGGCTCTGCTTGAGGGTTTTTTCAGCTTCAGGTAACAATTCGCTTTCGCGCAATTCTTCACTGACTATCATGATGTGATCACTGATCTTTGCGACTCTGTCGAGTGCTCTGAACAAGGAGCCCGCTTCTGGATTGTCTTCCTTTTGTAAATTCTGCAAAAGATCCTGAATACTAGTCAGGATCGACTCCACATCGTCTTTTGAGCGCGATACATAGCCTGCAGCGAGATATTGCTGACCAAGCGCGCTGTTGATGTGGGGTACCAATGCCCCTGCCGGCAAGGACACAAAAGGGCCCACTTTATCCGCTTCGGGTAACAGCAAATCTAGCGTCGTGACCTCATCAAAAATAGGATGTTGTTCACCCGTTAGCAGCGCGTATTTTACGACTTTTGTGCTGTACTCTTGAAACACCCAAAACTCAACGTCAATCTCATTACTCTGCAAATTGAGCTGATAACTGTCAATTCGCCCGATTTCCATTCCTTTGAAATATACAGCAGGCAACGCGCTCAAGCCACGCGCGTTATCCAGCACTGTCTTATAATAAACTTTGTCGGCAAAGGTGTGATTATTCACCAGGATCATGATGCAAAATGCGGCCAGGAGTAATACCCCGGTAAGGCTGAAGGCGATGACGATTCTATTGGCATTTTTGGGCTTGTGCTGCATGCTCACTCCCCAGAGTTAGTTCGTCCGGTACTCCCAAATGCAATTGGTGATCTGCCAGGCTCGTGATTAACTCCTGTCGATTTGAGCACAGCACCAGTGTCGTCCCTTTGTCTTTAAGGTCCTTGAGTAACTCAAGCTCATGTTGGCACCAGGCGCGGTCAACCTGTGCCATTGGCGCATCCCAAATCAACGCTTTTGGCTCCATGATTAACGCACGAGCCAGTCCGGCAAGTGATGCCAATCCGGAAGACAAACGGTCGGTGCGCTGGTCAAGATACTGAGTCAACCCGAATTGACGACAAATCTTCCTCACTTTTTGGTGTTTTTCGTTCAAACTAAGCCGGCTATGATGGCGATTTAATGGTAGCAGCAGGTTTTCTTCTAGCGTCAGGTTGGATATCAGCGCAGATACCTGGAAGATCACCCCCAGATCACGGCGAAAACGCGCATACTGCAACGCCGTCATTGTCGCTATCTCAACGTCATCGATCAGCACATGACCCTGTTGAGGGCGAGTGATATCACAAATAATGTTGAACAAAACCGATTTACCGCTGCCTGAACGCCCAGTGATCAACAAACATTCTCCCGGCTCAACAGTCACGTTAATACTGGCAAGAATAGGTTGATCTGCCACGCTGTGGCTTATGTCTTTTAGTGCTATTTTCATCACCAGTCACCCATCAGAGCGAAATACAACAAAGTAAACATCACATGGATCACACATAAGGCTATCAAACCCCGACCAACCGCTTTAATATTGCGCTGCGGTACCTCAGTAATCGCGCTTTTCACGGTCAGACCGTGATAGCTGGCAATCAGACTAATCATCAATCCGGAAAATGCGACTTTAGCCAACATGATCACCATATCAAGCCAGTGCAGCTGTGCCATGAGCTTAGCGAAAAACGTGCTCAGAGGGATCGAGGCAAATGCATTGCTGACCAGATAGCCGCCAAAAATACCGCACGCAACAAAGTAACTCATGAGTAAAATGAGCGATGCAACCATGCCTAAAACCCTAGGTGCAACGAGATAGGAGATCGGTGATACGCCCATGGCTATCAGTGCATCTATCTCCTTACGAACCACCATATTGCCCAACTCTGTGGTGATCGCAGTACCAGATCGGGCCAGCACCACAAAGCAAACAATAAACGGACCGAGATCCCTGACAATGGTTGAAATCAAAATGGCATAGGTCCACTTAACCTGACCAATGGAGGACAACAAAGGGTAACCCTGAACAATGATCAGTGCGCCTATCAATAAAGCAATCAGCATTACCAAACCGAGTGCCTCTACACCGGTAAAACGGATCTGCCGTAGTAAAATTTCCAGACTAATTGAACGGTGACGATGAAAGACTAAAAAGTCAGATATCACATAGGCTGAAAAAGGTAAAAATCCATACTTAATCATTACTGCTCCCTATTGTATTGGTACAACAGACACAGCATGCTCTGGCCCTAATTGAATCAGTTAACTTTAAGCGTAGCAGTAATTTGGTGTAATACCGTGAACAAAAAGTGATTACTTCGCGAAGTATGGATTTGCTTATTAGATCAGGAGGAAAACTTATCTCAGTATGATGCAAAGTGAGCGTAGCCCTCGTCAAAAGAACGAAGAACCGCGCACATTTGATACCGGTCAATGTTAATTCTAATCAAGATGCTAGACTAATTACTCCAAGTCGCGTGCTGCTTAACAGGGAAATCATGATGACAAACAGTCAAACGACAAACACGCCTGCCGGCTTATTACAGAAAAAGCGTCTCTGGCTGCAAATTCTAATCGCACTGGCGCTCGGCATTTCAATCGGCTTATTGCTTTCTCCTCAGGGCGCGGCCTTGGTCAGTCACTCTGCCGCTATGGACATTGCACAATGGGTTGCCCTGCCCGGACGCGTATTCCTTGCTCTGATCCAAATGGTGGTAATACCTCTGGTTTTATCTTCTATTATTCTGGGTATTGCGGGTAACAAAGACACAGACTTTTTAAAGAAAGTCGGTATGCGTATTTTGCCTTACTTTGTCACAACTACCTTTGTTGCAGTTATCCTCGGCCTTGCGGTGGTTTACCTGATAGAGCCGGGTAACTATGTGGACAGTGGCTTGTTCAGCGCCATTGTGGATCAACCCACTCAAATTGTCGCAACGCAGGCAACACAAAGCTCCATACCGGATAAAGTCGCAGCCATTATTCCCGCTAATCCAACGCAATCCACGCTTGATAAAGACATGTTTGCCATCGTCATATACGCTAGCTTCATTGGCATGGCACTGACAACCCTGGCAGAGCGGCGTAAAGCCCTGATGATAGATTTTATGGATGGGATCCAGTCTGTTTCACTGCAAATCGTTAACTGGGCCATGCTGTTGGCACCTTTTGCGGTGTTTGGCTTGCTGTGTGATATCACCATACGTATTGGTGTGGATGCATTGATTGGGGTTTCAGCCTATGTTGCGACGGTTCTGCTGGGACTCGCGGGCTTGTTGATTATCTATACCCTGGTCGCCTCATTTGTAGCTAAAATCCACCCTCTGGCTTTTTTAAAGGCGATCCGCGGCACGCAATTACTGGCATTTTCAACGTCCAGCTCCGCGGCGGTCATGCCGCTCTCTATGCGTACAGCCCAGGAACAACTTGGGGTAAAAAAACCAATTGTGCAATTTATCGTACCACTTGGTGCAACCATTAACATGGACGGCACCGCGCTTTATCAGGTCGTGGCTGCGATTTTCCTTACACAGGTATTTGGCGTTGACTTGTCTGTGAACCAGGTCGTGCTGCTGATCCTAACCACAGTCGGTGCATCAATCGGCTCACCCAGTACCCCTGGCGTCGGTATTGTGATCTTGGCGTCCGTGTTAGCCAGCTTTGGTATCCCTGCCGCGGGCATAGCTTTGATACTCGGGGTTGACCGAATTTTAGATATGTGTCGCACCGTTATTAATGTAAGTGGCGACCTGACAGCCTGTGTGGTGATGAATCGCTGGTTAAGAGACGAGCTGGCTCTGACTGAGCGGGAACAAATAAGTACAAAGATAGATGACGTAATCACAAGCTAGTAGCAGGCATACCCCCCAAATAGTGAGCCCCGTGTTATCAGGCTTCGCAGCTAAGCGAAGCCTGTACTTTACATCTGGCCTGTGCCTCATCAACGGATTGTCCTCCCAGACAAAAACCTAGCCGCACAATTTTCTCTTCAGTCTGAGGCGCAGTACCCGACGCCAGTGACCATGACCACTTTTTTAGTATTTTCTTGGCCGGCCTGGATAAAGACGCAGTCGGAATACTGCGCAATAGCACGACCGACTCCGTGTTTCCTTGTGCATCCAAATTAACCTTAAAAATGGCGCAACCAGCTATACGGGATAGCGAGACTTATGCTCGGCATCAGGTTTCCAGAATACTTGACCGTTAGGTGACTGAACTTCTGTCAACCTGACATCGCCGTACAAGGTTTTCCCCTGAGCATAAAATACGCTAACAATGGACAAGCCAGCCAGTAAGATATACCGCATAGTAGATTCCTTTTTACATTTTTACTTACAGCGTCATTTGTACCATATTCAGACCCACATCGCCATCAGGCCGGGTTGGGGGATCAGCTGGCGTTGTTTTTTTCTAATTGCTCAATTTGTTGCCAAAGTGACTCGGCCTCCGATGTGAGCATCGCATAGCCGCGAATATCACCATTACGCTGAGCGTGCATCGCTTGCTCCAACTTTGCATCATAGGCCTTACGTAACTTTTTGACTGGATCGCGTTTTAAGAATTGAAACATAGACGAACATTCCTGATAACCAATTTTGAGTGGTTAAACGTGATACAGGTCACTTTGGATCATCCCGTCATCGAACGGATTTCACTGCAATTTTTACCACTCAATTGTAGCAGCCAGATTACGCGGATATCGCCCGCTTTTTGCATTCTTGACCCTGTGTAATCTGCTGTAATTGCCCACTCTGTATCCCTCACCTATATAAGTCATTGTGCTCTATCTCAAACACTCGACTGACAACCAAGCGTAGATGCTTTGAACCCACAGGACAGATACCATGACTGACATTTCGACGATCCCCCTACCCGAGCCCATTAACTGGGATGACATCAGTTCTCTGGCAGAACTCCATATTGCGGGTCTGGATGGCGTTTTTCTTGAAAATCAGCTCAACCTGCTTTGGTACCTCGAAGCTCTCGCCGAAGTGTGCTCAGAAACCCATATAGCCCGACGTAAAGATATCGCTGCTTTCTGGCAGCCGTATCTATATCGTGAGCCAGGCTATACTCTGCAAAGCTTTTTTGCTCAGTGGTTAACTTACACACCGACGCCAGACAACCCAGGACAATACATCGAGTATTGGGACTATCTGGTGAATACGGAGTCTGGCCTGAAACTCGCTAACGACGGCTATTTCAGAGGCTGGTTCCGGCAATTTCTAAACTTCCATGGTGACTGGATAAACAGCACATCGTCCACCGGTACCTTGAGTGCGTGGATGAACTACTCTGGGACAGATCAGCACCCATTCAATATTAATCACTACGAACGCCCGGACCCTCATAATCCTCAAGGTGGTTTTGGGTCTTTCAATCAGTTTTTCCTGCGTAACCTTAAGCCGGGGCAACGCCCTCTTTGCCATAGAGCCGGCGAGCAAGGAGTTATTGTTTCTCCCTGTGATGGCGGGGTCTTTTTCCTTGATAAGGGCGGTTATGAAATTAACGAAAGCCATGCCAATAACCACTATGTGCTGCCAGGAAAATCTGGCGATCGATTTAATTTGATAGACGCTATCCCGGGATATGGACGCTGTTTCATCGGTGGCCCATTACTGGATATCTTGCTTTGGTTTACCGATTACCACCACTTTCACGCCCCTGTTTCTGGTACTGTGATTGACCAGGGATTATATGAGGGCGCGTATAACTATGACTTTGATAACTTTAATCCTCGCCACCCCTACGACCCGTTACCGCCTAAAAATAGCGATAAGGCTGGTTGGTATCAAAAACTGGGTAAGCACCAGCGGTATGTTTGGGTGATAAAAACGCCCGACCTTGGGCTGGTGGCTATGATTGCCATTGGTTTTTGGGGCGTCGGGAGCATAGTGAATGCCATAGAAAATGGCGCTGAGCTGGAACGAGGTCAGTATATGGGTCACTTTGGCTACGGAGGGTCATCAATTGTACTGGCGTTTGAACCCGGCAAAGAATATCAATTTAAAGTCGGTGAGCAACCTGTAAGAGGGCCAAATAACCCAACACAAATGCAAGTCAGAGGGTGTCTTGGCCGAGTTGTTCCCCCACTTGAATGGTAACAGTGAACAGGTTGATATTCGGTCGCTATGCGCCTGATGCTTAAAAGCATCCAGGCGCATAAACAATCGGGGATAATGTCTGGCCATTCCCCTAACTCCGTGTAGGGGAAAAGACCTGCGCACCTCATTCCATAGTAAAGTTATGAGCTTTGTTTTACTGTGAACATAGCGTCCATGCCGTAGGCAGCATAGATATGTTGCATGGCTTTTTCTCGCGCTTCGTTGACCGCTTCAATAACCGGGTTTAAGCCCGAGCCATCCACTGTGGTTCTGAACGGGCGCTCAGACACCTCTGTTTGCAGCAGCGCCAGTACCGCGTCTGCGACCATTTGCGGGCTGGGTGCATTGTCTGCATCGTGACCTTGCTCTGTGCCTGCCCACATCTGCTCAGGCGCATCAGCATGCTCACCGTAGCTCTCGGTGACTGCTTTATCGCTTGATCTCAGCAGGTTTGCACCAAAATCAGTACCAAATCCGCCCGGCTGCACGATTAAAGACTGAATACCGAACTGAGACAACTCTACACGATAGTTTTCTGCCAGACCTTCGACCGCATGCTTCGTTGCATTGTAAGAGCCCAGGAACGGCAATACGAACTGGCCTAAAATACTGGAAATCTGCATTAAGGTTCCCTGCCCACGTTGTTTCATATGTGGCAACAAAGCCCGCGTCATACGCTGCACGCCAAACACATTGATATCAAACACACGCTTAAAATCATCGATATCAAAGCTTTCCTGCCAACCAAGGGTACCTACGCCCGCATTATTGATCAGTACATCAATGTGCCCAGCCTGCTCAATTGCTGCTTTTACCCCTTGCTCCACACTTTCATCGTTGGTCACGTCGATATCGATGACATAGATCCCTTTCGTCCTGAGCTCATTGGCAACCGAGGCATTGCGCCCTTGCGGGTCGCGCATGGTGCCCACTACAGTAAAACCATTAGCCGCCAGTGTGTTCGCAATGAGGTAGCCAAATCCGCTGTTTGAGCCGGTCACTAAAACTGATTGAGTCATACTATTCTCCAGAATTTTCTAAAATCTTGTTTGTCAGGCACCACAAGAACACTTGCAGTGCGCTTACCTTTCTTTGCCGTAGCGGTTATTGATCAAGTTGCTTAAGTAATGCTAATGCCACACCAGTGGACGATTTGTTGTTCTGACCGGTGATCAATTCGCGGTCAACCACAACATGTGGGTGCCAGTCTTTTTCACCGCGAGAATAGTCACCACCGGCTTTGGTCAGTGCATCCTGTGGCCAATAGTGGAGTTCGTCACCGCCAAGGTAATATTGTGTTGCAACGGCTTCTTCAGAGTTACTGAATGTGGTCATGCGATACCCCTCATACACCCAGCCGTCTGAGGGTTTGACATTCCTACCCGACTTCATAGCTATCTCAAACTGAGCGGCATTTGGCAGTGCCGAAAGCAACGCCACCGGACCATGGCACACTAAGCCGGTGGGTTTTTTCTGGGCATTGAAGTGACGTAAAAACTCGCCCAGTTGCGGGTTTGCTACCAAATCGCCCAAAGGTGCATGACCGCCCGGCACAAATACCGCGTCAAATTTGTCGATACCGATTTGCTCTATGCGAGCAAAGCTGACAACCGGACTGTCGGTCTTATCATCAATTTTAAGCTGATTAAATAACGCTTTGTGCGCCTCATAGTTCGCCTTGCTGACGTCCAGGAAGTGGTCTGGCGTATCAGATACCGGGTCCAGTCTGGGTGCCATGCCCTTTGGAGAAGCAAACGTCAGTGTATGACCTGCATCCAGGAATAACTTAACCGGTTCCATCAGCTCGTTCAGATAAACGCCTGTTTTGTAGTCGTAACCGTTTTTAAGTGTCATTTGCGCGGTATCCGACATAACCACGAGGATCTCATCGGCCAGAGTCAGTGGGCTTGCAATTAATGCTGTTAGTGCTGCGAGTGTTTTTAATTTCATGTTCATCTCCTGAGATTTGATGACCTGTGTTCTTAACTTGGGTCTAGAATAAGCCGCCCCACTTCATTAATGAAATTAATTGCTCTAATATAGTCATGAATATGAATAATACCGAAAGAGATGAGCATGAGTAACATTTCAGATATCGAGCTAAATCAGCTACGCCTGCTTCAGCTGATTTTTGAAACTAAAAACCTGACTCGGGCAGGAGAGCGCGCGGGTCTGACGCAGTCGGCGGTCAGCCACACACTGAAAAAACTACGCCACAGCTTTAATGATTCATTGGTGATCCGTCAGGGCAACAAATTGATCCTGACACCACGTGCGGAATATCTGCAATCACAGCTCAGTCGCTGGCTCAATGACTTTGAACGCCATATCCTCTCCCAGGAGCAGTTTGAGCCAGCGCACTCAAGTCGCACCTTTTTTATCGCCACCAGCGACCTGGTCGAGCAGTCACTGGCTCCAGTTCTGATCCCTCACCTGAGCAAAGTTGCGCCAAATATTCAGGTGGTCTTTGCCAAGCTCGATAAACGCGGTTTTGCCAGTCAGATAGAAAGTGGGGAAGTAGACTTCTCAATCAGCGTGATAGAGTCCAGTCACCCTGCTCTGATGGTAACCACCTTATACAAAGACGACTATGTATCGATCGTCAGACATAACCACCCCTGCCTGGATTCTGCACTCGATTTAGCAAGCTATTGTCGCTACCCGCATATTCTGGCTGGCACAGGGAAAGACATTCGGGGTACTGTGGATGACGCGCTGGGCAAGCTGGGACATACCCGAAAAGTACAATACAAAGTCGCTAACTTCTCCAGCGCGCCTTATATTGTTGAAACCAGTGATGCGATCTTTACAGCGCCACGTAAGTTTGTGGCTGCCATTCAGTCCAAATTTAATATTGCTGAGTTTGAGCCTCCCTTGTCGGTGCCCCCTTTTTCAATGAAAATGTACTGGGATATCCGCAATAAAGACGATCAGGCAAGCCGCTGGTTCCGCCAGGAAATTATCACTGTTGCCCGTAATACTGCACCCTGAACAACAAGGGTATCTGGCTCAGTCAAAAAAGACTTAGCCTGATATTTTTTATGAAAAATTATCGGGCTTAATCCGTCAAGACCTGTAATAGCTTGTAATGGTTTAGTGAGTATATTTGGTCCATTCTTTTCGCATACCGTTACCACACACGCCCTTCGCTTTATGCGCCGGAGGGTGTACGTGTTCCCTTTGAAATAGCCCGTCGACATATTACTAACAACCAGCCCTGTGAAAAGCAAGTTGCTAAAAGTTGGCGTAAAAATAAGGACTATGCAATGACTAGCAAGACACCACAATCATCCGTTCGCCCTTACCCGGAATTAAAAGACAATGAACCCACAGTCCCGCAATTTGGCGTGCTCGATAAACTGCATGGTACCTGGGTAAACTGGAAAGGTGGCCCCAAAGGCCTGCATACCACTCCCATGCCCTCTCCCGGTACTTCTTCAGAAACCGTATTTGGGGTTTTTCATTTCAAATCACAGCAATACCGCGAACAGTTAACCTTTACAAAAGTGAACGCGCCGGTTCGTAACCGTGCAGGATCAAACGAGCAATTTAATGGCCCGGTAAAATATGAAACAGCCATCATAGATAACGATGGCGATCTGCAGCACTTTGAGAATGGCATGTACCTGTGGCTGGGCGACAACACTATGCCATGGGAAGAGAATGGCCAATATCAAAATCCACGCACTATGTTTTCTCGCCCCTCAACCGTTGAAACGGTTGCAGAAGATGGAGGCGTCCCTGTAATTGGTCCGGGCGAGCAAGGCCCTCAATTTGTTCCGCCCCATTCTATCTCTCGCTCAGGCGTGATCCCTCATGGCACGACGATCCACCTGACGGGTAGCGTAACCAACTTTGACAAAGAAAAAACCCCTGATGCCCCTGAAAAACCGGAGATTGCAAAGCTTTGGGAGCAACCTTACTTGTCTATTTCTCCCACCATGGGCATTGATCCTGAGCGCGACCTGATCCCGGGCAGCCTGAAGAAGCCTTTCTGGACAAACCTGCCACGGGATGAGCAAAGAGACTACCCAGGTCAGCCTGAAGCACATCAGGGCGTCAACAGTGCACGCGCCTACTTCCTGAATATTTTTAACTACGATAAGTATGGCGCAAAGTTCCCCTACACTGTCCAGCCAAATCTGTTACTTTCAGAGTTCAATGAGGCATTAAACTTCAAAAGCTATGATCTGATCGAGTTAGACAGCCAGCACGATACCGGAGTGCAAGGCGCTACCGTGAACAATGTCATGATTGAACGCTACTGCCGTGTGGTTCGCATGCGCCATCGCATGTGGCTCGAACAGATCATCATTCAGGACGAAACAGGTAAGGACAAAATCATCGATCAATTACAGTATGAGCAAATCGTAGATTTTGAATTTATGTTTGGTGCCAGTGGCGAAACCACACAGTGGCCGCATATTCAGGTCAACACCTTAAGACGTTTGGAAGATATTCCAGAAAATGAGCGTTATGACGCCATCGAGTTGCCGGAAGAAGAAGAGGAAGAGCCTGTGACCAAACCCAAATCACAGGTGCACCACATGAACCACAAAGCCAAATAACATAACCTGGTTTAGCGCGATTTCTGAAAGGCTTAGACAGCAATCGCGCTACATCACTTACATCATGTAACTTTTCAGCCCAACACTCTTCATCTTCATTGTTAATCGCAGCAAACATTTTCACCAGTTAAGTGCAGTCTTTAACGACCTGTCTGTATAGAAGCACCATTTCAGGTCTACAGCGACTCCTATTATCCATGTTAACCGGGTAAAAAAACGCCCTGCACGTTGCTGAATACGAACAACCAGCCTAAAAATACGAACATTTAATGAGCAAGAAAAAATAAATAAGTAATAAATTACTATTTTGGCATGCATACTGCTTATGAATTGCTACTGCTCAATCAGGCAGTATTAAAAACTAACCCGTGGCTTTGAATACGGAGCCACAGACAATTCATTTTTTCCTAAGGAGTAGAGTAAAATGAAACAACTTTTAATTTCCACCGCCCTTCTGGTTTCTGGCACTTTCTGTTTTTCCTCTCACGCCAGTAATTTAGACCCTGAACTTCAAACCAAACTGGACGACACGTTTTACCTGTATGACTCCGGGCACTACCAGGAAACACTGGACAATGTTCAGTGGCTGGTCAAAAAAGGGGTTGCAGTAGACTACGATTTCTATGGCTACCGATTGGGCGTGGTTTTATCACTTTGGCGCAACCTGGCGCAAGATTTTGAGCCAGCGCGCATCAGCTTTAATCGATTCCTTGAATCCAGTGTCCAGAAGGCCGTGAATTCACCACAAAACTGCGCTGCTTTTGACGATGCCCGTTCAATGCTCAGACTTCAGCACCGTGTTACCGACATCATTGCTACGTTAGAAGAGAAAGAAGCTGCACATCCTCAGGTATGGTCGCGCTGCTGGGATGACACCGCCACACTTGATGCTGTGGAGCAGACTTCCAAGCCTCTGATCGACGCCTATATTGGCGACCTCTCTGATCACTTCGCTACTCACTATATTCCCAATATCGAGCAGTATTACAACCAGTGTTCAACAGAAGGAGATTACCGTGAAGCTTGTCAGGACGGCGTGAAAGAGTATCTGACATCAGTCTCAAACGCATTCAGACACGCAGCCATGACCCATTATGGCCTGAATGAAGCCGGTCAGGTCGGCGGTTTAACACTTTCACTGTTACTGAAGTGGCAAGAGCAAAATAACTAATTTGCTCACCTTTGCGTAGAGGCAATTAATTGCCTCTACTTTAAAAGCGGCAAGTATTTTCCCCTTCTCTCCTGACAGGGTCAGTTCACTGCCTCGCCACCGTGTTACCACCCTAACGCTTATCTAACACCTCTATCATGGCCTCAGCCACCGCCACTGAAGACAAATAATTTTGTCCGGTGATCAATCTGCCGTCAATTTCAACAAATGGTTTGTTCCGTTCACCATGTAAAAACTCGCCCCCTCTGGCTTTTACTCGCTCACCGATAAAGAATGGGAACGCCTTAAGATACGGTGCGCCCTGTCGTTCAAAAGATTCCGGATAGCCACTAACACGTTTATTGGCCACCAAATACGCACCCGACTTCAGTTTTAAATTCACAATACCAGCGGTACCATGACAGACCGCAGAAATAATGCCATTATTTTGCTCGTACACCGCCATGGCGATGGCCTGGATCTGAGGGTGCTCAGCGACCTCGTACATAGCATTGCTTCCCCCAACATAATGCACGGCATGATATTGTGACGCATCAACCTGCTCCGGTGCCAGGCTGTGACCAATTGCATACATGAATTCAGGGTCGTACAAATACTGTTTGTGGATCGGCACAGACGTATTCACGTACGCCAGGCTCAATGCTCCCCCTCGGGTACTCATAAAATCCACCGTATATCCGGCTTTAATAAACGTGTCATAGGCGTACACAAGCTCAGAAAAACTGGTTCCGGCGGGCAGCTCTGTATCGCCGTGAAAGCTGGCACTCGATGCAATAAAGAGGATTTTTTTATTTTTATATTGAATAGTTTGCTCCGTCGCGGTTTTACCAACAATCTGCCATTTCCCGGCTATCTGTTTAAGCAGAATATGATCGATATATGCCTTGTAAGGAGGCGCTACGGTGATTTTTAGCCGCGCCATGGCGATGTCACCGTCGATTTTAAGCGAAAGCACTTTCCCCTGACGTTGTTTATCACTTTTACGATCAAACCAACGCGCATACTGCCCGGCTGTCACCGTCCAAAATGGTTTTGTATCATGGGACAGCAACAACTGTGCTTGCGGATGAAATGCGTTTTTGATGCGCACAGGATCACTCTCGCGTGTCCCCTGTAAGTAGTCGTTTAAAGCATGTAAGACACCCGCTTTATCCGACGCCAGACTATGTCCAGAGTTTATCAAGCATAGCAAAATCAGGACGTATCTAAGACAGGTTTTCATGGTGTTTCTCCGGTTAACGAATTTCACCTCACCTTAAAACATAACCTTATAAAACAAGCTCCTGAATTATAATTTAGGTATTCAGCATGATAATTTGCGAGTCTGTTGCGCGCGAAACTGACTCGGGGTCTGACCTGCGTATTTCTTAAATGCGGTGTAAAATGTCGAGCTGGCATTGAAACCACATAATTCCGCAAGGTGTTCCATCGTCAGGCTTTGCTCTTGCAGCAAAAGTGACTGAGCATGCTGTACCCTGTAACGATTAATAAATTGATTATAATTACAACCATAATACTGGTTTAAAAACTGTGACAACTTGGTGTGACTGACCCCCAAGCGTTTGGCCAATCTGGGTAATGACATACCAGGGTCGGTAAACAACAACTCTTCATCGAACAGTTGAGTTAATTTGGTTGATAGTTCATGGCTCTGCTGCGGCGATATCGGCTGCGCCGCGTACTTCTCTTTTGTTCGGCCTCCCCCCGAATAGACCACGATACTCAGATACAACACCATGGAAAATGACAAGGCCCCCATGATGTAAGACGTGTAAGCTGCAGTATAGTAAGCAAACCAGATCAGCCAGCCGCCCCCCAGCACAACAACGGGCAGATCGCGCCAGTTTGGCGCATTTTGTCTTGACCATAAAGCGACCAATTTATGCCGATACAACCAACTTGCCGCGATTAAATACCCAAACCAGGCATAACCTGAACCTCTGTATATCCAGGTTTGCCAAAGTTCCAGATTGCTATGATAGGGATAGATTGCACCAGTGAAGACAACCACAAGCACCCAGCCTGCAAAATGCCATCGCAATATTGGGCTGTTTTTGTTCGGATTTAAGTTACGCACACAAAAAGAAAACAAGCTTGGACCAATCAGGCAGCATGCACTGAGCCCCAGTTGTAAGATGTCTTTACTGAGTCCGGGGCTAAAATAGAAAGCAATCGATTTGCCAATACGAATACTCAGCATCAGCAATAGCAGGGATAACCAGGGTGCCCCCGTTATCTCGCGTCGCTTGTGATAAATCCATGCGGCAAGTAAAACCCCGTTAAATGCACCCAGTGAGGCAAAGAAGAACAAAAAGTAGCGTGAGAATTCCATTGTTATGATTATTAGGACACAGACCCTGCCACTATCGCATATCAGCCAGATAACGCCAAGGATACACTTCTTTGAGTCATAACAAACCGAACGCTAGACAGAGCCGTGCTCACGCTCAATAACTTGAATGGTTCTCTCTATAAACCGCTGATAGGCTTTTTGTGGCAAAAATGGCGATTTACCCGAGAGGTTAAACCGCTCAACAAGGTCAATAACCTTTTTGTTTGTCATGATCTGCTCTACGCTTAGCCCTTGAATGCTCAGTAAACGGATAGTATCCACCCATTCGAGGGTGTTTTTTCTGAACCTTCGCAGCGAGGCTTTATCCGTAGCAACCCCATGCCCCGGAACCACCAGGCTCTGCTCATCACCTAATCTTAAAACTGTGTCTATCGCATTCTTAAAGCCCGCAACACCGCCTGCATAAAAGGTAGGATGCCAGCTGGTATCGAACACATCGCCGACAAATATGGCATTGCTCGGCTTGTGATAGTAGATATTATCTGTCGTGGTATGAGACTTCACGACATGTTGAAACAGACCAAACTGCCTCATTTCTCCCGTCACAAGTTGCGCACCCCGGCTAATAAAATAGGCATTGCCACCGGTATGATCTGTGTGGGCATGGGTATTAAAAATATGTGTAACGGGTTTTCGGTTGATTGCCTGAATGGCTTTTTCCAGCGCTGCCAAATATTGCTCACCCGGCATAGGGTCAATTAAAAGTAATCCATCGGACGTTTCAAGCAGGCCAATATTAGTGCCGTAGTCTTTCCCGGTTAGAATATGCAAGTGCGACGACACGCTCTGCACCTGAATACTGGCACTGACCGCAGCGCAGCTCAGTAAAAGTAACGCCATGGCTAATAACGTTTTGAATATGCTCATCACAACTCCTTAGTTATTTTTGTTTTTATAATTGAGCGGTCTACCCTGATACGTTTAAGACATTAATAGAACAGGGTGTGATATAGCAAGCACTAGTTTAAACAATGACCGGGGGTTAACACTCGTGTTGCGAACTATCAGTGAATGAGCCAATAACTGTGTAGGGATAAGGACCGAAACACTAACTCAACAAATAAAACAACCCATCTACATTTAATTTTAAATAGTGTTTTTATCTTCTGCACTTTTTAAGCCCAATGTGATGCAAACTTCATATTACCTGCGTATATTATTCTGTCCTGAATATTTGAAGTAAAGATCCTTATGCGCAGTTGCCTATTCTTAACCTTATTGGCCCCTTTTTTCGCAAACTCAGCCTCCATGCAGCTCGAGTTTTTAGATGAGTTTGTTGTTCCGGCTGATCTACGCGTCGACGGAGACAAAGTCGGTGGATTATCTAGTATTGAATACACCAATGGACGCTATTTATTAATCGCCGATGATTCTAAAAAGCCGCGCTATTTCCAGGCAAATATTGCGATTAAAGATCAAAAAATTGAACAGGTTAAGTTCGAAAAATCCCTACCGCTGGTAAACAAACAAACCCGTTCAGGTGTTGTAGATCCCGAAAGCCTTCGAATCGCGCCGAATGGCAAGGACATTATTTGGACCAGCGAAGGCAGCATTAAATATAAACATGCACCGGCTATCTTCATGCAGACTGGACAAGGCTTGGTTAACTTTACACTGCCAAAAATGTTTGAGATCAGCAAAACAAGTGGGCCCAGACATAATGCCGTCTTCGAAGGACTCACTGTTGCACACTCAGGCAAAGGTATTTGGGTGTCTGCGGAAGGTGCACTCAAGCAAGACGGTGAAGAGTCCAATATTGAGCACGGTAGCCTGGTCCGCATCTCCTATTTTGATTTTGCCTCAAAGGGTATGCAAAAACAGTTCGCCTACTACCTTGAACCTATGGTAAATCGCCCAGAGGCAAAACCCGATGCGTTTCGCACTACCGGCCTGGTCGAGATATTACAGGTAAATGAACATCAACTGCTCACCATGGAGCGTTCATACACGGCGGGTATAGCAGACGGCGGGAACGACGTCAGCATCTACCTCGTTGATTTTAAAAATGTAACCGATACAAGCCAGGTAGCCTCACTCAACCAGCAATCCGTTCGCCCTGCTCATAAAACTCTGCTGTTAAACATGGCGAGTATTAAGCAACAACTGGGCTCGAAACACATTGATAATCTGGAGGGCATGACTTTTGGTCCCCGGCTTGCCAACGGCAATATAAGCCTGCTCATGGTGTCTGATGATAATTTCAACGTACATGGCAAGCAGCTGAGTCAGATCCTGTTGTTCGAGGTTAAAACAGGTAAATAAAGGCGTCAGCAAAATAAATGCACTAACCCTTGCCCTATAAAATCTGAGTATGACACGACTTTATGGGTAAAAAAGCCCCGGCAAACGGCACGGGGCTTTGATAGGGAATGTTCTTTGTTAGCCAGAGGCGCGCTTGTCTCTGGTCAAGTTTACAACCTTATTCACACTGCAGTTATTGAACAGAAGGCGCATAGCTCGGTGGCCTGTGCTCAGCAGCCCCGCCAAACGCTTTGTTAGGCGCTTCACTTAAAGAAAAATCCAAAGTGACAGGCTGGTTAATATAGGTTTCATCAATCCAACTGTTCAGACTGACTTTACCATTGACCTTAAGCGCATCAATATAAATATGCGTGTCTGATGCTTGCGGTGCGTTCAACGTCAGATTGCCAATGCGAGCACGTTTAAACTGAGGACTGGACAAAACCAGATCGGCACGGCCCGGGTATTTAGGGTAAAGTCCCAGACTACTGAACACATACCAGGAAGACATCTGACCCAAGTCGTCCTGACCTGGAATACCATCTGGCGCATCCAGCCATAACTGCTTCATTGTCTCGCGCACCGTTTGCTGTGTTTTATGAGCCTCCGAGGTATGAAGATACATCCAGGGTGACAAAATGGATGGCTGATTTGAGACATCTGAAAACTCCGCTGAATCACGATACAACACCCAGGTGCCATCTGGTTTGCGGAAATGGCTGTCCAGTCGTTGGATCATAGCTTTGTCACCGCCCAGGGTTTTTGCCAGTCCTGCCCCATCATGCGGGATCATCCATAAATACTGAGCCGGGCTGCCTTCGACAAATAGATGACCAGAAAACGGGTCAAACTCGTCTTTCCAGCTGCCATCTTTGTTGCGCCCCTGAATATAGCCCAGCGACTCAGTGGCAGACGGGTTGTAGAGATTGCGCCAGTTTCCTGCCTCATTCACAAAACGCGAAGCGTCATCATGCTTACCCAGGCGTGCTGCCAACTGAGACAAGGAGAAATAGCTTGATGCCTGTTCCAGTGTTTCCGATGCACCTTCCCAGCTGTTGGATTGATCTGAAATATACCCGAGTTGTTGCCATTGATCTAATGAGGGTTTTTGGCCGCGACAAAATACCGGACAGCCAACCTCAGACAAATCGAATGCTGTAGGCTCTGTCGCGGCTTTGTACAATGAGTCATACGCGCCTGTCACGTCAAAATCATCAGCACCAAATGCCACAAAATTTGCAATCGCGATTGTCGACGGATCACCGCTCATGACGCCGGTTGCTCCCGCGTTGTGGGTCCAGCGGTCCCATACGCCGTTATACTGGCTCGCCTGATTAAACAAAGACTGAGCGATATCGCTGCCACGCTTTTTGTCTAACAAAGTAACGAGCTGTAGCTGAGAGCGGTATACGTCCCACCCGGAGAAGTTGGCATACTGATGCGTCTGAGTCCCTTCAACAGTATGAACCTGCTGATCAAACCCGACATATTGACCATTCACATCTGAATAGATGTTGGGATGATACAAACTATGGAACAGCGCAGTATAAAAAACTCTGAGTTTGCTGGTATCGTCAGACTCCACTTTCACTTTAGAAAGCGTGTTTTCCCAAGCCGCCTGAGCCTGCGCCCTAACCTGCGCAAAACTTTGCTCTGCCTGTTCTTTTTCAAGGTTCTCTCTGGCGTTATCAAGACTCACGTATGAAATGCCAACACGCATTTGCACGGTTTCACCCGCCTCCATATCCAGGTCAACCCAAACACCTGAACCTTTGCCTATATCCGGCCAACCATTATCGCCGTAGCCCATTCCACCTTTGGCCGAGTCTTGCCCCGTAAATACCTCATCATCCTTCCAGCCACCCGAACCAGCAATGGCTTTATCCAGCTTAGCGACGAAATGCAGCGTGTAATAGTCTCTTTGGTTGTGCTCGCCAAGATAACCACAAAAATTTCCTGAGGTTACATACCCTGTGATTTCGCCTTTTTGAGCATCGACTTTGACATAAGCATCGCCACTACCCAATTGTGAGTATGAGGTTCTAAAAAGTAGCTTGGCGTTGTCTGCCTGATCAAAAGTAAAGTTTGCAATTCCCGTGCGGGTCGTTGCGGCCAGTTCAACGTTCACACCGTTGTCTAAACCAACCTGATAATAACCCGGTGTGGCGGTTTCATTATCATGGCTAAAACCAGCGCTGTAGTAAGCATTAATTGGATCAGTTGCAGGAGAAAACGTTATATCTTTGGTAAATGGCATCACAGGAATATCACCTGAGGCACCTAAACAACCGGTTCCGGACAGGCGCGTAAAGGAAAACCCTTTTACACGACTAGCCTGATAATTGTAGCCCCCTGGGGATACAGGAACACGTTTCTTTTCCTGCAGGATTTTTTTTGAGATCCCTTCAGATTCGGCCAGCAGATCTTCAGTGTACGCATGCTCAGGACCAAAATTAAACATCCCAAATGGCACCAATGCACCCGGCGTCACATTACCGGCCTGCCTGTGGTTAAACGGCCCCTTTGTCCCAATCAAGGGATCCACATAGGATACAACGTCTGTGACATAGTTAGAGTTTGCTGATACTTGCGTACCAGCACTTTGACTGGGTGCCTGCCCGCACGCAGCTAAAATAGCGGATGATACTGATACTAAAGCCAGGTGCCTGACCACTTTATTTTGTTTCATTACTGATTCCCACCCAAATGGATCGTTCCAATTTTTTAATATAGTAATACTGAACTGACCATCACACTGCCATTTTTTACAGTATTTACACAATTTTAATGCGCCGATTTAAAGGTTATGAGCGATAATCTGCATTATTGAGACGCTCGTGGTCGGTATTTTCACTTTGCACCAACCAATCACCCGCAACAGTACTACCTAAGCTGAGATAGCCCAAAATACGCACCAAGCAGTTGATTGTAATACAGTTAGAACCAACTCGAATTGTCATCAATTAAGATAGAGTTTCGCTCGGAGTCTAGATGCTTTTGAACTGCCGAGGCTGCAAAAAAGCCAGAGGAGTAAATGGCAGTGTACCTGCTAAGTCCGACACCCTTTACACTCAGAGAAAGCACAAAGCCACCTTCACTCTTCCCTTATAAGCTCTGGTGTCGAGAGTCCAGTCCACTTTAATAATTTTCAAGCTCAAATCCGAAAAGTTGATATGCCTATGTATCCTTATGTGGCACAGTGGTAAAATATTTGTAAAAAACACTCAAGGATTAAAGATGAAAATCGGGTTTATCTGTCTTTTGCTGTTTTGCACTACCGCACTTGCCAAAGAGCAGCTGCTCACGCCATTCACCTCATTTACCAAACATGGTGATCATACATTTGCCGTCGAACTGGCGAGTCAGGAGAATACTGGCCGGCACTTACTTGAAATAGAACTCGGCTGCGCGAGTCAGGGCTGCAGCGACTGGGACTACACAGTGCGATTTGAATGGCAGAAAGACGGTACTAGTTATGAGCTGGGCAGATTGATCACACCTTATGCGGGTTATATGCAACGCGCTATGCATGGTTTTGACCGCACCTGGCGGCGTACCTATACCTTTGATGTGTCGCATTTAATCCCTGTGCTACAAGGAAAGGGACACTTTAATGTTCACTATGGTGGCTGGGGAGCCAAACAGTCAGCATTCGGGATTTCAGCAAAACTACACTCTGACACCCAATTTAACAAGCAAGAGGTTCTGAGGGCTATACCGCTGTATGAATCGGGCTCTGAAGGCTGGCCATACAAAACCTCAGAGTACTTTGATGCCTTGCTAACGCAACGCGCCTTTCAGTTTAAGACCAATGAACAGCACGCCGAAATAAAAATGTTCGTGTCTTCCCACGGCCATGCTTTGTCATTCGATAACCCGCGAGGTGAGCCGGAGCTGTGCGGAGAATGGTGCGACCGCTTCTTTACCATTAAGCACAACAACGACACTATTGTAAAACAGCAACTATGGCGAAAAGATTGCGATATGAGTGCGACCTTCCCTCAGGGAGGCACCTATATTTTCGCCCGTTCCAACTGGTGTCCTGGTGAATCTGTTATCCCATTCAGTTATGACATAGATACCACGCAAACAAACAACACGATTGATCTGGACTGGCAACGTTACAGCTGGCAACCCTCTCAGTATGGCAATACAGCACCACGTTACATTGTTAATGCTGTGCTGGTTACCTATACAAATAAACCGGCGACCACCGATATTGCGCTAACCCGTATTGTATCGCCCAATGCACAAACTCCTGAGCGATTTGGCATACAGTGCGGCGCCATTGAAGCAGAAATCAAGAACATGGGTAGCGCCGACATCCATGCAGTACGTTTTCACTACGGCATTGCCGGGCGACAGCAGTATTTTTACGACTGGCAGGGTAACCTCAAGCCCGGCGACACTAAAATAGTGCGCATCCCTACCCGCTATCTTGGCCAATTCGATACACAAACTGCGCGTATTAAGGTCAGTGCTGAAGTATCAGGAGATGAAAACATGACGAATAATGATGCTAACGCCCTAATGCATATGCCGTTATCATTATTCAACACACCCAAGCTCAATATTCTGACCGGTAAAATCCCGGATGAAACCAAAGTTGAGTTACGTGACAGGCATCAAAATATCATACAGTCCTGGCATACCTTCAATGCACAGCAGTGGCATGAGTTGGTGCTTGAACAACCGGCGGGATGTTATGAGTTAGTTGTGTATGACTCTGCCAGAGATGGCCTGGCTTTTCCTTTTTTCAATAATCGTAAGGGCCAGGGCGCACTGAACCTGTCCTATGACTTAGACGAAAAAACGGTCACCCATGAACTGCAACCAGACTTTGGCCGCAAGCTCTCTATCCCTTTCACGCTTGGATACAAATTTGGCGGATGCGCAGCGCAAGCATGGCAAAACGACAAAGCCTACCGCCAAGGTGATGCGCCGGTGGCGTACAATGGAATCATTTATCGAGCCAGGCACTGGAGCTATGGATTTCAACCCGACAGATCAGGCCAATATGACGCCTGGCAGCCAGTGAGCTACTGTGACGGTAGCCCTTTAAACGAGTCACTCAACAACACAACGTCAATGCAGCACACAAAAGCTATTGAGTGATATGTCCAGTTATTAAAGAGAGCCGCGCCCGTGCCAACTATTTTGCTCTGGCGCGGTTTGCCCGCGAAGCCAGAATTTACTTCCTGTCAGGATGTCACCTTGTTTTTAGCAGTTACCATGTGATTTTATTAAATACTTTCACTTTGACCTTCGATTCAGTGTGCTGCAGGTTGAACCGGAGACTTATCCGCGTAGCACCCTGACGATACATTTCAAATTTCGCTGGTGATCACTAATAACAGCCTACTCGCTCTTTCCATTCGACTTTACCTAAATGCGTTACCAGATTAAGTTCACTATCTCGATCATTATGCTTGCAAACTTGTATGGGTGTCGGTAAAAATTGCACAGACATGCTCTTATCCTTATTCAGTTGATACCTAATTTCTTGGGGAAAATCATACTATGAATTTTAAAATACCGCTGGGTCAGCTGAGCAGCTTATTAGTTTAAAAGCCGTCGGTAATGTGTTATTTACAACTTTGGCCTTAACAACTGAATACGTCCGGCCTAACCCTCAAATGTTTTCTCACCACCTCAACTTCATGATTCATTGAATTTCAATTTGCTGTTTTCAGAATGACAGTTGCCTATTCGCTAATTCAATAAATTCAATAAATTCAATAAATTCAATAAATTCAATAAATTCAAAGCTTTACATGCCTTTCCCTGGGTTGAAAATTAAAAAACCACACAAAGTAATGCCAAACTCATAACTTTCGGAAGGGTATTTTACTCCATTGATAACTAGATTTTTCGAACACTTGAGAACGTAGTGGACATAGTTTCTCGATTAAAAAGACGACCTATTCTCTTCACAGAATGGGCCCACCAAGCCTAAAAAAGCCCAACCACTGCGACTCTAAATTAATCTTACGGCTGTCATCAAAAGCTGAACGGTCACCAATGCGTTTAATGACCAAATTGCGGCACTTTGTGTCTCGCTCAGTGTGCCTCACTCCCTGTGACAACAATGATGGATTTTAACAACTGAGCCTTTTAAGCATCTAAGCCTTTGTATACAGCACGCAAATGTCACTTGATTTTACTTTTTAACTTAACTGGTTTGACGCAGTCTACCAAAGGAACTGGCGCCCAATCCATGTCATATTTAGACCGTATAATCGTAAACCCCAGATCGCAAAAGAACTTTTCTGAACGCCCATATCCAGCTGTTAAAAACTGATATTCTGAGCCAAGTTCACCACTTAATAACTCAACTTCTTCCATAATTCGACGCCCAATGGTTACTTTACCAACCCCCTCCTCTATCGATGTAGCAATTTTTTTCCCCCTGTACTCAGGGGTGACAGCAACACTCGTTACCACGACAAAATTACAACCTAAAGCATCGTAGCCTTCGTAAAGTTGAGAATACGGTTTTGGCTCTTTAGGCCCGCTGACTCTTGCTACTCCAATCATTTCACGTTTACAAAAGCATCCTACAAAGATTGAAGTGTCATCATATGAGTCTTTAAGCGCCGAAGGCGGGAAGCTATCAGATAAAGAGATGTTCCAGCCGAACTCAGTTGCAAATACTCTAGCTTTAAACATTAAATATTGTTGATAAAGCGAGGTATTTTTACTGTTGAATCTGCAAAATTTGAACATTACATTTCCCAGAGCTCAATTCTAACTTCTCCAAAGCTGAAAAAGTCTCCCATATACGCATCACCAGTCTTGTCCAACTCCACCTTAAAGGCCCCACTTGGACGCAGAAAAATTCCCGCGTTGGTAGAAAACGCTGAGGCACTTTGAGTAAAACTCAGTTTCATTTTATCTTTGTTGTTACCCTCTCCATTAGAAACCCTTGATCCGGTGAATTTCAGAACCGTTGGAACAGTATCGCCAGGAAATTCATAAACTACGATACCTTCCATCTTGTCTTTACTAACTGAGGCCCACATTTCCCCTTGCCCAGTCTTATTTGACGAATTTATTATTCTTGCGTATCGAAGCATCAGACGCTCGGCTTTTTCCACAACAAAAGGTTCCTTGTAGAAAACCTCATCGTACAAAGCGACATAACCTTGTTGCCGCTTACTAAGCAGTTTCTGATAGTAATCAAGCCAATTTGTTCCACCAATTCTAGCGAGGTCATTAACCCTTTCGTAGTCCTCAACAACACTTTTAAAGTCATAAAACTCAGCAAGCTGTCCGTTATTAACAAAGTATTCAACCAGCCTCCTATCTTCATTTTTTAAAGATGAAAGAAACCCTTGTGCAAGATCGTTGTACTGAATTTCAAATTTGTATTTCTCGGAAACATCTAACCTTAGTTCAGGCAGGGTTCTATACACACCAAAAAATGCGGCAGCCATCTCGACAAGTAACGCACCGACTAAAAGCTTTGTGTATGACGCATCTACATTCTTGAATATGCCAATGCGCCCCATGCTTCCAAGTGTCGCCAGTGTTGTAACGATAATTATTGATATGACGGTAAAATGATAAGAAAAGATCAGTATCTCCATGATAACTATTCCTTTTCGTTATATTGGACTGTACCTTTAAAATAATGCGTAACCTTTTTACTATCGACTTGGCAATGCACATAAAAAACATCAGGCTCGGGCTTTATCACTGACTTTTTCCATCCTCCAGGAGGGTCAAAGTCCGACTTTTTGCATTTTCCAGCTTTAATCAAGCGCGACTTTTCAGCATGGAGAAGGCTTTTTATGCTTTCTTTATCCTCCCCTAACGAAGCATAGGGAAGCAGAAAAATATATAAAAACAAGATTATTCTTAGCATGATCCGGAACGACCTCCCTTCTTAATTGGTGAATCTAACATTTTATTAGTGAGAATGCCTTTTAAACCAACTCCTTAGCCATAATCACAAATAACTTACAAATAACAATAATCCGCTATCGCCTGAGTTTGGTCTTTAAGAGCGTTATAAATTGTAGAAACCAAACCTAATATAAACAAGATTTGGGGCTTCACTATGTAGAATTGTTAGTTTCATAAACTAAACAAGAGCGCGTTTAAGCGAGAGTTTTTTCGTAGGGAAAACGAGATTTATTGGTATAAGTATCTTTACAGAACTTGCTTGAACGTGATTTATTCAGACACCATTTGTAACTCCACCCAACCTAGTACAGCTCATTAGTAGAATTATGCAGCCTCAAGATAGCCAACTGGAGTCATGTCTTCCAGCGCATCGTGAGGCCTTTCATAATTGTAAATTTCTAACCATTCATCTGTGATTTCGCGTACTTGTTGTAGTGAATCGAACAGATATAAATCTAATACTTCTTCTCGATAACTGCGATTAAAACGCTCCACAAATCCATTCTGATAAGGACTACCTGGCTGAATAAACTCTAGCTTTATATTTTTTTTCTGAGCCCAACTCTCCAACAAGGTGGATGTAAATTCAGGTCCATTATCAACCCTTATTTGCGACGGTTTTCCTCGCCAGGCAATCACTCGTTCAAGCGTTCTGATAACCCGCTCTGTGGTCAAACTGGTATCTACTTCGATGGCCAGTGCTTGTCGATTATAATCATCGATAATATTTAATGTTCTGAAGCGATGTCCAAAGCTTAAAGCGTCACTCATGAAATCCATAGACCAAGAATCATTGTGCTTTTCCGGCGTACTCAATGGCTCTGGGTTGCGTGTAGGAACACGGCGCTTTCCTTTTCGCCTCAAGTTGAGCTTTAGCATATTGTAAACGCGTTCAACACGCTTCTTGTTCCATGTTTTACCTTGATGCCTAAGTCGTTTAAACAGCTTAGGCAAACCCCAGCGAGGATGGCGCTCCACAAGCAATAGCAACGCATCGATTACTTCATCATCAGGTGGCCGTCTATGCGTGTAGTAATAGACACTTCGATTTAGTCCTGCAACCTCACAAGCAAGTGCCACACTTACCTCATACTGCTCTAGGAAGTACTCAACCCTCGCTCTGCGCCTGCTTGTGCTCACAGCTTTTTTGCAACGATTTCCTCAAGCATAGTGTGTTTAAGGCTCAGTGTTGCAAACATGTCTTTGAGCTTGCGATTCTCTTCTTCAAGCTCTTTCAGTCGCTTTACATCCGACGCTTCCATGCCGCCATATTTGGAGCGCCATTTATAAAATGTGCTCTGTCCAATTCCGTGTTTTCGGCAAAGATCTGGAACCGAAATACCCGATTCAGCTTCTTTGATCATGGCAACGATTTGTGACTCGGTGAACTTGCTTTTTCTCATCGTAAAACTTCCTTCTTCTGTTAATGGAAATTCTACTCAAGAACTGTTGCAGTTTATGGGGGAGTTACAGAGTTACACCGGGCTCTCAGTTAAAGACAACGACAGCATTGCCTTCAGTATAAAAAGCGCAGATAAGTGGCAAGTGCATTACTACAATATTCGCACAGATGAACTTCATAGCGCCCAACATAAATGGCAATTTGTATCGTTCGCTAAAACACCTGAAGATACAGTGTGGCAGGACAATAATGGTGACTATTTCACCGGTCTGACTCACTTACCGGTAACCTCAGACACCATTAAGCAAGTTCCGTTGATTGCTCATTATCGCTTCAACTTACGTAAACAGGCAAATACCTGGCTATGGCAGCATGCAGCAGCACGCCGCTATCCGCTATATCAGTATGATGAGCAAAAACAAACCAAACGCCTCATCGCGACATCAGATAGTAGCGACTTTGACTGGTACCAGAATAAAATCCTTATCAATACCCTCCATTATGAAAACTTTGATATTTACCGCTCAAAAATAGAGAGCACAGGTAGAAAGTAAAAATATCCAGCAGGAACGAACTTCGTTTAAGACTCATATGACACTGCACCTCGCCGACTCTATTTACTGTCAACCATTCTTCCATAAAGTGTTACAGAGCCCTTGATAATTCTTGGCAACTTTAAGCGCCATACGTTTGATTCTAAAACTAACGTGTATACCATTGCCTCATGGTGGGGATGAGTAGTATCTCGGACAACTACGTATGCGCTGGCACTTCCCTCCTGGACAGTGCCCAAAATATTCTGAGGCTGATAGCTTCCAAAGCTCTTATCTCGTGCATCCCAGACAAGGAGAGACCAGAGTTCAAAGACTCCACTTTTTCCAAGCGCTTTAACCTCGCTCTGTGACAATGCTTCAAGATCATAAATACCCAAAAACTTAGGGTTTCGCAGTAAGCGGACCGAAACTTGAAACAACCAGTTTAATTCTGCGTCAGAGATATACTTACTGGCTTCAATGTAGTCCTTTACTTTCATTTGAGAAAGGAAGTTCGCAACCACGACTTCTGGTTCGTCGATCTCATTACTCTCTGCATTAAACTCATACACAACCAAATCAATAAAACATATCTCAACATTTGCTAAACTCCTTTCTATGTATGAGGATTACAACTACTTATCACGTACTAACTTATTATTCCGTAGTACTAGCTTTACTTTAGTATATGTATCAAAAGCCCTGGCTGAGCCCATTTCTGATAATGACAGTAAATAGTAATCAGGCGCACTATCGTCATCTATGTCTGCGTATCCAGAGAAAATACCTGCGTTTTTGACTTCGCTGCCATCGATAATGATGAGTACATGCCGATGCTCTGATGGTGGACTATTTCCACCCATATAAGCCTTATAGAAAAACTCTGTACCACTGACTTTAATTACATTAGATACGTCGTTAATAAAGCGCTCATTAGCGATAAAGCTTTTTCTACCTGTGCCAACGTGTACGGCAAAAACATCATAGACAGGAAAAGGAAATAACTCATCGTCGTCACTTTTCTTGGCACATAAATAAAAAGATGAATTTGAGTAGATATGCTCGCAGTCGCTCGCTTTCGTACTGAAGCTTAGAAATAGCATAGAGAGTGCAATAATCAGGTACTTCATTAAATCACGTTATCCTTAAAACCTTTGGCAGTTTGCGGGGATCGTAAACGCCAATCAACTTTCCACATACCCATTTAACCAATTTTTAGGCGTATTGTGCTGCAACTTCATTCATGTAAATTTGAAGGCTTTCAATATTGTCGAAAATCATGCTTGATGGGAACTGATCTGGTTGAGAGTCTATTTTTCCGCTCCAGGTTAGGTGAATACAGGCAAATCTACCATCGCCAAGTTGAACTATCACATCATCATTTGCCTCGGATTTAGCAATCACTGATAACTCACACTGCCATAATGGATGCTCAGGTCCAACTTCACACGCAAGCTCTCTTTGTATCGCATCCTTAATGGCGCATTGTTTTAGATGCCACCACGGATCAATCCAGTTAATTTTTCCTTTCATTGTTATTCTGTGTGACACGTAACACCATACCAATCAATATTTAAAGGCTTGACTAAAATTAGCATTCAGGGTCATAAGCCTAAGAATTTACTCTTCTTTGAGTGACACTTCATACATAGATAATTTTGGCATGCCCATTGAGAAACGATACCAATTCTTTAACCGTCTCAGCCTTGTCATAATACACAATGGCTTCTGCATTTTCTTTACTGATCCCCGGCCTCGCGGCAACTTCACAGTGCATATCATCCAAATCATCTGGGTCCATATGATACACACCATCGAACGTATCATCTACCTGAGCCACCATTGTACTCGCCAGCCAATTACTAAACGATTCTATAAACTGCACGAATTATCATAGTAACCACATTACGATAATAGAACGAGCGAGTATATATCGGATTTACTGAACATTGACGCAATTTTCTTCTAACGAAGATGTTCAATAGCTGACGAAATCGCTATATAAACAGCGACTCCAAACAGTACATATACAGCTCATATAATTTAATTTCTACGCTTAGAAAAGTTATCGAAACTGTATTTCCCCTTTATTGCTAACCTAGTGTTATAGTATAAAACCAGCAACCTAACTAAGGATCGGTTTAGCTGCCCCCCACAGTAAGGCTCTCTTTACTCCTCATGTCTGCACGCCAAAGCGCTGTTCCTTGCCAAGTTATTTAACTAATTCAGCCGTCCATAACCAGAACTTAAAGGCGGGCACAGGAAGTCCTAGTTAAAAGAAACCGGTATAATTAACCGGCACAAATAATACAGTCCCCTCATCGCCTGAGACAAATTCAACCGTGGTTTTCTGAGGGTACCTGTAGCCCATCGGGGTATCTATGTTTTTCATCTTTCTTAAATTCAAACATATTTAAAATACCCATTAAAGGACCAAAATAACAAACTGTGCCTAAAAGCAGAAATCAACCACTCCAAAAAAAAAATAAATAAAATATAACTTTTCATCACAAAAAAACTTGGTTATTGTACAAACAGGCCCTGACATATTGCAGAGCAAAAGTCAGCTTTAGCATCGCGTTCAGGGTTCATTTGATGAGTTAGAAAATAAAAAATCTAAAATAAGGAAATATAAAATGAAGGTACAACTAAAAAAGAAAAACCTAAAGACACTGAATGAAAGCAATCAATTAGCTAACCAAGCAACGCCACAAGTTGCAGGTGGTGCAGAAATCTCTGTCTATCCACAATGCAACCCATCAAACCCTGTTATTTGTTGGACAAATGGTGGCTGGCACGGCTGTGTAACTAAATAATACTGGTTATCTATGACACAGGTTAAAGCCCAACCTTCTGCGCTTCCGGAAATATCTAAATTTTTCCAAGCGCAGTTTTAATACAAGCGCTCTATTTCAGAAAAATCACATAAAATGAATTCGTTAAATGATCAATGCTTAGCATTGGTAAATTTGGCAAGCGGTGGCTGCGAAACCTAATTCGTGTCAAAGTTCTAAATTATCAAGGTAAAGCGTACCCAAATACCATCTTTGTATTCCACAACAGGCCCTCAGACCTACTTTTTAATAATTGACAGGCAGATATAAGTAACATTCAAGCTATGGAGTAAAATCGCAGCTTAGCGGTCAAATAGTGTAGTTGTCTCAGCCAATATACCCTATACTCAATGGAGTGCCAGGCACTCTCAAGCTTCTCAATGATCCACTCACTGCTTTTCTGTACTCAGCACTAGTTACTAGCACCGCCGTTTTTACTAGTGAACTCTATTGAAAAGCCTTTGTCATCCTCTCCTGATACATAAACAGTGATGTGCTTATCGTTATTCAGCTGATACCTAATCTTTTTAGGAAAATCATGGTGTGAATTTTCAAATATCGCTGAGTTTTCTGAGCAGCTTGTTAGTTTGAATGCCGTTGGTAATGCATTATTGGTAACTTTAGCTAAATAAAAAACCTCTCCAGACATTTCAACCAGGCGAAGAGTTTCGGCACTCACCACTTTGTTCTCAACAATGGAATATGTTTGACCATAGCCCTCAAATGTTTTCTCACTGATTCGAGTCCATGATTCATTGAACTTCGATTTGCTATTTTCAGAATGCCAATTACCTATCAGCCAATTCAATGAATGCAACGTATTACATGCTTTCTCCAGGGCCGAGGATTGAAAAGAAAAACAAAATAACACCAAACTCATAACTTTCAACATTGTACTTAGCTCCATTGATAACTGGCTCTTTCAAACGCTTGAGCACGTAGCCTGCACATTGCGTTTACTGACCAGATATTGGTACTTAGTTACTCTCTCATCCATTTTGCTTCAATTTCTGTGACAATTCATGCTTTAAAGATGAATTTTAATAACTAAGCTTTTTGGTGTCTTTGGTTTTATAATCATTAGTTTTATATATTTTTTAAGATTCAACAAAGTTCTCAACCTTCTCTAACCCTACCGCTCTTACCCAGTTTTTTATAGGTCACTAAACTTGAATGCATCAAAAACGTAAGATATCTTGCCTGTACTATTTTTAAATTTAACTTTCACTATAATATAGGACTGAAGACCTAATTCCATTGAAAATGGGTGCAAAGAATAGTGCATAGCTCGGCTGGGCTCAGTAAACAATACTTATCATTTCTTAATAATTCACCAGCACTATATATCTTAGCTAGACAAATAATTTATACGCCAGCGGGCTTTAGATATTGATCGCAATGTAAGAGCAGATCTGACGGTAGTGTTTCCGGATAATTTGAATCATAAGCGATCATTTCTCTGGCTACTGCTCTTGCTTCTTTGCTGAGCGAAGGATGATCCATGGCCAGAGCAATGTGCTTCCATGTATATGCCTTCTTATCTCTGTAGCGCCGATAATTAATTTCCCCCTCCCAGAACTTCAGAATCTGCTGACAAGTATTAATCGTCAACTCCGGCTTACTCTGGTAAGCCTCAAGTACACTAATCAGCATTAGCCTTCCACTTTCTTTCCAGTTGTCTAAATAGCTCTGTGTTGTTTTCACCCAAACCTGATCATGAAAAAACGGCATCTTTAGGACCTGAATATATCGATTAAAAACATGCCGAGGCGTTTTACCTGGGTTATATTCACTGATAATTTCAGCGACTACCGGAGTGTAAAGTTCAAATTGAGCATGAACTACCAGGGAATAATACACTACATACCAATTCAGCTGTCTCCAGTTTGGCTGTTCTTGAAATAACCTGATCACATACTGCTTCGCCTTGGGATGCGCATACACTTCTCTTAAGCAGCTGGAGATAACTTGCGGGCTTAATGGCGTTTCAGGTGAATCCCTTTCCAGCAAGCGAAGTGCCTGCTCTTGACCTGACTTGTGTCCTTGTAATAGCTTGAGGCAACTACAGATAACTTGCAGGTTTAACGGCGTTTCAGGTGAATCTTTTTCCAGCAAGCGAAGTGCCTGCTGCTGGCCTGACTCGTGCCCTTGCAATAGGTTTAGACAGCTAGAAATAGTCTGGTGACCTAACGGCGTTTCAGGTGAATCTCTTTCCAGCAGGCGAAGCGCCTGCTCCTGACCTGACTGGTGCCCTTGTAATAGCTTAAGGCAACTACAGGTAACTTCCGAACCTAACGGCGTTTCAGGAGAATCTCTTTCCAGCAGACGAAGTGCCTGCTGCTGTCCTGATTCAAGCCCTTGTAATAGGTTTAGACAACTAGAGATAGTCTGGTGACCTAACGGCGTTTCAGGTGAATCCCTTTCCAACAAGCGAAGTGCCTGCTCCTGACCTGAATGGTGCCCTTGCAATAGGTTCAGACAGCTAGAGACAATCTGATGATCTAACGGCGTTTCAGCTGAATCCCTTTCCAGCAGGTGAAGTGCCTGCTCCAGACCTGACTGGTGCCCTTCCAATAGCTTTAGGCAACTACAGGTAACTTCTGAACTTAATGGCGTTTCAGGTGAATCCCTTTGTAGCAGGCGAAGTGCCTGTTCCCGACCTGATTCAAGCCCTTGTAATAACTTTAAACAACCACAGGTGACTTCTGAACTTAATGGCGTTTCAGGTGAATCCCTTCCCAGAAGACGTAGTGCCTGCTCCTGACCTGACTGGTGCCCTTTCAAAAGCTTTAAGCAACTACAAATAACTTGTGGGGTTAATGACGTTTCAGGTGAATCCCTTTGCAGCAGGCGAAGTGCCTGTTCCCGCCCTGATTCAAGCCCTTGTAATAACTTTAAACAACTACTAGTGACATTTGGACTTAATTGCGTTTCAGGTGAATCCCTTTCCAGCAGACGAAGCGCCTGCTCCTGACCTGACTCGTGGCCTTTCAGAAGCCTTAGGCAACTGGAGGTGACTTCTGAATTTAATGGCGTTTCAGGTGAATCCCTTTCCAACAAACGAAGTGCCTGCTGCTGTCCTGACTCGTGCCCTTGCAATAAGTTTAGACAGCTACAGATAGTACCTTGACTCAGTACAGGCAAAGCTGATTTTCTTTCTAGCAGGTTAACTGCGTTGATTATTTTTTCGGAACGATTGAAGTCTTCACACTTAATAAGATAATGCAAGTAGCCATCAGAAGTGCACCCCCGTTTATCCAATTGTTCAATATAGGACAGCTTTTCAATTTTACTCTTGAAAAAACCCTCTTCGCATAATCGATTCAATAATAGACCAGATATAACTCTGTCAGAGAACCTTTCTAAAGCCATATCCAAGACCTGGCGATGCAAGAAGTGGCTTTCATCCATTCCCTGCGCTATTGCATAACTTATACCCTCTTCAGCCAGAGTATCGTGGTTGAAACTTAGAAAATTTTCACTGCTTTTATTAATATAACTTCGCAGCCTTTCATTGACTTCACCTTTCCCTTCCAGACTAAAATATGTGCCATATTTCGTGGAGTCATCAAAAAAATCAGCTAAGTAACAAAAGTCTTTCTCATGGAGTAAAGTCTTGTTATTTTTATAAAGCCAGGACCAGTAAACCAAAGCTTTCGCAAGTGCAGAGTGTTGCTCATATATTTTTTTGATATCGCTCTGAATTATCGCCCGATAATGACTCATCAAGTTGCAATCAAGTGAAAATAAAGCCGATTCGTCTCCTGCCGTTCTGGCTAGAATGAATAGCAAAAGAAACAAGCTTGACTTACTGTAGTCCTCCTTCTTTGACATTATTTCATGTGTACTGCTCCATTGCGGCATCCTTTCAACAATAGCGCTCAGTAGATCATGGTTCTCGTCTGGTTTTAAGCTATATAAGTTATTATCAGGGTTGAATAAATACTTTAAGTATGGCTTCTGCTCAGGAAAGCGATCTCCTATCACCAGTCTGACGGAGCGATTACCAGAAAGCGCATTAAATAGTTCGTTAAGGTGATTAGAGTTATCCGAAAAGCGGTACCAATCTTCAATAAAGACTAAATATTTCCCTTGTGTCCATGGAATGTCCAGCATAGCGTTAATGAAAAAATCATCTATGTCTTCCAGCCAAATTACAGTATATTCTGATTTGCTTAAGTTGAAGGCTATCCGTCGAAGTAAGGTAGACTTTCCTGAACCTCCCGCCCCACTCACAACAGAAGCTACTCGCATATCAACGTCGTCGTGAAATGATTTTATGATCTGTTGCTCAATATCTGCTTCAATACTGCGCCTAATATCCCAACGCTGAGCAATACCATACCACTGACAATCATCTTTTAATTTAGCCGTATAAAAGTGATAAGGGGCAAAGTTGCCCTGAAAGTTTTCAGCTATGTCTTCAAAAAAGGATTCGCTAATAACTGAGGCCCCTGGGGGGTCAAGAGATTTAGTCTTTTTTTTTAATAACTTTTTTCTTGGCCAGACAGGGTGCCAAGGCTGCTTTTCATAGGACTCACTATCTGGCCCAGCCCATACTACAGGTAATGTATTATTTGGCGTGTTATGAGGCATCACAATCAATGCCTGACTATCATCATATCCCAGAGGGTGGGCTGGATATAGTTTTTTGCCCCATTCAAGACATACTGCCTTGACTAGCTCTTTCTCCTCTTGCGTTGTGAACACCTGCGAATTATCACTGAATGCCATACATTCGTCATAAAGCGTTCGAATTACGAGCAGGCTATTAAAATTAGTATCCCGCCTAATATTTTCCTGTCCGTTCTCAAACCCAAGAAGCGCTACATAATGACATCTTGCCCTTGCATTTTTCAGATAATTATTAAAGAACTTCGTAGCTTGATTACCAGACCCAATGATATCGTCAAAAAAAACAATATCTATATCGCGATTCAAATGTGCTCTAAAATCATCAGATTTAAAGTTCTTTTCTTTTAAGCCAAGCTCTTTCCCATATTGATATAAAAACTGACTACCACTTGCAGCAGATGAAAGTTCTAGTGGATAAAATAAAACATCTTTTAGATCATCTCTGAATATTTTCTTGATGTGTTTTGCTGCTATATTTACATAATCTCGCATCTCATCATCAGTGATGTAATCAATATTCTCCAGCAAAGTCAATGCCGCCTTACACTGGTTCGGCCTAAAGTTACAGAGCCAACGGGTCACATCTCGATATTTATCTTGAAAAAAAGCACTTTTTCTGGGAATCCAGTACGCTACTATCTCTTCTATTTCAGATGTGTGTTCAGCAATGAATTTTTGATGTGAATTCATAATCCCTTCCCCATTTAATACTGTCGACTATTTGTCCACCCTTTATCTAGCCTTACCTTAAGCTAATCCAAAGAAGCAAAGCACAAAGGTAGGTAGCTTCTACCAGTGTATTAGTGATAATGCGGATAAGGTCATTGACCAATAAACCAACATGCCACCAATAAAATTTATTATAATTAGATCAAAAACCTACCATCTATAGTTTCAGCCTTCAAGCCTAATATAAAGCCCCAAGGTAAGTGAGACACTGGTTCTGGGTATGAAAGGCATGAATAAAATCATATCTTTCATAATCTTAAGAAGAGAACTTGCTTAGGCGAATACTCTATGAGTTGGGAGCGCGAGACGCGAAGCGAGTTCGAACGACTCGTATACTGGTTTATGATCCTGCCCTGAACTTGCATAGAGGAATCATTACTTTGCGTATAAACAGATCCCGAATCAAAAACCGTGCGGGATGACGCTGTAGAATGTTAGTTTTGCCTTCAATGACAACTGCGAAGCTATGTTGCCACAGCTTTCTTGGTACTGGAGCCAAAGAAAATGCCAGTAACATCTTTGCTCAGCTCTCCTTTATCAACCTTTCGCACTAAGCATTTCGCTGAGTAAACACCACTTTAAAACTCGCACCGCCCTGCTCGTTTTTGCAGGTAACGCTGAGTTTGGCATCGTGAAAATCAACGACTTCTTTGACAATTGACAGGCCCAGTCCACTGCCGGTCAGGGTGGATTGCTCTTGTCGCCAGAAACGCTCAAACAAACGGTCATAGTACTGTGATTGGATCCCCGGGCCGTTGTCGCTTACTTCCAGTTCGGTAGTGGTCACTTTTACTTGAATTTTGGCGTTATCCTGCGAGTGTTTCAGGGCGTTTTCGACCAGGTTTTTGATCATGATGTGCACGGCGGCTTTGTCAGCCAGGATCTGATCTG
Organism: Pseudoalteromonas rubra; assembly: GCF_005886805.2. Lineage (NCBI taxonomy): Bacteria > Pseudomonadati > Pseudomonadota > Gammaproteobacteria > Alteromonadales > Pseudoalteromonadaceae > Pseudoalteromonas > Pseudoalteromonas rubra. The sequence continues at coordinate 2,561,133 of NZ_CP045429.1, forward strand.
TGTCGGGGTCCGCATCCAGGCTTAATTCTTTATCAAACTGCAGTGCCAAAGGGGCAAGCATCATACACACTTCCTGCGCCAGTGCAGACAAACTCACAGGGACTTTGTTATACACCACAAAGTTTTGCGCACGAGACAGGTCCAGTAGCTGTTGAACCACCCGAGTCATATACGCTACATCGTTGACAATTTCTTCGCGGATCTGGGGGGCAATATCGGCCAGCTGAACCCGGGTATTTAACACAGCCAGTGGCGTTTTGAGCTCGTGGGCCGCGTTTGCCACGAACCGCTTTTGCTCATCAAAGCCGGCCTCTACCCGCTCCATTGCCTGATTAAGAGAATTCACTATGGGCTGAATTTCATAAGGCAGGCCCTCATTGCTGAGCCTGAAGCTCAGTTGCTCCGGCTTGATCTGCTTTAACTGACCTGCCACGGTTTTTACCGGTTGCACCACAGAGCGCACGGACAAATACCCGACCAGCATAAACACCCCAAATGCCGCAAAAATGGTAATGGCGGTCACCCGGTTAAGTGCCGGTATCACAGCTTCGTTCGCCAGTTCGGTGATTAAATCATTGCGCGCCATATCCAACACCAGCGCCTGACCATTCAACATGAGTTCAGTACGAAAGCGGTCCACGCCCGCCAAGTGAGAATACCCAACCGGAATATCCCCAGTCAGCGCTTCAAGCGCAGCCGAGCCTTGATCATTGCTTACGGACTGAAGCAACACTTCATTATTCGCAACACGGATAACACGAAACGCAAAGTTATTATACAGGGCATCATAGCCCCATTTTTCAATCACGCTATCGGGGGCATATATAAGCTGCTGCTGTTCAAACCGCAGTGCATCTGCGACATCTTCGCTCATCCCCTTCATACTGACTTCCAGCGCCAGGTTGGCATAGTTCATCGAAAACAAATGTAAAATCACACCAATGCCGGTAAATACGACAGAGCCAATTAGTATAAAGTGCAGATAAATCTTGCGAGCGAGCGAGTTTTTAATGATCTTCATGCCAATATGTATCCTATGCCGCGAAGCGTTTTAATGGTCACGCCAGCTTCTGTGCCATCGAGCTTTTTGCGTATTCGGTGAACCGCGACTTGCAAGGCGTTATCGGTGACTTCAAACCCCATCGCATAGATGGCATCGTAAAGCGCATCTTTGCCAACAGTCAGCCCAACATGGCGCAACAGATATTCCAAAATAGCCACTTCGGTTTTACCCATAGAAAGGTTTTCACCACCCACCGTCACTCTGCGAGATTTTGGGTCAAGGGCGAGATTGCCATGAGACAACAGAGTGCCTGTATATTGGCTTGGTCGACGCAGCAAAGCACGCATTCTTGCCAGTAATTCGCCAATGTCGAAGGGCTTGTTGATATAATCATCTGCGCCCAAGTCCAGCCCAGCAATGCGGTCATCCACACTGCCACGCGCTGTTAAGATCAAGACAGGCACCGGGTTTTCGGCTCCACGCAGTGCTGCTATCACATCCAGTCCGTCTTTGTCGGGCAGACCAAGATCCAGAATAATGGCGTCGTAGTGCCAAAGGGCCATTTGATCATGTAATGCACCCGCACTGGTGGCAATATCAGCAGCATAGCCTTCCTTAGTCATGGCCTGCTGGATAAAACTGGCCAGTTGCAGGTTATCCTCAGTGATCAAAATGCGCATACTAGGTTCTCCATTGTCTGACTGTGCAGTACTTTCTCTCGTTATTCCGTGCATATATTAACCAGGCGTGGCACATCTGCCGATGAGTGCTGACTACATTTGGGTAACAGCAGTTGCAGTAACACCGGAATGACCACCAGCACCAGTATTGTAGAAGTGATCAACCCACCGATAACGGCCCATGCCAGCGGTGGCCACAACGGACTGCTGGCTGACGTTAGCGGCAGCATGCCCACTATGGTTGTAACTGTAGTGACTATAACAGGGCGTACTCTATTTTGTACCGATAATATGATGGCTGTCTGAGTATTCTGACCGCCTTGTACGTAAAACAAAGTACCGTCGATCAATAAGATAGCATTATTTACCACAATCCCTGCTAATGCCAGAATACCCAATACTGACATAAACCCGAACGGAACCTGTGCCAGACTCAACATGGCAGGTGCACCTATAACGGCAAACGGAATGCTCAGCATCACAAGTAAGGTTAAACGCAGTGAGTTGAACTGCAGTATCAGGGCTATAAAAAGTAGCAATGCGCCAACCGGCAGCGTTTTAACCAGTGCATTATTGGCCTCACCAGATTCCGCCATTTCGCCCCCAAACTCCAGTTTAAGGCCATAGCGCTGTGCAATAGCTGTTAGTGCTGGCTTCAGCTCAGTGAGCAGTTCAGTCTCATCCACACCCGGTGCCACTTCACTGATCAGTTTAACCACGGGCACACCGTTTCTGCGCTCCAGAAGCGCCGGCTGGCCAAGTACCTGAGTATCTGCCAGCGCATGCACTGGTACGGGTTTGTCTATCAAAGACGTGAGTACACCAGTATTCATCATGTCCATGCTGTCATGGCTGGAATTCGGGTCGTACAATACCACCGCTGTTGGCTCATCGTTAAAACTCACTTGCGTCATAGTCAGGCCTGCACTGCGCCAGGCCAGATAGTCATTGAGTTGGCTTTCCGTCAGACCAAACTGACTAAGGCGTTGCTGATCAAACGTCATCGTCAGCTGTGGTACGGGGACTGCGTAGTCTTTCCCCGGCGCTTCGAAGCGCGCATCTGCTTTGAGCATGGCAAATACCTCTTCACCGGCACGGCGAAGTACATCGTAATCTTCACCACTTAGCCACATTACCACAGTACTTTCTAATGGCGGTCCCTGGCCCAGTTCACGGGCGCGCAACACAGCCTCTGGATACGCTTTTTGCAAGCTGGTGTTAAGCTGTTCAACTAACTGAGCCATATCTGTATTGGTTTGTGCAGTGAGTACCACACGGCCAATATGACTTTCATCCGGCTTTTGCGCCAAATTGTAGTAAAACCTCGGGCCAGAAAAGCCATTGAACACTAAGGTACGCTGGACGTCGGCTCGGGCGCTAATGTCTTCAGCAATTTGGTTCAATATGCTGGCTGTATATAGTTTATGACTGCCCATTGGCAGCTCTACATCCACAATGGCCTGGTTACGATTGGTTTTTGGAAAAAACTCGCCATCAGCTTGTGGCAATGACATTAATCCGGCGCATAAACCAACAGCCGCAACCAAAGTCAGCGCTTTATGTTGCAACGTAAACTGCGATAAAGCCAATGCGCCCCGCTCTAAGTGTTGTTGCAACTGCTGCTGCCAGCGTGACGCCCTCAGTGTGCGAACAGGCAAATAGCGGTTAAGCAACGGCACCAATGTCAATGCAATCGCGTAGCTGGCTACAATACACAAAATAACCATCACCGGAATACTGGCAATAAAGTCTGCCACACTGCCCTTGGCCATGAGCATAGGTAAAAATGCCGCTATCGTTGTCACGGTGGCCGCGCATAAAGGACGCCATAGCTCATGGATACTTTGGATGGCGCTGTGCAGAGGGTCGGTGCCAGACGAAATATGGCGATTAAACCGCTCGGCAACCACAATACAATTGTCAACCATCAGGCCCAGAGACAAAATAAGTCCTGCAATCGTCATCTGGTGTAACACCCCATCCATGGCACTGAATGCCGCTATGGCAGATAGCGTGATAGCCACCACTGCAATACACACACTGACAGCCCCGCTTGCGGACAAGAAAATAAACAAAATAGCGGCAATGGCAATCAGGCTAAGCATTAAAGATTGCATCAGGGCATCTTTGCGCTTTTTGGCCCACTTGGGCTGGAATAACTCAATGCTCACGATCTCTGCGCCATGGGTCTGGTTAAACTGCTCAACCAGCTGGGTGATCTGCTCTCCTGCCTGAGCAATACGGATCCGGTTGGGTACCAGGGTTACTGCCACGCCAAGTTGCTGCTGACCGTCAACCCAGAAAGACTCTCGGGCTTTGGGGTCGGTACGATAGTGGACATCTGCCAAAGTTGAAAGGGGTAACTGCTGACCCTGAGCCGTTGCTATCAGGGTATTTTTTAATTCATCGGTAGAGTCTAACTGAGCCACCGGAGATAAGATCAGGTTAGCTCTGTCGTCAGTGATGCTGGCCACCGAATCTGTATTATTAGCAGCTGCTATACGCTGTGCAATCTGCAACGGGGTAATACCCGTTTGCTGCATAGTCTGCTGTGAAAAAGCCACCGCTATCTGTTGGCCCGGATCGCCCATCAGCTGTGCATTACGTACCGTGCTAAGTGCCAATAGCTGGTCACGCAGCGCGATGGCAAGTTGGCGCTCCTGCAACAAATCTCCCCGACTGCGCACTGACAAAAAAATACCCTGGGTGTCCTGCACGCGATCCATGATGGTCATCGACAACGTCGGGTTACTCTGGCGTATTGGCGCAATACTTTCTTTGATCCGTTGCCAGACCTGATCGGTGTTGTACACGGTTTCTTTTAACTCAATATCCAGTGACGCAGCGCCATGTTTAACCTGAGCACTGTAGGCCTGGATCTCATCTATTTGTGCTAACACGCGCTCTAGCGGGCGAATGTAACGCTGCGCCAAAGACTCGGCTTCGAGGCCACTGGCATTGAGCACAATCAGACCATTGCGATATGGAAAAGTGGGATCTTCCTGCTCAGGAGCACTAAACCAGCCTCCCACACCAGCAAGGCACACAATACATATCAAACCCAGGATCAGGCGTGGGTTGACAAACCAGGGCGTTCTATTCACAACTTACTCCTTATAAAGCGAGGGGGTTTGCAGCGTCCGACTGTCTGCAAATACCAATGCCGGTAATTCAAGCGCTTCTTCACTACTTACCAATATATGATTGGCTCGCCCTGTTACGACCTGCACGTACTGGCGTCGTTCAGGGCTCGATTGCAGCACGACATAAGACCGACCTGTTTCGTCATAATGCAGGACACCGCCTGGCAGCTGATACAAGCGCTGATCTGAAAGCGGTATTTGTAATTGTACATTCAGGCCCATCCAGCTTTGCTCTTGTGCTGCCAGTTGGACTTTCAAAAAAAAGAAAGGAGAACGAGACCCCAGCGGCAATACGCGCTCTACAATTACCCCCTTAATTGATTCATTTAACGCGGGCACAAATACCTCTACCTGCTGTTGTGCATCAACTTTTAAGGCCACCTCTTCGGGGATTGCAAAGCGGGCATGTAACGCATCAGCCGCCTGAAAGTTCATTACCGTTTGCCCAGCGTCAGCGTACTCTTTTTTACGTACCAGAAGATCGCTCACCACCCCATCAAATGGCGCATTGATGGTCAACTCCGCAAGTTGATTACGCGCGGCATTCACTTCGGCCTGCGCCTTATTTATCTGCTGATAAGCCATATCCAGGTCACGACGAAGCTTGTCCAGCTGAGACTGAGTTTGCAGGCTACGTTTTACCAAAGCCTCAGCACGCTCGAATTCGGTTCGGGAATTGGTAAACGCCGCATTTGCCCGCTGGAGTTCAGCCCGGGCCTGATCCAGTAGCGCATAAGCCACGGGATCGTACAGCTCCATCAAGGCTGTGCCCCGAGTCACAAACTGCCCGGCACGTACCCAGAGCTTTTCTACCCGACCCGATTTCAGCGCAGCCAGCTGAGTGTCTTCTGCGCCTTCAATCTGGCCATAAAATACTTTCTTTGGTACGTCCATAACCCGCTCAGGCAGCACAGTGGCTAACTGAATAGCTGGCTGATTAGAATCAGCCTCTACATAAGCGTCACGCTGCTGATCCTGACAGCCAAGCAGAGCTATTAGACTCAGCAGAACAAGGGGTTTAGAAGACATATACATACCCCAACAATAGTTGCGCAGCACCAGATTTATCTATCAATGGAGAGTCTTCGATCTCGCTGCCGTAGGCGGTATAGCTCAGATCAGCCTTAATCATATGGTTTTTACCAAAAAACCAATCACTGGAGACACCCACCTCAACATTCATGGTTGCTTCGCCCACATAAGCCATGCGTCCGGCGCGTTGCTCGTTGGGTAGAACACCATAGTAATAGTCAACCAGATCTTCACTCAGATAACTGGCAGACACATAGGGCACAATGCGGCCATCGCCTACGTTAAATGGTACGCCATAACTTACACTAGCCTCATACCCTTTATGGGTGCTGGTCACATCGTGCATAAAAGAAAAGCCAAACTCGCCAAACTCAGTGTCCAGCTCCCCTTCAAACCCAAAGTCGAAACTCATGTCCCTGTCTTCCATTCCCAGGAAAATATCACCATCGGCTTCTTCGTAACCATCCAGCCGTAACTGACCCACAACCGAAAACTCTATATTTTCTTGCTGCCAGACTTTATAGCTGCCACGCGGTCCTAATAATGAAAAATTGCCAGACTGAATGGCCAAAGCCGGCACCAGAATGGTCTCATTGCCAACATCTGTATAGCCCTGATCCTGAGAGACAATTGCTGCGCCAATCCCCCATTGAATGCCTTGGTCCTGATCGTCAGCCAGAGTAGAAAAGCTCATAAATGCCAGAGAAATCAAAGAAAGTGTTTTGTTCATTACCGTGCTCCGTTAGTCAAACTTACTGTATCGGACAACTCATTTGTCCGGGGTTAAGTAAAACTTAAGGGAACAAACTTTCTTGAAACTTACAGCCCGGTAATTTTTTGAAAATTATGATTTGAGGTCAATGATGCACAGATTGATATGGCGCTATCGTATTAGTAGTTATGAGACAGTGTCGACACCTGGGCATGTTAACGAAGCAGTGGTATGAGAGCTGAAGAGACTTACTAACTTGTTTAAAATACAGGCCGATAACGAACTATCAGCCTGTCAATCAGCCACAAACAACAGCAGCTTATTCATTAGGTTTTGGCAGCACACTTTTAATTTGAGCCGGGAAGTGAAAAGCTCAACCTTATTCGTCACCGCCTTCAGACCTGACGTACCTTGCCTGAAAGCGGTTTCTCGCTAATTGAATGAATTATTATGTAGCAGCACGTTTGGCGTATTGCCGTATGCCTGGAAGCCTGTGAGCAAGGAGTTTACTGTTTTATTGCGGCTAATTACGGCATCGGTCCCTGCATTCACAATAATCCCCTTATAAAAGCCGTCGAATGTATTGTTATCGAGTAAAAACCCATTCGAGATCGAAAATTCAATGCCAGCGTATAAAGATGACCCTTCCAGGCTGATCACTGTGTTGTTCCGGAACGTCGCATTTGTGACAGCGCCAATGTCATTACGATGGATCAGTGTTCGTACTCCATTAAACCTATTTCCTTCTATTAAGTGATCGCCATTTACAGTTGAACCCAACGTAGTATTCATGCCAAAACTGATCCCACGTTGAAACTGAGTGATCTCATTATCTTTTATGATGACTTGGTGCGCATTGACGACATGGATTGCGCGATATTCCGGATCATTGCCAATATTGGTAATCTTATTCCCGGTAAAAGTGATTTTTCGACCGGCTATGGTTACCGGCACTTTTGGGTGGTTTGCAGGATCAGAGTGGACTTTAATGGGGTCATCGGATTTGCCCATGTTATAATGAAAATCAACAACATTATTGGTGATGAAAACATCAGACAGCAGGTCATCTTGCGCGTACAGGTATATATCCTGAAGCCAGTTTCTCGCAATATAATTATCTTTGATCAATATATTGGCATTGCGGCTTAGCTCACAATTGTCCTGGTCCACGCACGATGCATAAATTCGTATCCCATACTCTGAGTTACCAATAAACTCATTTCCGGCAACCAGGCTGTTCCCACCCCAGATTGTCAAACCTCGGCCTTTAAAGTGGTTGTCAAGCCCGTTAAAATTAAACTGGGAGTTAAGCCATTGGTTGTTTTTACCTAACTTATCCTGTCCTCCATAATAGGCATTGTTGTTTAACTTGGCATTCTTAACAACAGAATTGGCAACATTATTAAACTCAATACCAATGCCGCCAGTGTGCTGCACTGTGACCCCATCTATCTCGATGTTATGGCCATTTTCAAATAAAAAGCCTCCACCATTGGCCGCAGCACCCGAGCTTGCCGCATCAGATGCATCAAAGATCCCACCAATAATGCGAATATGCATTGAGTCTTTTTCCAGCAACATATATGAATAATGCTTAAACTTTAATTTGGTGTCAGCTTCCAGCCGTAACGTTGAGTTATTGGGCACAGGTAAAGGCTGAGGCTGACCTGACTGGGCATCGATATAGTTGTAGTCATAAACGCCCGAGGGGAAATAGAGCGTTGCTCGTGAATCAAAAATACCTTGATTTTTAAAGGACTCTGCAAGCACTCCAAGATCGGTCAGTGCCTGATTGATAGCTTGCGTATCGTCTATATTGTCATTGGGGATCGCACCATAATCTTGCAAGTTTATAGTCTGACCATATGTTGAAGCAGTAAAGCACAAGCCGGTTGCGAGCACGTAGTTAAACAATTTCATGATTATCCTTGTCACTGTTTGTTGAACAAGCTGCATTGTAACTTTCGCAAGAGTCGATGAACAAGCACTCGCGGGGCATGCCTACCACTTTAGTGCTCATTCGCACCAGCGCGCTTTATCACGGATGAAATAAACTGTGCTGGATTATCAAGACCGATAAAAATGTACTCCACCACGCCTTGCGGCTCAGCTAACTCAATTTTGACATTCGGGTTACCAGCGTAATTGTAACGCTTTACGCACTGGCCTCTTGCCACATATTCATCATGCAATTGTATTTTGGCGATGTTTTTTAAAGGGATAACAAACGAATGAAACAGGCCATAACGAATAACTAACTCATTACCAACCAAAGAGACCGGTCTGCGGGACACTGCGCGATACTCAGCAACAAAAAAGACCAAGCTTGCAAAAGTAAGAAAAGTCGCAATATTCGCAGCCAATGGTGACCAGACAAAATGTAAAAATAGATGCATGATCGGCATTTCGAGGACAATCAAGAAAATGAACCCAAGTAAGTTACTCTTTGCGCCATCTTTTTGGTGATATGTAAAATGCTGCTCACCACAAAAGTGCTCTGCTTTTACTCGCTTTGCAAAGAGCGCAAAAGTCCACATGCGTATTTCGAAGGTAAATAACCTCGCCAAAGTGCTGTCACCCAAATACCGATTAACTGATGTTTCTATCGCGCTATCCGGATCTTCGAGCTGACCGATGGCAACCTTAATTGAAAAATATACGGTGATCGCTGCCACCAGTTCAAGCAACAAAATTGCTGCTAAAACAAAATAACGGCCGCTTTCAAGGTAATGCCAAAGCAATTTGCTGTGTTCGGGAATAATATAACTCCCCACCAAAATAGCCAAACACACTAGGACAATCGCTTTTAGCAAGGCTTGCTTATAATTCTTGACACATAAGAAGCACAAGACGGGTAGTACAAACAACGCATCTAAAAGATATAGCCACTCAAAGTTTGCATGACCATAATCATTTAGCCAGCTATCAGACTGGTAATAGACTCCCCACCAGATTGAAATACATAGCAGAAATATCACTGGGACTTTTGACTTTATCGAGTCACTCATACACCTTTCCTTTTGATGTAGTGCTTAACATTACGCTTTACTCTGAAAGCACTGATTTTTTACCTCTGGCAATATCCTATATTGTACAGACCTGCCTTGCAGTGTTTCAAAGTTAATTTTGAAGGCTTTATGTCACTATACTTGCGAGTGATTGAGCAATCATTTAGCGAATGATGTGTTATTTAACAGCAGTAAATCGATGCCACTTATTGATATCTCACAAAAGCTATCATCCCTATAGCGGTTTTAACTAAGCAGGCTATTCTGAAACGGTCATTGTACTCATAGCTTATAATTTACCTGCCGACGTATGGTGGCACTAGCTCCGTCACTTGCTGCTATATATTTGGATATTCCAGTTGAGCAACACCAAGAGCCCCAGCCATGAAATAAGGAAATCAAAAATTAACGAGAGACTATCAGGACCGCTTTCCTTGGTTCATGTCAGTATTTTTAGATAAATCAAACGGTTATGGGGCGTTAAATGCCATGTCATAACTAGTCAAACAAGAAGCTAGGCTGGCGTTGCTCACTGGTTACTTTGGCTGGCTGCTACTTCTCTACCTTTCTCAATTACCATGTTCAGTGATACGGTTTAACCTGTACTACCCAAGTTTGAGCACCGCAAATTAAAAACGTTTAACCATGGCAAGCCTAATTAAAAATCAACCATGACGTGCTCGTGCTTTTGCCCGTTCTCTTGTGCCCGCTTCTGCCCTTTTTGATACTCTTGCGCGATCATTTCTTCTATCACTGACGCTTTTTCATTGAAGTCTTTTTCTGATAAATAGCCAGCTTCAAATAAATCCTCAAGCTCATCCAGCTTCTCTTGCAGCTGTTTGATCTTTTCCAGATTGACACCCAGGCGCTGCATTATAATGGCTTCTTGCATCTCGCCTAAAAAGTTATCGTTGCGGATCGTCGTCTGCAACTCTTTTCGCTGATATTGCAAACTAACCTCTGAGGGTTGAGACTCCGGCATTTCCATAGCAAGCTCCTGGCTGAAGCCTGAGTCTGTATTTCCACTCCCCGGCAATTTACTGCCAGTGTCAACTTTGTTTTCAGCAGCCACTGGGCCAGCACCGGCCGTTTTGTACATTAACATGGTAACTCCTTGATACATTTCTAATACCTATCTGTATGTATCAAAATTTGAGCCAACTATGAGATTGTCATGTTAGGTAGGTCTGAAGCGGAGTTGAGATAGAGTGACTGTCCAATTTTCAACCAACATGAGTTTATTACTCCGCGACGATAAAAGGCACCTGATCCCGGGTACAACACCATCAAAAAACTTTTCAGCTCAGGCTCGTAAACTAGATACGAACTCTCTGTGCAATTGATTAACTCTCACCCCAGTGTGAGTGTTAAAAATCAATGTCCCCGCCATTGCCTTTAGTACTGAGCAAGTAACGAAATAAACGACCCAGGCCCCGCAAAAACCAACTGATTACATCGATTGGAAACTCAATAATCTCTTCGAGGAAATCCATTGTTGCGCTCTCTGTCTCGCGTTTCCCACGTTTTTTACTTGGCCAGAGCACGTATGATATAAAATACAAAAAACCACCGACTAGCAAACAGGCCCAATGAAAGTGGCCGGTCAACACACCCAAAATCAAACAGGTTCCGGTAAAAAAGCCCATAAGGGCTAAAGCAATTTTTAACTGTTCCATAGTTCATGTCCTTTTATGCGCCATCTCCAAACACAGTCAAATCAGGGGAGCAAGTAAACAAAGCGAGGAAGCTGACAAGCCTTGTTAAGGCACCTTAAACTCCTTAATTGAATAGCTACATTCATCATCAACAACCTGATCGTCCCAGTCAACCTCAATGTTCAGTGGAAAGCCATATAATGGATGGTATTCAATTCGCAGGGCATCTGCATTCAGAATTACCTCTTTTGCCAAATCGAAGCGCCCTTCAATAGTCACCTTTTGCTTCCCTTCTAATAATTGAGGCTTTCCTTCAACCACTTGCACTTTACTGTAGTCCAAAAATATGCAGGCGTCAGTCGCAGTAAATGAGTATTCTGTCAATTCAAAGCCTTTCCATTGCATGCTCTGTCTTTCTACTCTTTCAACCGTTTCTGCATTGTTGGCCCAATGCATAATGCCCCAAAATGAGATAACCAGGAAAATTGACATACCCAGTGTAAAAATTATGGCATATACACTTTTTGAACTAAAAATTACCATGATTGCTCTCAAACTACTCATTAGGGAAGTTAGTTCTAAATAGTTATAATATCCGGGAGTGAAAAACCTTGCCTTCAGCACACTGGGAATCATCCCACGTAGGATTAATTATCTCCAATACATATAGGACCAACAGAAGAAAGTACGGCATGGTTTACCCAGTTTTTTTATGATACGTAGCTACGCATCATCACCAATATGACTGGCTATCTTATAAAGGGCTATGCAAGCTAACAAGAATGGAATACTCAATATCACGAAAAAAATACTTTCGACTAATATCTCACTATCTGCCGCCGACTCCATCAAAATGTCAATTGTTACCCACTGTGCCATTGAAACAGCAACAAACCCTAATATCGAGTAAAATAAAACATTCCCCCAGGGTAACCCTTTAACCTGACTGAATTTATACGCAGCAATACTGACTACTATGGTACTTACTATACCAATCAAAGCCTCAACCGCTTGAGAAACAGAATAAATGACAAAAAAGGCGCTATTTCCTTCCATGCTTCAAACTCCTATAAACAATGTGCGGCACAACGCCTTCAAGTACAAGTCGGGATGTCGTCCGGGCCCCTGAAAAAGCGTAGCACCGCATTCCTGGAAGCTCCGATTCTAGAGCCCTTTTGCTTCAAAACAACTCATTAGTAATTTTCGTCGCTTTATTTCTTTCTCTGTAGCGGGATATTTTCGATAGCTGAATAGAGTTGATGTATGTTCAGACACACAAGCCCCTACCACATCTATATCAAATTTTTCGACATGGTTGCTGCTTACCTCATAATTGTTATCGCATGCATAATTAACATAAGCAAATAGAGGCCCTCCGCCCAACCTTGGGTGTTTCAACTTAACTTTTTCAGTAATGCCAAGCTCTTTCATAGGAAGAAAACCCTTGCTTTTAAGCTCTTGAAAAATAAATTCAACCCCAATTTGAGTATTTACCTGAATTGGAGATTTGTCCTTTTTATTTTTATCGATTAGCAAAATAGTAGCCTTGTTATACTCTTTTTTTATTTTTGAGGTTTTATCAAAGCAAGTATCACCAGTGCTTGTCAGGTTATCATATACATCTTCTTCATACGTGTAAAAATCTCTAACAAACTGATAAGCTGGAGTGCTTGCACAGCCAACTAATAAAAGCGAAATAAAAAACGAAAATTGTTTAGCAAACATTATTTAACCCCTTGATATAGTCTGATTCTCCATCACCATGTGATGGCGTCAAAATGCTTCAATGCAACAAACAGCTGAGTCATAAAGCCAAGTGTTTTCACCCTACCAAATAACCTTTATGAGAGACAACGCCATCAGGCTTATTTCCTCGCTACTGAAACTTAGGCAAGACCAAGAACTTGCAGCAACTAAAGCTACACTCTCACTCTACCGTAACTGGGTTACAAGAATTAGAACAGTATGGTTAGCTAATCAAAGAAGAGACTAGTATAAGCACTTTATTTGAGCAGCCTTAGCCACGAGGTGATAATGAGGCTAAATGAATAGTGGTTAATTAATCAAAAAAGATACATCTGACTTTTAAAAGGAGCAATATTAATTAATGAAAAAATCACACGAATAATTCACAACCCCTACCTTAAACTTTAAAATAGAAAAACCATTTTAAAAAAATCAACACCAAAACTTCCCTCTTATTTTTACTATTGCCAAAAAGTTCATGACTAATAAATATCGCTCCACTTTTCAATGGAATCCCAGTCTACTTCTTGATCAACAACCCTCGCATTTGCATAGTAAGTTCTTCGGTAAGAAAATATTTTTTCTGTAAGCCTAAAGTCACTAACAAAACCTTTTTCAACAATCTCCAAGCGTGAAACCAATTTCTTGTCTAAGTCAAAAATTGCAACTCTCGTTTTTGGCCCCTTTCTATAATCTGTTGTAAGCCATTCTTGAATAGCTAAATAACGGCCACCTAGCAATTCACTGCGTTCAAACCCATAGTAGAAAGTCGGTACTTTATGTCCTTCGATTTCCAATGAGTAATATGCAGGGCCAAATTTGACTTCGCTCTTATAATTTAACTGATACTGCACCTTTGATTTTCTCGTCATTTGACTAATGTCTTTTGCCTGTTGAATACAGCTATTTAGAGTTTCATGAAAATCGACACCCGAACAACCAGCTTTACGCCCCAGCGTATCCTCTCCCTCTGCTGAATATTGAGATGGACCTACTTCTGTGCAACGAAAACGCCACTCTTTGATCCCTGCATCGATTGGATATTGCCGGGACAGCTCCAGTAGTGACTTTCTGGTTATTTGTGATTTCAAAATATTTCCTCGAAACGCAGTTAACGCTTTGCGACCTTTGTGTTCAAAGTTAAGTGCTAATTGCACTGTAACACCCGAACATGATTGCTCTAAGCTTACTTCTTAAAGATGAAGACCATATGTTTTCATATGCTGATGCTATGAAAGTCATATTTTGAATACTCTCATAAGACACAGAGAACAAAACCGACAACTAAATAGATTGCTGAGTTTATAGTTACAATTCCTAACAGCAACCTTCAACTAAGATCAACTTACTCTTAGTTGTGCTATGGCGTATCGCGAACAGAGGTTGTGCGTCAGGATCAGCTAAAAACTCTTTGGCGACATCCTTATTTGGGAACTCCAGTACAACAACTCTTTCTGGGTGCCAGTCCCCTTCCATGACCTCGGGCTCAACACCTTGGACAACGTACCTTCCTCCATGCTTTTTAATAAATTCGGGGATTTCTTTAATATATTTTTTAAAACGAGGAAAGTCGGTGATAGAAAAGTCTAGTATCAAATATCCTTTCAAAATAAGTACTCCTTTACTTAGGTTAATAATGAAATAACGCCTGCAATAAAGTGCCCACACTGAGATAAAAAAGCACACCTGACTTACTTTCTGTCTATTCCAAACTCATTGCAATGATTAACCATTTGCAACGAGCATTGCCTCCAGACTGTTACCGATACAAAGCCTTCGCAGCTGAGAAACAAAGTTCAGTACCTTTCGAGTATCAATTTTTATTGCGCCCAAAATCTTGCACACCTCCTCAGTACAACAACCTGTTAATCCTGTCGGATGATCTTCTAGACCGATAGTGGCTGTAAGCTATTAAATTCAAGTATTTCCTTAGGCATTTACGTTTGCATAAAATACCGGCTAAACACTTGTTTGCTTTTTGATGCGGTGTCCCCACTCAGCGACCAGCAAAGTGTCAATTTCAATGTGTCTGTTAACACTATAGTATTGTTGCCGAATTACATCTTTATTGTAGTTCGGTGAAAGAAGTAAAACGACTGCATTTTTAATTCAACTAAAGGACGAAACGCACAACGCGTGGAAAACCAGAATACATCTTCCAGGCTCTCATACTGCTGAAAACTTGCCATGTCGAAAGAAATATCCCTTGAATCGCAATCCTTGCCCCTGGCCTTTATGTCAAGACACCCTGTGTCCACCAGCCATTTGCTTATAACTTCTGTCTTGCAATGCTAATTTCATCCTCAATGACGACGACACAACGGTAAGGATATAGAGGTACAAGACATGATAGTTCTTAATAACCAGTTAATTGGATGTACCTCATTGATGCTAGTCACAAGCCATTTAGATCAACTATCATACCGCGATAGTCAAACCCCTTAGATTTGTAGAAAGCTAACTCTACTTTTTTAAACGAATCGAGGTATGCTGCTAATAGCGGCGCAAAAAATACAGTCGCATAGTAGTGTTTTACTTCTCCATCAGGAAAATAACCAACATCATGGATTAGCCAATGTTGTATGTCGAAAAACCTGAAAAACACGACCGCAGCCAGACCAAATAGTAGAGATAAAAAAAGCTGACACCAAAGTGGTTTATCAAATTTCCATAAAATTCTACTGAGCCCAGATAGAAAAATCACATAAAAATAGAACACCGAAAGTAAAAATACAACTAAAAAATCAAGTTCCTCTGGTAACAAGAAAAAGCTAAATGCAGGTGCGACACACCCAAGCATATTTATTTTATATCTGTCGACAAAAGACTCGCCTTGGAATATTACATCATAGGGTAAAGAGGTTACTATTTTCATCTTGGCTATAAGCCCTTAAAAATGTGCAACTAAATCCACTCTGAAATCAGCGCCGAAGCAGTGCGTTCTTAGCGTTACATTGTCATTAACTAATGACCTCGGTTAGAATAATACTTCCGAAAAAGATAACAGTAATGTATTAAGGGTATTAGCATGGGAATACCAGGACTAAATAACCCACCGACTTGAAAAACTTCAGGTGACCCGAAGCCAAATATTGAGTTTATAAGCACTAAAACTGAAGCCCAAATAGCAATAATGCCGCCAAGGAGAGCAAAAAAGTTACAGTAGCTTTTTGTTTTTTTAGAGATATTCTCTCGTATTATATAACTCAACTAACAATAGCCACAAAGAGACAATAGCCAAAGTACACATTACAAGTAATGACAACACCAAGAACTCGTATAATTTCACTGTTTTTACTAACGAATCCAACACTATGAAGTAGCTTAAAAACAGCCCTCCAACAGCTAAGATAGTCGCAGGGACCAATACCAAAACAATATCTAAGAGTATTAATTTCCGCATAGAATTAACAAATAAGTCAATGCTCCAATATTAAGCGTCAAATACAGACTAAGCTTCACAGCGAATGAGCGTTAGCCTGACGTTACATCCGCGCCATTATTAGCATGTTATGTGTATTGCCCATACCTTTTCCCGAGCCCCCCAAAAAAAGCAAAGTTAATACTTGTATCTCAAGAACTGATTTTAATGCACTGCATTACTCGTTAAGTATGAAAGCATACTCTGATAATTGGATACTGACTTTTTCAGGAGATTAATAATTTTATCTTCTTGTCCATCATGAACCACAATCAAACGGCCTCTCACACTATCAAACATAGTAAAGGTAACTTCAGAGCGTTTGTATTTTATCCAGCACCCCACCGCTAATAACACCCAAATCAAAGTGACCACCAGCCCTGCTAAAAGCTTCTCAATCGAATCAACATTCAGCGAAGCCTTACCAACAGCAAATAGTGCCAGAAAAATAAAAGGTGACGCGATAAATTTCCATATCGCATTTTTTGATGTAGAACGAATGACATTTTCCACATCAATTTCATCATACTGGGCCTCAAACGCGATAGAATCTTCCGAGTCGCTATATTCATAAGACAACGCTTTGTCATTAAATACGAACTTAACTTTGTGCCCTTTAAACTTCTGATAAATCGTTTCCACCCACCCTCCTGAAGTACATACACAGCAACTCGTAATCCCAGGATAGTATCATACCTATTAGATTCACTTTATGAGTACAGTTAGCGTTTCATCTAGGCTTCGTTTAACCAAAAACCTTGGCAGCCATACATATGTGCATCATTATTCCACTCCAAAGATTTCAACTCTATTTCGCCCGAAAGCTTTCGCCTTTTTTAGCGCAAGTGCCGCATCACTGGGCTTTTCTCCAACTCCTACAGACCAGGTTATACCATTTTTGCTAAGCAGCTCTGGACTAACAATAAAGTCCGAAGAAGCTTTCACTAATATACTGTCACCACCACAAAAAACCACTTCACAACCTGAAGCAATAAGGTGTTCTCGAATTTGTTGTAGTTCCATTGCTATCAATGCTGAGTAACTTGCAGCTTGCTCTAAACAATCTGAAAAAATCAACTTCTCTAGCTGTTTTCCTATCTCGTCACCATCAAAAACAATATACATCTCGACTCCTCAATACAACAGCTCTCGCTTATGTAAAAACTCACTATTTGGTTAGCCGCAACATGAAACAAAATCAGCCAGCCAAAATTTGGTCGCTGTTAAACAGTTTGTTATTGTGGTTTCATGCTTGAATCCCGTTTACAATCAAGTATGAATGGTTCAAAAACACTGCCGATCAACACGTGGTCTTGATAGGGCGCACCAACACTTGAACCTGAGATAGCCTCTCCGTTATTCAGGTATATTTCATCCACCGACATACCATCGTTTACATTTACCCGAAGTACTTGTGACGCTGAGAGGTTTGCATGATTTTTACTGTGCTCCAGATACTTGAGCATTTGCGGATGACCTGCGACCCACAAGTTACCTTCAGAATCCCACTCAAGGTTGTCAAGCCCGCTATCAATTGTCATTTCGTCGATGAGTTGCAACTTTCCTGTTTGGTTATCTCGAGCATAGGTTAACAGTCTCTCACCAGTGGACTCTGAGACATACACTTTTGACGAATCAAGGCTGACTTGAATACCGTTTGGGTAAGTCAGGTCGCCAGTTAATTTAGTAATACTACCGTTATTTCCATATGCTATTCCACCACGCGCCAGACGGCCGAAGGATTCCAAAAGGCGACCAAAGCGAGTAAGGCTGCCTTTGTCGATGGTTGCATAAAAACTTTCACTGTTAATTGCCGCAACGTCATTTAGGCTATACGGTAAATCTGTTTTAAATGTTTTTGCACGTTTAAGCGCCCCATCGATAATATCAAAAATGATTACTTCACTATCAGAGCGTTGCTCACTGCCGGGGGCTGATGGGGGATGATTCACGACAAAAAGCCGATCAGCTCCATGAGGGTTCTTCCACAACGAAACTCCATGCGGGTAAAAAGTATCGCTAAGGTCGTGAGACATAAGCGTTGGCTTTGAATAGGAGCCTGTTTGATAAGTATATATCCCACCACCACCAGACCAGTTGCGCCGATCGTGTGCAGAGATAAAAGCCAGACCACTTGTTGGGTCAATCGTTATATCCTCTGCGCCCACCACACCCTCTACTGTACTGCAGGAGCCTGCAAAATGCGGTTCGATTGTTTTATATGCTCCGCTATCAATAATTGTATCCATGACAAAAACAGCCGGCGGTAAGATCAGGACCGCGATACCTATTAAGCACTTTTTTAGCATTCAATTTCTCTTTGTTAATTTACCTGTTCAATTAAAGTCGGACTAATGAATAAGAACAGATATATGTTGATAAGCCCAAATAACCAAAGCACGTGTCCCTTGTTAATTGAGTCTCTTCTTCTCATCTAACAGAGCTTGTTGCTCAATTACTATTGCTGATTGACATGCCCCGCATACTCGCCACAAGCACTTTTATTTTTTAATAATTTTGGAGCCCAATCTATGCGATAGATACAGTTAGAAGATAACCAATGGCCCTATTTAAGTAACTTGGAGTATTGTAATAATTTGTGATGCATTTTTACCCAGGCGGTCACTGAGCAATGAAAAAACACTCACAAGTAGTGAACTTGTTTTTGTTGAGCCCAAGCGCATGAGCCGCCATGGGCAACCTCAATTATGAGGAGCCAACTAATCAACATTCACCACGGCCATCCTCATCAAAAAGCGGGATGTTCTAAATTGGCGTGTGTCATTTTTAGATGGGTGATGTAATGAATACCTTGCCATTTATGGAGCCATTCGGAGTTTTTTATAGGCAACTCTTCTAACTTATTGAAGTCCACCCTACAAACATTGCTACCTCAACAAAGCACTGGAGAATTCCCTCTTTAGGGTGATCAGTAGGACGAGATAGTAATTTGTGCGTAACTACCTCCATAGAACAGCCTGGATATTTGTTTCAATAAGTGGTTTTAGACAAAGCGGTCGTTTTGGTAATCCCAAAGGAGTTTATGGCTGGCTTATTTGCGCGCAACACTTTCACCACATATATTAAATTTAGGAAAACTTTTTGTTTGTGCATTTTTCCTGTGTAGCAATTTCGCTGCCCGGTTATGTTGAGCAATTCTAATGTGAACTCTGAAATCTAGCTAATGGCTAGCAAGAGTTGGCATTGCTCTATCCAACTAAAACTAAATTCACGACGTAAAGGAGTGATTGTGATGGCATTAATACAACAAGTTAAACAGGCACTTATCAGACTAATTGACGCAGACGCAGGCTGGTTGGAGTTGTTGAACCACCATGGCTGGCAAATCGGCTTAGCAACGTTACGGCAATTAAGTGATGATGATTTTAAACAAGCGTTATTGACCAAGCCCTTAACAATAGATAGGAACCTGGCCGGCTTTACTGACTTTCATGTATCAGCAAACCATTTAATTAGTGCCAGTGAGCCTGCTAAAAGCTTGTTATATCATGCTTTTGCGTCCCCGAATGTATTAACCAAACCGGATGGATTTGAACTTCAGGCGTTTCCGAGCAGAGCAGAGATAGAAGTTGTCGAGAACTTTGTTTTTGCCGCCAGACAAGCCACATTGGCAGACATTGAACAACAAGCTCGTACCATTATGGGCTTTCCGGACAATGTAGAGCTGGAGCTGGCTGTGTGTAGCTTTAGTACCGAATACCGTGTTGCTCAGTCAACCGTACATGGTACTCATGCCGATATGTGTTTTTCGCGTACTGGTATTGCCCGGGTAGGAACCGATGAAGCCGTTTACTCACCCGAATTAAGAGGCTATAGCGTGTTTTTAGATGACGACGATATTCATCAAATTCGTGTTTTGCCCTGCCACTTCTGTCCTTATATTGCCGCTAAGTTTAAAGGTCGTAAAGACCGTTTTGGCCCGGTCGCGGTGTTAAGCGAAAACGTAGATGATTCGAATAATGAATTTTGGGTGCCCTTACACAAGTTATTCAACGGCGAGGAATGTATTTCGGGCCTTAAACTTGACGTTGATCAGCAAGCCAATTTGTATAATCAAAAATTGGAGAAATTTGCAGAGTTACTTAACCGGGAAGGCCTTAGCGAAGTGCCGGAATCCGCGTTACGTCAGTCACCTTTCCGGCTTACTGAGTTATTAGCTGAGTGGGGTGATGCGACAACGTTTGGGGCTGGTGCTTTAGTTCCGGTTGCCCACCCTTTAGTTGCAGGCGCCGCTTTAGATGGAGCGCCGTTAGATTTTATGACTCCTAAAATGACAGACAGAGGCCTCTTTTACAATGCGTTTGCTCCGACTTTGGCGATGCAAGCCGAAAGAAGCGGTGCGCGCCCTTGGCCCGAGTATGCCCATATTCGGGAAAAGGTTAATGAAGATGGCAGCAAGACCAGTTTGACAAACAACCCTGATGTCATCGACATCACCAAACAAGGTGGCTTTAATGCACTCCACTACCTGGATTTTGCCGCCGATGGCTCTGTCACGCCTCATGTTAAAGTGGCTGAAAGTAATACTGGTTTGTCGCACAATGGCAAACCGCTGGAAAGCATCAGTGCATATAGTTTGGTTTCTGCGCCCGACTTCTTCCCTAAGGTGCGTCAGCGTTTTGTTTATAGTTGGTGGAAAAATGATATTCCCAAACAGGCACGTGCGGGCACCCTACCTGCCTGGTGGAGCTGGTTGGTTGAACACAACCATTGGCAAAACTTATGGCGGGCAGATCCAACCCCGTTATCTGACTTAAGGGTCGCAGCAAACATTCAGTTACC
The DNA here is from genome assembly GCF_005886805.2 of Pseudoalteromonas rubra. Classification (NCBI taxonomy): domain Bacteria; kingdom Pseudomonadati; phylum Pseudomonadota; class Gammaproteobacteria; order Alteromonadales; family Pseudoalteromonadaceae; genus Pseudoalteromonas; species Pseudoalteromonas rubra. The sequence continues at coordinate 2,582,336 of NZ_CP045429.1, forward strand.
TAATTCACCTTTTACTAAAAATGATATCACCGCTAGTGCAATAGTAGCTTTACCTCAGGCCGAAGTGGCAACGGATGGCACAACTGCTGAAATCATAAAAATGGCTCATCCAAAGCGAAATACCTTTTTGCCGGATGGCGCGGCTGGTATTTTTGCCCCTGGCTGGGATACCAGTTTTGATACTTTAAGTACCCCGCAAGGCAATGTGGATCATTTGGCCGCGTATGGTTTAGGTAGCCCCTTTCCGGAGGATGCCAAGTTATGTGCTGCGCTGAGCACCTTTTGGCCAGCAGCTGCACCTGATACTACTCGCACCTTTTTTGAAGTGCCTTTTAGCGCAGGTAGTGTTGTGCCATTAACCGATGCCGAAAGCGGCGTTGGTGATGAAGTCTCGTGGGATGGCTTAACCGGCCCTCACTTTGTCGACCGTAATGCAGAGCGTAGTGTGGTGCAATTCCCTGATTATCCTCGCGCCGATTACACTCGCAATGCGTTGAATGGGCTATTTTCAATTGCACAAACCAGCAAGATCTCACTTGAAGAATATAAACGTCGGATAGTGGCCATGCTTAGGGTTTACCGGGCAATTGATAAGCTTGATAACAAAAATGATGCACATATAGTGTCGTTTAAACAAGTTAACCCGGGAGATAGCGAATTAGAGCAAGCAGAAGAGCGCACCAATGTGGATCTAACCGGTCCTATTTATCGCGTTGAGGGGTTTGATAATGAATTTTCCGGTCAGCAAAACGTGTCGTCCCCAACCCCCACCCCCACAGATGAATCCAAACACTATGCCCAATACCAGGTTAAGGTAAGTTGGGTGGTATTTGTCGGATCAGGCGACAATGTATTAATGCGTTTAAACCTGGGTGACGGTTCGGCTCGCCGCAGTAACTGGGTTAGTCGTGATGTATAAACCCGTTTTATGCTATTTAAGCTATCCGGAGTCGCTTAATGTCCGGTGCTGATTTATTGATAATAGGTGGCGGCCCGGCTGGTTGTGCAGCCGCTATTACCGCCCGTCAGAGCGGGCTTAATGTCATTTTAATTGAGCGGCAGAGTTTTCCCCGGCATCGGCCGGGGGAATCTTTACACCCGGGTATACAGCCCCTTTTTCGTCAACTGGGTATTGAAGACAAAATACTGGCAGAAGCCCCTCTGCGTTATAAAGGCCAATGGACTGAACAAGGAGACAACACCACCTTTCAAGCATTTGGAGAAGATGACAACGGCAGCTGGCAAGGTTTTCAGATCCCAAGAGAACAGTTAGATCTGTGTTTAATTGAACAGGCCCGCTTGCTGGGCGTAGATATTCGCCAGCCTTGCCGTGCCCTGGAAATAGTCAGAGATAGTGGCAAGGTTACGGGCTTGTCTACAACTCAAGGTGAGATCCTGGCACAGTGCATTATTGATGCCTCCGGCGGCAGACATTGGTTAGCGAAACAACTAAATACGGGCCTGACTTATTTAAGTCGTCCACTTTATGCACGTTATGGTTATGTCAGTATTAATCAGGCTTCTGACTGCATTGAACAACCGAGATTTAAAGTGTTAACCAATGAATGGCAATGGTTAGCTCAGATCTCTGAGCGTACCATTCACTGGACACGTTTATTTTTTGATGAAAACACGTTCATTGAAGATGCAAAGCCAACAGCACCTTCCGATGCTAATAAGCACACTAGAGCACAGAGAAAAATCAATGCGCCGCCAACAGAGTTAGCTCACTTACCAGGGCTAGGCGGTATTAAAGGGGCTGACGTTAGCTGGCGAAAAACCAAGGTGCCGGCAGGGCCGGGTTATTACATTGTAGGAGATGCTGCATTTGTACTTGATCCAACATCGTCACACGGCGTGCTTAAGGCCTTAATGTCAGGTATTTATGCTGCTAACTTAGTCGCACAAGTCTACAAGCAAAAGATTAGTGACTCAGTGGCTGCTGAGATCTATGACAACTGGCTTACTCAATGGTTAGAGGGGGATGTGAATAAACTTAAAGCCTTTTATCAGAATACTCTGGATGTGCAATCATCGGATTAGGACGTCAATCAATTACTTTTGAGCTACTATTCAGTCAAGCCAATCGACATAAGAAATAGCCAATTTAAATCAATGAATGGGGGAGATATTTATATCAAGCGCTTAGGGCTTCAAGATTTCCTCTACAACACGCCTGGCGCTTTGAGTTGCATTATGCACAGCGCCCCAATCCTCTTCTTGCGTGTACGAGTCTCCGGCAAAATACAACTTATGATCGATGGTACTGGAAAGAGCACTTGAAATACTCGACGGTGCGATATCCGCCAGGTATGCAGAGTGAATATATGGCTCATCATCCCAATTCTGCACAACATGATTTATATAATTTTGAGAGGCTTTACCATCGAAAACTTGATTTAACTCGTTAAGAATGTACTCGAGTTGCGCTTCTTGCGAAACCAATTGATACTGCCTGGCTTGCTGACCCACAGCGAAAAGCCCCAGTACATTGAATGATGTGTCCTGTCCGTGTGCGGCATCAAAATAGGCCCGTTGACCAGCACTTGTTTCACTATCAGGAAATGTGAGATAAGTCGGATAAAATCTTTCAGCGAAGCGTATAAACACTTTAATACCACCCCAAATCGGAGCCTTCTGGATCGCATTCAGTTTGCTATATGGCAGAGACGGACTAAAACTAATCACCTCATTTTGCAATATTTTCAGCGGTACTGTGACAATGACTTTGTCGGCTTCGTAAAGCGATCCATTATGGTCAGTGACAATAACTTTATCTCCAGTATAGTCAATTGACACTACCTGAGTGTTAAAAGTTATTTGTGACTGGATACTCGGGGCAACATATTCTTCAAAAAAATCAAACCAGGTGCAGTTTATAAATTTTTTATCTTCAAAATCACTGCCAAATGCATCAAAAATTGGCGAAAGGTTTAGCGTGCCATTTTCAAAATACCCAACTCGATCCTGACTTTTATAACCTTGAAGCTCAATAGAGTTTTCCCATGACGATGCCTTTAATACCTTCGTTAATTCGTTTTCTGAGGCATGTAGCCATTCCGCCCCCAGCGGGATGGGAAAATCAGCAAATGTGGTCGTGCGTTTCATCCTACCACCATATGTGGAAGATGCCTCCAGTATCTGAAAACTGATACCGTTCTGATTAAGCAAATATCCAGCAGCCAGCCCAGCCGCCCCCGCACCAATAATGAGCACAGACCCGGAAGAATTTGACGGTGTGGAGTTCGAGCCACTGTCGCTCTTGCATGAAGTGAGTGGTACAGATATCCCCAGCAACCCACACATTTTAATAAACTCTCTTCGATCCATCTCACTCCTCCACTTTAGATGCTAATGGCAACATTGATGCTCTCACAAAGGAATTGCTTTTCATCAGACACATCGCAAACAGGGGCGCACTTAATGCGTCCCATGGTTTGCTTTGTTATGATCTTCTGGCTTATCTATCGTTACTATCACGGCGGATAAATGTGGAAATCCCTGCCAAAGAGAAACAGACCCTTCTCCCAAAGAAAAAACGTCACTTTTTAGTTTTGGATAAAAGTACATATGGTGTACAGGGGTAGGATATAACTTGCCGTTGTAAAACATTTTATTATTTGGTGACATCATATAGACCAAAGCAGCGGTCTCGGCAGTTGGCAACTTACCTGCTCGAAAAGCCTCATCTACAATTTTGTATGTTTCATCGTAAGACTTACCCTCATACAGTGATTTCATATGTAATTCATATGCTGGTAGGATTGTTCGCACAGCTGGCTCATTAAAGCAGGACGGTTCATACCTTCCATTCGGATCGTGTACTACAGCACATGTAAACTTGTTTTTCCCTTGTTTTATAGGTATGAATTTTCCACCTTTAAATTTTAGAAAAGTAGCATCTTTAGTAACGTGGGAGGGTGCGCCTTCACTAGCTCTGGAGATTTCCAGACGATCGGCTTCACTCAATGAAAAACAGGGTACGGAAGCAAAAATTAATAGAGCAAAAATCAAATATCTCATACTGATTATTTCCTTATATCCACTTACTCAAATATTCATCAGATCACAACACTTCAAGAACAGAGTTGTTAAAACAGCTATATTGTGTGAGAGCCCAAGCACACAACAACCAGAGTGCAAGTCGTCACATACATTGCCTTAGTAGCAGAGTTATTGCAAATCATTGCACCGATCATGACAAACTCCGCAAGGCACACTGTGTTTTGACAATATATGCTTTTTAAGCAGACATCCCAGACTAGATTAAACAATACTTGCCAGTACCCTGCCTGAGAAATGTACTCCAATCATCGTTGCTGATGCTAGTTATCGAGCTTGTAGTAAGAAACTCTGGCTAATAGCCACCAATACACCTTGGGCCAGAGACATAGTAACCGCCGATACCCTCACCGGCTCGATATTCTGCAATTACTCGCTCGATGTATTTCAGGTGAAGGCTATGAATATTCTCTTGCGGATCGACATGTATGCTGATTACTCAAATTAACAACGAAATTTCCAGGCAATTTAGCAATGAGGCCAGGCGACTAAGCGATTATGTTATGACAGAGAAACCATTGCGCGGAGCTATGCGCGAATATGTGCGCTTGATACATCAAATTGGAGGGTATCAATTATGAGAGGCTCCCCAATGCCTCAATCGTAGGCTAACATTAATTGGTTATAATTTAGCGACTTTCTTCCACCAGCCTGTTGAGTATTTTGTATTTTAGCCGGTGTGTTAGGTATACCTAAATACTCAAAAATAGAATACCTACATAAACAAGTCCGCTAATTACAGCATAAATCGCAAATTTACCTAAGTGCGATTTTCTCGAATTTGTTTGTAATGCCAGATTGATATTTCGAAAACGAAAGTAGATAACAGCCACCACCAAAAAGTATGAAATAATAGTGACAAAGTGAAAGTAGCCCTGAGCAAATAGAACATCGTTGATCTGAGAAAAAACCTCTCCTATCAAGAGCTCACCAATCATCAAGAATGAAAAAATGTTAAGTAGAACAAAAAATGATAATGTGGAAGTAGCTGAAAAAATCGAATAAGAACGTGTTCCGCCTTTGTTTAGTTCTTTTAATGCTAGAGACAAAAATAATGAATGCAACATTAGAAATCCTAGAGTACACCCTACGCCTTTAGTCGGCACATAGATACTGAGCTAAAATTAGCAACGAAAAAACGCAAGCCAAGTGTTTTGCGCCCTTTAGAGTGACTTGTTACGCCGATTTTTGCCACACCACTTCAAATTCTTCTTTAGATATTTTCTTTGAATCCGACATATCCAGGTCTTTAACGTTCCCACCATATAGCCAACATTCGTCATCAGAGTCGTTTCTGGAAGAAAACCATCTTCCATTATACTCTTCGACTTGCCGAAGAGCATGCCCTTCATCAGCGAACTCAGTCCAAACTATACCTTCACCTAGATGTGACTCTGAAGGCCCTTTCCAATATTGCACTGTATCTCCAGATCTGCGAAATGCCTCATTTAGAGGCAATAAAATAACTTTTAAAAATTAGCAAGATACGAAAAAAGCCAACTATTTTTTATCCTGCAATAATGAGGTGTTAAGTGTTTTCCTCATTTTATAGAGCCTTGATCTCTCAAAAATTGCATTACCGACTCTGATAACTCTTTGCTTGAAGCACAAAGTAACAGAAAATGTTCTTTGCCCGGTATCGTATCAATATCAATTCGCTGATCTTGATCTGATCGCAATATAATTGTTAGTTCACTCCAATCTGTAGATTCAGCGGTTTCCGAATTTCCATCTGAGTCTATATCAGCGTCTTCACCCCATATATCGTCTGCAATCTTATAGTAAGCTGGCATAGGGCCTATAATTTCAATTTCTACTTCTACCATCCGACTCATACTCTATCCACTAAACGCCTTAAAAAAGACCAGTAAACTGCTAGCTAAATACGCAAAGCTCACTATTTATTTTCCCAGAGAGCCTAAGAACGAATGTGAGTGACTCATTATACACCCTGTTCATAGTAACTATCCAGCGTGGCTACGGTAAGACGATTGTGAAATTGCAAAGGATTGATACAAATTAAGGGCTTTAAGTTTACATAAACAACGCCGTTTTCAATATCGGGTCACCCGAGTAGGGTTAAAGGGTTGTTTCCTTTGGCAATATGTCAACATTTTCTGGGGGCGCTTGTGCTGAAATTTTATAAGTTAAATGTTGCCAGAGTTAAACCATCAAAAAGGTCTTCCGTACAGACTGGAGATTTTCCATATATTTATACTAACTCTCTTAATTAAGCACCCTATTTTGAGGCGAGAAAACAGGTTCAGTAACCAGACAAAAACTTGTGAGCCTATGTCTAATATATAAGGTTATAAATGAGAGCTCTTTAACACAGCCAGCATCCCCCCTTCAAATAGAACAGATATTAAATGAAATTGACATTAATAACAAACCACTTTTTCTCAGCCTGCGTAAGAGATTAAATGAGTTAAGCTAACGAGTGATGGGAACTTTTGGAGAATTTTAGGCTATTTTACCTACAAGCCTTCGGACAGGGTGTCGGCGTTTACTGTTATCTTTCATTGATTTTACTTGAGTATATTCTTCATAAAGCGCATCGAGACTCATCCATACCCTATTGCTTTTATAAAGTCAGATTTTAAAGCCCATGCGTTTATTTATTTTTATACTTCTGAAGTTATATTTTTTGATCAGGTCAATTTCAGCACGGGGACTTATGGCATTAACTATAGTATTAACAGATTCACCAACTTCGGGGAATCCAACATAGCCGTCTAGTTTGACGTCAGGTGCGATAAAGTCAGCAAAATGAATCAAAGCAGGATATCCAACTCCAATATCTGCCCACACCCCAAATTGAGCACGACAAATTACAATTCCACGTACTTCATCACCAACTTTTAAATTATGATTGGAGTTATTGAATCGTTTTATCCCGCTCTCTTCCAGCCAGTCAGGAAATAAAGAAGTGAGCTTCCCTCTCCAATCCACAATGCTCCCCCTGAAACACCACGCTAGCCGTAAACGACATACAATAGCTGGCTACAATTTGCGACAAAGGAGCACAAGCCAACTGTTTTGTGCCCTAGGTTTAACGACCTTAGTTAGATATACTTTGCACCAAATTCTTTGTAACACTTTGGAAAATAACCCCAAACTCTGACAAATGAATCCGTCACTTCAAATTCAAAGCCGATCCGTTGAACAAGACTTAAAACCTTTTCAGACAAATCAATATCAATCCATTCAACACAAAGTAATGGAAATGGTAAGTGATAATACCACTCACTATCCCACTCCGAGATGTAGCCATTGACTACCTTAGTTCGATAACAAGGAGGGTTAGGAAGTTCACGCATTTCTGAGATGAGTTCATTCCACTTTGTGTTGTTGGCAGCACCAACTAGTTGCTTTACTGCTATGATTCTTTTAGCTTCCTTCACGTCCTTTTTATTGGACACTGCATCAGCCATTGGCAGAAGACTCATATGTATACCTAACGCCCAGCTAAGAGGCAAATAATTAGCTTGGCGAAAAGAAAGCCAGTGACAAAAGCCAAGCTATATTTGTCCCGCTTTAGTTACTTGTTAGGTGCAACCAAAACATAATAAATGTTTGATATCGCATCACTGAAACACCCGAAGTAAATCAGGCACTGCTACGAGCAAGATTTGCCTTATTAACAAGAACCCTAGAACAGCTCCAATTGGGTAAACGATAATCCTGGCAATTACAACGGCCACTGGTTCCGAAAGCGGAGTATATTTGGCCAGCAATTTCGGTGAGTAAGCCATATACATAACAAGCCATATCATAACCCCACATACCAAAATCTGTAGCATACCCAAAAGTTGATATGTTTCACTTAGGCCAGGGGCAACCAATGCCGTTAAGGCGAAAATCCCCGCCATAGACCCAAATACAGCGAGTCCAATAATTGCCATATATCTAACGAGCAAATCGATGAACTTGAGACTCTTATGCATATGCACCTAACGACTTATTAGTAAGAGTGCCGGTTTAAACCTGTTCCCAAGGCATTTCCAACCTATCACTAAACCAACTTATCTGTAATAAGAACAGTAACCTATCACCTAGTGCCCTCGCCTTCAAGTCTGTAGCTGTCGGTAGAAAACGAGCCCTGATGTTAACGAGAATTGCACTCTCGCTATACAAATCAACTAACACTCAAATTTCAATAAGTTAAACAGCTCAGTGGCATAAACGATATTTGTGAGTTCAGTAAAAGCGAGAAACTTGATTTGATAAGTAACCGCATTCACTTAGACCTGAATACAGTAAGTAAGGGGGTTTTAGTCACGTTTTTCTGAGCCTGTATGCGTGAGCTCAGAACCAGACACTACTGAGAATGAATGGCGTACAAACGCATCAACGAAGTTTTTCAAAAAAGAAGCGCAAAACAATCGTTTTGCTTCCTTTTGAATAACTTACTAGGTAGCGGATTACTTTAAATACGAATTGAGTTTCCAGGATTAGAAAACATTAAACTCCTTGCTCTTTTGGTAGTCATTCCCCAGTCATCGGTTTCCCAGCGCTTATATCCTTCATCAGTGAGGAATAGTTGAAGCGGAGAAAGTACAAAGCTGGCCCAGTTTTCAACGAGGCCAAGTGACTCTCTTTTGCTGTAATCGTGATATTCCTCGTTTTGAAACTTTGTTAAACCTACAGTCCCGTCTGAAATAAGCCCTTGTAATACGGCTTGTACTCTCATGTCTTTGACACCTCTGGCATCAAATTCGGTTTTAAGTTCATTCACCGCAGACTCTTCAGACGCAAGAAGAGCAACTAAGAACTGAAGTTCATTTGAAGTCAATTTTTCCATAAGTTACCTAGCAACTTTGTAACGGGTCGCGGTACCGTAAATCCGCACTTTTAGCTGTTCAGCCAGAAAAGAGAGCATTGGCAAACTTGCTAAGGCTGGATTCAAAGCTCTGTACCGCACTAAACATCATATTTCTTGTTTGGGTTATTTACCCTTTGGGTAAGATAGTTTCTCAATTGATACATTCTTTTTGCTGGACAGTCATCTTGATGAACATCATCCAAACACCCCTGACAATTAAGGTCTTCATTTCGCTTAAGAACCCTTACAAGGTCTTTCGCAACATTTAGGTTGATTTCGATTAGCTTCGTTTTACTCATCAGCATCTCACGGGGCTTAACACCTTACCAACAGGCGCATAAATGCTTGACTGAAATTAGCGACGAAGTAGCGTAAGCACGCTGTTTTTCGTCCTGGGTTTAGGCACTGTTATACATCAGACCACTGCTTATGGATATACACGATACCTTTATTTAGTACATCAAACATACAAGAAGCCTTTGCTACATTTGGCTTTTCATTAACGAAAATTCTGAACTGTTCATTTGTCGGATGCTCTCGTTCCTGAAAACAGCAATTATCTTGAATTTCTGACAAGGCATTTTGATAATCAGTTTCTGACAATATGACAGATGACATTTCAAATTTTATTAGTTTAGGGTCTTCATTTGGTATTTCTGTCGAATGCAAAGTAACTTGAAACCCCTCTTGTATATCGTACTGACAATCTTTTTTCACGCCAGCTTTCACTACATCTTTATTGGAGTCATTACAGCCGACTAGTGAAAAGATAAGTAGTAGAGTAAATATTTGCTTCATGATCCATAACGCTCCCATAAAATGCGGCTCTCCATTGGCTATAGTTCGCGAAGAATGCGTTTGTTATAGCTCGCTCAACCTAAATTGCTTAATAGTGGATGCCGCTACAACTAATTCAACAATTTGACCATTTTTGAATTCAAACCTCAGAGCATCAGTGTAACCTTGATTGTTAACCATGTACCAAGCCCATGACAATTCCGAACTACAACACTCATTAAAAAGCAGCAGGCTATCTGACTCAATGAGATTGCCAGTGCAAAGTGAATCAGCCACAACTATTTCATCAGAATCTTCAAGTACACTAATGAAGCAACAAAATGATTCAAAGTCTAACTTGATAGCAGCTACCTCAGAAGGAAGTTCTTTAAAGCTAAAAGACGTCGCGCATAACAACTTCTCACACGAATCAACTATTTTAGACAGTTCCACCAAAGCCTCCGAAAGCTATAATACTGTCACTTCGGTATTGTTTATGGGGTGGAGCTTTGGTGTAAAGTCGCGAAACTACCTCAAAGCGCAGCGGAATAAACAATGTCCGTATGATGGTCTTGCTAATATCATCTCCTGATATAATTAGCGATTTCACACTTTTCAGGTTCACGCTTATCTCTGCTGTTTAAATCTTTAGCTTCAACTCTCAGCTCTGAGCGACTAGGTAAGTGCTCGGGTAGTCTAATATTGGTGACTATACCAAGGTTATGTAAAGCATTTAAAACCCACCAACCAGGATCTGGCTCATCTTTGTATAACCCCAGCATCGCGGAGCCAGGAAATGCGTGATGATTGTTATGCCAAGCCTCACCCATAGAAAGAAATCCTGCAATTCTTATATTATGACCTTGCACAGCAGCACCATCTACAGACCATGTACGTTCTCCCTGATTATGGGCGAAATATCCAATCAGCCAATGCCCTCCAATTGAAACAACCACACGGACTGAGACACCCCATATGGCCCAACTCACACCACCTAACATATATAAGAGAAAGGCTAAGATAAAGGACTGAAGCAACCAGGTTGACTCGAGAAATTGATAGAAGCGACTTCTAGAAACCCGCGGCTCTAGATTAAACGTCGGAGGGTGCTTTAGCTTTAAATCGCAATTTAATTGCCACCAACCGTCTTTAATCATAGTCGAACCGTGGAGCAGGTAGTCGTGACACTTTGATTGACGTTGTGCCCAATCGCGAAGGTCATGCTGTCTAAGCATACCAATTGGGCCGGCCATACCAACTAAGACACCTAGATAGACAAAAAGATATTCCATCCATAGGGGGCACTCATAAGACCGATGAATAAGCAACCTGTGCATACCCAATGAATGGCCTAAACAGAGCGTGATGCCTGTTAAGGCGATAAAAACGAGAAAGCCGGAAAGCGAAAAAAAGAATGGTGCAGCAAACAACGAAACGAACAAATTTGATAAAAACCAAATCGATTTAGCTGGACTCCAAACTACCAGCCCCTGCCATGCACTTTCAGAATTATTGGAAAAAACTCTTTCGGTATTGTTCATACTTTCCCTGGAGATAGTTGACGCCGATAGAACTGGCTAAAAATTGTTGGCTATCGTTTTGTGAGACACAAACAAAGCCAGCCTTCTTTGTCCGCCTTTACAACTTTGTTATGTGAGTAGTTTAACTGCTTAATCAGGACCTGATCCTCCTGAATCGCCATCAATGTCTGAAGTTGCTGAACCGTCTTTCGAACCTGTGGGCTCTAAATACGTACCGTCACTTACATTCACCCATTGGCCTTTAAGTTTTACGTATTTCTGCAAAATATTATGCACTATAATCGAGCCAAATATAGGAACCAATAGTGCCAATAACACTAAATTCATTTTTTCAAATGCAGTTCTAATTGGACAACTCAAAACCGCATAAGCGGAAGACGCAAACACTAATAAATGAACCAGTAGCAATACTAGATAGATTGGCCAGTTTTCCATAACTCTCCTATTTCACTTAACGCAAGCCTTTGTTTTTAATTATTTATATCTCTAGAAAACGATCAAGTAGCAATACCATAGGTAATACCACCATCCTACACGATGTGCTCAGAAAAAACTGCCCCCAGATTCATGTTCAGCGTCTAGATTCATTAATCCTGACATCGACACTTTGCGCGATAGCAATCCACTTTCACTCACTGAGCTGGGCGAAGTATGAAGATCTTTGTCATCACTAAGCACAATATTAAACGTATAGATCAACTTGGGGAGCCTCAATTACGAGGGGCAACCCTTGGCTCACCTTACAGACTAAAATACTTGGTTATAGTTAGCGTAAAAGGAGCTTAAGCCAAGTGTTATGACCCCTTGATTTAGGCGCTTGTTAGATGCCTCACTGGTTCATACCAAATCTACAAACACATTCATTACTCATTATTCAATTGAATGATCTCTAATATCCTTAAATCATCAGTGAACCTTATTTCTACAACTTTACCTTCAAATTTATCTATCTCCATTTGGGTGAGGTCGACATCAAAAAATCCCCTATCATCCAACCTATAATCAAAAACAACACCTCCAACTTCAAATTTTACAAAATCCCAGCCTTCCTGATAAAAATGCAAGCTTTTTAACGTTCCTTTGATAGAGTCAGAATTACTATAAAGCTCATCTAGCTGGCTCAACTCAGATACTACTTTAAGATAAGAAAAAAAAGATAAAAGAACAAAAATAACTATAGCTATAACTAAAATAGTTGGAAAAAACTCATGCTGTAGAGATTTTACACTTTCTCTATAGCGAACAATATCAGACTTTGTTAACGGTTCATTTAATTTAAAATGGAATTTAAAAACAACAGCAGACATTAAGACGAATACCGCAAAACCAAAGGGTATAGAAAATGCCTTGTAGTAAATAAACTCAGATGAAAGTTGGTAAATAATATTCATAAGCAAGCTCTACTTATGTGAGAATTATCCATAAATATCCGAAAGCACCGAACGCCAACATAAAATACGGAGAATGCTTGGCTAAAATTAGCAAAAAGTGAACGCCAGCTAAGCGTTTGACGTCATTTTTGATGTGTTTGTTATGTTTGCTTAGCTACCAATCTCGCCACTCCTTCCAGTTCTTAAGCAGTCTGGAATTAGCTTGCTGCAACGCACTCACTTGTTCATCAGGCCACCACAGGGCTAAGTCAACACTTTTCAGATTGGGTAAGTTATGCAATGGCTCAAGGCTTTTATCAAGTACTCTCGTATTTACAAGGCGTAGGCGCTCTAAATTCTTTAAGCTCCTTATAGGAGATAGCGTATCTAACTTTTGAGTTGTCCACGTACTTCCGTTAAGGCTAAGAACTTTTAGATTTATTAATTGAGCGAGCTCCCGGATATCTGAAATATTTTTTATATTTTCAAATGCCAGCCACTTTATATTAGTTAGTTGTTCAATTCCATTCAAATTACCTAACTGAGTAGAACTCCCTAAATTGAAGTACACTAAGTTAGATAACTTTTTAAAATTGATGTTCTTTATACTAGAGTGCTTTATCGAAAGGCCTCGTAAATTAGGCATGTCACAAATGGCATCAAAAAGGTATTGATTAACTTTTGGCGCTACCCATAACATTTCAACACGCTCTAAGGTTGGCAATATTTTAACCCAACCATCTCGCACTTTCTTTTCTTGGTATGCACTTAAGCCTAACTTATTAGAAGGACCGCACAATATAAGCCTGTCATTATTAAAGCCTTCTTCAATATCAAACTGCTCTTCTGGCTTATCTAAAACCCACTCATAACCTGAATAGTCAGCTTCATTCCAATTAATAGACAAGTGCGTACTCTCCTGAAAACATAACGCTGCGCTCTGAGAGCCCCCAGATATGAATAATTAAATCAATGTAATGGATACTCACGCCACCCTTTGAACAAATTTATTTTGCCCAAAGCTAACCAGATAATATCACCACGCGTATCATCACTATTCTACACGATATGCTCAGAAAAAACTGCCCTCAGATTCATGGTCGGCGTCTTGATTCACTAATGCCGGCAACCGAAACTTGCTCAATAGCAATCAACTTTCACTTATTGAGCTTAGCCGGAATATTAAAGGGCCTGCCACTGCCAAACACAATATAAAACGTGTGGTTCGCTTGCTTAGCAATACCGCCATGCATAACAATCGGCTTGCTATTTAACGCTTTAATCCGCTCCTGACTTGTGGCGCTAACTGTAACTTCATAGAACAAAAACATCGAACCTAATAGTATTTGAAATATTTGGTTAAGTACTTCAGTTAAGTCGCCGTATATCGGGTTAATTAAAACCCAAAGCCCAATCAAAATAAATGCTATACCGACAACAACGCCAAGCAAACGCATAATTAACTTTTTAGTTGTCACAGTTACAGGGCCTTCGATTACGTATAACGTTGTCATAAGGCGTGTCGTATTTGATGGTATGCTTAGGTGATGACAATACCGATTACACCAAATTTAGTGCCCGTTATTTTCTTAAACAAACCCATTTCCACCATAACATCCATAACCCGAGACATATCATAGTACCAGTCAATTATACCCACGGGCATACTTAATGACTGTGTTGTATCAATAAACTCAGCAAAGAAATATGGGTCAAGTACACCAAACTCCTCACCATACCAGATTGGTACCTCAATAACCTGACCCGAATCGATATTTTCACAAAAAAAATGCGCGCCATGATGATAACACCGCCAGCCATCAGGAAAGATCTCTATTTCGTCAGACTTATCCCACAATTCAGTTAGCGGAATGTCATTCAATTCGGTGATTGTTCTTGCTAACCACTCTGATTGCTTTCTAAACTCGCTAGCTGCATGCTTAATCTCTGGAATTATTCGATAAATTTCCGGTTTGGAGATGACTTGCTTTATTGTTACGTAACTCCAGTACTTTCGGCTTCCAGGATCAAAAACACTGTAATTCTCAGGTAGTTCACGCCTCAATCTGACTATCAATTTCTCCCTTTTTGAATGGGGCATCCAGGAGGGAAATGTCAGTACTAAATGCCTCTCTCACTCTACCAATCTTATAAGTTTTTCAACCGATGGCAGGAAAAAAGATGATATGTAATATCTACGAACAGGATCAGGCATTCGACCACATAACGCCTGCATTTGCAGCAGGTTTGTAGCGGTCCCATGCATACGCTTACTAAAAAACATTGGTACGCTCTGCCTCGTCTAATTTCTTTAAGGCAAATTCACCCCTTTCAGATACAGCGTGTGAGCTATCTGAAGCAAAGCGTTCCGCAAACACTTTGGCATTTATACCTAGATTACCTAACTCTCGTATTAGAATCTCGGCCGAAACGCGCCTAACGATGGATGAACGATCTTCAGATGATCTCTTTAGTAGGTCTATTAGTGGAGTTTCAATTTCTAACTTCCGCTCTCCAACCACAGGTTTTAACCGGCTCTCACAGTACCTTATATCAGTCCACACCCATTTTCGACCTTCGACCCATACAACATGCCCTTCAAATAAGCTGCGATATGCCTTAGCTCGAACTGAGGGCTGGATAGCAGATTTAGCTATTTCTTCAATTTGCCCATCGAGTATCGGAGTGCGGCCAAGCTGAGAAAAGAGTGATGGCATAGGCCCAGAAGCAGACAGAATCAACTTAGATCGAAGGGACTTTGCTATCTCTTCTTCAGAGATGATTTTTAGAAGAACCTCTTTATCCGCCTCTTCTATCCTGCCCCAGGAATTCCAATTCGAAAGCGCGATACAGAGTGCGTCAGCTACATATGCAGGGTCTGTCGACCTTGCTACCTCAGGGAGTATCTCCCTTGCGGCTTTACGCACTTGTGGTACCCAATCATTGAGCCTGCGCACTGCAAGAGAAAAAAAGAAAGTATTTGGTGCAGCCCCAGATAGGACTCGAAGTGCTTTTTCACGTTTGTAACCATCCCAGCTAATAAGATCAAGCCATGTTACTAACTCCCTGGGCCTTGACCATACCTGCCACTTAGGAGGATTAGACCCCTTTATAGCGGAAGAAAATTCTGCACGAATAATCCGTTCCCAATAGTCAAAACTCGAAAGCGGCAACTGAGATGTAACTTCGATTAGTTCAGTCATATCAGCGACGACTTTACTACCTGAGTTTATCGAGTTAGCAAAAGTTCTCACTGCAGAAATAACCTTATTTTCCATAATGTGTGATTGTTGCACCTACTATTCTTGCCTCTTAACGCTTTTAGCAGAGGCGCAGTTTACTGCGTCCCTAGCCTGGATTTTTTGAATGCTGTCACTCCATTCAAGAAATGCAGCAACCATTTTATCTAGTAATAAGGGACCAGAAGCCCCAACAAACTTACGATCCTTTACTTGGCAAATTATCCAATCAGATTCTGAATCATAATTTACCTTTAGTTCATCAAATTGGGCCTTTTCTAACTCAGTTCCCTCTAAATCGATCTCTAGTTTCCACCCTGGATTATCGAGGGTGCTTATTTTTACACCGAATTGATGCTCCCAATCTTCATTACATTGGGCTTGATACCAAGCTTGTAGTCTTTCGAGGTTACTCATAGTTCCGTTCGGCATTTAATGCTAAGCTAAGGGGTTCAGACGCGTGGCAAAATTGGCGAAACCGCCACGTGTTTGCGTCTCAGTGAGCGACTTGAGTGTTTTGTTAGTCATCATTTTGTATAATATCCGTTAAGCCAAATTTTTCTTTAATTCTATATGCATGCTGTACGATAAGGCTTTTTGAGTCCTTTAACCAGTCTTTGCAATATACTTCCAGTTTAATTAAGTGCCCTTCTTCGCGTATATCTTCTTGCATGAAAAACTCAAACCAAAGGGTGTTTCCATCTTTGTCTTCGAAAGAGCTGGCTTCTACCGTAAAAGTTAAATATTTAACCAACTTCTTTTCGTAAAGCGGTGTGAAGGTGTTATAAATTTTCGTTATGACGTTCATGTTTAGCTGATCTAATTGCCAACCATTTTGAGGACTTAGGACTATTTGTTTCATACCTGACGACTAATCTCCATTCAGAGGTTCATAATAGCTTGCTAAAATTGTGAAGCGAAACGGAACCGAACAAATTGAGAGCAACCGCGTCACTATAATGGCTTGTTATTTATCAAGTGGCACCGACTCTCCAGTTTCAATAGAGATTTTATGCACTATACCGTCGAAGTCCGTAACTAATACATAGTCACCATCGAATTCAAAACCCTCGGTAAAGATTTCAGGGCCTGATATGCTCCATACTTTGTCACCTGAGGAATTTAACCTACATATGTCTAACTCTCCCCAAGAAATTAAACAATCATATCCATCCACCCAAAAGACACCAAAGCAAGTGGCAAAATCAACTTTTTCTACCCATATAAGCTCTAGAGTAGGAAGCTTTAGTGAGAAGACAGAATCACCTGAAGCCACATAACAAATATCATTCTTAATAGTAAAAGAGTACTGGTGAACTCCTGTTACCCCACCAACACCCAAAAAATTACAGATGATTCAGGGTTGTCAATTTCACCTAAGAACAGGCCGTGTGCTGAAGAATATTCGCTTTTTATATTTCTACAAAGTTCCATTTCATATGAACGAAGATTATCAGTCGAGTTGATCGAATAATGAGGCTCATTTATTAAAGTTACGTCAATGCCGTTGAAGATTTTCTTCATACTTGCCATGGTGCATAACGCCTTACTATAGAGTTTTATGTAAAGTAGGCCACTGGCCCTGCAAAAAACGGAGCAAAATTCAAAATGTCAGACCGCGTAACTTGTTATGTTGAGGACTTGATACTATGTATGTAACTGTCAGCGTCTTCAGACCATACAGGTTCTAATTTTTTAAGCACTTCAAACGCGGCAAGAGCTTCCGTAGTTTTACCTAGTTTGTATAACGCCTTTGCTTTGAAGTACAAAAGCTGCCCATCGTGAGGACAACGTGCCAGATGGCGTTCACAAGAAGACAACGCAGATTCGAAATTTCCCTTACTAAGCTCTCGCTGAATAAAACTATAGAGTTTACCACCATCACGATACCAATCATTGTAGGTTCGAAATAGTGCGCCAAAAGTATGTAACGCCACCAACACGACAAGCAGAGAAAGTATGATATCTATTTTTTCCATTTTATAACTTCCAGTAGCGTAACATAACGCTCGCAAAAGGGGCTGATAATGCCTAACTATAATTGGTGAGGCACGAACCAAGTCAAGCTTTATTAGTCCTGACGTTGTTATGCGTGTAATGTGTAATGCCGCACCTGTTTTGCAAGTAAATGGTGAACAACGGCAAGTAACAATATCATTGCACCAATATATGAACCTATCAAGTTTAATGGAGCTAAAGAAAAGCTACTCAAGCGCAACTAACGCCGCTATCACATGACTGCTGGCTGTAGTTATAATTTATGTTAACGTAGCGGCAACGTAGTGCATAAATTGCCACGAAGGACTTCTGTTCCAGAGAATAGCCTTGTTAACTCTTGAAAACTATATCGGCACGAAACATGTAGTTATTACCGGGCTCTATCATAGTGCTCTGATACTAAAGATGGCCGCCAGGCCTGTCACGGCATGGTTCTCCACTTCATCTTACCGGAACCTGGTGCTGCCACCTTTATAACCTTCATTTAGGTAGACTTAAAGAGTCATCATCGTAGTGTTTCCAGCAACGTCATGCCTTTCATCTTTGTGCATATTAAATTTCTGGCCAGCTATATAGCGATAGAAACGAAAGAGAGGAGATAGCCCAATAGCCTTTCTACCCTCTATTTCTGGGAAAAGATGGTGCGAAAGCTTATTCCACCAATCCTCAGTCAGTTTTTCAGAAACCCAATCTACTCGTTCATTACTTCTAATGTGAGTTAAATGAGACCGTCCTTTTTTGGTATCAACATCAGCAGAACGAAACCCATCTTTTTCCGCCCGCACGATAAATTCTTCACATGTTCTATTAGAAAGAAATGAATCAAGAGTAAAAATTCTCGCTGACAGAGAGTAAATTCATGAATCTGAGTTGACGCGCTTGTTATAATTTATTTTCGATTTCATCTTGTAGTTTTTCAAGCTCATCAAGGACTTTCATAAATTTGGCCCCGAAATCAGTGACTTTATACTCCACCCTTGGTGGCACCTCATTATAAGAAATTCGCTCCAGGATCCCAAACTCCGTATTTTTACGCAGGCACTGGTTCAGAACTTTGGTGGTTAAACCTTCAATGCTACGCACCATTTCACCAGGCCGATTGATTCCATCAGCCAAGAGCTGATAAACCGTAAGAGACCATTTGCAGCCATAAATAGTCTCCACTATCTTTGCACTTTCAGTCGGTGCGGTTTTTCTCAAATATTTTTTTTCTCTGTCTTTCATAAAGATGTACCAAAAAGTACCTACCTTACCAATTTGTACTTACTTTTTAACGCTATAGTGATTCGATAAATTATCTCCGTACCTTAACATACATCGGAGAATATCTATGACAACTTCAAACATTGCATTAATCGTCGGCGGTTCGAGCGGAATGGGCCTGGCAGCCGCAAAACAACTCGTCGCTCAAGGGAGCAGTGTTATTATCTTGGGCAACAACGCTGAAAAGCTGGAGTCGGCCAGGGTTCAGTTAACCGCATTAGCGAGCAGTGACATTCATATTGAGACAATACAAGCCAATCTCTATGAGCAACAAGATGTTGACAGAGTCATTCAAACGATAAACTCGGACGAAAGGCATATCCAATACCTTATTAATTCGGCAGGTTACTTTAACCCTAAGCCATATTTAGAACACAGTTCAGAGGATTATGATGCATATGCTCTACTGAATCGGGCTACCTTCTTTATAAGCCAAGCCGTATCCCAAAATATGCGTAACAATGGAGGTGGCTCCATTGTTCATATTGGTTCCATGTGGGCTAAGCAGGCGATCAAAGCAACCCCCTCTTCTGCTTATTCAATGGCAAAAGCAGGATTACACGCGTTAACGCAGCACATGGCAATGGAACTGGCCGACCATAATGTTAGGGTGAATGCTGTATCACCTGCGGTTGTGAAAACGCCCATTTACGAAACTTTTATCGATCCGGCAGAAGTGGATGATGCCCTTGCAGGTTTTGACAGTTTCCACCCCATTGGTCGTATTGGCACACCAGATGACGTTGCCAACGCTATCATGTTTCTTTTGAACGAAAGTGCAAGCTGGATAACAGGCGCGATTTGGGACGTTGACGGCGGTGTTATTGCTGGCCGAAATTAGGCAACAATCTTTATTGGAGGCCAATATGACTACTTTGATCAATGCTGATTTCAAGCAGCGTGTCGTAATTCGACCCGCCGACTATAAGTGGGTTGATTCTCCGATGCCTGGTGTTGAGCGTATGATGCTCGACCGCATTGGAGATGAAGTCGCACGAGCAACCTCTATCGTTCGTTATGCCCCATACACAACGTTTTCGTCGCATACTCATAGTGGTGGAGAAGAATTCTTAGTACTTGATGGTGTGTTTTCGGACGAGCATCAAAACTACGCAAAGGGGAGCTATGTGCGCAACCCAATTGGTACATCTCACACACCAAAAATAGGTAAAGAAGGTGCAACTGTATTGGTAAAGCTACATCAATTTGCTCAGGACGACACAGAGCAAAAAATGATAGACACTCAAAACCACCCGTGGCAGCCAGGGCTTGTAGATGGGCTAACGGTAATACCGTTGCATGAGTTTAAAGGTGAGAAGGTAGCCTTAGTGAAATGGGCACCTCACACTCAATTTCAATCGCACACCCATTGGGGAGGGGAAGAAATCTCTGTATTAGAAGGCACGTTTTACGATGAGCACGGCCAATATCCCAAAGGCACCTGGCTTCGTAGCCCACACATGAGCCAGCATACGCCTTTTACGAAAGAGGATGGCGCATTGATTTATGTAAAGGTGGGTCATTTGTAAACAGAACGTCCGCATAAGGCCCCCACTACACGCTTGCTGATATTTTGGGGCCTGGTGCCAAACCAGAAAGCGTGCAATAGATTGGTTTTAATGCGTTTGTTAGGCATTTCTGTGCTGTATTTGGCTTTCAATCTTCTTCATGAAGCTCTGTGCACCAAAGCATCTAAATTTAAAGATCCCGTACGGTGTTGTGACAGCGATGATTTTCGTCAAGAAGCCAAATTCTAGGTCAATATTGAAGATATGCTTTAGAGGAATGCTAAGCGCATTGTCGCCCTTATGGAATATCCCGTTCAAGGTGTTTGGGGTAAAATTAATATGATCTTGAGTAAGGGTGACTGCCCCCCCCGACCCAAAGGCCACCATATGCTTCCTTGAACTGACTCAGGACTAATTCAACTACCTGCTCGTGGAAATCGAAGCCTGACAGGTCTGCAAGATTTCCGACCAGAGATAGATCTTCTTTTGCATCTTCGATTAAAAAGTTACAAAGCTTTTTAGCTATTTTTAAATTTGACATATGCTTCCGTGATGTATGCCTGACAACGCCTAAGCGGTAAAAAATTATGTCGCATGTTTTTGAAAAAAGCGCCAGGATTTTGTATCCGAATTGCATCGCTTGTTATAAACCTACTTCAAATACCTAACTAACTTTTCTTTGAAAACCAACCAATAACAACCAGAAATGTAAATAACACTCGAATAGAACTGGAATGCGACATTAACGCTGTCTGTTGAATTTATGAAATGAATTCCAGGAAAAACCAACAAAAAATTTGGGATAATTATATTCAAAAATTTGTAATCTTTTCGCCATAAATAAGGACTAACAACGCCAATAATTAGCCCTATAAGAATACCAGTTAAGACTGCGAAATCGGCTCTATC
Source organism: Pseudoalteromonas rubra (assembly GCF_005886805.2). Lineage (NCBI taxonomy): Bacteria > Pseudomonadati > Pseudomonadota > Gammaproteobacteria > Alteromonadales > Pseudoalteromonadaceae > Pseudoalteromonas > Pseudoalteromonas rubra. Next base: position 2,603,828 of record NZ_CP045429.1, read on the forward strand.
ATAATTAGCAAGAAGAGCAATTAATGCACATAATCCAAACAAGGCAATCCAAACTGACTTTTCAACAAACTTTAAGTTATATCTCGCTAAATCCGAATTTATCATCTATGTTCCATAAGATTACAACATCTTGAATAACGGGCCAATAATGCATGACTTAAATTAGTAAGGCTCGACCAAGCAAAGCTTGATTAGCCTAGCCCGTTGATATGCTTGTTAGTTTTCTTGGCCTTCCCACCACTTTATTAATTCGTTAATTGATGGGTATATCATATCTTTTTCAGTCGTAAACAATATTAAAGGCACAGTAGAAACATTGAACACTTCTTTACCTTGTACTGGATCAAAAACTTCGATTGTATAGCGGTCCCATTCACTATTCTCGGCTTCTAATCGTATATGTATTTTCAAGAATGGACCAACTTTTTTCGCTAACTTAGTTAGCCCGCTATTACTAAATGATACATTTTTTTTATCGATACCATTCTGAGACATTAACTCCTTGAATTGTTTTGAGTTAAGAACCTTACCCATATTCAATTGAGATAGTGATTGAGTATGAAGTGTTCGGTAGGATTCTTGAATAGAATCATGCAGCTCGGGTTTTATGTATTGAGATAAATATACAAATTGATACCCACTTTTACCTTTTATTGGTAACTTAACTCTAACATCTTCCTGACTAACAGTTTTGTTGGCAGGGAAAAAACCTGTACTTTTATCTAAAGTTAACGGTTTTACAGTACAACCGATTAAGAAGATAAATAAAATGGCTGATAAGATAAAATTGCATTTCATATGTGATTTACCCGTTTAAAAACTAACGTCTGCATAAGGCACCCATTACTCGCTTGCTAGTCTTTTAAGGCCTTGTCCCGACCCAACAAGCGTGTAATGGGTCGGCTTTAATACGATTGTATAGATAATCGACCTATCAAATTTACTTATTTTACCGATTTAGGGGAAAGTGAATCCCAGGCTTTAGTTGCAACCAAAGCCTTCTTTCACAGTAGTTCGATTGAATGTTGGCTCCTCTATTGAGAGACCAGTAACAAGAATGAACGCTGTAAAAGACTCCAAGCACCCCACTAGAATAGTCTACTGGGCCTCGAGCCCGCATTATGCAAGCATGAGTTAGCTTATATGAATACCAAAACAAATCAAAGCATCAACATTGGTGTCGATACCGGCAAGTTTCAGCTCAACATTTATATACGACCTTTAGATATTCACTTCACTGTCAATAATGACGAGCAACGGGTCCGTGAGACGACTCAAAAAATATGCCGTATAAGCCTGAACGAATCGTTATTAAGGCCACAGGCAGGCTCGAGATGCCATTCACTCTTGCATGCTCCAAAGCAAGTTTACTGTTCGTTATTGCCAACCCCATTCATTTGAAACGCTTCGCCGGTGCTATCGGTCAGCAAGCAAAAACGATAAACTAGACGCCAAGCTGATTGCACACTACGGCGCAGCAATCAAGCTCTCTATCGAAACTAAAGCCCGAACCTATGCGGCTTATGGGGCAGTTACATTACAAATTGGCGACGACAATAAAACCGCTCCTAACCGCCTTCAAAGATCAGATCCAAAAAATTGAAAAAAGAATCATCAAACTGCTCGAGTCATGCCCGGAATATCTGTTCACCTAAGGAAAGCTGAAAAAAGTTGCCCTAACCGCCTGTGTTAGAAAGATGGTTGTTACCTTGAACTCGATGTTTAGAGACGAAACAATGTGGGAAGCGCCAATTGCTGAAATTTAGTGATTGACGCCATAATCTCTTATTAAGTGCTAGCCCCCGACTCTTCTTGAAGGCTCTAATTGATGAAGATAGCGTGTGAATGTGTCTTTGGGACGCTCTAATTTATTTTCTGCCAGTACCCTAGATGCCATACCACGATGGTTACTACCATGCGTTAACAAATGGAGTAAAATCTCTTCGATTGACATCTGCCCTGTATCACCATCAACAAACTTAAATGAAACAACTTTTTCTAATTCTTCCTTCGATGCATCTCCCGTATACTGAACTAACCATGAGTCGTTTTGATTCATTATATCTCGCAGCTCCGATATTGTTGGAGTCTCAACGGTATTGTCACCATTATATTTGTCAGGCTCGCCTAAAATTCTGCTGATGAACAGGCTATCAACGACTGTTGTATGATTTAAGATTCGAACGAAAAAGGTAGCATCACTTTCTGAAAGCATTGATAACTGCTGCTCTCCAATATCAAGCAATTCATTATTTGCCCACTTTTTATATTGAAACGCCTTAGAAAAGTCCATTCTTTCTCCATTGTTATTCGTTTAAAAATTGCAAAACTCAACCTGCACCTAACGCCCTGCTAACCGAAGGCAAATTTGGAAGTTACCTTGTGATAAAATGAACGAAGCAAATCACAAAACAACTGGAGTGTTTGGCTTCGAACTAAGCGGCTTGCTATGTATTTCTAGCCACTTCTAGAAAATTTATTTTCTTACAGTGAATTGTTACAGGCCAAAAATGGTCAATATCTAAGTAAAAATGCAAATTTCCGGTGGAACATGCTTCTTTGGAGTCATATTGAAACCTGTTGATTCGATAACCGAGCCAACCATCCTCTCGAGCAGCATTGATGTCACTCACAAGGTCTCTAACGTTTGAAGAATTAAAGATTCCACTTAGTATTAGTTTTACAGTAGGCTTTTCAACATAGAAAATCTCATAGAGCTGTACCACGGCCTCAAGCCTGCCCCTTTCGTCAAAAGAGATATCTACAATAATAGAATCATGTAAATTAAATTTTATATCGTCAATTGCCATTGATTAGCCTAAACACATAACGCTGAGCTCAGCCATTTTTAGCAGTCGGTTTCAGCGCCTTGTTATATTACCGTTCACATAGCCTATTTCAGCTTTTTTGTTATACGTTTAGCCTGCCATTCCTGGAGGTAGAATGTCAAATTTCGGAACATTGTCAGGAAAGGTTGCCCACGATGGTGCTGAAGATGCATAAATCGACATTTTTGGAGTGAAGTTATTATGTTTTAATGAAGTTGCCGATACTGAGTAAAAATTACCCGCTGTTACCTCTGCGCACAAAGCTGTGCTACAAGTACTACAGAAGTGATAATGTACCTCTTTTCCTGAACCTCCAGAACGCGTATACGAGGAAGGTGTACCTTTAGTAAAAGAAAAGTTTTCTATTGGCACCCAAAGCCCAAACCATTTATCCGATCCAGTAAGCGCTTGACAGTCTTTACAATAGCAAAAAATAGAATTTATAGGATCTTTATCAAAACAAAATTCAATGTCCCCGCAACGACAACTTCCAATGTGTTTTTCCATGCTATCTCCAGTGTGGTTGATTTCAGAAATGGATAGGATGAAATCAAATTCATATTGACTTTCCCCATCCAAAGATCGACTTCATCCTAGAGCAGAATTTATATATGATAAAGAACATATATAAATATGAGAAGGCCTAGCCTTATGCCCTATACAAAGGAGCACAAAAATAAAACCCGCGAAAAAATTCTTGATAGTGCCTTCAGGCAGTTTGTATTAAAAGGTTTTGAAGGCGTTACAATCGATGATTTGATGAGAAGCTGTGGACTTACCCGAGGCGCTTTTTATGCGCACTTTACAAGCAAAGCAGAGCTTTACCGTGAAGCATTAAATTTCGCTACCAGCAGTACCAAGCTTGCCAACCTTAAACCTGAAGATTTATCAAATAAACAATGGCTATGCCTGTTGTTAAATGAATACCTAAGTATGGATCACGTAAAAGGAAAGAATCCATGCCCTCTCGCGTTCTTAGTTACAGACATCAACATGAAGAATGGTGATGCCAATATCGCTTACGCGAACACTTTTCACGGTATGAATGCAGCAATTATGGAATACGCGAAAAGTTACACGGATTGTGACGAGCAAGATATTTTGTCGGTAACTGCAATGATTATCGGGGCAGTAGCTATAGCGCGAAAGCTTCAGGATCTAGATTCTATTCATAGTTTATTAGAAGCATGCAGGCGAGAAGCTGGCGCAAAGCTGGGAGGAATATAACACCTTATTATATGTATATTACTCCTGAGTTAACCAGTAATTATGAGCCCAATTGCATGATCTGAACACTGCCAAGGGACATACATATTGTTAAGGTATTGAGAGTAAGCTGTTTTAATATATGCTGGTTTATATATTAAACAGTAGTCATATAGCCTTTCGGTAAAATTACCAGCTTTGGCTCCATACAACAAATATTGATCGAGTAAGCTTGTAACCACTTTGACATGTTCCAGCTCAACTTGGGCACTCTTAAGGTTATTTTTTGAAATTGCATCTTATGCATTTTCCACACCTTGCGATACAACATGGTTGAGTCTTGCATTAAGTGAATGCGGTGGCATGTACTCTCCATTTACACATAACGTTGTGATAACAGGCACGTGCTCGCACCAAACCTGACCAAACCAATGTATTCACGACACTTTCTAGCACTTCGAGATCGGCAGGGTGTCCCGTTCATGGCTTTATTAAATTTTCACTTCACCATCGATGAAAACAGATACTCATTATCCTCTACCGATAGCATAATTTTGTAAGAGATAAATTTTTTAAATTTCAGGTCATACTCGAAATCTGCCAAGAGAGTCCCGTCATAACATGATTTTTCATCTTGGATATCTAACTCACACTTTAAAAAATACCGGTATTTTGACAACTCATAAAATTCTAGAGAATGTCGTTCGTTATTCCATCTCGAGCCATCGCACCAAAAGTCACTTGGAAGCTCCGTTTTCCTGAGGAGACACGTTACATAATAGCTAACCCAGAAATCTAAGGTACTCAAGAATTCTGAATTCGAAATGTTGGCTCCCTGCTGCTTCAATGTATTGCCCAAATCAGCCTCTAGTCGCCTGAAACGTTTCTTCAATATTCTTTGATTGATACGATGCCCCACGAAATTTAACGCTTTACTAAGCGGCAATAAAATAGCTGGCTAAAAATTTTTTGAGGCACGAGCAATGCCCACTGCTTTTTGTCCGCATTTACGACTTTGTTATGCGCTTTCCCCCTAAAACTTGTTTCCGCATTTAGGGCAAAATTTATACCTTTTTTCGACTTCAGTGCCGCAGTCACCACAATACTTATTATCACTCCCATTTGACAGCCTGTTTAAAGTTGATTCAAACGGGTCCTTTTCTTTGTCATGAGCGACAATATCTTGTGCCGAGAAACGATTTTTCGCAAATGCATTGTACAAATGATACGCACCTGAAATGCAACCAGATAAAATTACAAAGTAGCCAATTAAATGAAAGTAGCTTTCATTATCCGTTTGATTTAACCAAATCAAACCAAATAAAATGCTGCCTGCAATCTCTCCTACTCCTAACCCAAAAGATGGAGCTCTACCTGTTTTAATCGAAGCAATATTTCCATCTTCATCAGCAATAGATACCCTTTGAACTGGTTTATCCTTGATCCGCTCTTTAATTAATATATTGATTTGTGCTAATCGTTCTGGATAAGCTTCACCATCAATACTCTCTTTACATTCAAGTAATTCCTCAAGCGTATATTGTGTATAATCAATCTCTGTCAAAGTAACCTCAAATCTTCTGTGCACATAACGCCTAATTGGGTCCGCGGAAGGCGTCACCTAGATTCTCTTGTTAGGTGTAAACCTGCTCATTACAGGTAATGTTCTTACACACTATTTTAATGGTAGCTTCTGATGCCATAAGAATTTCATGTAACAGGTAACCACCCTCAGTTAGCCTAACTTCATGGCAAACTATATCGCCATGGTATGTGTCTGCATAGTTATACGGATTTTTAGTACCCTCAAAAGCATATGATTCTATTTCTTCATATTTTAGAACTATATTTCGGTCATGCATTGGCCCAAGCAATTCGATCTCTATAGTTGTACTCGGGTTAAATGGCCTTTCTTTGTTTCTATGCTCTTTAATATTGATGCTTGTAACCCAAGAGTCATGTAATGATTGCGGACTCTCAAGATCATGGCGATTTACATCAGTGGCAAACTCGTAGACATGGACGGGAATCTTCCCCTTGCGAGCCCTCATATACTCTAAATAATCGTCAAACGACTCATACATAACTATCTCTCTTGATTACACATAACGCCCGCATTAGGCGCCCATACTTTTAAGCCTTGAGCCGGCCCAGTAGGCGCTTATTGGGTCGACTTTGATGCGCTTGTTATGTTTGCCCGCCGGCTATATTTTGTGCAACAAAGAGCTTAACCTGATTTGACCGGCTTAGTCCACGCTTATAATCTTGAAGTTCAATACGCTCAAGTAGCGGCTGCTCTGATAGATCGGAGCGAGCGAATTCGACACTGATGAGACATGAGCTATTAATAAGAACAAGATAGATATCTTCAGTTTGTTCAGAGATACTGTATGGGACACAGCCATTGACTGTAGAATGCCCACTGGACTCAAGAACTTGCTTCAGCTTGAATCAGAGCGAAAGCTATCTCGTGATGCCATTAACTGCTCACGAAAATCTAATTCCATTTTGCTACCGATTAGCTTCATTGCTTAACCCTGAAAAACATGAAGACACCATAAGCGATTGAAATCGTTTAACTAAATTGTGAGGCATGAACATAGCCAACTGATTTAACCCCGCCCTTCAAGGTCTTGTTATACACCATTTGTAAACAAAACTGAATTGTCTGTTGGAGGTGAAGTACACTTTAAATTAGCAGTTACGTATGGCCAATGAACTCGTTTTGCATGAATCACAAACCCTTGCTTCATCGTATAATTGGTCAAGGTAAATGAACCTGGGCAAAGTTCTCCGGATCTGCGTAGCAGCTTAAACCTCAACTTCTCGTACGATTCATTACTAGTACCATCAACTTGAACAAGAAATGATTGTTCACCTAGCTTTTGTTCAGAGAATCCACTAGCGCCATTTTCAGGATAGCCTTCAATTGGTTGATATGAACTACAACCCACTATTACCAATGATAAAGCGAATATTGCCAATCTAAGCAAGGTAACTCCATAGATGCATTACGCCTTACTAATAGGCGCATAAATGCTTAGCTAAAATTAGTCACGAAGGAGCGCATGCCAAGCGTTTTGCGCCCTTTCGAGTAATTTGTTATATGCCCTTAAGACAAAAAGGAAACTTTGCCTTTTGCTATTTTCCAAGGGCCCGCATATAAACCAAACTCTAAACCAACATGCATCAGCGGTTCATGTACTTCGGGACTTAGAAAGTCACTTCCAACTTGTCACCAGGAAATACTTCTTCGACATTACCCAGATTAATAGAGCATGACGCAAAAGATGCACCAGAAGTTTCCAAGCTTTTATAAGAAATAGCTGGCCTAGCACCATTAATAAATCTCGCCAGAAAGTCTTTATCGTTAACTTTTAAAACTTCTACTTCAGCTAAAATAGTAAAGCTCATTCGGATGTCTCTCTGGGCATATAACGCCCCAGTCAGCGAGCAATTGAAGCGCAGCTTAAATTGACCCGCTGTAGCTGATAGTTATCTTTTTTGTCGTTTTGAAAACCAACCATAATAATGGGCTGCATGTCCTGATTTTAGTTGATTTTCCAAATATCTATCTAAACTCAGAATTTTTTATTTTTAAAAATTCGATTTTTAATCGACACAAGGTGATAAAAATCCTTTGGGAGTCTGTTACAAGCATTATTGATGTCGCCAATCACAGAACTATGCTTACTTATCGCCTCGTACTCATAAATCTCATGGGCCAATCCAAATTCTTCTTTTTTTTAAAAAAGCCTTTGTCTACAAGTCTGTCTATTTTTTGGTGCTCAGGATTAAAATATGCATTGCTCATTTCAAAAATTACTGTAGAAATCTTTCTCGCTGGTAAAAGATTAGGGTTTACATGTATCTCTAACCCCTCGTCTCTAGCATATGTATTCCCTGATCTAACGGAAATAGCATCTTTTATTATATAGGTACGGAATATAGGTCTGGATCTAATATCTTTAACCATTTCTCTGTATGTAGGACTTTTTTAGATTAGTCAATCATCAACTTCATCATTTGATCGTTTAACATTAAAATCATAATCAGCAAGGTTAGAAGACGAAAAGAGCCCTATTGCTACAAAAATTAAAAACTTCATAAACCTTCCTTGAAAATATAACGCCATAAGTAACGGCGTTTTTTAGTCCAAATTAGCCATATATGATACTACTAGAGATAAGGCTAGTCTCTCATTAATCCGAAAGGAATTATATTTAATTCCACTCCATTTCCGATAGCGAATTTTACGACCATGTAAAACAACCTTAAAAAACCAATTCACCCTATTTTCTCCACCGACAAAAGCTACCAATTCATCGTTTAAATAAATTTTACTGTAGTTGTCAATTTTTAACTTACCTTCGGCTAAATTGCTATATTGGCTACCAAACCATACAAAATCTTTAATCGTCTTTTTGTTTAAGTATGTTTCAAAGTCGCCATTGCAGTGAAGCTTGGCTATCAAAGTTTCACCTTTCGGTTCTATCAATTCATAAACGTAATACTTATTGTCAAAAAAGCTTCGGAACACTCTATAGGTATTATTAGTATCTTTAACTAAATACTCCCACAAGTCTCCTTTCAACTCTTTGAAACCTTCTAAAGAATCTGAGGTAAGAGCAATTTTTTTATTCCATAACAGGTTAACGACTGACAAACTAACTTACCCATCTTTATAAAATCAAAGTTTTAATCAAAATATAACGCCTCGAATAACGAGCCAATAATACTTGACCATAATTAGTGAGGCACGAACACGCTAAGATTCACCCTCAATAGACACCCATTATTGGGCACCATCCCAACCTTTCCATTCCTTAGCAATGAACTCAAAGAGATTAACGAGGAATTCGCAGTCGGTGTATCCCGAAACCCTTTCCCTGAGTTTCACAGAAGGACTTTCATAGGTAACTGAGAAACAATCGCCGTCACGCTCACTAAAAGTAAGGATAGCGGCGGTGTTACCTGATTTAATAACTACCCTATCTATATTGATGACTTCTAACGCCTTACTAATGGGCGCATAAATGCTTGGCTAAGATTAGCAACGAAGAAGCACAAGCCAGCGTTTTACATCCTTTTTAGTAACTTGTTAGGCATTAGTATACAGCGGTTCATCATCTTTCCAGAAATGACCAAAACAAACGGTAGTAACAACACCGTACTCAGATTGAATCTCAAGCTCTTGTTCCGGAAAGGAGTAACTTTCCATTGAGCCATAATCTTCAAATTCAAAAGGCGTTTCGATGATTACCTTAAGTTTAGAAATAGCAACCAGCACCTCTAAGCCTATTATGTTAACACCTTGAATTAATAACGTTGGATTTGAGCATTGAATCCAGTGAAGCCTGTCAGTTTCATCCATCCAAAACGTACACTTAAGTTTGTTGTATTGAAGAAGCAGCAGCCCATCATTATCGGTGTCTATTTTGTTGGGCTCTCCTATCAGCCTTTTTAGGGTAACTTGATCAATGCCAAACCTAATATTACCTAATCCAATCCCGAATTTTACTTCCATGCTAAAACCTAGACCTAACGCCTTAATAAACAGTGGGAAATAGCAGGCTAAACTAAGCGAGGAATGAGCGCAAGCCTGCTGTTTTGCGTCCACAGTTTAATTAACTTTTTATATTTCCAATGAACTAATCTTGGAAATCCCAAGGTATTTCTTTTTTGAATAACTCGATAGAAGCTTCAACAACCTCTAGCGGGATATCTTTGTCGTAAGTTGTTACTTCACGCGACTTTTTTGTGTCATCACGAAATATCTCAAGTATCAACTTACCCTTGAAATAAATCTCAACTCCTATTCCATCTCGACCGTTACTGACATCACTTGCTATTGTGACCTCATACTCGTTGTTAAGAATCGCGACAGACTCCAATGGAAATATAATGCTTGCAGCAACGGCGCATGCTTGATGGACGTTTTTTCCGCGAAGCGATTAGCAATAAATAGGCCAGCGAGTATGCGTCCGCTTTGACTGACTTGTTAAATGGCATACACACCGAGCCTGCTAATTGTAAAACTAATAAACTCTCCAACTACACTTGGATCATTTGTATGGATTATATCTTCTTCCTTTAAAATGCCACAATCAACTGTAACTGGGTTTATCGAAATTATTTGACCGAAAGCTCTGTATCTCCAGCCTGAAACTTGTTCAATGCACTTTTTCTTTTCAGGGTTAGATTGGAAAATTGATTCCCAACTTTCATCTTCATCGAGGGAATTTGAAAACTCAAATGCAAAGCTTTCGCCTATTTTGGGAAGGTTTTCGATATCTAGCGTCAATTCATCCATAACACAGTACTGCTTCCCCTCTATTTCAAGGGTAGCTTCTAGATATGTACCATTGGTTGATATAAATATTGCTTCCATCATGCCATTTAACGCTCGATTAAGTAGCCCGAAACGCCTAGCGACCTTTTCTGCATAACACCTTAAACACTAAACTACCTGCAAACTGAAAGTGCAGCGTTGAGGGTCTGCTTAAATTTTTTGTTAGCCATGCATGCAAAGTTCTGCGATTTTCTGAGCTTTGCTTATTTCAAGGCCTTTCACAAAATTTTCATATAATTCATGGTCAGTTTCATGAAGTACGATTAAGGGACGAGCACCATCCGGTTGAGGGTGTACGTCAGTGGCCAAAGCATACGTACTTTCATAGTAAGGTAGATAATTGCACAACCACCCAAAGTAGGCTCGGTCGATATCTGGTTGTTCATAAGTTTCTACGTAATGGTTATAGCTAGACTCACTGAGAGAAACCCAAACACCCCACATAAAAGGGTCTTCTACTCCAATAATCGGTATTTCTAAGATTACTCTGATAAAGTAGTGGTAACCATCTTCATCCTTGTAGTAGCACAAGTCTGAGCCTAGCTTACCTTCATTTTGTACTTCTTCAGGCTGCTCGAGGTAAGGATCAGGCGCTCTGAATCCAAAACTGGGTGACCCTTCATGCATCTCTCCACAGGAAGAACACTTAAATGCGAATATACTACTCAATTATTACTCCTTGACGGCTAACGCTTGGCTAACAGGCAAAATTGAATAAGCTAAAATCGAGCGAAGCGACGAGCTTATTTAATTTTGTCTTTGTTTAGCGCCTTGTTATTTGTCAATTTGATTAAATCTAATGACATCTTTATGAAGACCATAGGCCAAACCAACACCAGATTTTTCATTTGTAAAGAATTGAATCCAGCCGTTATTGATGCCATCTTCCCACTCTGAAATATCACCGTACCTTTGTAAGTACAAGGTAACTTTCAAGTTTATTCCATCTTCTGAATCTCGACCAGTTGGGTCGTCATACCATGTAGAGCTTACTAAACCGCTTTTTAAATAAAATCCACAGGAAAACTCATCAGAGCTAGCTCTATAGAAGTCTTCATTATCTTCGTGAAATCTTTCAATTTCGCTCGAAACAGTTTGAAGTATTTTCAAACCTTCTTCAAAGGTTATACCTAGTGGAATATGTGGTGACTTTAACTTCATACTTTCCTTAGCAAATAACGCCCTCTTTTAGGGGCTGATAATGTTTGGCTAAAATGCGTAACGTACCGAAACCGAGCCAAACTTTAGCAGTCCCGCTTGCACAGCTTGTTAGCAATACTACCCAAAGATTACCACCAATAAAAATAAAACTGAAAAAACACCAATAGAAACAAGCTTTTTGGATTTATAGCGTTTCACTTTCTCAGTTTCAATTGGCTCCAACGGCACGCAGTAAAGAGAGTAAATTGGAAGTATTGTAGTGAAAGTAAACCAGATAGCCAAATATAAAATAGTCTGAGTAAACAGTGATAACGCACCCAAAACAAAGAGACCAAGGAAAACTATTTGCCGATAAGAGTCATTTACGTCTTTGGTATCAATTGAGTGTTTACCACAGTTTGAACATGTTGCAGGGCTACCTTCAAAAGATAGGAGCTTAGAAAAGTGGCTAACGCTTTTTTGATTACAGTGTGGACAAATAAAAGCCATAGTTCCCTTGTATTGCTAACGCCGCAAATAAACGGCAAAAATTAGTTGGCTATAATTTGAGGCACGAACCAAGCCAACTGGTTTTTGTCCGCCCTTTTTAATTTGCCTTGCTATGTGTATTTTAGCTCTATAATTTCCAGAGCTTCAACTTTAAGGCTAACAGCTTTATTTTTTGCATCTGTTACTTGAGCATAAGATTCAGGATCATCAGAGTCAAACCATTCGAGGTGAGTCATAACCTCAATTGCGTTAGCTAACACAACATTTTCGGTTTCGTCCTCATAAACGATACAAATAGGATATTCTGGAGTGTTTTCCAATGCTCGATTGTCCTGTAAACATAAGGCTTTGCTAAGGGGCAATTACTAGTTGGCTAAACTTGCGCGAAGTGCCAAGCCAACTACTAACTGTCCCAATAAGTTTACGAACGAACTTGAGCAACTTGTTATAATCCATTTACTCAAATTCGTCCGAATCGTATTTAAAAGTTACATCAAAGCAGCGTTCTGCATGCTTTGATGAGTTAAATTTCCATTTCTTTAGCGCACGAAGTGATTGCCTATCAAAAATTCGTCTTGGCTGAGAGCGAGTGATTTGGTGCTCTACAACCTTACCTTCGCTATTCACTGTAACCCTAAAGTCAACGTAACCGACACCTAAGAATCTTTCGGAATGTATTGGCCATTGAGGGTTTACAGCTTCAATTAACTCAAATTTTTCACCTATGCACGAATCTATCTCATACATTTCGGTATTAACAAATGACACTAAGGTTGAGGCTAAAACTAATTCGATCATCATGGATTATAACGCTTGCCTATCCGGCGCGAAATAGCAGGCTAAAGTTAGCGAGGAAGGAGCACAAACCTGCTGTTTTGCGTCCTTTGCTTTAGGTACTTGTTATAAACACCTTGCTTGATTACCAAAGATTGCCCCTTCATTTGGCGCAAGAGCTTGGACATAACTTATTGAACTAAATTTACTTTTAGTACTATTTAGTCGTTTTGAAGGGTTAGAGGCTTTAAACTTGCCTACAACCCTAACCAACTTTCCCTCATATGCATCAGCCAACTTCTGAATATGAGCTTCTGCATTTTCGCTTTTGTATGCAACTTACTCAGCTTCAAACGGTTGAGAAATACCATTTTCGTAGGCTCTTGCTATGTAGCTAGCTTGATCAAGGTATAAACTTCCACTTTCAAACTCTACACTGATCACACCAACGGTTTGGACGCATTTACCGTCATACTGCTGTGGTGATGACAACAAACTTACAAAGGATACTTTTTCAGCAGCAAGGCTAGAAAATGCTGTCATCAAGAAAATTATGCTAAAAAATTTACTCATATCTCGAAGTGCTTATAACACCTTATTAATGGGCGCATAAATGCTTGGCTAAAATTAGCGACGAAGGAGCGCAAGCCAAGCTTTAGACGTCCTTTCCATTATTGATTTGTTAGCCGCCACCAGCCGCCATTATTGTAGCTCCTATAAATACAGCAGGCACAACGACTACAGAATCTATGACGATTGTGGCTGGAGTGGCAACTATTTTTCCAGCCGTTTGAGAAAATGTAGATGGCTGGGCAATTGCTATCCGCTGTCTTTTTTCAAGCTTTTCTAATGGTAAATCTCCCTCTACCATGAATCGCTTTCCTTCTACTAGGTTCGTAAGTCTATACCTTTTCAGGAGTTCATCCTTTTTGAAGCCGAGCGACAAAAGTTGATTTTCTAATTCTGGGCTAGGTTCTTCGGTTAGAAGAGTTAGCGACACAACCCCAATAATTGTATTGTCTTTTCTCAATTCAAAATCGTTAAAAGATGGGTAGAAATCTACCTCTCTGGATAACGTAAGCGCCTCACCAAAGTTCTTATTGATTTTGAAAAGGTAAGCTGAACTAGAGGCAGTAACGAATAACTCCCCAGAATCACTTTTCACGTAGAAGCCGTCTATCACCTCTTGCTTGTATTCGGGAGCCCAAAGTTCGGTTGTACACCCGGAAATGAATAAGGCGATAAGTAACAAGAGTTTTTTCATAGAGCTTCCATTTTTATGCGTAGTTAATTTAAACAATCTGAGCGCCTTGTTATGCGTGTATTGCACGTAGCTCACTTTCCATGCCTTTATATTCTTTGCCTACCAAGCCAAGTATTTGATGAAAGCGAAAACCTGACTTTAATACGTAGATACTGTTCTTTTCGGCGAGCGCGCTTAAGTTTTTCGAAGAACTTACTTTCAATCTCTTCGCTCCACTCTTTATTCCTGTACCAGCATTCGCTACTCAATCGATAATCCTTTACGCATAACGCTCCGCTAAGGGGCAAATAACGTTTGGCTAAAATTAAGCGACGTAGGAACAAAAGCCAAACTTTTTGCGTCCTTTCTGCTTTGGCGTTTGTTATGTAAATTTACTCGAATTCCCATTCGGAAATGTCATCTACGGGGCGTGGCAACCTGCCTTCTAACCATTCAGCACAAGTTCCTGGACTAAATTCCATATTTTCGCACACTATTACCCAAGATAAGAACTCTTCAGGGCCACCATTCATATATGGTGGTGGCGACACAGGGTAAAAAGATGTTGGAAGCCTCTCATCTAGTGATAAATAATTTAGGACATGGCCTAATTCTTGGACTGTATTCCAAGCTAAATGATGAGTTGTATCAATTGTGAACTTAACCCACCAATTTTCGTTCTCTTCTGAACCATGTGTTATTACACCAGTGACCGATGGTACATTTTCTAAGAACTCGATTAATTTTGTAAATGCTCGACTATCCATAATTCACATAACTCCGTTGTGACCGGCAAAAAATTATTGGCTAAAACGTGAAGCGAAGTGTAACAGCCAACAGTTTTTTTTCCGCGTTGACGACTTTATTAGGTGCTTGAGATTCCATTAACCACAGCCTCGACATTCTTAATTTCGTTTGCATCAATTTTATCAGAGTCAGTGTTATAAGTTATGAATATTAAAGAGTGGTCTATGACTATGAACCAATACACCCAATAAACACCCTGTGAAGTAAATACAGACTTATAGCCCCTCTTACCGTCACCGGATATACCCGTTAGTTCACCTGCACCATTAATTTGTGATTGAGCGATTTCAATAAGCTCTTGATCAAGTATTGGGGTTCGACTAACCATTGAGCTTAGCTGCAAAGCACCTTTAGCATTCTCTTTATAGAAGTTATGAACACCATCTACTTTTCGCACGTAGTAATCATGTGTGATGGGTAACACCCATGCCTGAGTCCTAATTTCTATGCTTTCGTTTTCACCTCGTTGCGGTACGGATGAGCAAGAAACTATAAGCAATAGAGAAATGATTATGAGTATTTTGGCTTTCAAGTTAATTGTTTCCTTTTCAATTATTTGAGCACTTTCGTGCGCCTAATGCTTGCCCTAACCGGCACAAAATAGCAGGCTAAAATTGGCGACGAAGGAGCACAAACCTGCTGTTTTGTATTCTTGGTTTTACGGCCTTGTCAGGTTTTGTTGGCGAATTGCCTGACTTGCTTTTTGAGTGATACCCAATACAGCAGTATTGATAAAACTACTACAAAATACAGGTACTCGTTAATAACAGGCAAAGCAAAGTAAGAAATACCTGCAATTGTAGCTACTAAACGTCCATGAGCATAGTAAGCAGCCCAAAAAACCAAAATGGCTGCTAAAAAAGACGCAAAACCGATGACCGTCAAAGTTACTGATAAAACAAATTCGCTTTCATCGGACAATTCAAAGGGAACAGAATCTAAAATAGGCAGTAATAAAAGTACTAAAACTATTCCAAAAATGTTCTTTTTGACGACATTCTTCATAAAAACCTAACGCCTGCGATAAGGTGTGCCCCACTGAACCAGCAAAGCACAACGAACTCCGAACCAAAACCGCCGAGTGTAACGCATCACCTTGATTGCTTTGTTACAAGCCTTATCTAAGGTTCAGAGCCTTTAAAAGACCATTATGAACCACGGCTCTTTTTCTGGGCGAAAAAACAGCCTTTTTCCTTCGATGCTTCCACGCATACCTTGGACTATCATACTTCTGCCAAACATTACCTATCCAAGATGTACTAAACAAAATATTAAGAATTTTCTCAGCATGCTCATCATCCAAACCATATTCATCTAAGCTAGATTTAAATTGATGAGTTTCAAATCTTGGACCAATTTCAGACAATATACCCTCTAGACTATTTCTCACATCTTCATCAACCAATCCAACCAGAGCATCACTCAATTCGGATGCAAACCATTCTGAATATGAGTTAAGCGCAAAAAAGACATCTTGCTCATTAAACGGAGGTTCTTTTTTCAATGATTGCATCGCACGGAAAAAGCTAATCAAATCACGAGGTAGGCACCTTGTACTATCGAGAACAAAGAGAATACTATCTCTACCTAAAATTTCTATTGGAAACCACTCCTTCCATAAGTATTTAATATCTTTGTTATACCCAGCCATATGAGCTCTGTTTTCGATAACCTTTAACAAGTAACTATCAAATGGCCGACCAACCTTGTCATACCAATCTAAAGATATTCCATTGTCATTGGCGCGTTTCGTTAAGTTGGGATCGGGTACTAGATCCAAAACCTCATCACGAAATAAAATAATAACCTTACTGTGATTATTATTGTGAGAAAAGAAGTTATTTACCTGCCTTGTTGCAGCAACAAGATCTGCTAGATATCCAGCGAAGTTTCGACCATTACGTAATAAATAATCCAATCCATCTAGAACAAGAAAATGACTTGATGAAATTTCAGGAAGTTCACTTAAAGCTAATTCAATAGCATTTACTAATTCAGCAGGATCTTTTACTTTTGACTCAACAGATCTATCAAACTTACCTTGGATTGAAGCTAGTGTTGATGAAAACTTTGAATACAACCCTTTCCTTGAAGTTTCTTGAACTACTTGTATTAAACTATCAGATGCAAGCAAACCATATTTTTTAAGATCATCAAATAGCGCTTCCGCAGAACTCCCCGCATCCGTTAAATACTTATTATCCTGATACAAAGAAACCACTCTAATATATAAGAGTAGTTTCCAAACTGTAACACTACCACCTAATTTTTCACCCGAGATTCCAGAGGTTTTCTTTAATAGATTAAATTCAAACTCTTCTAAATCATCCACTTCACAAAAAAAATCCCATCGGGATTCTGACATAGCAGTTAGTTTAGATGCCAAAGCTGATTTTCCTGCTCCTTTGGGACCATATACTAGGTACTTGTTTGGTTTAAAAATTTCCTCAGTAATACTGTTAATATCAACATAAGCCGAGTCAATTAACTCAGGTGCATGGATACGTTCTTCCTGTGCATCCGTATATTCAAAGTTTATACTTGAAAACTTCACATTCTCTCCTTAAATTATTTGCTTGTAACTTCTTGCTAAGAAGCGAAAAATAGTTGGCTATAATCAGCGACGAAGGAGCGCAAGCCAACTGTTTAGCGTCCTTTTGAGCAACTTGTTAGCTGCGTTTTAAATGCGGTCTTATTTCTTCCTCTAGTGCTTGAACAGCATTAGATATTTGAATTGTTAGTTTGTTTTTATCATCGTTAGCGGCCCAAACATCCGATTGCACTGACTTTCCAAACTCTCGATCGTTTTTAAAGCTCTCACCATCTTCTGCTTTATTATGAATGAAAGCATCAATTGAAACTTGTAAGTTTCTTGCACATTGCTTCATTTCATTAGTCTTGTCTCTCATGGTTTTCCCCAAAGAGCTTCACCTTCCAATGCTTGAGTTTCAAACTCTTGGATTGCTTCAGCAACAGGCTTCCATCGTTTAGAGTAAATGTGCGCATGAGCATTAGCTTCTATTTCTGCTGTTATTTCATCAGAATTCCTCGGGTAGTCCTCAGGGAATTCGTAACCACAAATCCAAGGTGAACGAGCGTACTTTAATTCGTCTCTAAGTTTGTACGTGGCCAAAATTAAAGCTCTACCGACTTCAAACTCGGCTTTGCCTTTCAGCTCTCTACTCCAACTTTTTAAGCCCAAGATAGCAACTGTTGCAGTAGTAATCGCTGCACCAGAAAGAACAATATTCATAATAGCTGTAATAATTTCTGTGGTACTCAAGCTTGATTCTCCATAAAGCAGCTAACGCCTCGCATAACGGGCTAATAATGCTTAGCTAACATTGGTGAGACACGAACCAAGCCAAGCTTTATTAGTCCATGCGTTAATGCGTTTGTTAGAGTTCAAGTGGATACACGGTAAATGAATTATCCCCTAGTTCATTAACAACCCTATAATTACGCAAAATATCACAGACTTTAATCTCCCATACATAATCAAATGCACCTGCTTTGATATGAGTTGCGTTTTTATCAACGTCCCTATTAATATCAAACTTTCTAGTGTTCAATAGCTTTAAATGCTCGCAATCTTGAGAATAAAGTAACTCGCTCAAAGATATATAATCCAAAGTCCATCTAACATCATTTTTATCCATTAATGTGCTAGTGACTATTTGGACGCCTTGCGTATCTATACGGGAGCGTATTTTCTTTAAGAGATCATCACTAACTTCAATTTTATCCCCATTTATGAAAAAAACATGACTTTCTCTACTTACTTCAGTTGTAGATTTACAACCGAAGAGAAACATTCCTAATAATATAGTGGTAATCAACCTCAACACTAAACTCCTTTTGAACTCTAACAGCTTATTAGCGTGAATACCGGTTAAACCCCGTTCCTAAAACCGTAAAGATCCACAGCCAAATTAATTTATTCATATTAATAACAATAACCTACCACCATTGCCCACATTGCTCAAGCCAAAATGGCTTTGTTGAAACCGAGCCTCGTTCATGGGGAGACTAGTAAAAAATATTAAGTGACACCCACCGGTAAATCCACAGACCAATTGTGGGCAGGTTCAGTAAAGAAATGCAAGACTATCAAATGCTGCGCTCTCTATAAGCTCTGAGTAGTGAAAGTCGTAAGTTTAAGCACAAAATCCTGAAGATTAATCAGATTCGGACAATACAAATGCGCATCCAAGCCTCAACTTAGATAAATCGAAATGGTACTTACGGGAAGGTGCTAACCCAGTAATCGCTCGCACTGAGTCAAGTTGGCGCGTCGTCTTTTATGAAGATGCTCACAGTAATCTGTCATCGCTTGCTTTCGCCCTACCGCGCCATGGAAGACCTTCGTAAACTGCGTAGTAAGCTTGAGCCAGTTGTCTAGCTCTATTTGCAATCGTGTCAGCAAAGGCTGGCTATCGCTGATATAACCCCGCTTATCTGCACGCATACATCGACCTGTTAATTCAACTAGCTGTATGTAATAGGTCAGCTCAAACGGCAACCCTTTAGGCATGTGCTTTCTTGGATTGCCCGCAAAACGCAGTAGGCTTTTGGGTTGCTTGCCTTGTTGTGCATGCTCAATACGCTTTTTAATGCTGGTGTAATCTGACGTTTCCGGTGTATCTACCATTTTGGCTCTGACTGGGTTCAGGTCAACATAAGCCAGGCACGCTGCCAATGCCGCTTCATCCAACAAAGCCTGTGACTTGAATCGCCCTTCCCAAAACCGGCCTGTGCAACCATCTTCTTTATTGGCCCTGCGGGCAATGTCTTCATTAAGCACCCGCATAAACCAGCTGATGCTTGCAAGACGGTGTCTGAATTCAGTAATATCAGCTGCCAGCATACTGTACTCGGATGCGCTCAGCTCATCACCATTAATGAACTTGTGCGTCAGCCAGTTGCCTTTAAACAGTTTATGCCAGCGAAGCACTATCGCTTTATCTGATAACCTTAGTGCTTTCTTATCGTCCACATACAACACAATATGCGTATGATTGCTCATAACCGCATAGCCACACACATCAATGCAAAACACCTTCGCAAGGGTCAGTAATTTTTCCTCAACCCAGTCTCGCCGATGTTCATAAGACTTGCCCGTGACGCGGTCTTTGCCGCACAAAAATGCCCGGCGAACACACCGGGATATGCAGTGGTAATACTTAGTGTCTGATAAGCTGACCTGCTTCTTCCTTGCAGTTGGCATACTTTGACATTCTCAATCCATTGAGCATTACCTAAAGGTAGACGACGTACATTCCGCACGCCAGTTTCGGGTGGGTGTCTTTTCAATCGATAGCGAACGAAGTGAGACGAGCCAAACTTTAGTTGTCCTGCTTGAGTGGCTTGTTAGGTTTTTCTTCAACATTATTAAAACTAAAGATAGCTGATTCTGCAGGTACACTTAACTCCATTGATTTTATTGTCGATTTTGATTTTGCGATAACAACTTGTTTTGAATTATCCCAAAGAAAAAGGAAGTTGCCAGCCCAGCCTATGAACCTTTCTTTGATTGGCTTTCCATTAATTTTGATAGTTTGTTCATTGTTTTTAGCTCGTTCTGCATTAACAGCTCCCCAGCCGTAAGAATACAAAAGAGCTATACATAAAATATTAACAACCAAGACTCTAGTTTGTTTGTGATTAATGTATTGACTCGCAAATTCCGCATTTCCAATGATGACAATAACAGGAATATTAATTAAAGCCGCAACCTTATACCAACGGATATTACCAACCTTGAAGAATATTACGTATAGAGCCAAAGCTAGCATAAATAAGAACATAAAATTAAATAGCAAACGAATATATTTTGCTTCAGGTAAATCAGCTCCACCGCCAGGAGGCATAGCCTTACTTAAAGGTGTAGATATAAGACTGCCAATAGTTAAACCAATGATTAAGAATATTGATGAGTAAATTAATGGGTAGAGCGCACTTTTAATTACATCTGCTAACGCAATATGATCAAGCACATTAATATTGAAAGAACTCCAATATCCGAATAAATATAGAAGTGAAATCACTAAACTATATGGAGCAATAAAAGTAATAAATTTTTGCAAAGTGAGCATAGCTCCGATAAAAACCTAACGCTTGCCGTAAACGGCACAAAATAGCAGGCTAAAATTAGCGACGAAGGAGCACAGCCTGCTGTTTTGTGTCCTTGGTTTAACGGCCTTGTTAGCTATCGGGCTAACTTAGTCCCACCAAATAAATACTTTATTATTTCTAACGTCAGTACTAGGGTCAAATTCCATGCCTTGAGAATTTGCCTCGTTTTTAAAAATTTTAAACAAGGCGGTTCGTTCCGATTCAGAGTTTGGCAACGTTACAACGATTGCATCAGCGTATGGGCCACCCTCTTTTTGTACTCTTTCCTCTTCATCGTAAATTGAATCTTTAGAAATTACGACTTTGACAGCACCCAACTCATAAAGCTTCTCTACGAATTTAATAGCATCCTCTGTTCCAGCAAACCTATTTCCTGCTAATGCATACTTATTTTTATTTTCTTTAAGCCACTCTTTTGCTTCTGGGGCATTTAACTTTAAAAAGTATAAAGTTACACCCAGTAAAGCTAGAATAATTACCACAATTTTTATCATATGCTTCCTAGATAGCTAACAGCTTATTAGCGTGAATACCGGTTAGATCCAGTTCCTAAAACCGTACATTGTCACAGCTAAATTATTTTATTCATAATAAGAACAATAACCTACCACCATTGCTCTCATTGCTCAAGCCAAAATGGCTTTGTTAAAACCGAGCCTTGTTCATAGCGAGACTTGAAGTCTCGTTATGTAAAACTATTAACATTATGAATATAAAGAACTTAAATTAGTGTTTCACTTAAACGAGACCTTCAAGCGCGGAGAAAACGAGAAATTTGACTTGATAATTGGCCGCATTCACTTATACCTGTATAAATAAACAGCATTCGGAGTAAAGATGTCTTATTCACCTTTTTTGGAATCTGTACGCGTTGAGCTCAGGACCAAGCACTACAGTCTGAAAACAGAGAAAAGCTATCTGTACTGGATCAAAGGCTACATTTTATTCAATGACAAAAAGCATCCTGATGAGATGGGCAACAGAGAAATAGAACGTTTCCTCAACCACTTAGCCGTTAACCGGGCGGTGAGCGCTGCAACGCAAAATCAAGCGCTGTGCGCCATCATTTTTTTGTACCGTTTTATTATAAAGCGAGACATCAAAGGTTTAAACTATTCATTCAGTAAGCGAGATGTCACATTACCCACTGTTTTAAGTGCAGATGAAGCGCAAAAAGTGATAGCTAACCTTTATGGCGTACATAAACTCATCGCGTCACTTTTGTACGGCTGTGGGTCACGTATCAATGAAGCTTTAAAACTTAGAATTAAAGACCTCGATTTTGCCAATAAGTCTATTTTTGTTTTTCGGGGTAAAGGCCGTAAAGACAGGTACACCTTGCTGCCTAAGTCATGTATGCAGGCACTAGAAGAACAAATGGCCGTGGTTAAGTCGCTTCACCAAAAAGACCTGAACGCTGGTTTTGGACTGACCTCCCTGCCACCTGCTCTGATCCGTAAATACGGACATGCTGTGAAAGATTTCTCCTGGCAATATTTATACCAATTTAACTGAATACCTGTTCAATTTGAAGGATGAAATATGACGCTAACTGTGTTAAATATTTCTCATTTAGAACAACTAAATAGCAAAATTTTTGCCTAGTTATCATCGATATTTCCTCGCCTCAAAATAGAACACTTAATTAAGCAAATTGGTATCATTTCCCTCTTCCACTCGATGTATTCACCCGACAGACGGGTATGTCTGCCGTCACCATTTACATGAAACGGCATTTCGCAAGCAACTCAGGGCTGCGGTGCTGGCTTCCAATATCACTAAGCGAGTTAAGGCGCATACTTTCAGACACTCATTTGCCACTGAACTGCTGAAAAATGGTGCTGATATAAGGACAGTACAAGAGTTATTAGGCCATACAGATATCAGAACAACCGAGATTTATACCCATGTTATGGGTGATAAATTTGCCTATACAACAAGCCCGATTGATAAATTATGATATTCGCGCGCAGCACTTATTTGTCCAGATATTTTAGAATTGAGTTGCGGTAGCTCCCGGCTCTATGGCCGGGCTGAAGAGCGTAGAAGGTAGAGGGAACCCTGTTTCAGAGGCGCTCACTTATCCAGCCCGTAGAGGGCGTCGGCGGTTTTGCGTAAGTCGACTTCGTCGATAAAATCATCGCTGAGCGTTAGAATAGCGTTGAGGTTATTTTTAAGCTTTTCCTGGCTAAGCCCATTAGGTTTTAGCGCGGTTTGCAGCAGGTGTAGCGACATATCTGCCAGCAGCAGCTTTTGCTTTTCTGCCCAGTTATCGTCGCCCTGTTTGGCGCTGTCTTTTAATATGGCCTGCTCTACTTCGTCGTGCATGCTCCAACTCAGTTTAAGCAGCTCTCGGCGTGTTTCCTGATCCATGTTTCCCTCCGGTTATTCGCTGTTTATCTTGGCGGAGGACGGGCCGATGTGCAACGTGCGTTTTGTTATATCTTAGTCGTAGACGGCCTCATTCAGCCCTGTACAGCAGCCTTTGGGTCTTTAGGGTAAAAGTGGTCCGGTTGTCTTGCGCATAAGGCAAATTCGCGGGTGTTTTTATAGGGTAATTTCATAAAACCTGCGACGCCAAAGTCCTGAATACTCATGGCATATTGCATAATACGGGTCAGCAGCACTTTAAACTCTCGCTCTTTACTGGCATCCAGCAGGCAATAATAATGGTGAATTTTCAGGCGGTCGTTGAGCGATTCGAAGATAATACAGCCGGTATGATGGATCTGGTTTAGCTCAAATACACATTGCACTATTTGCCGTGGTAATTGCAGTTGCTCATCGGGGTCTTTGCCGTCCTCAAAGTAAGAATGCGGCCTGGCGATTTCGCTGGTGCCAATGTCCGATACCGTATATTGCAGCTCAGGAACCTGATCAAAAATAAACGCACCTGTGCCGTCACGCTGAAGCTGAATGGTCTGTCTGGCATCGAACAGGCAGCATTTAAATAAGCCTTTCTGCTCTATGCCTTGAGCCAGCATCACAGTGGCATTTACCGCATCGGTAAAAGCACTTTGCAAAGATTCATCGTGCAGTACCAGGCTGGATTCAACAAACAACGAAGCGTCTTTCCAGTGAAAACTCAGACCGCCTACTACCGGATACTTTGCCAGCCGGCTGATGGACGCCAGAAACGCCTTTTCGCTATCGCCGGTATCAAACAAAAACTCTTTATAGTAACGGTCAAGCTGAGCGTCGTTCACATCCAACAGTTGCTGGTTATGATCAGCCCGGCGTAAAAACTGTTTGCGAGAGCTGTACACAACCGTGTCTGGCTCTTCATCGATTTCAGTGAACCAGAATGGGATGCTGGCCTTGCTGGGCGCCGTTTCAAGTTCAGGCAAATACATACGCGCCATTGCCGGCATATTACGCATAAAGTAATCGCCGGCCTGATCGCGTGTGACTTTGTCTTTACTCAGCATGGCATCGATCATTCTGGCAAATGCCTGTGGCAGGCCTAAGCTGGTTGCAGGAATTACAGCGGCACCAAAACGACAAGACTGAGCGCTGGCCAGCGCATAGATAGTGGATGCCACGCCCTGCTCATCAAAGCGTGGCGAAGAGCGCGCGCCCGACATCTGTTCGTCGCCGATAAAGTACACATCGCCCATTCGGGCATTGGTGCTACTGATGTCAGAGGACATCAGATCCATGATATTGCTGGCAATGGGCTCGCCGTGGGCGTCGAGCTGTGCATACACTGAGCTACCCCAGTCAACCAGCGAGAAGCTATCTGTTTGTTCATCCCAGACGATGTTAGACGGCTTAATATCGCCATGCACCACAGGCTGCGGCGACATGCCATTTTTACGGTCGCGTAAATCAACTAAAACGTTACGTAGCTTGTTGGCCAGGTGTACCAGTTCATGCGGTTTAAAGCGACCCCGTTTTAACGACCACTGCTCCAGGTCTTCGCCTTTTGCGCGGGCCATCATCAGGATCCCCTGCTTTTTTACCCGTTCAAAGGCGTAAAATTCAGGCACCATAGAATTATGGATCTGTGACAGCATATACGCTTCATCTTCAAGACGGTCACGCACACTTTGTGCCAGTGTGATACGGGAGAACTTAAACACCCATTCCCTGTCCTGCTCATCAATACCGGCAAAGACAAAACCAAAAGCACCTGAGCCAATCACTTCCACATCCCGATAGCCCAGCAAAGTCAGTTGTTTTTGACAAATGTTGAGCCACTGACGGTGTTTTTTTGCATCTTTATGTGAGAGCAAATACACCGACTGCTGTTCATTGATGTAAAAGTTGTGGATCGACTTTTCTGCCATATAACTGTCCGTTTAACGCTATCCGTTTAGTGTACGACTGTAATACTCACCTCTAGTGCAACCAATGGATGTTCATCGATTGCTGCAAGCGTATGTTATCAAATCGGTTATGAAGTTCGGGCATGATAATTAAAAAAGGCCGACATAAGCCGACCTTTTTGTTATTTGCACGTGTTAGGCGTTTTCGATTTTCGCCCAGGAGTCACGCAAACCAACCGTCTGGTTAAACGTCAGCGTGTCGCCCTTGTTATCACGGCAGTAATAACCTAAACGCTCGAACTGGAAGCCCTGCTCAGCTGCTGCTTCTGCCAGAGACGGCTCAAGCTTAGCATTTGCAATGATAACCAGTGAGTCCGGGTTCAGCGTAGTTGCAAAGTCTTCCGCTGCTGCCGGGTTTGGTACATTGAACAGGCGGTCATACTGACGTACTTCTGCGTCAATGCAGTGACTTGCAGAGACCCAGTGGATCACCCCTTTCACTTTACGACCATCAGCCGGGTTTTTACCCAGAGTATCGGCGTCGTATGTACAGTAAATCGTGGTGATGTTGCCCGCGTCGTCTTCTTCAACACGCTCAGCTTTGATCACATAGGCATTACGCAGACGCACTTCTTTGCCCAGTACCAGACGCTTAAACTTTTTATTTGCTTCAACACGGAAGTCATCGCGCTCGATGAAGATTTCACGTGTGAACGGCAGCTGACGTGAGCCCATATCCAGCGTTGGGTGGTTAGGCGCGTCAAGCATTTCAACCTGCTCGGCATCATAGTTCTCGATGACTATCTTAACCGGATCAAGCACAGCCATCGCACGGGGTGCATTTTCGTTCAGATCGTCACGGATACAGGCTTCGAGCATGCCCATTTCAACCATGTTGTCTTGCTTGGTAATACCGATGCGCTTACAGAATTCGCGGATAGACGCAGGGGTATAACCACGACGACGCAGACCAGCAATGGTTGGCATACGGGGATCGTCCCAGCCTTCTACCTGACCATTCACCACCAGGTCATTCAGCTTACGCTTTGACATCACGGTGTATTCAAGGTTCAGACGAGAAAACTCGATCTGTTGCGGGTGACACTCAAGACTGATGTTGTCCAGTACCCAGTCGTACAAACGGCGGTTATCCTGGAACTCCAGCGTACACAGTGAATGGGTGATCCCTTCCAGTGCATCCGAAATACAGTGCGTAAAATCGTACATTGGGTAAATGCACCACTTGTCACCTGTCTGATGGTGGTGAGCAAAACGAATACGATAAATGATTGGATCGCGCAGAACCATGAAAGAGCTGGCCATATCAATCTTGGCACGCAATACACACTCACCTTCTTTGAACTCGCCGTTCTTCATTTTTTCGAACAGCGCCAGGTTCTCTTCTGGTGAGGTGTCGCGATGCGGGCTGTTTTTACCCGGCTCGGTTAGGGTACCACGGTATTCACGCGCCTGCTCTGGCGACAGAAAACACACGTAAGCAAGGCCTTTGTTGATCAGTTCAACCGCATACTCGTATAACTTGTCAAAGTAGTTAGATGAATAGCAGATCTCACCGTCCCAGTTAAAGCCCAGCCACTGCACGTCTTCTTTAATCGAGTTAACGTAATCCAGATCTTCTTTTTCCGGGTTCGTATCGTCAAATCGCAGGTTACACAGGCCCTGGTAGTCGCGCGCGATGCCAAAGTTCAGACAAATAGACTTAGCATGGCCTATGTGTAAGTAGCCATTCGGCTCTGGTGGAAAGCGCGTGTGCGTGCCGCCATGCTTACCGCTGGCCAAGTCCGCATCAATGATATTTGTTATAAAGTTTGTTGGGCGATTTTCTGCTTCCGCCATAGGAACTCATTCCTCTGAAAATTTAGTACCAGTTAACTGAGGCATTATTACAAAAAGTTCGCGCAACGAACAGCGTAAAACTGAGGCGAGAACAGATTTACCACGTAATTACGTAAAGCTGGGTATAAAACAACCAATTCAAGTGTAAAATGGCGCGTCATTTTTATGACAAATTTTGTTCTAGCGCAATATATTCGTCACAAGGTCACTCTATCATAGGCGTCAACAACAGAGGTATCGCAAGGAAAAACCTATGGCATCAATGAATCTTCATCGCGTTTATATTCCAACGAACGCACGCAACAACCATTATATTCTGGCTGAGTTTAAACCCAGCGACGCATTCTTCGATTGCTTTGACGACGTAGAAAGCTGTTACCAACGCCTGGCCCGAAAGTTGTTTGCCATTTGCGACGAACACGAGTTATTTAACGTCCACGTGATTGCTAATGACAAGCTGCCAGTTGTTCGCTATCACGATGAGGCCTACAGCCTGCAAACGGATAAGCAGATCCTGTTCTTTTACAACCCTAAGTATCACGAAGGTCACAAGATACACTACGAAGCGGATCATAAAGCGCGCAAAATTCGCTTGTTATTCCTGGCAACGGGTGACGAGCTGCGTGCCAACGCTGCCAGCTTTCACAGCAAAGTGAAAAAAGCGCTGGACGACTTAAAAGAGCAGTATGAACCAGAAGGCCTGTCGTATAAAGTACGCGACCATCAGCATCTGACCTATGATATTTTTGCTAAGGTGAAAGGCCACAGGGAAAGCTATGGATATAAGCTACGCAGTTTGTACCCACGTTATCAGGCACGTAACTGTAGCTTACCAGAGCAACATTCAGAGATGAGCTATGTGTCGTTTTCAGTGCCTATCACCCGTGCAATTAAAACTGAATATCAAAGTCAGATGCGCCCGGGCGACTACGCCCAGTTTTATCGCAGCATCGAAGACAGCTTTTTAACTTTGTGCGACCAGCTACAACTGACCCACGTCGGTTTTATCGCAGACGGCCGCCTGCCACTGGTACGCAGCAGCCAGATAGATAAATCAGACGCAAACCGCGAGTTACAAAAGCTCAGCTTTGATACCTCAGCGTTGGATGGCCAGGTGCGCTCGATCTGGGCAGGTGAACACCTGTGCGACACCATGCACTTCGTGGTAGTGGCTAGCGACAAAGATAAAAAAGACGTAGGTTATGGTAAGTTTATGAACAATGCCGAAACCATGATCCGTCGTTTAACCGGTAAACTGCCGATTAACCCTGAAAAGCAAGACGTGATTGTACGTTTCTTCCAGCATATCAGTTATCAGGATTAAACTTCTTTTCAGCGGGGGTCTCTCCCCCGCTTTCTACCAGCAACTGTTGCAGCGCTTGTCACGGACATAACCTGCCAATGAGATGTAATACCTGACCTCTCCTTTAGTGACTATAGTTTGGCCAACCCACCAAGGACTATAAACCTAAACTGCACAAGGAGAATTAAAATGGCTATTTCAAATCTCAAAATTCAAAATTCAAAATTCAAAATTCAAAATGACACTACGCCAGGGCCGCTATTTAAAAAAGCTGGAACTTTTTACCGCAGACCTGGATCAAGGTGTTGGCGGCGATTATATTTATTCTGGATATCAACAACTACCGGGGCAGTCAGTCACCGTAATTCTAGTTAAAGCCTATGACTCCCCTCAGAAAAACTCAATCTCGGGCTGGGAATGGTCTCCCATAGACCTAAACAGTGGCGCCAAAGGAAAGTACATCTATATGTACTGGCAAATTGATGGTCAGGACCCCGCCATTACTGAACTCCTGTTTTTACCCACTGATCACAATGAACCTACAAAATTGATTGCTATACACACGCAGGTGATGACCTGAATGAAGGTGCGGGTGGTCCTTATATTTGGGTATATTACTCGAATAGCATCGAGCCAAGTAGCGTAGCAAAAGCACATTGTGATAGAGCTTATACCTATTTGCTTATTTAAGTGAATTATTTTGAGGCGAGAAAATAGGGTCGATAACACCGTTCTCGCGTCCTGCTATCGCTGTGGCACCTACGTCCAAGTAGGCGAGGCAAAAATTTGTGAACCTATGTTTAAGGTATAAGGTTATAAATGAGAAATTCTTAACGCTGTTAGCGCCCTATTTGCCCCTTCAAATAGACCAGGTGTTAAGTGAAATTAGTATTAAAGTGCAATTGGTATAAGAAGGTCACGATTAGCTTTTCGCTTTGTATTGCTTAGCGTCAAAGGCTAGATCAAAAAAGGCGCCCTGAGGCGCCTTTTTACAAAGCAGGTAAAGTGATTACCAGCCTGCTTTTTCTTTCAGTGCAGAACCGATCTCAGCAAGTGAGCGAACGGTCTTAACGCCAGCAGCTTCTAGTGCAGCGAACTTCTCGTCAGCTGTACCTTTACCACCTGCGATGATCGCACCAGCGTGACCCATACGCTTACCTGGAGGCGCTGTAACACCTGCAATGTAAGAAACAACTGGCTTAGTCACGTTGTGCTTGATGTATTCTGCCGCTTCTTCTTCAGCAGTACCACCGATCTCACCAATCATTACGATTGCTTCAGTCTTAGGATCGTTCTGGAACATTTCCAGTACGTCGATGAAGTTAGTACCTGGGATTGGGTCACCACCGATACCTACACAAGTAGACTGACCGAAGCCAGCGTCAGTAGTTTGCTTAACCGCTTCGTAAGTCAATGTACCTGAACGAGATACAATGCCTACTTTACCTGGAAGGTGGATGTGACCAGGCATGATACCGATCTTACACTCGCCCGGAGTGATAACACCTGGACAGTTAGGACCAATCATGCGAACGCCAGTTTCTTCCAGCTTCACTTTAACATCAACCATATCAAGTGTAGGGATGCCTTCAGTGATACATACGATTAGCTCGATACCTGCATCGATCGCTTCAAGGATAGCGTCTTTACAGAATGCAGCTGGTACGTAGATTACAGATGCAGTTGCACCAGTAGACTCTACCGCTTCACGTACAGTGTTGAATACTGGCAGACCCAGGTGAGTTGTGCCGCCTTTACCAGGAGAAACACCACCAACCATTTGCGTACCGTACTGGATAGCTTGCTCAGAGTGGAAAGTACCCTGGCCACCAGTGAAACCCTGACAGATTACTTTAGTATCTTTGTTAATTAGTACAGACATTATTTGCCCTCCGCAGCAGCAACTACTTTCTCAGCAGCGTCAGTTAGAGACTCAGCTGCAATGATGTCAAGGCCAGAGTTAGCTAGTACTTCACGACCCGCTTCAGCGTTAGTACCTTCAAGACGTACAACTACTGGTACGTTTACGCCAACTTCTTTAACCGCACCGATGATACCTTCTGCGATCATGTCACAACGAACGATACCGCCGAAGATGTTAACTAGTACAGCTTTAACGTTGTCATCAGAAAGGATGATCTTGAACGCTTCAGATACACGCTCTTTAGTTGCGCCGCCACCTACGTCAAGGAAGTTAGCTGGCTTACCGCCGTGCAGGTTTACGATGTCCATTGTACCCATCGCTAGGCCAGCACCGTTAACCATACAACCTACGTTACCGTCTAGTGCAACGTAGTTCAGCTCGAAGCTTGCTGCGTGAGCTTCACGCGCGTCTTCTTGTGAAGGATCGTGGAATTCACGGATCTTAGGCTGACGGAACAATGCGTTGCCGTCTACACCGATCTTGCCGTCAAGACAGTGCAGGTTACCTTCGTCAGTGATTACCAGAGGGTTGATCTCTAGTAGTGCAAAGTCGTGGTTGATGAACATGTCAGCAAGACCCATGAAGATCTTAGTGAACTGCTTAACTTGAGTTGGGTTCAGACCTAGTTTGAACGCAAGCTCACGACCTTGGTAAGCCTGAGGACCGACTAGTGGATCGATCTCAGCTTTGTGAATTAGTTCTGGTGTGTTGTGAGCAACTTCTTCGATCTCAACACCACCTTCAGTTGATGCCATGAACACGATTTTACGTGAAGCACGGTCAACAACAGCACCCAGGTATAGCTCATTTGCAATATCAGTGCAGCTTTCTACTAAGATTTTAGCAACTGGCTGACCTTTCTCGTCAGTTTGGTAGGTTACCAGGTTTTTGCCTAACCAGTTTTCAGCAAATGCGCGGATCTCGTCTTTGCTGTCTGCTAGTTTTACACCGCCCGCTTTACCACGGCCGCCAGCGTGTACTTGACATTTTACAACCCACTTGTCACCACCGATTTTACCAGCAGCTTCTACAGCCTCTTGAGGCGTGTCACAAGCGTAACCCTCTGATACAGGTAAACCATATTCGGCAAAAAGTTGTTTTGCCTGATACTCATGCAAATTCATGATGCTTTATCCAATTTTTTATACTAAAAAAGCTGAATATTTATGCAAATAATCAGCTATCCCAAATTGCGCCCATAGTATAGATCTCAAGGCCTTGTATGAAAACCCCAGTAAGACTAATGGCGCAAAAAAAAAGCTGTATGCGGACATAATGCTCACATACAGCTTAATCTTTAATCTAGATGATTAAACGTCCAGAAGCAGACGCGTTGGATCTTCCAGAAGTTCCTTAATTGTAACCAGGAAACCAACCGATTCTTTACCATCGATTTGACGGTGATCGTAAGATAGCGCCAGGTACATCATAGGCAGGATTTCAACCTTGCCATTGACCGCCATTGGACGCTCCTGGATTTTGTGCATACCCAGGATTGAAGACTGTGGCAAGTTGATGATAGGCGTAGACAGTAGTGAACCAAATACACCACCGTTAGTGATGGTGAAGTTACCGCCAGTCATGTCGTCAACAGTTAGTTTACCGTCACGGCCTTTAAGTGCCAGCTCACGGATGCCTTTTTCGATTTCTGCAACAGACAGCTTATCACAGTCACGTAGTACTGGTGTTACCAGACCACGTGGTGTAGATACCGCGATGCTGATGTCGAAGTAGTTGTGGTAAACGATGTCATCGCCGTCGATAGACGCGTTTACTTCAGGGAAACGCTTCAGCGCTTCTGTAACCGCTTTCACGTAGAAAGACATGAAACCAAGACGGATGCCGTGACGCTCTTCAAATACGTCTTTGTACTGCTTACGAAGGTCCATGATAGGCTTCATGTTAACTTCGTTGAACGTAGTCAGCATCGCCGTTGAGTTCTTCGCTTCAAGCAGACGGTTCGCAATAGTCTTACGCAGACGAGTCATTGGAACACGCTTCTGAGTACGGTCACCCACTGGCGCCGCAGGTGCTGCCGCCGCTGGCGCTGCTGCTGGTTTTGCCGCTGGCGCTTTCAGGAATGCATCAACATCTTCTTTAGTGATGCGACCGCCTTTGCCAGTGCCTTTGATTTGTGAAGCATCAAGACCTTTTTCAGCAATCAGACGACGCACAGATGGCGTTAGCACATCTGCATTGTCATCGCTTGCTGGTGCAGCGTCGGCCTGTGCAGCTGGCGCTGCTGCTGGCGCGCCACCGGCAACCAGTTTACCAATCACTTGCTCACCCAGAACGGTTTCACCTTCTGCGTGCAGTTGCTCGCCCATTACACCGTCTTCAGGTGCAACAACTTCAAGAACAACTTTGTCTGTTTCGATGTCTACCAGGTTTTGGTCGCGGCTTACCGCTTCACCTGGTTGTACATGCCAAGTTGCAACTGTAGCGTCTGCTACTGATTCAGGAAGTACAGGTACTTTAATGTCCACTTCTTTACCTTCTGCTGCTGGCGCCGCTGCTGGCGCTGCTGTTTGTTCATTTGATTGCGCTGGAGCGGCATCTGACGCGCCCAGCTGTGCGATAACTTGCTCACCAAGAACCGTTGCGCCCTCTTCTTCAGAGATAGCGACGATAACACCGTCTTCAGGTGCAACCACTTCTAGCACAACTTTATCTGTTTCAATATCTACCAGGTTTTGGTCACGGCTTACTTTGTCACCAACGCTTACGTGCCATGTGGCAACTGTTGCATCCGCAACAGATTCAGGAAGAACAGGAACCTTAATTTCGGTCGTCATCTCTAATTCCTTATTTCTTAATAGTTAAAGCGTCAGCAATCAACGCATTTTGTTCTTTTGTATGGGTCGACATGTAGCCACATGCAGGCGCTGCTGCAGCTTTACGACCGGCGTAAGTCAACTTCGCACCACTTGGGATAGCTTCCCAGAAATGGTGTTGTGAACAGTACCAGGCACCTTGGTTTTGAGGCTCTTCCTGACACCATACGAAGTCTTTAACGTGCTGGTAGCGAGCCATGATTTCGTCCATCTCTTTGTGCGGGAACGGATATAGCTGTTCCACACGAACGATAGCGACATTATTCAGCTCTTGCTTGCGACGCTCCTGTAGCAATTCGTAATAAACCTTACCGCTACAGAACACAACGCGCTCGACGTTTTCAGGATTGATGTCATCAATCTCATCGATCATGTTGTGGAAAACACCTTCGGACAACTCATCCAGGCTAGACACAGCCAGAGGGTGACGAAGTAGAGATTTTGGTGTCATAACAATCAGAGGACGACGCAGAGGACGTACTGACTGACGACGTAACATGGCATAAACTTGTGCAGGAGTACTTGGTACACACACTTGCATGTTATGGTCCGCACACAGTTGTAGGTAACGTTCGAGACGCGCAGAGCTGTGCTCAGGGCCCTGACCTTCATAACCATGTGGCAGTAATAAAGTCAGACCACACAGGCGGCCCCACTTTTGCTCACCTGAGCTTAGGAATTGGTCGAATACAACCTGCGCACCGTTAGCGAAGTCACCGAATTGTGCTTCCCATAGTACCAATGAAGTTGGCTCTGCCGTCGCGTAACCATATTCGAACGCCAATACAGCTTCTTCAGACAGAACTGAGTCATATACTTCAAACAGACCCTGATCGTCACGAACGTTTTGTAACGGCAGATAAGTTGAAGCATCAGCCTGGTTGTGCACAACCGCATGACGGTGGAAGAAAGTACCACGGCCTGAATCCTGACCAGTCAAACGAATGTCCGTACCCTGGTCAACCAAAGTCGCATAAGCAAGTGTTTCAGCCATACCCCAGTCAAGTAGCTTCTCGCCACTGGCCATGGTCTTACGGTCGTCGTAGATTTTCTTAACGCGCGACTGAGCTTTGTGATCCGCCGGGTAAGTCGAGATTTTCTCACTCAACTCTTTGAGCTTTTCAACAGGAACACTTGCCTCGTAATCGGTATCCCAGTCATGACCAACATATTTTGACCAATCTGAAGAGTGCTTGGTCTCTGGCTGAATTTCTTCAACCACAATCTGGCCTTTATCCAGACCGTTACGGTAGTCATCTGCCAGCGTTTTTGCTTCATCAGCGCTCAAAACGCCTTCTGCGACCAATCTGTCAGCATAAATCTGACGCGGTACAGGGTGCTTTTTGATCTTCTGATACATCAGCGGCTGAGTTGCATTTGGCTCATCAGCTTCGTTGTGGCCATGACGACGGTAACAAACCAGATCAATCACCACATCACGCTTAAACTTGTTGCGGAAATCAAGGGCAACTTGCGTAACGAACGCAACCGCTTCCGGGTCATCAGCATTAACGTGGAAAATCGGTGCCTGAACCATCTTAGCGATGTCAGTACAGTACTCAGTTGAACGCGTATCTTCCTGGTTTGACGTAGTGAAACCAACCTGGTTGTTCACCACGATGCGGATTGAACCACCCACACCATAAGCGCGAGTCTGAGACATGTTGAATGTCTCTTGTACTACACCCTGACCTGCGATAGCTGAGTCACCATGGATGGTAATTGGCAGTGCTTTAGAGCCGCTCTTACAGTTAAGACGGTCCAAACGTGCACGTACCGACCCCATGACAACCGGGTTTACGATCTCAAGGTGTGACGGGTTAAACGCCAGCGCCATGTGAACGTTGCCGCCCTGCGTTGCGAAGTCTGAAGAGTAACCCATGTGATATTTTACGTCACCAGAGCCCGCTGATTCGCCGTATTTGCCCGCGAATTCGTCAAACAGTACTTGTGGGTTTTTACCCAATACGTTGACCAGTACGTTCAGGCGACCACGGTGTGCCATACCAATGACGACTTCTTCCTGACCACTTTCACCGGCACGATGTACCAGTTCTTTCAGCATAGGAACCAGTGAATCACCACCTTCCAGTGAGAAACGTTTTGCGCCAGGGAATTTAGCACCCAGATACTTTTCAAGACCATCAGCGGCGGTCAGGCCTTTAAGGATCCTAAGCTTAGTTTCTTTGTTGTATTTAGGCTGTGCGAAGGAAGATTCGATGCGCTGCTGTAACCAACGTTTTTCTTCTGTTGAAGTAATGTGCATATACTCTGCACCGATAGAACCACAGTAAGTGGTCTTCAATGCGTTGTATAAGTCTTTTAGTTTCATTGTCTCTTTGCCACTTGCAAAAGAGCCAACGTTATATTCTTTTTCCAGGTCGGCATTGTCTAAATCATGATAGGCCAGGTCGAGTTCACGAACTCGATCACGCTGCCATAGACCCAATGGATCTAAATTCGCGTTTTGGTGACCTCTGAATCTGAATGCATTAATAAGCTGCAAAACACGAACCTGTTTTGCATCTGCCGCACCTTCCGCAGAAACGATTACTTCTCTGTGTTTGTTTTTAGCAAGGTCCGCAAACTGAGATTTGATCTCTGAATGCTTAACATCAACGTCAACGCCTTCTACCTTTGGCAGTTGATCAAACACTTCTCGCCATTCTTCTGGCACTGAAGCCGCATCATCAAGATACGCCTCATATAAATCTTCAACATATGCAACGTTGCCGCCGTATAAGTGCGAAGATTCCAGCCATGCCTTCATCACACCTTCGTGCATTTATTAGCCCTTTTTCTAGCGCAGAAACTTAAACGAAAACAAGATGGCATGCTGAGCATGCCATCTGTAGATTTAAATATGTATTAAACCGAACGATTTAACAACATAGATTTAATGTGTCCGATCGCCTTAGTAGGATTCAAGCCTTTCGGACAAACGCTTACACAGTTCATGATACTGTGACAGCGGAAGACGCTGAACGCGTCATCAAGGTCAGCCAGACGCTCTTCTGTCGCAGTATCACGGCTGTCAGCCAGGAAACGATACGCGTGAAGAAGGCCCGCTGGACCGATAAATTTATCTGGGTTCCACCAGAACGATGGACATGACGTTGAACAACATGCGCACAGAATACACTCGTACAGTCCATCCAGCTTGTCACGCTCTTCAATGCTTTGAAGACGCTCTTCACCACCGGTTGGCTTGTCGTTGATCAGGTAAGGTTTTACCTTTTCATATTGCGTGTAGAACTGGCTCATGTCGATAACCAGGTCACGGATCACTGGTAGACCAGGTAAAGGACGAACAATAATCTTGCCTTTGCCATTGTTCTGCAATGCAGATAGTGGCGTGATACAGGCCAGACCATTCTTACCATTCATGTTTACACCGTCTGAACCACACACACCTTCACGGCATGAACGGCGGAAAGACAATGTTGGATCTTGTTCTTTCAACATTAACAGTGCATCTAGCACCATCATGTCGCGACCTTCTTCAACCTCCAGCTTGTAATCTTGCATACGAGGTGCTGAATCTACGTCAGGGTTGTAACGATAAACAGATAATTCTAAAGTTGCCATCGCTTAGCTCCTAGTATGTACGTGCTTTCGGTGGGAATGCTTCACGTGTCTTAGGCGCAAAGTTTACTTCACGCTTAGTCATCGTGTCTGACTCTGGGTGATGCAGAGAGTGGCACAGCCAGTTCTCATCGTCACGCTCAGGGAAGTCAAAGCGAGAGTGTGCACCACGGCTTTCTGTACGGAAGTTAGCAGCAACGGCTGTTGAGTAAGCTGTTTCCATCAGGTTATCAAGCTCTAAGCACTCGATACGCTGGGTGTTGAACTCAGTTGACTTGTCGTCAAGACGCGCAAACTTAAGACGCTCACGGATCTCTTTAAGTTCTTTAAGGCCGTCAGCCATCGCGTCACCTTCACGGAATACCGAGAAGTTAAGCTGCATACATTCTTGTAGATCTTTCTTGATCTGAACCGGATCTTCGCCTTTACCTTTCTCAGATGACTCCCAACGGTTAAAGCGCGCAAATGCCTGCTCAACATCGTCAGAAGATGCGTCACCTGTAGACTCAAAGCCTTGTAGGTAAGTACCCAGGAAGTTACCTGCTGCACGACCAAATACAACCAGGTCAAGCAGTGAGTTACCACCCAGACGGTTTGCACCGTGTACAGATACACACGCGATTTCACCAACCGCGAACAGACCTTCGATGATGCGCTCTTCGCCGTTTTCATTCACGTTCAGTACCTGACCATTTACGTTGGTCGGTACACCACCCATCATGTAGTGACAGGTTGGGATAACAGGAATTGGCTCTTTAGCTGGGTCAACGTGAGCAAATGTCTTAGACAGGTCACATACGCCTGGTAGACGCAGGTTAAGCATTTCTTCACCAAGGTGGTCAAGCTTAAGCTTAATGTGTGTACCCCAAGGACCTTCACAACCACGGCCTTCACGGATTTCAGTCATCATCGCACGAGCAACAACGTCACGACCCGCAAGGTCTTTCGCGTTAGGCGCATAACGTTCCATGAAACGCTCGCCGTCTTTATTCAGAAGGTAACCACCTTCACCACGACAACCTTCAGTTACAAGCGTACCCGCACCAGCGATACCGGTTGGGTGGAACTGCCACATTTCCATGTCCTGCATAGAGATGCCAGCACGAACTGCCATACCAACACCGTCACCAGTGTTAATGTGCGCGTTAGTGGTTGATGCATAGATACGACCTGCACCACCCGTTGCCAATACAACAGCTTTTGACTTGAAGTAAACGACTTCGCCGCTTTCAATATCAATTGCAGTTACACCAACAACGTCGCCTTTGTCATTTTTAACCAGATCGAGCGCGTACCACTCAGAGAAAACGTTAGTTTTGTTCTTAACGTTCTGTTGGTACAAGCAGTGTAGCAATGCGTGACCTGTACGGTCTGCCGCAGCCGCAGTACGTGCAGCCTGCTCACCACCAAAATTCTTAGACTGACCACCGAAAGGACGTTGATAAACACGGCCGTTCTCGAAACGAGAGAAAGGCAGACCCATGTTTTCAAGTTCAGTGATCGCCTCAGGACCCGTTTTGGTCATGTACTCGATCGCATCCTGATCACCAATGTAATCAGAACCTTTTACCGTGTCGTACATGTGCCATTCCCAGTTGTCTTCATGGGAGTTACCCAGCGCAACTGTAATACCACCCTGTGCAGATACCGTATGAGAACGTGTAGGGAATACTTTAGAGATCAATGCACAAGTTTTGCCTGACTCAGAAATCGCAAGCGCTGCGCGCATGCCAGCACCACCGGCGCCAACTACAACAGCGTCAAATTCACGAACATTATATTTCACTTAAACACCCCACAATACAAACAGGCCAACAGCAACATAAGCCAGTGCCATCAGATTAAGTACAAAGCCCAGCACAGAACGCATCGTTGAACACTTAACGTAGTCCGTCAGAACCTGCCACAAGCCAATGCGAGTGTGGACCATGATGCATACCAATGTGATGAAAGTTGCCGCTTTAACGGCCAGGTTTGAAAATAAACCTGTCCAGGCTTCATAGCTGATTTCGGGCGTTAGCAGGAAGTAGCCAACGATAAACACCGAATAAGCCAGGATGATTAGTGCTGTCGTGCGCAGAGACACATAGTCTTGCACACCGTCGCGCTTCAGAGTTGCTTGATTTAAGACCATATCCACACTCCTGCCAGGATGGCTACGATTACCCACAGCGCCAATGCGATTTTAGCACTGGTGTTGCCCGATTCTAATTCTTCCCAGTGACCCATGTCTTGGATCATGTGACGTACACCGCCAATGATGTGGTAAGACAATACGGTGAGGGTGCCCCACGCGATGAATTTTGCAATAAAGCCAGTCATTAGCTCTTTAACAAATTCAAACCCTTCAGGAGAAGAAAGAGACTCAGACCACGCCCAAATGACAAAGGTCAATGCGAAGAATAACGCAACACCGGTGACACGGTGCAAAATCGACGCTTTTGCCGTAGGTGGCATAGAAATAGTCGTAAGATCTAGATTTACAGGTCTTTGCTTTTTCACAGTTACTTGCCCATCTTGCTCACAAAGGAGCTCATCTACTTGTTTTTATAAAACCACTTGCGCTGCTCGCACAAATGGCACACTCTAGATATACCTGTTTAAACACTGAGCGGTTCACAAAGTGAAAAATGCCAATGTAAAAATAGGTTTACCCACAGACGACACGGTATAAAACCGTAGATAGTATATAAGGCCAAGCGGCCTTTTACAATTCTTGTTTAGATTGAGACGCTTGCGAATTAGCCGATGGTATAATATTTAAACTGCGTAGAATATTTATCATACATTTCTGCATAATTCTCAGAAAAATTGACTTTCCACCCCCATTTTAAGTTAGAATGATCTGAATTTGCTTAACATTAGTATCACAACATAACAATCAGAATATTGTTATTTCATAGGAGATAAATAGATGGCAGATAAGAAAGCCACAGTCCATATCGATGGTCATGATCCGATCGAACTCCCGATCTACTCTGGCACTGCTGGCCAGGACGTAGTTGACGTCCGCACACTTGGCGCTCACGGCTTCTTCACATACGACCCTGGTTTTATGTCGACTGGCTCTTGCGAATCATCTATTACTTATATCGATGGTGCAAAGGGTGTACTACTACACCGTGGTTACCCAATCGAGCAATTAGCAGAGCAATCTAACTACATTGAGCTGTGCTACCTGCTTCTAAACGGTGAATTACCAAACGACGCGCAACTTGAAGAATTTGCAAAGAACATCACGCACAACACTATGTTGCATGAGAAAATTGCGTCTTTCTTCCAAGGTTTCCGTGTAGATTCTCACCCAATGGCAATGCTTTGTGGTGTGGTTGGTGCATTGTCGTCATTCTACCATGACGACCTGGACATCTCAGACGCTGACCAGCGTATGCGTTGTGCAATCAAGCTGGTTGCTAAGCTGCCAACGATTGCTGCTATGGCATACAAGTACAACACAGGTCAGCCGTTCGTTTACCCACGTAACGACCTGAGCTACGCTGAAAACTTCCTGCACATGATGTTCTCGGTACCAGCTGAAGAGTACAGAGTGAACCCTGTTCTGGCGAAAGCAATGGATCGTATTTTCATGCTTCATGCCGACCATGAACAGAACGCGTCTACTTCAACAGTGCGTCTTGCTGGTTCTTCAGGTGCTAACCCTTACGCTTGTATCGCAGCGGGTATCGCGTCACTTTGGGGCCCTGCGCACGGTGGTGCAAACGAAGCATGTCTGAACATGCTGGAAGAAATTGGCACAGTTGACCGTATCGACGAATACGTTGCAAAAGCAAAAGACAAGAACGACCCGTTCCGTCTGATGGGCTTTGGTCACCGTGTATACAAGAACTTCGACCCACGTGCGACAGTAATGCGTCAAACTTGCCACGAAGTACTTAAAGAGCTGAACATTCAGGATCCATTGCTTGACGTTGCAATGAAGCTTGAGCAGATCGCGCTTGAAGACCCGTACTTTGTTGAGAAGAAACTGTACCCGAATGTTGATTTCTACTCAGGTATTATCCTGAAAGCAATCGGTATTCCGACCAGCATGTTCACTGTGATCTTCGCTATGTCTCGTACCGTTGGCTGGATCTCACACTGGAACGAAATGCTGTCTCAGCCGGGCCACAAAATTGGTCGTCCACGTCAGCTGTACACAGGTTACACTGCACGCGACTACAAAAAAGAAGGCGACAGATAAGCCTCGCTTAACTTACGCTTTTAAAATAGGGTTGCCAGTGGCAGCCCTTTTTTATGCCTCTCGATCAGACAGACTTGCAAGCCACTATAAATCCGGTAAAATCCGCCTGCTCAGGCGCAGTAGGAGACCCTTTTGAACGAAAACCCTTGCACACAACTTCGGCATGATTTCCCCATTTTTGAGGTGTCGGTAGATGACCAGCCATTGTGTTATTTAGACTCTGCTGCAACTACCCAAAAGCCGCATCAAGTGATCCAGGCTGTAAAGGAATTTTACCAGTTTCAAAACGCCAATGTACACCGGGGTTTACACACGCTCAGTGAGCAGGCAACGACCGCCTACGAAGCTGTGAGGGGCAAACTTGCACAGTTTCTGAACGTACAAAGCAGAGAAATCGTCTGGACCAGTGGCGCGACAGCCTCGCTCAATTTAATCGCCTATGGCCTCAGCGAAGGTCTGAAAAAAGACGATGTGATCCTACTTTCACCTTTGGAGCATCATGCGAATATCGTACCCTGGCAACTCGCAGCACAGCGCACAGGTGCACGTATTGAGTTGTTGCCAGTGGATGCGCAAGGTATTCTCCAGCTAGAACAAGCAAAAGCGCTAATTGCAAGCCTAAAACCAAAAGTACTGAGCGTCTGTCACGCCTCCAATGCACTGGGTAATATCAATGATGTGGCAGCATTGATAGGCTGCTGCAAGAAATTAGATACTATTACGGTGATAGATGGCGCGCAGTCTTTGTTACACCTGCGCCCGGATTTGCAGCAACTTGATTGTGATTTTTATGTCTTTTCAGCCCACAAAGCGTTAGGGCCAACAGGCCTCGGTGGCCTGTATGGTCGCTATGAACTGCTGAATGCCCTGCCCGTCTATCAAAGCGGCGGTGAAATGATAGACACAGTCAGCTTTACTGGCACCACCTTTCGCCCGGCTCCCGAAAAATTTGAGCCCGGTACGCCCAACATTGCCGGTGTGATCGGCTTTGGCGCAGCCCTGGATTACCTTGTAACGCTTGAGCATGATTCTTTGTTCCAGCACGAACAGGCACTTTATCGCGCTTTAGTTGAACAACTGAGCGACATTGACGGGATCCGGATTTGGGGCGATACCACCCACAATGTCGGCACAATCAGCTTTAGTTATAAAAATGAACATCATTATGACCTGGCAACGCTACTGAATACCTATGGTATTGCCGTCAGAAGCGGCCATCACTGCACGCAGCCACTGATGGCGCATCTGGGCATTGAGGGGACTATCCGAGTCAGCCTGGCGTTTTATAATAATCATCAGGACATCTGTCGATTTATCGCGGCACTGAAAGACACAATCAGCTTATTAGAAGAGTAATTATGGACTTATCACACATAGAGCAGACCCTTGCTCAGCACAGCGCCTGGCAGGGCAAATATCGCGAAATCATGCTATTGGGCAAAGCACTTCCAGCGATGCCTGATGCGCTTAAAACGGAAGCTGCTCTGGTGAAAGGTTGTGAAAGTAAAGTTTGGTTGCACCTGGATCTGGATGAGCAACAACAGAGGCTGGTCCTCATCGCTGATTCCGACACACGTATAGTGAAAGGCTTACTTGCGATTATTCTTGCTTGCTATAACAACCAGTTACCAGAAGAAGCAAAGAAAGTTGATGGCTATGAATTATTTAACACTCTTGGCCTTATCAAGCACCTGAGCCCTTCTCGTGGTAATGGCGTTCGCGCGATTGTGGAACGTATTCATCAACAACTTCAGGTGCTGTAATAGCACCTGAATAACCCATTGCGAATTAACCTGCTTCCCTCGCCCGCTTGTCCAGATACTTACGGATCGCTTTTGCCGCAGCAAAAAAGCCAAAACTGCCCGTGACCATAGTTGCAGAGCCGAACCCGGTCGCACAATCCATATTCTTACTGCCATCAGCCATTTGTTTGGCCTTACAGACGCTACCATCACCAGTTGGGTAAACCAATTGCTCTGTCGAATACACACAATCAACAGCAAACTTGCGTTTCGGGTTAGTTGTAAAATTATATTGCTTGCGCAGCAGATATCGGACTTTTGCAAGCAAAGGGTCGTGTGTCGTTTTGGCCACATCCCCATAGCAAATCTGGCTCGGATCAGTCTGACCACCTGCACCGCCAGTGGTGATCACTGGAATTTTTTGTCGCTTACAGTGAGCGATTAGAGCGGCTTTTTCTTTGACGGCATCAATACAGTCAATAACATAATCAAAACCCTGGATATGCGTTTTAATGTTATCCAGCGTGATAAAATCATCTATCACATCGACCCGACAATCCGGGTTGATGGACTGACAACGCGCCTGCATGGCTTCGACTTTAGGCTGGCCTATGGTCTCAGTTTTTGCATGCAGCTGGCGATTGACATTTGTGACACAGATATCATCAAGATCAATGAGGGTAATTTTACCTATGCCGGTGCGCGCCAGTGATTCGGCTACCCAACTGCCAACACCGCCAATACCTATCACACAGAAGCTGGCTTCGCCAAGCCAGGTCAATTCTGTATTACCATACAAGCGGCCAATGCCACCAAACCTTAAAGATGTATCTTGCGTCATATTACCACTCTAACTTTCCGGGCTGCGCCCAGCTTTGCATTACTTCTGTGTCTGCCAGTTCAGCAAACCGTGCCCCGCCTTGCGGCAAAGCATAAAACGTCATTCTTTCGTTACCCCACTCAAAACTTAAACAGTAGGCATGCAGATAGACCCTGTCAGCCTCACTCCCCCCATAGCTGACATCGCCCAGAATAGGTGCAGACAAGCTTTTTAACGCCACCCGCAACTGATGGGTTTTGCCACTGTAAGGCTTGAGTAAACAGGCTCTCAGACCCGGGGCTATGCTGGCACTGTAAAAGCGCGTGATGGCCGGATTGTCATTACTCGTTAATAACTTATAAGTCCCACGTCGCGACCTGGCCATATCGCCTTTGACCCAGCCTTGCTTCTTTTTAGGTTTACTGTCAATCAGAGCCAGGTAGAACTTATCCACGGCCCGACTGGTAAACAGCTCAGTCAG
This sequence comes from Pseudoalteromonas rubra, assembly GCF_005886805.2. Classification (NCBI taxonomy): domain Bacteria; kingdom Pseudomonadati; phylum Pseudomonadota; class Gammaproteobacteria; order Alteromonadales; family Pseudoalteromonadaceae; genus Pseudoalteromonas; species Pseudoalteromonas rubra. The sequence continues at coordinate 2,647,838 of NZ_CP045429.1, forward strand.
CCTGGCTGCTGCCTGACTGGAGCGAGCCAGTACCAGTAGACCGGAAGTCACCTTATCGAGTCGGTGCACCGGGTAAAGCGACTCTCCGAGCTGCTCAGCTAATAAAGCAACAAAACCGCTTTCCTGCTCACTGTGAAAGCTCACCCCGGCGGGCTTAAGCGCCACCACAAAGTCCGGGTGGCTGGCAATGACCTCAAAGGGTGCCATTGAGATACTCTACGACACGCTTTAAATCTTCAGGCGTATCAACCCCGGCATAAACTGGACGGCAAGCCTTGGCAATTTTGATACGATAACCGTGATACAGCACGCGTAACTGCTCTAGTGACTCTTGACCTTCGAGGGGAGAAACCGGTAAAGCCAGATAGGTTTTAATGAAACCGGCACGATAGGCATAGATACCCACATGGCGTTGAAAATGAGCCAGTGGAACTTTGCTCTCATCCAGCGTCATCATGCTGTCGCGCTGAAACGGGATAGAAGCCCGTGAAAAATACAGAGCATTGTGGTGGGCGTCCTGAACCACTTTGACCGCATTCGGATTCAACACTTCTTGTACGTCTGTCACGTCCACACTGAGTGTGGCCATCGGCGCTTCCAGTGCTTCATGCAGTAAAGTTGCCACCTGAGTGATGTTTTCCGGGGCCAGTAAGGGCTCATCACCCTGAACATTAACCACTAAGGTGTCATCATCCAATCCCAGCTGCTCAACCACCTCCGCAAGACGCTCAGTTCCTGACTGATGATCTTCTCGCGTCATCAATACGTTTTCAGTAAAGGTTTGAGCGCGTTCAAACACCTGAGTATTGTCAGTCGCGATATAAACAGCTTTTGCACCCGACTTCTGGGCCTGCTCATAAACATGTTGGATCATGGGCTTACCACAAATGTCAGCCAATGGTTTGCCCGGCAGACGGGTTGAAGCGTAACGCGCCGGAATAACGACTATGAATTCCACTTTTCGACCTCTTCGAGCGATAATTCGCGCGCTTCATTTTCCAGTAACACTGGAATGTCGTTTCTTACCGGGTAAGCCAGTTTAGCAGCTGTGCTAATCAGCTCCTGATTGTCTTTGTCAAATCTCAGTTTTCCTTTGCAAACCGGACAGGCAATAATCTCGAGTAATTTAGTGTCAAAGGCCATGGTTGACTATCCCTTTTTGTTTTAATAACGAATTAAGTTGTTGTATAAGCTCAGCACTTGGCTTTGCATCTACCTTTAAATAATACCAATTTTCTTTTCCGAATGACTGGCATTTTACTGCGTCTTTTTCGGTCATATATACAGCCAGGTCCTCGCAGGTCGCAAAGTCAGAATCACTGTAAGCGTGGTGATCGGCAAAATGCAGTGTATCGAGCAGCTCAACCCCATCTGAGCGCAAGGACTGCTCAAAGCGTTGCGGATTACCAATGGCACTCACAGCAATGCCCCGTTCGGCTATTTTTTCAATTGTCTGATTATCGCGAACACTGAAATAGCCACTGCGTACCAGCTCATAGCCAATCCCGTCTGACTCTCCATTATAGACGACCAAGTCGGTGTGCTTCAGTCGGCTTGGCGTTTCACGCAGCGGACCAGCCGGTAGCAATAGAGTGTTGCCAAAGCGGCGCTGCGCATCAACGATGCAAATCTCAATATCCCGGGCCAGCTGATAGTGCTGCAGGCCATCGTCACTGACGATAATATCCGGTTTATCTTCGCGCATCAGCAGTTCAATACTCGCCTGGCGATCGCCACCTATCATCACCGGACAGCCTAGTCGCTTGTATATCAATAAAGGTTCGTCGCCTGCTTCTGTGGCGCTGCTGCTATCTGTCACCCGATATGGCAGACTGGGTGGTTGCGCACCATAGCCACGGCTGATCACCGCGACTTTCAAACCTAAAGACTCAAGGTACGGTACCAGCCACAACACGAATGGCGTTTTACCATTACCACCAATGCCGATATTACCAACGATGATCACCGGTACAGGTGCTTTATAGACACTTTTAAGGCCGAGCTTAAACAACGCCCTGCGCAGTGAACTCAGTAGCCAAAATAAGCCTGACAAAGGTAGCAGTATGATATTTAATAGCCCCAAGGGCTTATACCAGCTGCGCTCCAGGCGATTCATGCCTGCTCACCATACTGCATCTGGCAGAGCGCTGCATAAATGCCCTTTTGCTCCAGCAGAGCCTGGTGCTTACCCTGCTCGACAATACGTCCCTGATCGAGCACGTAGATGCAATCAGAATGCTCAATGGTAGACAGGCGGTGTGCTATCACAATAGAGGTTTTATCTTTCATCAGGTTATCGAGCGCTTGCTGGATTAAGCGTTCCGACTCTGTATCCAGTGCCGAAGTCGCTTCATCCAGAATCAAGATTGGAGCATTTTTAACAATCGCACGGGCGATGGCAATGCGCTGACGCTGACCGCCGGAGAGCATCACACCGTTTTCACCCACCATAGTATTCAAACCCTCTGGTAAGTCTTTAACAAATTCCCAGACATGCGCCTGTTTCGCCACCTGCTCCAGCTCCTCCTGAGTATAGGAGCGCTCCAGACCATACATGATGTTATTAGCAATGGTATCGTTGAACAGCACCACCTGTTGTGACACCAGCGCAAACTGTTTGCGCAGCGATGACAAAGTGTAGTCTTGAAGTTTCACACCATCTAGGGTGATCTCTCCCTCATCCCAGTCATAAAAACGTGGTAACAGGTTGGACAACGTTGATTTGCCCGAGCCACTGCGCCCCACCAGCGCGATACTCTGACCTGCCGGAATTTGCAAAGATAAGGATTTTATAACGGCCTCGTCTTTGCCCGGATAATGGAATGTCACGCCAGAAACTGCCAGCTCGCCTTTCACGCTATCCGCTTCGAGCTCGCCTGTATTCTTTTCCTGCTCTTTGTCCAGAATTTCAAAAATACTGGTGGCAGCAGCAATCCCCCGCTGCAGATCGCTATTCACATTAGCCAGCTGCTTGAGCGGTCTGAGCATCATCATCATCGACGTGGTCAAAGACACAAAGGTACCCGACGAAATCGTGTCGATCATTTCTGGCATCGCGATAATAGCGAGGATCAACGCCATCGCGCTGGCTGCAATAATTTGGATCACGGAAACGCTCAGCGCCCTGGTTGCATCCATCTTCACCCTTTGCTGACGGTTGCGATTGTTGACATCGGCAAAGTGAGTAATCTCTTTATCCTGGCCACCGAAACCATGGATCACTTTATGCCCCGCCAGCATTTGCTCAGAGCTTCGAGTCACCTCTCCCATGGCATCCTGAATGTTTTTTGAGATCTTGCGAAAACGCTTGGAGACCAGATTAACAATCACGCCGACAATGGGAATGACGACTAAGAATATCAAAGACAACTGCCAGCTGGCATTGAACATCACCACCAGCAGAAACAGCACAAAGGCTCCTTCACGGATCATAACCTGCAAAGCTCGGGTTACGGCTTGTTGAACCTGTTCAGTATCAAACGTAATTTTCGAGATCATTTCGCCATTAGAGTGTTGATCATGAAAACTGACAGGTAAAAATAACATATGCTCAAACAAGGACTGACGTAGCTTTCTGACCACCTGAGAGCCCACATAGCTCAGACAGTATGATGCCATGTAATTGAAAATACCCCGTCCAATAACCAGTAGCACCACCACAATGGGTGCCATTTTTAACACTTCGGCGTTGCGCTCTGTCAGACCATCATCGATAAAAGGCTGCATCAACTGAACAAAGAGTGCGTCCATTGCGGCGTAACCGAGCATGCCAATAATGGCAAACAAGGCGGGCACTTTAAAATCGAAGGTGTAACTCAGAAGCCGCTTGTAGATCTGCTTGGCGGATTGTTGCATAGTGTCTCTCTGGTACGTCATAACCCGCGTATTGTAGCGGTACTGATGGCAAAACTGAATGCATTATCTTAAGAACCAAAAACTTTTCCTATCCCGGGCGGTTTCTAATTGGACTTTTGTCCCGGTTATTTTGAATCGTATCTGACCTTTTATGGCCGTATCCAGCATACGACTGTTGATTGACTGATAACGCTTAACAACCTCCTCGTGCGGCAAGCGCCATGGTGAGTAATATCCGCGTGAGAACACCACCCACCTCGGAGCAACAGCAGAGACAAACGCCATGCTGGACGACGTGTTGCTACCGTGATGTGGTGCTATCAGTATATCTGCGGGGATTTTTTCACCTTTTAATGCCAACAATTCATGCTCAGCCAGCTGCTCTATATCCCCGGGCAATAACAGGTGGGTATTACCATCACTAATCCTGATCACACAGGAGTTATTGTTGTCAGTGTTCATCGGTGCTATCGGCCAGAGCGACTCGATAGTTAAATTGTCTATTGTCACCGTTTGTAATGTACACAGCGCCTTGCCATCTCCTCCATGAAACTGCTCAAGCGAGCGGCCACCATCATAACGGTATAAATCTGCTAAACCGCCATTATGGTCGCTGTCATCATGGCTTATCACTGTATGCAGTAATCCAATACGACGCGCCTCAAGGTAAGGCTTGATCACATTGTCAAACAATGAATAACGAGAAAAATAACTGGCACCCAAGTCAATCAAAATACCTTTACCCTGCGTTGATACCAATACCGCAGTGCCATGGCCAACATCAAAGACATCCACCTGCCAGTCGGGAGGACGCTCAAGCACGCTAAATATCACCCCAGCAGACAATGGGATCCAAGCAAATATCCGAGTTACGGCACACGTGCATAGGAGCAGTGTTAGGTAGCCTAACGTCACCAACTCAATGCTCACGGTCCCAGTCGACTGCCAGTGATATGGAAAGGAATTTGCCCAATGATACACAGAATGCAAAACTGCATCCAATGGGCCCAACAGAGTCATGTCCATGATCAACGCAGCAAGTACGTGCAACAACAAAAGCGGAAATATCACCATAGTCAACACAGGCACAACCAGCAGGTTAACCAAAATACTGCTCGCACTAAACCCATGATAGGAATAGAGAGTGAGAGGCAACAACGCAACAAATAGCGCGCATTGCAAATAACACAACAGCTTAACTTTGGGCGCACGCTCTGATCCCTGCATTACAGTTCGAAACACGAAAAAGATCGTCACAACAGCCAGAAATGAAAAATACAGGCCCAGGTTAAGTACCGCAAAAGGATTCGCAATCAGGATAACGGCTAATGCATACAACAAGACTCTTGCGGGGCTGAGCTGCCGGGCAAACAAAAAGCAACATGCCCCCAGCAAAGCCATCAACCAGGCACGCTGCGCGGACACCTGCAATCCACTTAGCCATACATACCCGCCACTGAGTCCTAGCGCAAAAATAAAGTAACCCAGCTGATAGTTGTGCCATTGAGATAAACGTGGCCACATAAACAACAAACAGAGCTTACAAAGAGCAAAACTCAATGCAAAAACAATGGCTACATGCAAACCAGAAATAGCCAGCAAGTGACTCATTCCCAGAGATTTAAAATGGTCTTTGTCCGCTTGCGCAATGGCGCTTTTATCGCCTGTTAGCAACACATAATAGAACCAACCAAAATGTAAGCCATCGAACGCACCCGCCACCCAATCTCGATATGCCGCTCGCCAGGATTTATCTTCATTAACTATCACCTCAGATACGACGACCCGGCCTTTGTAGAATATCTGGCTACGAAAAGCATAAAGCTCGGCATCAAATACCGAAAAATTCTTTCGACTACGAAATGGCTTAAGAACGGCGGTTCCGGACAGAACAACCTCATTTAACTCACCAGGCAGTTCACCGCTCAACGAGGCATTGACCCGTATATTACGGTACCAGGGTACTTGATATTGACCCAATTGTTTCAGCTCCAGCGTGACATAAGGTCGCGCACTTGCACCCATCACTTTACTCACGACACCGGCCACTGCGATTTCCTGCTCTAAGACTTTTTCAGCAATTGGTGGCGCATAAACCAACCAATAGTGACAAATCGTCACAAAAATACCTAAAATAAAACCTGCCAAAACACTCGAAAAAGCCTTAAAATACCCACAGAGAAAAAGGAGCACGCCTGAGCAGACGAACCACTGCCACTGACCCAGATAGAATACTGAGATCAGACACCCGCTGATCAGGCCGCAGCAGATCAATATTGATGTAAATGGTTGATTAACATGCCAAAGAAGACGATCCAAAGGTTTCTACCCGATCACAATAAGATCAAACAGCAAAAGTCGCTGAAAATATTCGGCAGCTTGTTACATGACGCAAACCTTTGGCATTTAAATCGCCGCTCGGCACGAGGGGCTTTCTCCGTCGGCCTGTTCTTCGCTTTCATCCCTGTTCCTTTTCAAATGGTCCTTGCAGCCGCCCTGGCTATTCCTTTCAGAGTCAATTTGCCACTTTCCATCGCGTTGGTATGGATCACTAATCCCCTTACTATGCCCCCTATTTTCTATGCATCTTATCAGGTAGGTGCGTTCGCTTTGGGCCAGGAGGAGCAACCGTTTCACTTTGAAGCCAGCTGGAACTGGCTGGTCGAGAGCCTCTCAACTATAGGGCCCGCATTTATGCTCGGCTCGCTGATCTGCGCCTGTATGGCCGCGATTTTGGGCTTCTTTGTTATCGACTTTCTGTGGCGCCGCTCAGTGAATAAAGCATGGGCTGAGCGTAACCAGCAATCCAGCCAATAACCCTCTTTATGGTTTAGCAGCCAACTGGCTGCTTTTCCAGCGAACTATTATACCAATCCCCCATAAATTGCTCTTAAAGAGAAGAAGTCTCTCAAATTGAGTATGTCTTCATCTGGATTGGCATTACTTATCAAAGTAACTCACAAAACCTGCCAGCGCATTGGTCACAGCCACGGACGCCAGTATCAGCCCCATCACACGGCTTATTACACTGGCACCGGCATTACCTATTACTTTGTGGATACTGCTAGCGACCAACATCAACAGTAAAGTCAGCAAAATAACCGCCAACATCATCGCCACGGTTTGTACCTGCTCGAACAAATTAAACCGGGCATTTTCTGTTAGCAGTACACACGCCAGTATGGCACCAGGACTGGCTATGGACGGGACTGCAAGCGGAAAGATTGCGGTTTCATGGTGATCCCGGACTAATTTCACTTCTTCGTCTGGTTTACTTTCACCAAAAATCATCGACAATGCGAACAGGAACAGCACAATACCACCGGCTATCTGAAACGCCGGCAAAGGTATGCCCATCGCTGTAAGCAGAAGCTCTCCGGCAATCGCAAAAAAGACCAGTAAAACAGCAGCAACTAAGCTGGCAATCATGGCTATCTTACGCTTTGCCGCAGCATCGTAGCCACGAGTGACGGCAATGAATACAGGCACAGTCCCGATCGGATCGATAACGGCAAAAAAGAAAATAAACGTCGCAACAAAGTCAATCACACCATGTCCTTACAACACGCAACAGACAAACCTTGTTATTTACTCTAGCTGCGGCAAATAAAAATGACTAAGTTATTTTTGTCACTTCTGAAAGGTCATTTTCACTTCGGGGACACGTTTTAACCATTTAAAGGAATGTATTAGCACCACTTCGCTAATTGATCTTCAGGGCCGAAGCTCTTAACAAACAACTAAATAACGCTGTCGCGTTTTAGGGAAGAGAGAAAGCAGCTTAGTGCTTTCTCTCGTTGTAACTCGCTAGTGCAAATGACTGCTATGCGCTGGCATATTAGGCTCCACAAATTCACGCTGCGTTTTTCCGTCACGCAGCATTAGTTCAAAGTGCTGATTCATTTGTTCGCCAGCCTTTGTCGCCTGAACTGGCTGTTGGCTATTCGTTCCAATCACAGAGCCAAATGGCACCTGCCGATACTGACACACCATACCGGTACAGATAACATCATCATCTATCGTCAGCCAAGTTATATCAGGGTTATTGGTGACATCTAACTCAGTCAGCTCGGTATCACCCGCCAGTAATGTAGTTAGCCTGATGTTCTGCGACACATCAAGCGAAGTGATTGCGGTTTCTTCCAGATTCAGCTCCTTCAGTGACTTATAACCAGTCAAATCAACATCTGTTATCGGGCTACCAGCGAGGGTCAACAACGATAGCTGATCTGAACCTAATGGGGCCAAGTGTGTTATGTTAGTTCTTCCCAATTGCAAGCCATGCAATTGAGAATGAAGTCCGGACTTTAGTTCTGACAAGGGGTTGTTCTGTAAATCCAAATATTGAAGCGACTTCAAATGACTGATATCCAAATCCTTTATCTGATTACTCCATAAATGCACGTCGCTCAATGACGGTGCACCCGACAAATCAATCTCTGCTATCTGGTTGTCTCTGCCATAAATTTGCCAGAGCTTTGGGTGTGCTGTGAGCTTCAGAGAGGCTAAATCGGTATTTTCTATACCCAAAGTTTCAAGTTCAGTATTGGCAGATAAGTTAACTTCTCTCAGATTCCCCTCATAAACGCTTAAGCTGATCAGTTTTGTAAACACAGATGTGTCTAGTAACTCAACCTCAGGCTGATTCAATGTAAGAGAAGTCAAATTTGTAAACCTGTTTAAAACCTGGGCGTCAGTCAACCCACTGGATACCTCTAAAGACTCCAGCTGGGCTGACTCAGTTGCGTCTATTTCTTCGATCAAGTGAGACGAAATCATCAACGATTTCAACAAAGATAAAGAACTGATATCCAGCTGCTCTAACGTATCATCGACCACGCGCAACTCCGTCAGATGCGTGTTGCCCGATAAATTGAGTGTGCTAAGTTGATTGCCTGTCACATTTAAAAAAGTAAGCTGTTTGAGTCGGGCTACATCGAGCGAATTGAGGCTCAGGTCATCCACGACGAGAAGTTTCAGCAAAACGTTCGCTGACAAGTCGAGCCCGACTTGTTCAAAACCTGACAAGATCAGTTCCTCTAACCCATGCATGTGACTAACATTTATCGGACTCAAAGCATTTTGATAAATGATCAGTGATTTCATTAACCTATTATTGGATAAGTTCAGCTCAGTAATTCCGGTATATGAAAGGTACAATGATTCCAGCTTGGTATTATTAGACACATCCAATTCCGCTAAGCTACTGCCGCCCAGGGCAAGTTCTTTGAGTTCACTCAGCATACTAACATCCAGCGACCGTAGCTGTTGCCCCGAAATTTTTAGCGATACCAGCGACTGGTTGCCAGATAAATCCAGTGTAATTAGATCTGTACTCCTAGCATTTAATTGCGCTAACAGTGGATTATTTGACAGATCTAGCTTGTCTAGAAAGCGCAATCCGTAAACACTTAATTCGCTCAGCAATGGATTACCTGAAATATCCAACTTTCTGATATCTGTATGGCTTACTGACAGTTTTTCTAATTTTGCTAATCCTTTCACGTCAATACTTAACAGAGGATTATGACCTGCGTCCAGTTCCCTCAATATAGGCGTATGAGCAAGATCTATTTGACGCAGATCATTCCCGGCCAGACTTAATACCGCCAGGTTGGCATTGTTCAACAGCTCAAGATGCCGCAGGTCATTTTCTCTTAAGAGTAGTTCTTCAAGTTTGCTGTTCTTGGATACATCCAGCTCCGTAAGCTGATTGTATGCCATTTGCAAGTATCGAAGCTCAGTGAGTGCACTGACATCGAGCGTTTTGAGCTGATTGTCACTTAGCTGAAGAGAAGTAAGTTTGGGGTTGTTTGACACATTAATATCGGTCAGCTGCGCGTCTCCCACGGTAAACCCTTCCAGCTTGCCGAGCATAGAGACGTCAATGCGTGAAATTGGATTGCTCCAAAAATACAAGTCGGTCAGGTTAAGATTGGTGCTCACATCAATCGTACTGAGGCTGGTGTTATTCACTCTCAACGATTCAAGCTGAGTCAGGCCTGTTACATTCAAGGTTTTGAGGGCCTCACCTGCGACCCACACTTGTCTGAGCTCCAGGTGCTTACTCAAATCAAGTTCAGTTACTGTCTCAGCAGTGCTGATAGAAAGATAGGATAAACCTTTCAGATGAGAAAACGCCACTGTCTCTGTAAAAGGGTTCATACCCAGTGATAAGTCAGTCAGCTCAGTCACCGGTGTGAGATCAATCTCGGTTAATAAATTACTGCTGGCGAACAATACGCGCAGCTGTCCGTTACCAGACAAGTCCAGGCTACTTAACTGGTTGTGGGATACCTTAAGTTCCCGAAGATTGGTCAGAGCAGACACATCAAGCTGTTTCAGCTGATTATATCTAGCGGACAGTGACGTTAAGGCACGCAGTGCTGAGATATCCAGGGTTTCTATCTCATTACTTTCGACATTCAGTGAAGTCAAAGAAGTAAATAGCTCAATCCCATCGAGAGACTTTATGCCTTTTTCATTACAGACTAATTCACTGACCTCGTCCGGGTATGTATATCCCTGCTCAATAAGGCAGCTTTTAAGTCCGTCATCCAGCGTGTCATTATCAGCTATGGTGGTCTCAGCAACAAAACGCACATTCAATGTACAAGCGGCGGTTAAAGCCTGCGTCACATACTGACCACCTTGTAAGACGCCATCACAACCTGTGATGCTCTCAAGCTGATAGCGCTGAGCTAGTGTTATTGTAAAAGTAGCCTGATGCCCATATGCAACCTCGACTTGTTCGGGGCTGACACTCCCCTCACCTGTTACGTCAACACTCACTTTGTACACTATAGGGTTAAAACTGGCTTCAATAGTACAGTCCTGCTGTACAGGAGCCAATGTATAGGTGCCATTGTTGAGCGCTCCTTCACAACCCGAAACCTGTCCAACTTCAAACCCCTCGGCTGGAGTAAGTTCAAATGAACCGGTTTGGTTTGCTAATAGCTGCAGCGAACTCGGCTCTATACGGCCTTCGCCAGAAACGCTTGTTGTTACGCTGTATTTTTGTGTGACGCCAACTTTACCCGCTATCCCTGAGTCAGCATTAGATTTTCCATCATCCGATCCACCGGAGCAACCTGCCAGAACCAAGGGAATTGCACATGCTGCCACAGCCTGATAAACATTAAATTGCAAAATCCTACTCCTTATTTGCAAAAGCAACAAATGTTAAGAGCATGAATTATATGATGTTCCCATTTTAAGTAAATGTTTAATTATTAATAATCTACGGCATTCAACAAATAATGAAGTATTTCATAAAGACTATCGAGGTACAGAGTGGGATGATGGTTAACAAGAAGAAGGCAGAACGCCTGAGAAAAAAACTATAGAGAATCCGCATAAATAGCAGAAACTAAAAAGCGGCAGGTATGCGTGGCCTGCCGCTTGATTCAACACACTTTCTTCTTTCGAAGATAAAGGAACATAAGTATGCGAATTCTTTTGTATTGGTTTTAGGACAAAAATAAAAGCAAACCGATACTTAAGTATTAAGTTATCAGAGTCTGATCCCGCCGTCAATTTCTACTACACGACCGGTGAAAAAGTCATTCTCGATAATGTATTTCGCCGTATGGGCGATTTCGCCAGCTTCACCCAGACGACCAACTGGTTTCATCTTCAGCAGTCGCTCTTTGGCTTCTGGTTTCATGGCGTCCGTCATCTGAGTGCGGATCACACCAGGTGCGATTGCACCGACACGAATACCATAGCGACCAAGTTCTTTAGCCCAGGACGTTGTCATCGCAACAACACCCGCTTTGGCGGCTGAGTAGTTGGTCTGGCCCATGTTACCTGCCCGTGCGACACTCGACATATTAATGATAACGCCGCCTTCCTGGCCTTCTACCATCTTAGTTGCCGCTTCACGGCCACACAGGAATACCCCGGTTAAGTTAACATCTAATACAGACTGGAACTGTTGCAGTGACATCTTGTCAGTCACTTCTCCGTCTTTGGCTTTTAATAACAGGCCATCACGCAAAATGCCTGCGTTGTTAACCAGCACCGAGATCTTACCGAGATCTGCGACTATGTCGTTAAACACTTGCTCAACGTCGCTTTCCAGGCTTACGTTCGCCACATAGGTTTTTACTTCAACATCCAGTGCTCTAAGCTCTGTAGCTGCTTCTTGCAGTTGTTCTTCCTGCATATCAATCAGTGCCAGCTTGGCACCCATTTTTGCCAGTTCCGTTGCCATCGCAAAGCCCAAGCCCTGCGCACCACCGGTGATCACCACCGCTTTATTCTTTATATCCATGATATTTCAACCCTGCTTCTGTTACTGCTTTTGTGAATAGAGTTTAAAAATAGCACTAAAATCTTCACTGCCACTGCCCTGATTCTGCATCAGGTTGTAGAGATTTTTTGCCAGTGCCCCCATCGGCGTAGCCGAGTTTGTTTGCTGTGCCGCCTGCATCGCCAGTCCCAGATCTTTGGCCATCAGATCAACCATAAATCCAGGTTTATACCCATTTGACGAAGGCACATTCTCTAATACGTCCGGACATGGGTTGTATAACTCCAGTGTCCAGTTGCGACCCGAGCTGTTGAGCATAATCTCACTCAATACTTTTGGATCAAGGCCGTGGTCAACGCCCATTTGCAGTGCCTCACTGGTGCCTGCCATGAGTATTGATAGCAGCATATTATTACAGATCTTAGCGACCTGGCCTGCTCCCACAGCTCCAGCATGGAAAATATTCTTCCCCATGTCGTTAAGCACGGTTTGCGCTTTATTGAAGTCTTCGTCATTACCGCCAACGATAAAAGTCAATGTACCCGCGGCAGCACCTGCGACACCACCTGAAACAGGTGCATCAACAAATGCAATGCCAGCGTCAGTCAGGGCATTACCAACAAACTGCGCTGATTCTGCATCTATGGTTGAGCAGTCGATTACCAGCGTCGACTTTTCAAGATAGTTGATTAAGCCATCTTCGCCAGTATAAATCATCCGCACATGCTTGCTGGCAGGTAGCATACTCACGACAAAATCGGCCCCAGCGCAAACATCAGAGACTTTGTCTGCCGCCACAGCGCCCAAAGATACAAGGTGTGCCACTGCTTCAGCACTGAGATCAAACACAGTGACCTGGTGCCCGGCTTTCACCAAATTGGCAGCCATTGGGCCACCCATATTTCCTAAACCAATAAATCCAATCTTTGCCATATGTTTATTCCTTACAGATCAGCCAGGGGATGTGTGCTCTCTTCCCAGCGTGGTGCAAAAAAGCTGTCTATCACTTTGCTGTCTACGTCAGCAATGGTCTTAAACTGCCATTGAGGTTGTCCGTCTTTGTCGATCAACAGCGCACGCACACCTTCACGGAACTCGCCCACTTCACCGCAACGCACCGACATTGCCAGCTCGCGTTGAAAACAGTCTTTGAGTGACAACCCTTCGGCACGATTTAGTTGTGCCTGGATTAACACAGCACTAAGTGGAGAACCATGTTTTAGCGCTTTTTGCGCCTTGCTCAGCCATTTATTCTCCGCGCTGTCGAGGGCCAGAATGTGCTCAACCTGGGCATCCAGCGTGTCTAGCTCAGCCAATTTAGCAAAAGACTCAGCCAGCGGCTTGATTTCGCTGCGCGGCGGAATGTGTGACGCTTCATCGAGGGAAATAAGTAGCTGAGTCAATTTCTCATGATTGAGTACGTTGGTCTTACCCCAGTTGACTTCACTGAGGTTGTGCAGCAGCATATCCAGCCGCTCACCGTCCATATAATGATCCGCCAGACCAACAAATTTGGCATCAGTGGCATTGATAGAGGCGCCAGTCAGGCCCAGGAATAAGCCCACACCGGCCGGCATTTTGTTGAGGAAATAGCTGCCGCCCACATCCGGATATAATCCAATGGTGATCTCCGGCATAGCGATACGTGATGATTCAGTCACCACACGATGACTGGCTCCGGCCATCAAGCCCAGGCCACCGCCCATGATAATGCCATTACCCCACAGCAAGATCGGTTTATCATAACTATGGATGTGATAATCAAGGCGATATTCCTCAGCAAAGAAGACTTCCAGATGATTATTACCATCTTCCGCTGCCATTGCATTGTAGAGGCTAACCACATCACCACCGGCACAGAACGCTTTCTCTCCCGCGCCTTTAAGCAATACCATAGCTACCTGCTCGTCTTCAGCCCACACTTTGAGCTGTGGTTCGAGTAGGCGGATCATTTCCAGGTTAAGTGCATTGAGTGCTTTTGGCGCATTAAGGGTGGCCACTGCCACCTTCATGCCGTTATTACAGTGCGCCAACTCAAATACCACAGGGGCATCTGCCTGGTTCAGTAACTGTAATTCAACCATTAGCCATTCACCCAGTTTGCTTTACGTTTTTCCAGGAAGGCATTCACGCCCTCTTTCTGATCTTGTGTGTCGAACAGAGTCACAAACAGTTCTCGCTCAAGCGGCAAAGCACTGTTGATGGTGCCTGTACGACCTTTTTGGATCAGAGCTTTACAGGCGGTAACGGCCACTGGGCTTTGGTCTTCAACTTTCTTAGCCAGCTCAAGCGCAGCTTCGAGCGCTTTGCCCTGCTCAACCACTTCTTCAACCAGTCCAATCTCCCGCGCTTTATCCGCTTTGAGGCGTTCACCACACAGAATCATGCGCTTAGCCCAGCCTTCACCTACCAGCCAAGATAGGTTTTGTGTGCCACCGGCACAAGGCAATAAGCCCACTTTAGCTTCTGGCAGTGCCATTTGAGCCTGCGTCTCTGCAATACGGATGTCACAGGCCAGCGCAACTTCCAGGCCGCCACCCATTGCAAAACCGTTAATGGCGGCGATAGACACACCACGGAAGTCACTCAGCGTTTCAAATGCTTCGCCAAATACGCGGGACATATCGGCCGCAACCCCTTTGTCGCCATCGGCGAACACATTCAGATCGGCACCGGCTGAGAAGAACTTTTCACCTTCCCCGGTGATCACCAACGAATAAATGTTTTTATCGGCATTAAGCTCGATCACCAACTCTTTGAGGCCTACCAGAGTGTCGCGAGTCCAGGTGTTAGCCGGTGGGTTTGACATAGTAACTATCGCGATGTGACCTTGTTTTTCGAGTTTCAATTGTGCTGACATAATGATGCTCCTTTACAATACGCTTGCTGCGCCTTCGGCTAAAATTCGGCGTGCAATGATCACCCGCATGATCTCATTGGTGCCTTCCAGGATTTGATGAACGCGTACATCACGCAGGTGGCGCTCTAGTGGGTATTCTTTGATGTAGCCATAACCACCATGAATTTGTAATGCATCATCACAAACTTTAGTACCGACATCGGTGGCAAAGCGCTTTGCCATGGCACAATAAGTGGTTTTTTCACTGTCGTTGCTGTCTAATTTAAAGGCTGCCAGGCGCACCATCTGACGCGCTGCAACCAGTTCTGTGTTCATGTCGGCAATCTTAAATTGAAGTGCCTGGAAAGCCGCCAGAGGCTTACCAAATTGCTGACGCTCCTGCATATATTCTTTGGCTGTATTCAACGCCTGTTGTGCAGTGCCGATAGAACAAGTGGCAATGTTGATACGCCCACCGTCCAAGCCTTGCATGGCAAACTTAAACCCTTCGCCTTCTTTGCCCATCAGGTTGGCTGCAGGAATGCGTACATCTTCAAATGTAACCAGACGAGTTGGCTGAGCGTTCCAGCCCATTTTTTCTTCTGCTTTACCATAGATGACACCCTCGGCATCTGCTGGAACAACAAAGGCCGAAATGCCTTTCGGACCGTCTTCACCTGTTCGGGCCATCACAACCAGCACATCGGTCTCACCCGCACCAGAGATAAACATTTTCGAGCCGTTCAGAACATACTCATCGCCTTCCAGCACGGCTTTCGTTTTCAAAGACGCCGCATCAGAGCCCGAGCCAGGTTCAGTCAGGCAGTAAGAAGCCAGTAGCTCCCCCATCACCAACTGGTCCATGTATTGATCTTTGACCGCATCGGTTGCGAAGCTGGCGATCATCCAGGTCGCCATGTTGTGTATAGTCAGCATCGCCGTTGTTGCCGTACAGCCCATCGACAATTGCTCAAAAATAATGCTTGAATCTAGACGTGACAGACCCAGGCCACCCGCTTCTTCCGGTGTGTATAAGCCACAAAAACCCAGCTCACCGGCTTTTTTGATAACATCTTTAGGGAAAATGTGTTTCTGATCCCATTCAGCTGCATGGGGTGCCAGTTCACTCATAGCAAACTGATATGCGGTTTCGGCGAATGCCTGTTGATCTTCGTTGAGATTAAAGTCCATAAAAGACCTCACTTGTTGTCATGTCGGGCGAAGTGACGATTCTGCCCGGCGTTATTCTTATGTACCTGAGTCTCAGGTATTACTACGAAAGGCCCGGGCTAAAGCCGGGCCTGAAAGGGTAACTGATTGGTGTTATCGCAGGTTAATGCTCATGTTAGGGCCGGTTACGGCCTCATCAGCAAACCAACGCGATGTGATGGTCTTGGTTTCGGTGTAGAAACGCACACCTTGCTTACCATAGGTATGCTGATCACCATAGAAAGAGTTTTTCCAGCCGGTGAATGAGAAGAACGGCAATGGCACAGGAATTGGAATATTGATCCCCACCTGACCGACTTCGATTTCATGCTGGAACTTACGTGCCGCAGCACCACTCGCAGTGAACAAGGACGTACCGTTACCATATGGGCTGTTATTAACCAGCGTAATGGCTTCTTCCAGCGTATCAACACAGACGCAGTTTAGTACCGGGCCAAAAATCTCTTGCTTGTAGATATCCATCTCTGGAGTCACATCAGTGAACAGCGTTGGGCCAACCCAGTTGCCATTTTCATAGCCTTCAACCGTAAAGTCTGAGCCATCTAGCAAACACGTTGCACCTTGTTGTTTACCACTTTCGATCAGTGATAAAATACGTGCCTTGGCCTGAGCCGAGGTTTGCGGGCCATAAGCCGCTTCTGGGTCGTTCCACACACCCGGGCGTACTTTTTCAAGGCCGGCCTTTAAGTCGTCGATCCACTCTTTGGACTTACCAACGAAGACCGCTACGGAGATACCCATGCAACGCTGACCCGCTGCACCCACAGATGCACCCACCAGGTTGTTAATGGTTTGCTCGCGACTGGCATCTGGCATGATCACCATATGGTTTTTCGCGCCTACACAGGCCTGAACACGTTTCAGGTTCTCAGTGCCTTTACTGTAGATATAAGACCCTACACCGCATGAGCCAACAAAAGAAATTGCGCGTACTTCAGGCGCTGTCAGGATTTGGTCAACCTGCTCTTTTGCACCGTGTACAACTTGCAGAACCCCTTTTGGTGCGCCTGCTTCTTCGAACAGCTCTACCAGACGCATTGGCGTCAGAGGGTCTTGCTCAGATGGCTTTAATACGAATGTGTTACCACACACAATCGCCATTGGGAACATCCACAGTGGGATCATCGCCGGGAAGTTGAACGGCGTAATACCCGCACACACACCCAGCGGTTGAATATAAGAATATGTGTCGATGTTACGGGCAACGTTCTCAACCGTTTCGCCCATCATCAGCGCCGGTGCATTTGCAGCCTGCTCCACAACTTCAATACCACGCCATACATCGCCCTTGGCATCTTCAAAGGTCTTACCAAGTTCATGACAGATAATGGTCGCAATTTCTTCCTGGTGCTCTTTGAGCAATGCAGCATAACGCATCATAATGCGCGCACGCTCAGTTACTGGCACATTACGCCAAGTCTTGAATGCCTCTTGCGCTGACGTGATAGCAGCCTGTACTTCATCGTGCGTCGCACACGGCACCTGCGCCAAAACTTCCTGATTCGCCGGATTGACGACATCTAACCACTTGTCAGACTGAGACTGGGTAAATTCACCGTTGATGTATAATGGTACCTGGTGCATGTGCACTCCTCCCCAAATAAAACGAAAAAGCGCCGCTTAATTATTGTCGTTGCGGCGCTATACTTAACTTAAACTTCGACGGCTAATGCCACCGCTTCGCCACCACCAATACACAGTGAGGCAATCCCTTTTGATAAACCGCGATTGCGTAGTGCATGAATAAGCGTTACCAGGATACGTGCACCACTGGCACCAATTGGGTGACCCAGTGCACAGGCACCACCGTTCACGTTTACTTTACTTTGATCAAGGCCTAACTCGCTGATTGCCAGCATAGTCACCATGGCAAATGCTTCGTTGATTTCCCACAGATCCACGTCATCTTTAGACCAGCCAGTTTGTTCAAGCAGTTTATTCATTGCACCTACTGGTGCGACTGTAAACTCAGCAGGTGCTTGAGAATGCGTTGTATGACCGGCAATTTTACACAGCGGTGTTAAACCGTGACGCTTAGCTTCTGATTCACTCATCAGCACGAGTGCTGCCGCACCGTCTGAAATAGAAGAAGAGTTTGCTGCGGTAATAGTGCCGTCTTTTTTGAACGCCGGGCGCAGTGACGGGATCTTGTCCGGACGCGCATTACCTGGCTGCTCATCAATCGCCACTTCAACATCACCTTTGCGAGTCGAAATCACATGTGCTGCAACTTCATTGTCGAAACTGCCATTTTCGATGGCTGCATTGGCTTTACTCAAAGAGCTAAGCGCAAACTCATCCATATTGTCACGCGTAATGCCATACTCATCAGCCGTATCTTGTGCGAAGCAACCCATAGCTTTATTGTCGTAGGCGTCTTCAAGGCCATCCGCCATCATGTGATCTTTGATTTCACCATGACCCATACGCATACCACCACGCGCTTTAGGGATAAAGTAAGGCGCATTAGTCATGCTCTCCATACCACCTGCGATGGCATTATTGATGCTGCCAGCTTTAATTAAGTCATGCGCGAACATCGCAGCTTTCAGGCCTGAACCACACACTTTATTGATGGTGGTTGCGCCTGTTGAGCGAGCTAATCCCGCATGCAACATAGCCTGACGTGCAGGTGCCTGGCCTAATCCAGCCGGCAATACACAGCCCATAATAACTTCATCAATGCTGGCATCTGACAAACCAGTCTCAGCCATAACCGCTTTAATTGCGGTTGCACCTAAATCAGTAGCGCTGGCACCTGAAAGGCTGCCCATAAATCCACCCATAGGGGTACGTTTTGCGGCGACAATGACAACAGCTTCGTTACTCATTAAAAAAACTCCTGTTTACAAGCAAGTTGCTTGCTTTTAGTAATCTCTTACGTCGAGCATACCTAATATTTACGTTTACGCCAACGTAAATCTAAAATCAAGCAAATTGCGATCTCTGAAAGTGTAAAGTTAAGTTGCACATCGAGGTTGCCACTGGTGTGGGATCGATGTGTCGTCCTCCTCGCCAGTCAGTCCTGAACCAAGCGACTATACTGCATTGTGACGTACGATCTGGAGTGCCTCAGCGGGTCTTCTGCAAGCTAAACGAATACCTAAAGTAGACCAGTATGAGCAGCTTCGATATGCGACTATCGGATGAAACAAACACCATACTTTACCTTTACGTAAACTTCACTTATATTGGATAAATCAGTTTTGATGTAAGTGCGTAAACGATGCAAGACAACCAAGAACCAACTTATTCAATCAGCGAACTCGCCAAGGAGTTTGATATTACCACCCGAAGTATTCGGTTTTATGAAGATCAGGGATTACTTTCACCTGATCGTCACGGCCAGACCCGCATCTATTCAAAGCGTGACAAAGTCCGCCTCAAACTGATCCTGCGCGGCAAGCGTTTAGGCTTTACTCTGGCAGAAACCGGTCGCTTGTTTGAGCTCTACGACGCTGACAAATCAAGCGCCAAACAGCTTCATACTATGCTGCAATTGATCGAAGAAAAAAAGGCCGATCTGAGTCAGCAAATGGACGACATTAAAGTTGTCCTGATGGAGCTGGTGACAGCAGAACGCCGCTGCCTGGATACTTTAAAGAATTTAGACGAATAGTGATTGAGCAATGTAGCACTTAATGCGAGTCGCGGCGAGTGCTTAATCAAGAATAACTCTCACACAGGATAACTACAGATGAGCACAGTATCACTTTATAAAGAACTTAACTTTGGCCTGGGCGAAACGGCGGACATGATCCGTGACCACGTGAACAGCTTTGCCAGCAGTGAAATTGCCCCACTGGCAGAAAAAACCGACGAAGAAAACGCGTTCCCCAATGAAATGTGGCCAAAGTTTGGTGACATGGGCCTGTTGGGTATCACAGTACCGGAAGAATTTGGTGGTGCAAACATGGGCTATCTGGAACACGTTATCGCGATGGAAGAGATCAGCCGTGCCAGCGCCTCAATCGGATTAAGCTATGGCGCCCATTCAAACTTGTGCGTAAACCAAATCAATCGCAATGGTAATCAGGCACAAAAAGAAAAATACCTGCCTAAACTCATCTCAGGTGAACACATAGGTGCACTGGCGATGAGTGAACCCAACTCAGGCTCAGATGTGGTTTCCATGAAACTCAAAGCGGAGAAAAAAGGCGATAAGTTCATCCTGAACGGTAATAAGATGTGGATCACCAATGGTCCCGACGCCGATGTATTCGTCATCTATGCAAAAACAGACTTAGACGCAGGTCCACGCGGTATTACGGCGTTTATCGTTGAGCGTGACTTCCCGGGGTTCTCTACCGCACAGAAACTCGACAAACTGGGCATGCGTGGTTCAAACACCTGTGAACTGGTATTCGAAGACTGCGAAGTACCAGAAGAAAACATTCTCGGTAACTATAATGAAGGTGTTAAGGTCCTGATGAGCGGCCTGGATTATGAACGCGTTGTACTGGCCGGTGGCCCACTGGGAATAATGCAGGCCTGTATGGATGTGGTTGTGCCTTATATCCACGAGCGGAAGCAGTTCAATCAGTCTATCGGTGAGTTCCAGCTTGTACAGGGCAAAATCGCTGACATGTACACACAAATGAATGCGGCTCGCTCATACGTATATACCGTTGCCAAAGCCTGCGACCGCGGCGAAACAACCCGTAAAGATGCAGCTGGCGTTATCCTTTATGCCGCAGAGCTGGCAACCAAGATGGCACTTGATGCAATCCAGTTACTAGGCGGCAACGGCTACATCAACGAATATCCGACCGGACGTTTATTGCGTGATGCCAAACTGTATGAAATTGGTGCCGGTACTTCTGAGATCCGCCGTATGCTGATCGGTCGCGAGCTGTTCACCGAGAGCCGCTAAGGAGGCAGCATGACAGTACTAAACTCAAATGTTAATAGTCATGACCCGCAGTTTAAGGCAAACCAGGACGCCATGGCGTCTCTGGTTGCCGATCTTAATGATAAGGTCGCAACATTATCAATGGGCGGCGGCGAGGCCCTGATCGCCCGTCATCAGAGTCGCGGCAAACTCTTTGTTCGCGACAGAATCGAGCATTTGCTCGATGAAGGCTCTCCCTTTTTAGAAATTTCTCAATTCGCAGCCTACGGCGTATATGAACAAGACATCCCTTGTGCTGGCGTGGTTGCTGGCATTGGCCGGGTGAAAGGCATTGAGTGCATGATTGTCGCAAACGATGCGACAGTCAAAGGCGGCACCTATTTCCCACTCACAGTGAAAAAGCACCTTCGCGCACAAGAAATCGCGGAACGTTGTCACCTACCCTGCATCTATTTAGTAGACTCAGGCGGTGCGAACCTGCCAGAGCAGGATGAAGTGTTCCCGGACAAGCTGCATTTTGGCCGTATTTTCTATAACCAGGCACGTATGTCTGCTAAGGGCATTCCACAAATTGCCGTCGTTATGGGCTTGTGTACCGCCGGTGGTGCTTATGTGCCCGCCATGGCCGATGAAAGTATCATAGTCAAGGAACAAGGGACGATTTTCCTCGCAGGTCCCCCGCTCGTAAAAGCGGCAACCGGTGAAGAAGTGAGTGCTGAGGACCTGGGTGGTGCCGATGTACACTGTAAAGTGTCTGGTGTTGCTGACCATTACGCAGAAAACGACGAACATGCGCTGTCTATTGCTCGCCAGTGTGTTTCTCGTCTCAACCACCAACGTCCTGTCCGCCCCGTGTTAAAAGATTTTAAAGCACCAAGATACGATATTGGTGAAATCTACGGCATCGTGGGCACTGACTTAAAGAAACCGTTTGACGTACGAGAAGTCATTGCCCGTATTGTTGACGACTCACAATTTGATGAATTCAAACGTTACTTTGGTGAAACCCTGGTGACCGGCTTTGCAGAGATTTATGGTCACCCGGTTGGTATCGTCGCCAACAACGGCATTTTATTCTCTGAGTCTGCACAAAAAGGCGCACATTTTATACAGCTTTGTGCTCAGCGCAATATCCCGCTGCTATTCTTGCAAAACATCACCGGCTTTATGGTCGGTCAGAAGTATGAAGCTGAAGGCATCGCCAAACACGGTGCCAAGATGGTTACGGCCGTGTCTTGTGCTGACGTACCGAAATTTACTGTTCTGATCGGCGGCTCTTATGGCGCGGGTAACTACGGCATGTGCGGCCGCGCTTATGAACCCACTATGATGTGGATGTGGCCAAACGCCCGTATCTCAGTCATGGGTGGTGAGCAGGCTGCGGGCGTACTGACTCAGGTTCGTCAGGATGGTCTGGCACGTAAAGGCCAGTCAATGAACGACGAAGAAGTCGCCGAGTTCAAAAAACCCATTGTTGAGCAATATGAAAAACAAGGTCACCCCTACTACGCCAGCGCGCGCTTGTGGGATGATGGCATCATAGATCCTGCTGATACACGCACTGTACTTGGTCTGGCACTTGAAGCGGCCGCCAACGCACCTGAGCAGGATTCAAAATTCGGCATTTTCCGGATGTAAGGAGGCCCTATGACAGTAACCTTAAATATCACTAAAAGTAAGGTGGCCGTGCTGGAACTCAGCCGCCCGGAAAAACACAATGCCTTCAATGCCGAAGTCATTGCTGAATTAATCAAAAGCATTGAGTATGCCAACGAGTTGGATATTCGTGCACTTATACTTAAAACCAACGGAAAACACTTCTCTGCTGGTGCCGATCTGGCCTGGATGAAGTCTATGGCTGGCAATAACTACGACGAGAATGTTGCAGACTCCATGGAGCTGGCCAAACTGATGAAGGTGCTGGCACACAGTCCACACCCCACAGTTTGCCTGGTTCAGGGCGCCGCATTCGGTGGTGCGCTGGGTTTAATCGCATGCTGTGACATCGCCGTTGCAACGCCAGATGCTAAATTCTGCCTGAGCGAAGTGAAACTTGGCCTTATCCCGGCTGTTATTAGCCCTTATGTGATCCGAGCCATTGGTGAGCGTCAGGCGCGCCGTTATTTCCTCAGTGCGGAAATCTTTACTGCAGACAAAGCGCTGAGCATGGGCCTCATCCATGAAGTTGCCGAAGATTTAGCCGGTGCTGAATCTCACTTCATTGAAACCCTGTTGAACAATGGACCCGTGGCAGTGAAAAGCGCCAAGGCATTGATCGATGAAGTCGCAGGCCACACCATCGACGACACGCTGATAGCCCACACCGCAAAGCGGATCGCAGAAATCCGGGTAAGCGAAGAAGGACAGGAAGGTCTGAGTGCCTTTTTTGAAAAACGTGCCCCCGGCTGGCAAAACGCGGCCAGCAAGTAAGGAGTACACTATGTTAAAGAAAATTCTGATAGCCAACCGAGGCGAAATCGCCTGCCGCGTCATGCGCAGCGCCAAACGCCTGGGTCTGAGCACCGTTGCCGTATACTCCGATGCCGATGCCAATGCGATGCACGTCCAACAGGCTGACGAGGCCTATCACATCGGTCCGGCGCCAAGTAAAGACTCTTACCTGGTGGCCGAACGCATTCTGGACGTTGCCAAGCGCGCCGGCGCGGACTGTATTCATCCGGGTTACGGATTCTTATCTGAAAACGAAGCCTTTGCCAACGCCTGTGAACAGGCCAATATTGCCTTTGTTGGCCCTCTGGCCTCTTCAATAGAAGCCATGGGATCAAAAACCCGCGCCAAAGAGATTATGGCCGAGGCCAATGTGCCGCTGGTGCCAGGCTATTATGGCAAGCAGCAAGATACTGATTTTCTCGCTCAGGAAGCCGAGAAAGTCGGCTACCCAGTGCTGATTAAAGCCGCTTACGGTGGAGGCGGTAAAGGTATGCGCGTGGTGCGTGAGGCAGGCGAGTTTATTAGCTCTCTTGAAGGCGCAAAACGTGAAGCCGCAGCCAGCTTTGGTAACGATCTGGTGCTGTTAGAGCGATTTGTTGATAAACCGCGTCATGTTGAAGTCCAAGTTTTCGCAGACAGCCACGGTAACTGCGTGTACCTGGGCGACCGCGACTGCTCATTGCAGCGCCGCCATCAAAAAGTCATAGAAGAAGCTCCTGCGCCGGATCTAAGTGCAGAGCTGCGCCGTGAAATGGGTGAAGCCGCAGTTCGCTGTGCTCAGGCAATTAACTACCGAGGTGCCGGAACTGTCGAATTTTTGTTATGTGGTGATGAGTTCTTCTTTATGGAGATGAACACACGACTTCAGGTGGAACACCCGGTGACCGAAATGGTGACTGGTCAGGATTTGGTTGAATGGCAAATTCGTGTCGCCAACAATGAAGTACTGCCACTCACTCAGGATGAAATTCGCCTCAGTGGGCACAGCTTCGAAGCGCGTATCTATGCCGAAGACCCGCAGGAGAACTTTATGCCTTGCTCAGGCGTATTGTCACACCTGAGTTTCCCCGTAGCGAAAGATGGCGTGCGTATTGACACCGGCGTACAGCAAGGTGACGAGATCAGCCCGTTTTATGACCCAATGATCGCAAAACTGATTGTCCACGGCCGGGACCGTCGCACTGCGTTGTTAAAATTGCGCAGCGCACTGGCTGAAGTGCATCTGGCTGGTCTGAAGAGCAATATTGCCTTCCTACACCACCTCGCAGGTCATCCAGCATTCAGCACTACCGCACCAGATACCCACTTTATTGATACTCAAACCGATACGCTAACGGCATCTCAGGCGCCTAATGATTTATTGGTTTGCCTGGCCAGTGCAGCCTACTTGGCACATCAACAAGCGGAAAAAGTGACCTCACCGTGGCAACTGTCAGGTTTTAAGCTCAATCAGCCGCGCCGTCAGGTCTTGCCATTTGCTGACCACCTGGTCATCGCTGAAGCCAAGGGCGAGCAGTGGCAGGTCTTTTATCAGGACCTGGATCACACCATGGATGTGCGCCTTGATGGCCACAGCCTGGTTGCCAACCTAGATGGTAAGCGTCTGCTTGCTGATGTGGTGATCACCGAAGATCTCATCACTGTCATGTTTGGTCCTTATCAGTTTGATGTAGCACTTAAATCTAAGCACTACGTCAGTGAGCATGAACACCAGGAAGCGCCTCTGGCTGCACCACTCAATGGTACAGTTGTGAAGCACCTGCAAAGCGTTGGTGCTCATGTGAACAAGGGCGATCCAGTTGTCGTTATCGAGGCGATGAAAATGGAATACACCCTGAATGCGCCATTTGATGGCACACTGACAAGCTACTGCTTTGACGAGGGTGAGCTGGTCAGCCACGGCGCAATGCTCGCCATTGTTGAGGAGGCCTGAAATGGCGAATTACCCTGCTCAGGTTAAAATTGTCGAGGTCGGTGCACGTGATGGTCTGCAAAATGAGTCCAGTGTATCGACCGAAGCCAAAATCACACTGGTCAATGCATTAGCAGAGGCCGGTTTGAAACACATCGAGGCTGGTGCATTTGTGTCACCCAAATGGGTGCCACAAATGGCAGATTCCAGTGACGTGATCCAGGGGTTTGTGCGCCGAGAAGGGGTGGAGATCAGCGCTCTCACACCCAACCTGAAAGGAGCGGAACTGGCACTTACCAATCAGGTCGACGAATTCGCGATTTTCACTGCGGCCAGTGAGGCCTTTACACAAAAAAACATCAACTGTTCGATTGAAGAAAGTATCGAGCGCTTCCGCCCGGTCGTTGAACTTGCACAAAAAAACAACATCAAAGTCAGAGGCTATGTAAGCTGCGTGGTTGGCTGCCCGTATCAGGGAGAGGTCGAACCAGAACAGGTGCTCGAGGTGTGTAAACAATTATTGGCATTGGGCTGCTATGAGATTAGCCTGGGCGACACCATTGGCGTGGGAACTGCCAACCAGGTCAGGCAACTGCTCACTCTGTTGCTGTCACACATCCCGGCTGAGCGTCTTGCCGTGCACTTTCATGATACCTATGGCCAGGCATTAGCCAACATCCATACGGCACTAGAAATGGGCATTGCCACCATAGATTCGGCCGTCGCCGGCTTGGGTGGTTGTCCCTATGCTAAGGGCGCGTCAGGAAATGTTGCCACTGAGGATGTTGTTTACTTGCTGCAAGGACTTGGCATTGATAGTGGAATTGATTTAGAAAGACTGGCAAAAGCAGGCTGGCAGATTTGTGAGGCGCTTGATAAAGCACCAGTAAGCAAGGTGTCACTGGCGTTGAAAAACAACTGTCAGTCATAACAACCGAGAACAACGAACAACTAGGAGTGGGCTAATGGCCGGTTTCGATAAAGTAGTTTCAAGCTATGAAGCAGCAATGGAGGGCCTCAAAGACGGCGATACCATTATTGCCGGTGGCTTTGGATTATGTGGTATTCCTGAGGGCTTGATTGCTGAAATTAAACGCAAACAAACTAAAGAACTGACTGTCGTATCTAATAACTGCGGCGTAGACGACTTTGGTCTGGGCATTTTGCTACACGACCGTCAGATCAAAAAAATCATCGCCTCTTATGTGGGCGAAAATGCCCTGTTTGAGCAACAGCTATTAGACGGTATTATCGACGTTGAGTTGACGCCTCAGGGCACGCTGGCAGAGAAGATGCGTGCCGGTGGTGCAGGTATCCCAGGTTTTTACACCGCAACGGGTTACGGTACACCGATTGCCGAGGGCAAAGAAGTTAAAGAATTTGATGGCCGCCCTTACATCCTGGAAGAGTCCATTACCGGTGAATTTGCTATCGTGAAAGCGTGGAAAGCAGATCGCTACGGTAACCTGGTATTCCGCCACACTGCCATGAACTTTAACCCTATGGCCGCAACAGCAGGTAAAATTACCGTTGCCGAGGTGGAAGAAATCGTAGAGCCGGGCGAGCTGGCGCCGAGTGAGATCCACACACCGGGGATCTATGTTAATCGCGTGATTCAGGGTAGCTTTGAAAAACGCATCGAACGTGTCACAACCCGTAAGTAAGGAGATCACCATGGCTTTAACTCGTGAACAAATTGCAATGCGCGTGGCGCAGGAGCTTCAGGACGGATACTACGTGAATCTGGGCATTGGCATCCCTACCCTGGTTGCTAACTACGTACCTCAAGGTATCGAAGTGATGCTGCAATCAGAAAACGGTCTTTTGGGTATGGGTCCTTACCCAACAGAGGACCAGGTTGACGCAGATATGATCAATGCGGGTAAAGAAACCGTGACAGCAGCCACAGGTGCGGCTATTTTTAATAGCGCCGAAAGCTTTGCCATGATCCGCGGTGGTCATGTAGACTTGACGGTACTGGGTGCATTTGAAGTGGATCAGAACGGCAATATTGCCTCGTGGATGATCCCGAAGAAATTAATCAAAGGCATGGGTGGGGCAATGGACTTAGTTGCAGGTGCACAGAACATCGTTGTTACCATGACTCATGCCAGCAAGCACGGCGATTCAAAGTTACTGGAGTCTTGCACTCTGCCGCTTACGGGCGTTAACTGTGTGAAGAAGATCGTCACGGATTTAGCCGTGCTTGAAGTGAAAGACGGTGCGTTCCATTTGCTAGAGCGCGCACCGGGTGTTAGTGTAGACGAAATTATCAGCAAAACGGCGGGTAAGCTTATTGTGAATGGCGACATTCCTGAAATGCAGTTTGCCAGCTAAACACACGCGGTCTGACACGAAAACACCAAACATGTACCGACCTCATTCCCAGTGCCAAAGGCGCTGAGTTACCCAAAATCCCTCGCAAGAGGGATTTTTTTTATCTTTTTCATTCGCATTGGTGTGAATTTATTCAGTTAAGCGCACATTCGTTTACTTTTATATTCTAACGCTTACACTAATAGACGAAGATCTTTCTGGGCAAGGTGGCCAGAGGACCTCGTTTTGGTTGGTTTATCTTAATTACATCGAAACGGCTTTTTTGATACTAAAAAGACGATCGTAATGGCAAGCACCAGGCAACCATTACCGCTGTAACTAACATAAGCCCATCGCATGCTGTTTGCATCAAAGCCGGGTATTCCTGCCTTGCCATTCACTTCTCAACCATGAGGTAACAATGGCAGACAATCACGACAAGTACAGTATTGATAATACTGACTACACAGTGGGCCAGGACAACGTACAAAAATGGGGGTTTGATGTTCATAACCCGGTTTTTGGCGTCTGTGCCGGCCTGATTTTACTTTTTCTCATTGCAATTTTAGTGAGCGATGCCGAATCAGCGAAGGCAACGCTGGACGGACTAAAGTGGAAAATTATCGGTGCGTTTGATGCTGTTTTCATGTGGTCTGGCAACTTTTTTGTCTTATTTTGTCTCGCACTGGTGCTGTCTCCTTACGGTAAAATCCGTCTTGGTGGAGATGCCGCTAAACCACAATATACCACCCTCTCCTGGCTGGCTATGCTGTTTGCCGCCGGTATGGGGATAGGATTAATGTTCTGGGGTGTGGCCGAGCCAGTAGCTTATTATACAGGCTGGTACAAAACCCCGCTCAATGTGGCCGCAAACACACCCGAAGCGGCAGAGCTTGCCATGGGCGCAACTATGTACCATTGGGGCTTACACCCCTGGGCTATCTATGCCGTTGTGGCGCTCTCATTAGCCTTCTTCGCCTATAACAAAGGTCTTCCGCTGTCTATTCGCTCTATATTCTATCCGCTGCTAGGCGACAGAGCCTGGGGCTGGCCGGGTCATGTGATAGACATTCTGGCGGTGCTGGCGACTTTGTTTGGTCTGGCAACATCGCTCGGTTTGGGCGCGCAGCAGGCAAGCGCCGGGATCCAGCACGTATTCGGGATAGAGGCCGGCCTGGGCTTGCAAATCACTGTCATCGCCGGCGTCACTTTGCTGGCTATCATTTCGGTCGTGCGGGGCATTGAAGGAGGTGTCAAAGTACTCAGTAATACCAATATGCTGCTTGCCTTTGCCTTATTGCTGTTTGTGATGCTCGCCGGGTTTGCTGTTGCACTGGGTAACATCCCGACCACTATAGTGGCTTATGCAGAGAATATCATTCCGCTAAGTAATCCGCACGGACGTGAAGATGAAGCCTGGTATCAGGGCTGGACGGTATTTTACTGGGCCTGGTGGATCTCCTGGTCTCCGTTTGTAGGTATGTTTATTGCCCGCGTTTCTGAAGGCCGGACTATTCGTGAATTTATCATCGCCGTATTGCTAATCCCAACACTGGTGACGACATTATGGATGTCGGTATACGGTGGCATCGCTATTGACCAAGTGATGTCTGGCGTTGGCTCACTGGGTGAAAATGGCCTGACCCAGGTACCACTGGCAATGTTTGAAATGTTTGAACAACTGCCACTGGGTGATGTCTTGTCGTTTGTCGCCATCGTACTGGTACTGGTGTTCTTTATCACCTCTTCAGATTCGGGCTCTCTGGTGATAGACAGTATTACGGCTGGCGGTAAGATTGACGCCCCAATTCCGCAACGCGTGTTCTGGGCAACAGTTGAAGGTGCCATTGCTGCTACGCTATTGTGGATCGGCGGTACAGAGGCTATAGAAGCCCTGCAGGCTGGTGCAATCTCGACCGGCTTACCTTTCACTCTGGTGTTATTGTTGATGTGCCTGAGCCTGATCCTGGGCCTTCGCACGGAGCAAACTCAGTCCTGATCCTATATGACACCAGCGCAACACTTCAAAATGGCATGTTCAGTTACATGCCATTTTTGTTTCTGCCGTAAGGTATGCTGACGAAGTGCCAGCAGCACTAAACTAAGCCACTACATCCATAGCGTTTTGATCTCTGTCTGTAATGTATAGTGATGCTGCAATTGCGCCTGCAATAGCTCAGCGGTTGCCAGTGCATCGCTGAGCGCATGATGCGCAATATAGTAAGGTAACCCATAACGTTTACGGCTATCAGCGAGGCGGATTGAGGGGATAGACTGGCGCTTAATTTGCTGCCACCAGGTTAACCGGTTGGTTTCAATACGATGCTCCAGTGCCATAGTATCAATCAAGGGAAATTCGATACCTTCACCCAGGCGCTGCATTAATGCCTGATTAAAGAACGGACGTTCAATGTGTCGATAATGAACCACAATCACTCTGCCTGCCAGGCTCGCCAGCAATTCTTTAAGAATAGTATCCAGATCCGGCGCTTCGCGAACCTGAGAATGGGTAATTTGATGCACCACTACAGACTCTTCATGTAGCGGCGTAGCAGGCTTTAAGATCCAATGTTTAGCGTCACGACAATAGGCCCTGCGCGCATCAAAAGGCACCAAGCCGACGCTGACTATGTCATCAGTTTCATGGTTTAACCCGGTCGTCTCGAAGTCGAGCGCGACAAAACGCGCTTCAGACACTGGTGTGTCTGGTAACTGAACACCTGCGTTATAAAACGCACGCAACCTTTCATCATTACTTTGCCGAGCCAAATGCGCAAAACGGTTTGGCCAGGATAAAATATCGCCTTGTATCGCCATTACTTGAGTATCGCCTTGTTCTGATAACGTATTTTAAGATAGCTTTGGGCTTTATCCAGTACAGCAAAGGCTTCTTTGAGATTGCGCTGTTCAAACTCAGATAATCGTTTAGGCAAAATGTTATTGTCTGGTTGTTTTCCCTGTTCTATTTTTCTCGCCTGGTGACGAATGCGGATCGTGGCGATATACTCCAGCGCCGCCTCTAAATCTTCCACCTTACCAGGTGGTAATAGCTGAGCTTCTTTAATGTCTTCCAGTCGTTCAAACGAGTTCTGTTTGCGCGAACCGATAGCCAGAGCATGTACACGTACCAGATCAGATAGAGGTGCGGTACCACGTCGTTTGATGTTCAGCGAGTGCTTATGTTCACCATCTTGTTCCAGCACAAAGTCTTTAAAAAAACCAAGCGGTGGCGTTCTGCGCAGCGCATTGTTTGCCATCGCGGCAAGAAAGCGAGGGGCGATTTTCGCTTTTTTAGCCACCAGCTCACTGAGTCGGCTGGCCAATTGAGTACATCCATAGACCCCATCGAGATCAAAAAATATCGAGCTGTGTAATAACGCCTCGGGCTTCGGGTTATCCACCCAGTCTTCAAACTGTGCTTGCCATTCACTAGCCCTTAACCGCCACTGCGGGTTGGTGGCCATAATGCCCCCATCGCAAAGCTTATAGCCACATTGCGCAAGGCCATCACAAACAAACTTAGCGAGCGCGGCAAAATAACCATCATGCTTATCCGGCTCAAAAGTATCATCGAGGATCAGGGCATTGTCCTGATCCGTGACAATCAACTGCTCATCACGTGCCATCGATCCGAGCGCGATAAAACAATAAGGTACAGGCGGTGTGCCCAGCTCGTCCTCTGCCAGTTCCAGTAACCGTTGCTTTATAGTACGGCCAATCACGGACATTGCCGTTCCAACCATGTGTGAATTGGCGTCTTCATTTACCAGGCGCACAAAGACACTGGCCAGCGACTGTGCATAATGTGCCAGATCCTCAACACTTTGCTGTTCCATAATTCCTTTGACAAACAGTAAGCTACTTTGTGATTCATAACGCAATATATCCGATAGTGCTATCACGCCAATGGGACGGCGTTTATGAACCACAGGTAAATGATGCAGATTATCTCTAAGCATCATCATCATGGCCTCAAACACATAGGCATTGGAATCTACTATTGTGAGTTCACGGGTCATAATAGCGGCAACAGACTGGTTGGTATCTAAGCCCTCAGCCACCACTTTAATGCGTAAGTCTTTGTCACTCAGGATCCCCACAATTTGTCCGTCATCATCTTCCGGATCGTCACTAACAGGCTTACTGGGGTCGAAGATCAGCAGTGCTGATACTTGCTCCTCAGTCATCAGCCTCGCCGCATCACGAATTGAGCGTGATAACTCAACCGACACTAACTCTCTGAGTAATAATGTTTTTACTTTGGCGGTAGTCAGATCATTATTGTCGGCCTGCTCGGAGACAGCCTGGATCAATCCACCGCTATCGTCCGCTTCAAAAAAGTCGGCAAAGGCCTCATGCTCATCACAAAATGCCTCAAATAACCCCACAGGGATGCAATAAACCAGGGTATCTTCTAACGCCATTACCGGAAAACGAACTTTGCGGTTTGTTAACAAGCCTCGCTGACCAAACAAACCGCCTTCAGAAATTCGGTTATATAACTCGCCATTGCGGCGGTATACCTCAACTGACCCAGCCCGCACCACATACAGGTTGGAGATGGATTCCCCGTAATGCAGAATTTCGCTGCCTGCACGGTAGTACCCTACCTCGACCTCGCTGGCAAGCTGTTGCAATGCGCGCTTGGTGAGCGCATTAAATGGCGGATGTGCAGACAAAAACTGCATGATCTCAAAGTGCTCGATTTGCATAATGACTTTTTTGTGACGCTAATAATCATTATTGTGGGTAATTGCCTGATTGAACGCAAGGCAGTTCATTGCGCATCACGTAAATTCTGTCACACGAATTTTTTAAAGTGTGACTTGTAATACTGGGGGTATGCCATCATATACACAAGGTGCTTTGGAAGCTGACCATACTGCAACTAAATCTATGATAAACCGTCTTGTTGAAGGAAATGGATCCCACAGGGCGCTGTAGGTAAAAGTAAGCAAGTATAAACAGTCCACCTGTCAAAACTAATCCCGGTTTAAGTGGGCTGCACATAATGAGTTGAGTATAAGCTTGAGGTTAAGATGAAACGAATCGTGCTATTTTTGATCACCAACCTGGCAGTCATGCTAGTGCTGGGGATTGTCCTGTCTATCGTCATGTCTGCGTTAGGTCTGTCTAACCGCAGTTACGGCGGTATGTTACTTATTGCCGGTGTATTCGGTTTTGGTGGAGCCTTCATTTCGCTGTTTATGTCGAAATGGATTGCCAAAAAATCAACGGGTGCCTACGTCATTGAGCAACCGCGCAATGAAAGTGAGCACTGGCTGGTGCAAACCGTTGCCAATCAGGCAAAGCAAGCAGGTATCGCAATGCCTGAAGTTGCCATTTACGACAGCCCTGAAATCAATGCGTTCGCAACAGGTCCTAGTAAAAACAACAGTCTGGTAGCGGTTAGTACTGGACTACTTCACAACATGACTCAGGATGAAGCTGAAGCAGTGCTGGCTCATGAAGTATGCCACGTTGCTAACGGTGATATGGTCACGCTGACCCTAATCCAGGGTGTCGTGAATACCTTTGTGATTTTCATCGCCAAAGTGCTGGCGAACTTAGTGGATGGCTTTCTCAATGGCGACGAGGAAAACAATGGCGTAAGCTGGACTTACATCATTTTTGATATGATTTTCCAGATCCTGTTCGGTATTTTAGCATCAGTGATCGTTGCCTACTTCAGCCGTCAGCGAGAGTTTGCTGCTGACAAAGGCGCGGCAGAACTGGTCGGCGCACACAAAATGCGTGCGGCACTGGAACGTTTGCGCAACAACCATGAGTCACAACTTGAAGGTTCTATGATGGCCTTTGGTATCGCCTCAGGTAAGAGTTTGTCGGAGATGTTTGCTTCTCACCCACCACTGGAGCAACGTATTCAGGCGCTGCGCTAAACAGCATGGCTGAGAAAGAAAAAGGCTTCGCAGTGCGAAGCCTTTTTTGTATAAGTGCCATTTCGACTAATACCAATTTGCTTAATTAAGTGTTCTATTTTGAGGCGAGAAAATATTGTCGATAACATCACTCTCGCGTCCTGCTATCACTGAGGCACCTACGTCCATGTAGGCGAGGCAAAAATTTGTGGACCTATGTCTAAGGTATAAGGTTCTAAATGAGAAATTTTTAACGCCGTTAGCGTCATATTTGCTCCTTCAAATAGACCAGGTATTAAGTGAAATTGGTATAAACCGACAAGCTACTTTTCAATCCAGGGAGTCACCGTCACGACTTCACTTAGCGTGTTAAAGCGCGCAGTATCATTTTCCCAGTCATCGGTTACCTTGAACTGACAAACCTGCTTTTCACAGGTCACGCCGGGTGCCGACAAGTTTGGCTCACTGGCAAATGTTACCTTCACGCCCTGTTGCTCAGGTAACAAAAAGCCCATTAGCTTGCTGACAAAAAAGCCTGACAAGTCAGACAGTAGCTCGTCAAACTCATGATGCAGCTGATATAAGCGCTGCTTGGTCAGATGCGTATTCGTGAAGTACGCGGACTCAATCTGAAATTTAATCTGACAGTCATGTTGTGGATCCAATGGTTCAACAACAATAACCGCTTTATCTTTATCGAGTTTTTCACTAAATGGCAGCAACAATTGTGCTTCTTGCGTATAGTTGAGCGGCTGTTCACTGGTTTCAGTGACAATTTTTCCTGCCTTGATCCCGCACGGGGCCAAAGTCGCAATGTCTACCAGATAAAAATTTACCCGGGCAAATTCAAACTCACCCTTTTCAATCACCTTGAGGCGGTCATAAAACCCGTCATACGAAACCACAAACTCTTCTTGTGCCTGTACGTCAGTGGCAACACTTGCCAGTCCCAGCAGCAGTGCCAGTAAATTACTCTTCATCAAAATAAGCCTTGTTGTGTCTTATCATATCGTTAAGTTCTTCAATATAATGCACGCCCCGCTCTGAATATGACAAGAGTCCTGCGGTCAATGCCGTTGCTTCTATCGGCTTTTTTTGCTCGCGTAGCTGAGCACGAGTGGCCCTCAGTTCCTTATACGCATCGTGCGTATTGATATTTCTGAAATAAGATTTGACCGATGCCCGAACCGACTGGAACGCAGCCACTTCGTGTACGGCTTCGTCACTACGGCGTTTTGGGATCATGCCGCACCCTTTTCGATAACACCACTGACCAAAAAAGTTTAGCCCAATACGTGCAAATCGTGACGTGCCCCAGGCAGACTCATTAGCCGCCTGCATTAGCGCCAGCTCTTTAGGGATAATATCCACCCGCGTTAACGCCCGTTTGAGGTTCTCTATGGAAATGGTGTCATCTTCTATTCTGTAGAGTTCAAACACCTGATCAATCCTTTGCTGCTGAATATCACTGAGCGGCTCTTCAAACTGCAGCATCATCAACGCAATTTCTATGCTTGCACGTTGTTGCAAGATCAATTCATTCTCTGCTTCAACATGTGGCTTAATAAAATCGAAGAACTGTTTCTTCTTGGTGGCGATATCACGGATTTCCCCAAACTCTGGTAGCTTCACCGAATGTAATGGCTGTTCCACTTCCTTAACCTGCGGCTCAGTCACAACGACTTCGGGCTCGGGCTCTGGCGGTGGGGGGGCTGGGGGTTTGACAATAAATGGATACAAAATCGCGAATATTGAAATCGCGGCAATAATAAACTTCACTAGTAAACGCATGATTCTCCTCACACTAGTACCAACTACCAACTCAAAGTGTCGAAAAAACACAGTGATATAGGCATGACTACGCAGGTTTTCTGAAAATCCCTAACAGAATGTCCCTGCTGTACTTTGCTCTTTCATTTTCAAATTAGCGGACAATGATACCAAAATTTACCACTAAACGCGAATTTCTGCATTTTATCGTGGCCACCACTACCTGATGGACACGAACTCACCTAGTGCTTTGATTACTTTTTCTTTTATACCGGCATATTCCGTGGATATACTGAACACAGTAGCGTTTTGAATAAAGGACACCTATGAGTCAGTCACCCTGGCAACAAAGACAGCTGGATCAAAAAAAATATCGCCCTAATGACAACCGCTCAGCCTGGCAGATTGATCGCTCCCGGATCATCCACGCGGCAGCATTCAGGCGCTTACAATCAAAAACACAGATTATGAGTATCGGCGTCAATGACTTTTACCGCACCCGCCTGACTCACTCACTGGAGGTTTCTCAGATAGGTACAGGGTTACTTCGCCATCTCAGAAATCAGCACCCCGAGTTTGCCTGGCTTCCCTCCTCCAGCCTGATGGAAACCATCTGCCTTGCACACGATATTGGCCACCCACCTTTTGGTCACGGCGGAGAAATCGCGCTGAATTATCTATTGCGCGATCATGGCGGCTTTGAAGGCAATGCACAAACTCTACGGATTGTGACTAAACTAGAGCCCTACTCCAAAGGGTATGGTATGAATCTGACCCGCCGAACTTTACTCGGGTTTATAAAATATCCGGCTGTGATCGATGAGCTATGTCTTAGCATGCCACAGCCCGATCCCAGTCAACGCTTTATCTATACCCAACAATGGCTACCAGCCAAAGGCATTTATCAGTGTGACAAAGACGTACTGGATTGGATCCTCTTACCCTTCAATGAAGACGATCGAACTTTGCTGCAAAGCCATGTACCAGTCAATGAATTTAAAGCCAAGACTCGCTTCAAATCGCTCGATAGCGCCATCATGGAATACGCCGATGATTTCGCCTATGCGGTGCATGATCTGGAAGATGCAATTGCCACCGAGACCCTGAGCGAGCGAGAGTGGCAACGATACGCCCTGCCTGAGTTGCAAAAAATCAATTCCCCATGGCTGGATGAGCATCTCGACAGTATCAGTGAACGACTGTTCTCGCACGATGAATCGCTGCGCAAAGATGTGATTGGCGAGCTGGTGAATTTGTTTATCGTCAACTGCGAACTGACTATTCAGGATACTGAATTCAGCGATCCGCTGCTGCGTCATACCGTGAAGCTCTCAGACGAATTTGAAGCTATTCTGGGAGTACTCAAACACTTTGTGTTTTCTCGCCTTATACGCGACCCCAAAATGCAACAAATTGAATTCAGCGGCCAAAACATGTTGATTGATTTATTTGGTGCATTCCAGAGCGATCCGTTGCGATTACTGCCCTATACAACCCAGGCGCATTTCACTCAAGCCTCCGATGAAAGAGCGCAAATGCGTGTACTGGCCGACTATCTTTCCGGCATGACAGATGAGTATGCAAGACGTTGTTATCAGCGTTTGTTCGGTAACACTGGTATGCAATCCCCAATAAAAAGCGGCCCATCTATGTGAGCCGCTTCGCAAAGAAAAAACCAAACTGTTGAAAAATTCAAACGTCTACTCTGGATAAAATATCCGCTGATATAGCGCGGGATCTTTTATACCCAAACCAGAAATATATTCATTTATCTCAATAGTCCGCTTATTACTCAGTTTCTGTACCGCACAGCGTTTCATCATTAACTGATGTAGCTCCATTTGCGCTTTCGCAAAATGGTTTTCTGCACTGGCCAGCGCATCAAGAGACGCTTTTTCCGCTCCT
This sequence comes from Pseudoalteromonas rubra, assembly GCF_005886805.2. NCBI lineage: Bacteria > Pseudomonadati > Pseudomonadota > Gammaproteobacteria > Alteromonadales > Pseudoalteromonadaceae > Pseudoalteromonas > Pseudoalteromonas rubra. The sequence continues at coordinate 2,685,101 of NZ_CP045429.1, forward strand.
TTGATCCGTGCAATCCCGGCACGTAAACAGTATCCATATCCTCTTGCTGATTGTGCTATCTCTTTCAGCAGGCCCTTTGCATCCTGTTCTGCAACTTTAAGCATTTTGGATGCCATCGACGGGTCGTGTTGTGCGCGAGCAAGTGCCACCCTGCCATGCAAAAACAAGTAGTCCGTCCTAACAGAAATCGAGCCAAATAAGCCGGCACGCTTTGCCTGACGAAGATCTTCACGCAATTTCACCCAAGTATCTTCGATGTTCCCCGTCATCAGACCAATTTGAATTAAGGCTTTCGATGCAACCCAATGCTGATAGGTAAACTCGGCAAGCGGCCATGACGCTATCGCGTCATTGATAATGCCCCTGCCTTGCTCCATCTCACCATTAGCGGCATGATAAACACCCATAAACATATTCAGCTCAACCAAAGAGAAATGGTCTCCCCGAGATTTTGCATCCAGGATCCATTGTGGCACCAACTCACCGATCTTGTGTACACGACCCATTAACCAAAAAATATGTGTCGCCGTTGTTCGTGCTATCACAGCGTTGTTCTGCGCATCGAAAATTTTGGTAGAAAACTGCTCCTCGGCATGCATTATCATTTCGATACTTGCCTGGTATTCACTCTGGATTGAAAGAGACACTCCCTCTAGGAGAGTTCGGTGCATTTTATACTCGGGTTCTGTGAGGCTCTCTCCCAACTGACTGGCCTGCTCGAAGATCCGCGAGCTAATCTTCTTATGTCTTACCGTACCGCAATAAGACAGGGCAAATGCGTAGATATTTAACCCTTGAACCGTCCGTTTCAAATCCTTTTTATTAATGGCCAAACGCAAGCTCAGTAATGAAAAGTACAATCCCCTGATAGGATCCCAGTTGCTTAAAGAGTTCGCCACAGAAAAGACCAGCTCTATTTTCGGATCTGAGACTTCAGCGCTTAATTTCTCCTTTTTAAGCCACCTGCGCCTAACTTCAAGTACCACGATACTCCAGATTATCCGAAGCATCGCTGTTTTTGTCGAACCCGGATAAGGTAATCGCCATTTTTTTAATAGCGGTTTGAAGAGATCTTCACCCTTTTCAATGTGACCACCATACATAAACTGACTGGCGGCCATGCCATTTAATCGGGCCCGTTCTGAGTCGCAGAGACCGTCTGTTTTTGCCAGTTCAGCAAAAAGTTCTGCAGCCTGAACCCCATAGCCGCCCCTGGATAAAGCGATGGCTCTTCGCTCAGTTAACCCATACGCTTCTGCCTGCCTGCTATCTGGCAACCAGGAAATCACCTGATGACAGATGTCTGCCTCCCGACCAAAAGCCAACGCCAGTTCAGCTTCGTCGGCAGCATGTATCATGCAATCAATAGCGCGTTGTGTTTGGCCAGACTGGTAAAACAGTTGTCCCAAAAACGCATTATCCGATTTACAATCTTCAGCTAATGCCGCAGCCAATTTACCTGCTCTGACCCTCAAAAGCGCACTACACTCGATCGACAATATTGATTCTCGAATTTGATCGTGGAAGCACTGTACATGGCCTCCAGCTTGCACGACTAAAAGTCGCTGAGCGCGCAAACAGGTAAAGGTAAAATCATCAATATGGATATCACCTACAATGGAGAGGATCGTATCTGCCTTTACAGGTTGGCCCGCAATGGCAACGAAACTTAGGATTTCTCTCGACTCGGGAGACAACTCATTGAGTCGCAGCTGTATGATCGCATGGCCATCTATCTCATCCATGTCAGATTGCAGGCCAAAATGAAGTAACTGCTCCATTAAAAAAGGGACACCTCTACTGATTCGCACAATATCATGCGCACTGTCAGACTTAGCAGCCTGACTATCCTCAAGTAAAGCCTCCAGCATTTCAGTACTTTGGATTGGTGTTAGTGGATTTACCGTGATGCACTCGAATGTGACAGGGCAGTCTGGTGCGTGCTGAAACCGTTCGAGCACAGCAGCAAATCGATTCTCTTCTGAAACTTCGGTACGCTTACTCAGAATAATAAACGGACACTTTTCAGGTAAATACTCTAAAAAGCTGACCAGCAATTGTGCACTATCTTCATCACCCCATTGAATATCATCCAGGAACAAAATGACTTGCTGCTTATTCACCAACAAGGACAAGCTATTTGCCAGTGCTTTCATTGCCAGCGCACGACAATGCATCGCATCCATATTGGGATCGCACTTTCCATGCGAAACAAATCCACGCAGCACAGGAAATAAAATCGCCAAATACTGAAAACCATCGACAATATATCTGCACCGTATCTGAGGAGGGACTGCACTCAGGTATTGCGCAAAATCATCAATCAACATGTCCAACGCTTTGAATGGCACTGTTTCTCGCTCATGACATCGCCCTCGCAATACCACAACGTTGTCTAATGAATTTAGAAACTGCTCTACCAGGCTCGTTTTTCCTATACCTGGAGATCCCTCCACGCATATTAGCTGGTGCTGCCCTCCGGTGTGTGTACAAAACGCCTCATTCAGCATCTCCAGGTCTTTTTCACGGCCTACAAAAACTCTGGTCTCATCGGATACATCCGTCGTTGCTAAAAAGGCATCATTGGCATCAAACGCCGCCAGTACCTCTTTTCCTGTCGGTCGGTCGTGCGGATCGGGTGATAAAGCTCTGGCGAGGATAGCAATCAACGCCTTATGCAGGTGTTGATGCAGGATCGTAGAAACCTGCTTCTCAAACATTCCTTTGTCATCTGGTAATATAACCAGCTCTTTGGCGCTCCGCCCTGTCACCAGTTCAAGTATCACCACCGCAAAGCTATACCAGTCACTTGCCGCTGTCTGTACTTGCTCAGATAAACACTCAGGTGCCATGTACTTTGGCGTCCCCAACTGTTGCAGCGGTGTGTGGCCCCGTTGCGCGGTTTTCAACTGGGAAACACCGAAATCAAGCAGTTTCAGCTCACCACCTGAGGTGAGAATAATGTTGTTTGGCTTAATATCTAAGTGCAGTACACCCCCACCATGCAAGGCACATATGGCTCTGGCAAGTTGATGGGCAAGACTCAACACATCGAGCCTGAGTGGCGCAATATAGTCCTGTCTCGCAGGTGAACTGGGTATTGGTGAGTCAGTCGCAGACAAAGTACGCGTGGCCACTATGGTGTCGAGCATAGTATCGCTGTGACTTTGCGCGACAAAATGGCTGAGCAAGGAGCCTCTGATAAGCTCCATAACGATATAACACGCCCCTTCTATAAAGGTGAGGCCAAACAGACTCACTAAGTTTGGATGTGCTATCTGCGCGACTTGTCGATACTCCAGCTTGAACCGATAAAGCGACACAGGCTCAGTGCCCTGGATGGTTTTCAAGGCAACGAATCGATTGTTTGCCTCATCCCAGGCTTCATATACCACCCCCATCCCGCCGCGGCCTAATATGCCTCGAATGACGTAATCGCCAATACGGGATGGGTAGTTTACTGTTTGTTTGGAAAACACTGACAAGGTTACGACTCGCGGTTTTGTCCAAATAAACGCTTCAGGAAATCAACCTGGCGCGGATCGTCGCTGGTGAATCCATCCAGAATAGCCTGATACGTCTGCGGCGATACGCGAGCCACTTCAGCCAGCACATCAACAGCTATCTCATCATTGCTGTTAAACAACTGTGCTGCCCGTAACTTCAGCTGGGTGCCAATGCCGCCCTTGAGCTCACATTGCCTGGTTTCATCACCGAGTATGGCTGATATCAAACTGTCAATCTGGCTGTCGGAAATGACATGCAAAGCAGTCCCCAACTCTAAGAACGCCTCAATACCTCGGATAAATACGTAAGCGAGTGTTTTCACTTCATTCCAGCTTTTGCTGTAAGAAGACATAGGATCAGGCTGTGGTACTTCAAACCCGGCGCCCTGGATCCGCTGCTGTGCCGCATATTGGCCTGCATACAAGCCACCATTCATATAACCCAGGTCGAGTCGATTATCTGAGTACTGTGAAATGGGTACTATCCCAGCTTTTTCAGGCTGGCTGGACGCAAAAGCGAGAGTCGTATTCGGACTCTGATTATCTGCCTTTTCAGACTTCCCTTGCGAGTCTTTATCAACGTCTTTAGGGTTTATAAACGCCATAGCATTCGGCGTTTCAGGGTGCAGGTTACGTGCCACCTCAGAGGAGGTAAAATAGATAAGGTCTCGCCATGGCGTATTTGCAAAAGCCATCGCCGACTTGCCATCTTGCACAGGCTCAGTCAGGACGCCAGGCGCGAATACCGTATTTGGTCCGCCTCCTATAAATGCGCCTTTTTCAAAACCACTTTTGTCTGTTTGTTTGGCCCACAGATTAGCCGTGATGGCAATGGGGTCCATTGCGGGTTCATAATCATATTCACCGGTGAACAGATAACTAATGTGTTTAGTCAAAAAGTGCTTTAACGCCTCATCCGGGTCACTGCCAGATTTAGCGATTGACGCTTCCAGCTCAGTAATTTGATCGCCAATGGTAAAGGTCATTAGACAAGGTCTTGGCTGACCATTCGCATCACAGGCTGTATTGTCCATGGTCCACAAAACCGGATATGACGCACCACCTGAGTAGCCCTGCCACCCGGTACCATCTATGTCATTCCACCAACTGGTCTCATAGAATACTTGTGCCTTCAAAGTTCTGCCCATCTTTTGATTCATGAGTACTTTGTAGGACTCGTCTAAATCTGCTGGCCACTGAATTTTGTTTGCTGTATGAGGTGATACAGCCACAATAAGCTTTTTCGCGCGATGGACGACTCCATCAGACAGGGTCAAACAAACCGGAAATTCAGCCTGCTCATCCACCGAAACAGATTCAATCACCTGCTCATAGTGAATGCTATCCTTGAAATCTTTGCTCATAAATTCCAGGACTTTTCCGAATCCACATCGCAACCAGTATTGCTGGGGGCCGTTTTTCGCATCGTTAACTTCATTGAAAAATCCGCCGTTACACGCACAATACCAGAAGAAATATAACGCTGATATTTCGCTTGGATTAACTGATAACAGGGCCTGAGCCGCGATGGTTATGGAATCAAGCGCCGTTGGTGTCATATAACCACGGCGTGGTTTTTCATTCAGCCATTGCTCGAGTGTAATGGAGTCTAATTGTTTAGCAGTATATAACCCATTGAAGTCTGACGCCCAGGGCTGGTCCACGTTGATACATGATTCAATATACAGGATATCAAGTGACACCAGGCCTATCGCAGCAACACTGCGTTTGCCGATACCGCTGGGTAACCCGGTAATACAATATGGCGTCTGGAACTTATTGAACGGAAACCGCTTTGGCTCGTTGTTCTCATCTCTGAGAATTAACACTTGCTCTGGAAAATCAAGTCTCTGTGCAAAGTTGTCTACAATATAGGGAGGTAACGTATCCTCATTGTACTCTGTGTCCGGTGTATCCGGATGTACATAATCAGGGTAGTGTGTTTTCAGCCAGGTATAAAACGGTTCCCCTTTAACCACAGACCATAAAGGCTCCTGCGACTCACCGATATATTGAGAGCCGTGTTCATATTCCACGCCGGGAGTATCAAGGTGCTGCGTGATTTTGAAACTGAAGTTTCGACCGCCGAGCCGATTACTTGCCTCGAGAATCGCAAAATCTTGCTGGTTTTTCTGTAGCTCGGCTGCCGCCGCTAAGCCGGTAAATCCTGCACCGATAATAATGGTATCTTTGTTCATGTACGTCTCCCTCTCTTGAAATTGACTGCCAGTGAAACAGACAGCGACTAGTGAGATTTAGGTTAATATTCGCCTTATAAGCGATAGTATAACAACCTTAACAGTGAACAAAATATCTTATAAAGCAAAGGCTTGAGCAACACCAAATGTATTGAATGATTTTCATCATTATTCTGGTTTAGTCTATATATTAGTAGAAACGCAATAATTGGATGAGTTTGAACATTAAAAATATTCAAGTTTATTTAGCGGTGTGTTGAAGGATCATTAAATAGAAACTAACTTCAGGAAGGAGTACGGGCCCAGGACAGGCCTCGTACTGTACGACATATGGCAGTTAATCTGACAGACCAGACACAGGCGTGTTGCCCACCACCATCTCTGTCACGGGCATGCTCTGGCGCAGTGCCACAGTATTCGCCGCGGTATTACCCAAGAACACGGTTTGCGCCCCTTTCGTAAAACTATCGTTGTGGATGCACTGAGGACGAATAGCGAGCGCACTCCCATCGTTTGGTACCTCAAACACAGTGAAGTGGTATTGCTCATTGGTGACGGTGCGATAATAGCCATCTTCGTGGCTGCAATTGAGCCTGCGACCGAGCAATATTCTGGAAACTGTCGGTTCTTTAAAGGCCGGGTCGATGCCTGTCGCCGGAAGCCAGATATGGGGGAAAGGGTGATGCTCGACAAACAAGCCTCCACCTTTAGTTGGGCTAAACTCATACTCAGTCACATACTCAGGTAGCTTCTGATCGTACTGAATGCCCCACAAATCCTGCGTGAAGCCTAAGTCAAACTGCTCGCCCGGCTGAAGTAACGTTCCACCATAGTAAGCGAGCGTCTCAAGGTAATTGCATTGCTCTTGTTCAGTTGAGCCAAATCGCAACAATGGAAATGTAAGCGATACCGGCTCGCCGGCACATTCAGGGTTGAGTATAAGCTGGCCTGTACTACCAAACACGTTAGAGGCGCCGTCCAGGCCAGCGATCCCCGCACCGTCCGTCGCAGCAGTCCAAAAACCACTTACCGCCAACGCATTGTCGGCCCCTGGCGGCTTACCAGTGCGCACACCGTGAAGCTGGTTAAGACGCGTGATGAGATCCCCCTCTGGGTTAAGTGGTGCCCTGTCGCTTTGAATCACTTGGTTCGCTGCATTTGGATCAAGGTGAACAATTGTGCCTGTCCGAATTGGGCCAAACAATCCGGTGGTAGTTTGCAATAGGTGTGTGCCTACTTTACGGTCAAGCACTGCCCCGTTTAAAAACTCAAAGTTATTATCCAAATCAGCATCGGACACACCTTGAGTAACATATTGCCAGCGCGGCTCTTTCATCTGCTGAGCCCGATACTCAGCCAGCGTTTCCCCTCCAAACCCCATGACCCTTTTAATTGTAACATGCGACATGTTTGTGCTCCTTAACGCGTAACTTGCTTTGCTCTGTGGTTGTAGGTGCCAAATAGCACCCAATCAGAGTAGAGTCGAAAATTGACTTTTTTGCCATTACGACCCATTACGTGGAAGTGCTTTATGGCCGGGAGATTCTTTGCTAATGTACCTATTTTAATCAGGTTGCTTAGACAATGAGAAATACGGTACCGGAAGCTTGGTATTTGGTGATATTAATCGTGGCGGTAGTTGTACTGCCATTTATTGTTGGTTTGCTCACTATGAAGATATACAGGCACTTCAGGCCTTTTGAGCGGAATGGGCAAGACAGTATCGGCTTGGCTGATCTGACCGAGAACAGAGACGGCTTTTTCAAACTCTTTTTTGTCGGACTGCTTATCTGCCTGCCCGTCTTTTTATTCTTCTATCAAGCCGGCTAAGGTCTGCCGGCTTGATAGAAGATAAAGTGTTGCTGTATTTATAAACCGAACACCACTTTTTCACTTTTCAGCATTCTGCTACTCAGGTAAGTGAACAGCCCAAACAATGCCAAAGTAGACGCCGACGCCACTGCCAGCGGTGCCAATGGTAAGGCGTTACCTTTGATCAGTTCAATCATCGCGTACTGCTGTGCAGCAATCGGCAACCATTGAATTGTCTCCGTGGCGATATCGTAGCTGGTCATCATACTCAGGCCCACTGGTACCATCAGTACCATAGTGACGTAGGACTGTGCCTCTTTAAACGACTTTGCCATAAAAGAGACGAAGATAAGCATACTGGCAGACATGAGTGCGATTGGAATACCGATGATCAGGCTAACCACCATGAAGCGCTGATCCAGGGTAATACTAAATCCCAGCTGCTCCCAGGCCACCATGGCATAAGCAAACTTTGATACGATCAGCACCAGGGCCAGACCCAGAACCGAAAAAGTCGCAATCGCGGCAACTTTGGCCAGCACAATCTGCATACTACTGAGCGGATGACTGAGCAATAGTGCCAGTGAATTACGTTCACGCTCGCCTGCACTGGTATCTATGCCTAAGTTCATCGCAGAATAAAAAACCGCAATGATAATAGACAAAGTGACAATTCCCAGAAACAAACCGCCTTTGGCATCTGGCGTGGCCTGATCCTGCGTTTGTACATCCAGGGCACGCATCAACCCCGGATCAATCCCCCTAGCCACCAAACGTAATCCCGCTACTTCGCTGTTATACCTTAGCAATGCCGTTTCCAGTCGCCGGACCGACTTTATCAGCTTGCTATCAGACTTATCAGCAACAATCACCACTGTTGCACTGCGACCTGTCGCCATATCCTGTTGATATGCGTCATCAATCTCCAGGTGGATAGGTTTTGTATCAGCTTCATCACTGTGGCTTATGTCGACACTGTCAAGATACTGCACGAGATTAGGTGCACGTTCAGCACCAGAAATGGTGATCTTAAGTGCTTCAGGTGAAGCCATTTGTTGTAACAGTATTGAAAACAGCAAACACATCACGATCGGCGCGCCAAACGCATAATAAAGCCCGGCCATGACCGAACGTTTATCGCGATACGCATCCAGTAGCTCTTTCTTGAACAGGATATTGACTTGCTTCATCATGCCGCTATCCCCTCGTCACTGCCGATCAGAGCAATAAAAGCCTCTTCCAGGCTCGATTTGGCCGTTTGTTCACACAACTGCGTAGGTGTGCCTTGCGCAACCACTTTGCCTTTTGCCATGACCACCACATGATCACACAGGGCTGCCACCTCCTGCATCACATGGCTGGAAAACAACACGCAATGTCCCTGAGCCTTGAGCATCAATAATAACTCTCTGAGTACACGGGTACTCATAACATCCAGACCGCGTGTTGGTTCATCAAGAATGATGTTGCGTGGCTGATGAACGATTGCCTGCGCAAGTGCCGTTTTCATTCGCTGGCCCTGGGAAAAGCCCTGACAGCGCCTGTCAGCAATGTCCATCATTTGCAACTGCTCAATCACGCGTTGCGTAGCCGATATGGCCTGTGATTTGGCCATCCCGCTCAGCTCGGCATAAAACTGAATATACTCTCTGGGTGTCAAGCGTTCATACAAACCACACGGGTCCGGAAACAAACCAAGCTGCTGCTTGGCTGCCATGGGATCCTCATGAACTTTAATCCCGTCTATTTCTGCGTATCCCTGATCTGCCTGTAATAATCCAAACACTGTCCTCAGACAGGTTGTTTTGCCTGCACCATTGGGGCCAAGCAACCCAGTGATCTGGCCATTCTCTGCACTGAAACTCAGTCCGTCCAGCGCATTCACCGACGCGATTTGTTTTTGTAGATTATGCACAGTGATCATATTACGGCTCCTCTTTAACTAATACTGGACCATTGGGATTCATAAAATACCGTTTCACTGCTGTTTTACTCAAACAACTGGCATCCAGTCTCTTTAGTTCACCATGATCAATAAATTCAGCGACCAGTTTGTCAGCACAGCTTTGTGCAGCCACACCATGTGTTGCTTCTTCGGCAATCAGATGACGCGCATTAGCCATATTTTCCATCGCCAGCTCTGCCCACTCAGGTGGTGTTGCGGGATCTAACCCGCCAGATAACAATAACGTTGGTATACTAGTCGTTAATGGTTGATAGAAGGTTTTGTCTACGGCATCAACCTGCCAAACAGGACAGCTTGCATCGAGCGACTCTATCATCATGCGACCGAAGTAGGTCGCTGAAAACCGCGCTCGTTCTTGAGGTGTCAGCACAGGCCAGTCCTCACCGCACACAATGGCACTGTGCATACCCATAGCCAGCGAACCAAACGCCGAATCACTGCCCATCAGGCCCACCAATGGCAAATAGTTTTCTCTGCTAGCTTCGCTAATAGCCAACGGTACCAGAGCGCGCGTAGTATGACTGTAAAGCGCCATGCGAACGGCCGAGCGTACTTTACTCTGTGTCAAAACCAGCGGGATGGGTCGATGTGTTCTGGGATGTGGGATCTGAACGATTGCCGGTTGCGCTTCTAACTGAGTTATTAGAGTTTGATACTGTTGGTCCAGCTTGGGATACTGCTGACGGCAATCTGCTTTTTCAGCACAATCGATAAAAATTGCCTGCAATGACTTATCAATGGCTTCACCTATGGCAACCAGACTTTGCTGCATAGGCACTACCCCGTCCAACGTCGCACTTGCCACTGCTTGCGGATAGCGGCGCATATATTCCTGCGCAATTCGTGTTCCATAAGAAGCGCCAAACAGGTGCAGCTTTTGATATCCCAGTGCCAGTCTCACCGCTTCAAAATCACTGGCTGCGGCAACCGTCGTAAAATGGCTCAGATCCGTATTGAGTTTCGTTTTACACTTTTGGGTTTCGTCACGGCTATATTCAAAAATAGGCAAAGCATCATCATTGAAGGCAAACTGCGCCTCAAGTGGGTCCATGTCACATTGCAACAAGGTGGACTTACCCGTGCCCCGTTGATCCACCAGGATGATATCGCGATCTTCGCGAGCATATCGTAAGATCCGAGCAAATACGGCTGCAACCTCAATGGCCGACTGGCCCGGGCCTCCTGCAAATGCCAGGATGGCTTCCGATGGATGCACCTGCTTGATGGCCGGGATCACCGCAAAATGAATCCTGATTTTTTCATCGTTATCCTGTTCTGAAAGAGGTTGTTTAACGCTGCCACACATTAACCTGTCTGCCAGACCCTTAGTATAACAAGGTGTCAGATTGGCTGTGTCCAACGTAGTCGCGTGACTACCAGGAGCACCAAGCAGACCTAAAGCAATAAGACTGTGCCTGAACAGTGTGCGGATTCGTCCGCGATAATTGGTCATTATTCCGTCCTTAATCGCCCTCAAAAAAGGCCATAGATACGTCAAGTCGTTGAAGTATATCACTGTTAGAACAGCAGTTCCCTAATCATAAACACTCGATTTGTTGCAAAATCACATTCACTTATCTTCAGGAGTGATTTATTTCGTTGTTCTTTTTTTGTCTTTTGATTTAAAAACTCACTGTGACGAAACGTGACACTAAACACAAAAGGAAACATCAATGAAACTATTTTCAGCGCTGGCGAGCTTCGTTTTAGCCGCAACTTTAACTTCAATCTCCGCTGTAGCTGATGATGTGCAACAACAAAGCGCACCAGCCAGCCTGATAGCCGAACTGACACAAATGTGTGTTGAATGGGCTCAGGATGACGAAGTGGCAACCGATGCGCTACGCCAGTACGTTTTGCAGTGTGTTAACGAAGAGCTAACTGCCAGTGACTATCTGACCGTGACTGAAGTTGACATCTGATCCTCAAACAGTAAAAAGGCCAGCAAAGCTGGCCTTTTTTGTTATCTCTTGCTTGTCACCCAAGCAGACTCATTAAGATTTGGCGCTCTTGCGCTTTTTCTCTTCTTCGACCCACTTGCCGTTCGCATAAGTCGCTTTCCAGCCTGTGGCTTTGCCTTCCACTTCAGTCATCACGTACTGTGTTTTAGTTTTACGTGAATATCTGACAACGGCCAGGTTACCATCATTGTCCTGCTCCGGCGCATCCGCCAGATAATAGAACTTAGGCGAGATCCGATCTCTGAAACGCTTTAGCTCGGCCACTTTTGGTGCACGGGTTTCCCTGGATTTAGGGAATGTATGTGCCGCCAGGAAGATACCAGATGCACCGTCACGCAGCACAAAATAAGCTTCAGATTTCTCACAGGGTAGCTCTGGTAAGTGTACCGGATCTTCTTTTGGTGGCGCAGGCTCACCGCTTTTAAGTAGTTTACGTGTGTTCTTACAGTCATCACTGGTACAATCAAAGTACTTGCCGAAACGACCAGACTTAAGCTGCATATCCGAGCCACACTTATCACATTCAATCACCGGGCCATCATAGCCTTTGATTTTAAAGCTGCCTTCTTCAATGACGTAACCACTACAACCCGGGTTGTTACCACACACATGCAACTTGCGCTTTTCATCTATCAGATAGGAATCCATCGCGGTTTCACAGATAGGACAACGTTTCATCTGTCTCAGGCTTTCAGTTTCTGCGTCTTCAACATCAGCATCAACCGCTTCATCTCCGGGGATCAGGTTCATCGTGGTGGTACAGCGCTCTTTTGGTGGCAAGTTGTAGCCTGTACAGCCCAGGAATACCCCAGTGGACGCTGTGCGGATCCCCATCTTACGACCACAGGTTGGACAGTCAATGTCAGTCTCAACCATCACATTCTGGCGCATACCACCTTCCGCTTCTTCTTTACCGGCCAGATCGAGCTGGTTAGAGAAATCAGCGTAAAACTTATCAAGTACCTGAGTCCAGACTCGATCGCCTTCTGCGATTTCATCCAGGCGGTTTTCCATTTTGGCCGTAAAGTCAAAGTCCATCAGCTCATCGAAGTTTTCGATCAAGCGGTCAGTAACTATTTCGCCCATTTTCTCTGCATAAAAGCGGCGGTTTTCTACCCGCACATAGCCACGGTCCTGAATGGTCGAAATAATCGACGCATACGTTGAAGGACGACCAATGCCACGCTTTTCGAGCTCTTTAACCAGACTTGCTTCGCTGAAACGCGCCGGTGGCTTGGTAAAGTGCTGCTTCGGATCAAGTGCCTGCAACTGAACGATGTCACCCACTGCCACAGCGGGTAACGCCTGCTCTTCTTCATTTTTCTTACGGACTGCTGGCTGAACGCGTGTCCAACCGTCAAAACGTAACACACGGCCACGTGCCTTAAGTGTGTAATCGCCTGCACCTACGGTGATATTGGTCAGGTCATACTCTGCTGGGGTCATTTGACATGCCACAAACTGACGCCAGATAAGCTCATAGAGCTTCTTAGCGTCGGCATCTACGCCCTCAACATGGCCAGAAAGGATGTTCACATCTGAAGGACGAATTGCTTCGTGCGCTTCCTGTGCATTGTCTTTCGCACTGTATTTAATGGGGGCACCCGGCAAGTACTTATCGCCAAAGTTATCCTGAATATAGCCACGTGCCATTTCAACCGCATCATTCGATAAGTTGGTTGAGTCAGTACGCATATAGGTAATGTAACCCGCTTCGTACAAACGCTGTGCCAGCATCATGGTCTTTTTAACACCATAACCCAAGCGGGTGCTGGCGGCCTGTTGCATGGTTGACGTAATAAAAGGTGCACTCGGGCGGCTCTTACTGGGTTTCTCTTCAACCTTAACAACCTGATACTGCGCTTTTTGCAGTTCAGTAACGGCTTTATTGGCTTGCGTTTCGTTCAGCGGCTTAAACGCTTCACCCTGATATTTAGTCACAGCAAAACGAACATCCTGCTCTGCCAGTGCGGTATCTGCGTGAATATCCCAGAATTCTTCCGGAATAAAGGCTTTGATTTCACGTTCACGTTCAACCAGCAAGCGTACCGCCACAGACTGAACACGACCCGCTGACAATCCACGCGCGACTTTTTGCCATAGCAAAGGTGACACCATAAAGCCAACCACGCGGTCCAAAAAGCGTCGTGCCTGCTGCGCATACACCATGTCCGTGTTTAGCTGACCCGGTGCCTCAAACGCCTGTGTGATGGCATTTTTGGTGATTTCGTTAAATACAACACGTTTGTATTTACTTGCATCGGCACCAATCACTTCTTCCAGGTGCCATGCGATGGCCTCTCCCTCTCTATCCAAATCGGTTGCGAGATAGATGGTGTCGGCATTTTCTGCGAGCTTGGCCAGCTCCTGAACCACTTTTTCTTTGCCAGGTAACACTTCATAGTGCGGCTCCCAGCCCTTTTCCGGGTCTATCCCCATCCGGGCAACCAAGTTCGCGTAATCTTTCTTTTTTCTGTACTCAGCTTTTTCCTCTGGCGACATTTTTCTCACTTCAGCAGGAGATTTAGTTGCCAGACCTTTGGTTTTGCCTGCGCCTGAGGTAGGAAGATCACGGATATGACCGACACTGGATTTCACAATGTAGTCTTTACCCAGGTACTTATTGATAGTTTTTGCCTTTGCGGGAGACTCTACGATTACTAGCGATTTGCCCATAGCTGCCTATTTGACTTCTGTCTGGTTGTTGCCCTTCATTGGGCGCGATTAAATATAGGTATATCCACAAATACCTATTGTTACAAGCTTTTCATTCGATCTTTTCGCCAAGCAGTGATTTTATGAACAATTGTTGCTGTTAATTTACCCAGGCGTATAGATTGCTTGATGGAAAGGGCGAATATAGCGGATATAAAAGGAATTTCAAGGGGTAAAGGAAAAGGGCCAATGATTTGGCCCTTTTTTAAGTCTATTAACCCGCGTCTATAATTTGCATACTTTTTGAGACAATCGTCGGATCTTGTCCTTCAAACGGCGATGGAATGGTAAACGTAATCGTCAGATTACCCGTTGTCTTACTGTTTGCGGCCGTTTCCCGGGAGACTTTCACCACGGCTTTTTTGATCCCGTAGATATCATTGGCACTGACAATAGTATTGACTTCACTAATCGAAATTTCCCCATTATCTGCTGTGATACTGACAGTGGTTCCCGTAGGAAATGCATTACCGAACAGATCTGAATAATAGATCTCGACATCAGCTGACTCAACAATGGTTAAATCAACGACATTCAAATCACAGTAATCCTCGTCTTCCGTCTGCTCCAGGCCACTGAAACCATTGATTGTGCCCGTACAGGCGGCACCGCCAATCAAGTTGCTGGCGATGACGAAGCGCGCGTACGGTACATCGCCTGCGATGATCAACTCCAGATCTCGGCGTACATCAACCAAATCACGCGTACAATGGCCACCTGTCAAAGCTTGTTCACCACATAGCAGGCCATTATATTTATTGTCTTCACTGGTGTAAGACAGATCGTTGTTGCCATCCAGGTAGGTCTCATTGTGACCGCCATCACTGAACCTGAACGTACATTTATGTGCTTCAGCCGCATCATTACAATCTATGGCATCAAATGTGCCATTTTTGTTGTGATCTACAAAGGCTTCCGGTAAGTCAAACGCGCTGAAGAACTCACCTTCATCAAATATCCCGTTCGTTCTGCTAATATCTGCGCTGCTTTGCTTGTCTATAAAGCTCTCCTGACCTTTAGCAGTGGCCAATACAGTGATCCGTCCACCTCTGACCACAGGCAACTCAGCAGGTAACGTAACACCATCTACCACCTCGGTCATATCGTTACCATCTTGATCTTGCAAGAAATTACCGTCAGCATCGGTATAACGATAGACAGATGGGAAACCATTGATACAGGGAACAGGTTGACCACCATATGTATCACAGACATCGCCAATGGTGTTACGCCAGGTATCTGTGTCGTTGTATGGGAACTCACCTTGCTTGCGCCATTGCACGGTACACACGCCATCCACAATCGCACACTGATATGAAGGAGAACCGCCCGTACCATCAATACTGCCGACCACGCCCGCTTCGGCTGTGACACTTGCCACCAGGTTATCACCGGTTAACTGGTTGAACTGGTCACCAAAATAAACAGAAATATTGGTCGTCACACCTACGTAGTTTAATGCGTTTAACACTAGGTTATCAGCAGCAATATCAAAGCTATTCTGATCTGGTACACCCGACGATAATACGATACCTGAAGAGACAGCATTGACCTGATCTGCAACGGGGATCAAGCGCAGCGTCAAGTTATCGTTCACATCTGGGCATCTCGGGTGAGTATTGTCTGCGGCACATTGATCTATAACAGATTGCCAGCAAGTCGGATACTCATTCGTAGTGGCATAAGACGCAATAACCTCATCAGAGATGTAGCAGGCTTCAACCACGATGGCACCAGGCACAACTCCGGATTGCACGGTTGTCTGCGCAAATCCTTCACTGTCTGTACTGCCTTTGTAGTTGGTAAGGTCAGCAGAGCCGGTCAAGTCCGCCAGTCTAAACTCAATTTGCTTCTGTTTTAACGGTCGGTCATCCGTATCCAGTAGCTTAAATTTCACCGTTGAGGTGGTGGGTGTGGCACCCAAGCCGGGCGGTAATGCAATAAAGGCATTAGAGGCTTCAATAAACTGGATAGCTTGTACTGGCGCATCGTCAACCGTAAACACATAGCTTTCCGGGTCATTCACACCGCCGCCTGAAGTCACCGTAACCACAATCGTATCATTGCCGCTACAACCCTGAGCACGGTATGTTGAAGATGCTTTACCGTCTTTAGAACGCACCTGTCCATCTATGGTTGCCAACCCTTCATCAGCACAGGTCGAAGTAAACTCCACATCGACGGGCTGACCGTATATCGAATTATCCGGGTCTGCCTCATCAGTAAAAATCGTCGCGGTCAGAATAAAGCTGTCACCGGCGGCCAAACTGTCGCGATTACCACCGGAATCCAGTTCACTGCTTAAGCTTAAGAACAGATCCTGAATACCAACAGAGAAGTTTTTCGTATCGCTCTCATCAAGGTAACTCGCTGTAATCGTACCGGCACCACCTGAGTCACCCGGTTGCAGTTTCAGTAAGCCAACGCCTTGCAGATCAGTCAGAACTTGGCCAGAAGAAGGTAGAATTTGCCCCTTGTTGGTTTGGACACTAACAATCGCATTTTCAATGCCTTTATCCGGGTTCGCAGTCGGTGTCAATTTAACATACACTTCGGCCAATTCAGTTGAAGGGACATTAGTCACTTCATCACACTTTGCCAGATCTGCGTCCGTTATCCCTGTTGCATCTCGGTTACTATCCCAATCATCCTGACAATTGATCAGTAACCGGACAACCATCTTATACTCACCCTCATCAACAATCACTGCACCATCAGAGGCAAAGGTGACGCGAGGCGTTGAGAATGTCAGATACTCTGCATACACTTCACCGATCCCTGAAGTATTGGTCGCAAGTAGCTCAACACTCGCAAAGCCATTTTCATCAGTGACAGCACGGCCACTTTGGGGGTTCATAGTAGCAACCGAATCTGTCGTAAACGTCACTAACTTTCCGGATAAGGGCAGACCATTTTCTATTAGCTGCACAGTGGCAATACCATTATGATCCTCAGCGAGTTTATTTTCACCTGAAAGCTGAGTAGAAATGGCATCCCCGTCACTATCCAGAATGCTTACAATGGAAATATTTACCCCGCCGTCTCCGGCACTATTGAAATTAAAATTCTGAGTAACGATAACGCCATTATTGGCTTCATAACGTGCACTTACACGTCCTGCTCCTGAAATAGAATTGTCTAATAACTGAATGGTTGCGATCCCCTCGTTATTAGTCAGTACCGAGCCTGACTCAGGGTCCAGGACACCAAATTCATTCACACTCAATTGAATATTTTGATTTTCCTGTACGTTACCATTGAACGTAAGACGTGCCTCAATGGTCAGCGGCATTTGCGCTGACAGTGAATTTGACTCATCACCCTGGGCGTTTTTACCGACCAGTGTCAATTGATAACCACTTGCACCGAAATTAGGATCGCCGCTTGAAAAATACCGGGCTGTTTTCGTTACGGCTGCGCCGCCGTCACCAAACGAAGCGGTGACCTCAGCCCAACCCTCCTCTTGATTCGGGATCAGGGTGACTCTTGCCTCACCGCTTGAGTTTGTATTAGATACGCCATCAGATGGAGAGGTTACCGCCTTTAAACCACCTGATACAGTGATCAATTCATTACTCAGCGGTGTGTCATCTTCGCGCAAGGTCACAACGACCTGACCTGGATTTGTCGCACTGAGCGGGTTGCCTTCATTAATAGCATTATCATTAAGGTCTAAAACAGTCACCGTCAACTGCACTCCAGCCCCTGCTGCAAGACCATTTGAGTAATAGCGGCCAGAACTCACTATTGTATTGGTCGTGTCTGTTTCTGTGTAGGTTACTGTAAACTGCTCCCATCCACGAGAATCGTTGACACTCAATGTCAGCTCAGCATCACCATTGCTGTCAGTCTCAGCGGTGCCATTGTCTGTGATATCAGCCAGCACCAGCTCACTCACAGTAACCAATTGCTTGATCAAAGGCTGACCATCTTTTTTCAAATTAACTTTAAGGAATCCTTCCTTACCAAGACTCAAAGGATTCTCTTTGTTTATTTCTTCATTCTGGGCATCCTCGACACTCACGGTCAGCTGAATACCACCATCGCCCGCACCAACATAGCTGGCAACCGTTCTTGCAGCCTCCTCACCCGCTAACATGTATGTCGCGGTAAAAGCATCGAGTTGTTGCGCAACCGTCGCTGTGCTCGTTGCAAAGAGCTGTATTTCAGCCTGACCAGTGGCATCCGTTCTGACTGATTCTGTTGGCTTGGCAAAGCGCGCACTTTCTTCCGCCTCAACCAGAATGTCGGCATTCGCAACAGGTTGTTCATTTAAAGTCAGCTGAATTTTTGCTGTTAATGGTGTCGCTAAAGAGAGATCTGAAGAGGTTTGATCATTTGCATCAACCAGCTGAACGCTCAGATCATAGATTTCTTTGTCGTAAAAAGGGTTCCCCGCAGACTCGAAACCGATACGTGCATTAATATCTTCGTTGTATGTAACCTGCACATAGCCGGCCCCTACTTCGTCTGTGGCTTGTACCAGTAGGCGGGCGGCACCATTTGCATCAGTTTGCACGTTAGAGTTACCATTGGTAACCAGCAGATTTTCACTATCCGCTTCTCTTGAAAACTCCAACACCTGACCACTCAGAGGTGTACCATTATCCGTGAGAACCGCAGTAACAGTGGCGATTTCTGAACCCGCAATTGGATTGCTCGCATCGATTGCCAGTCCATCTGAACCAGTGATGGTCATCGCAATCTGAATACCACCATCACCATCAGCAGCATATGGCACCGAGCCTGTCACGGTATTTTCACCCACATCTGCGGTGGCAGAAATAGTACCTGCCCCCCCTGCCCGATTGGCAATAATGGTCACTTTGGCCTCACCGTTGCTATCAGTTAACTGAGAACTGACAGAAGCAAAGTCTGAAAACTCATCATTAGTGAAATTAACCAGGTTATTTGCAATGGGCGCACCATCATTGGTGAGCTTGGCCGTAATAGTAATAGGGTTGCTGATACTCAGGCTTCCCCCACTCGCGGAACTAGTAGTAAGTACCAATTCATAGTCGGTATTTGTACCGCCACCTCCTGAGGTGTCTTTTTCAATCGAACCACCGCCACCACAGGCGATCATCAGCAAGCTGAGCAAAGTAATACTAAACCAGCGCATCAGAGACATTTTCGATTCTCCCTTGCAATCTAATAATTTTGAGTTATTTTCACCATGTTAACCCAATTGTGGATCTAAAATCACAAATTTTTAGCGGCCGTCATCGATTTTTTCTGTTCATCTTCAACTATCCTGTTAGGCTATAGCGATTTTGTAAATTAGAAGTGTTAGGACAATGTCAAAGGCTATGTCACAAAACAAAAAAATGAGCCTAACAACCCGTATTATGCTGGGCATGGTATTGGGTGTTATTTTGGGTCTGTTAATACAATCCATACTAGGCGATAAGCCTGAAGTTGCAATCCCTCTGGGCCTGTTCGATTTGCCGGTCAAAGGCTTTTTCGTTGATGGTCTGTTCCACATTGGCGGACAAATTTTCATCGCTAGTCTAAAAATGCTGGTTGTGCCTCTGGTCTTTATTTCTCTCGTTGTCGGCACCTGTAGTCTGAGCGACCCAAAGAAACTCGGTCGTCTGGGTGGTAAGTCCATTTTGCTATATTTATCCACTACGGCTATCGCAATAACAGTGGCTATCTCACTTGCTCTGCTAGTTAGTCCAGGTGGTGGGGTTGAAATTCCAACTACCGCTACATTTAACGCTCAACAAGCACCCACACTCACTCAGGTTATTATCGGGATGTTCCCGACCAACCCGATCAATGCAATGGCAAGTGGCAATATGCTTCAGGTTATTGTGTTTGCGCTGTTGTTTGGTATCGCTATGGCATTAAGTGGTGATGCAGGTAAGCGCTGTGCAAAAGTGTTCGAAGATTTAAATACCGTAGTGCTAAAGCTGGTAACCCTTTTGATGAACCTGGCACCCTATGGTGTTTTCTGTCTGATGGCCAAACTATTTACCAGTATTGAAATGGACCTGATTGTCGAGCTGGGTAAATACTTCCTCGTTGTTGTTGCAGCCCTGCTGATCCATGCGTTTGTCAACTACAGCATTTTGCTAAAAGTGCTGACAGGCCTGAGCCCACTCACCTTCCTGGCAAAAATGAAAGATGCCTGTATGTTCGCATTCAGCACATCAAGCTCAAGTGCCACTATGCCTGTGACACTGGAAACGGCCACCAAAAAGCTAGGCGCTAATAACTCGGTCGCCTCTTTTACCGTACCTCTGGGCGCAACCATCAACATGGATGGCACCGCCATCATGCAAGGGGTTGCAACTGTCTTTATCGCACAAGTCTTCGCTGTAGATTTAACCCTGAGTGACTATCTGATGGTCATTCTGACCGCCACTTTGGCTTCGGTTGGTACCGCAGGTGTGCCAGGCGTCGGCCTAATCATGCTGGCTATGGTCCTTAATCAGGTTGGCCTGCCTGTTGAAGGGATCGCCATCATAATGGGTGTTGACCGTCTACTGGATATGACTCGTACCGCCGTAAATGTTACCGGTGACTGTATGGTAACTTGTGTGGTGGCCAAGTCTGAGGGTGAACTGGATACCGAAGTATTCAATGATGCCGATGCAGCCAAAGCACTGGAAGAAGACATCGACTTAGACAAGCTGTCGAAAAAAGCTTAAGTGAGTAAATAAATTCCAAAAAAGGCAGGTTGCTTAAGCACCTGCCTTTTTTATTTGTCAGCCTCGCCTCACAGAGACAACAAACTACTTCTTGTCATGAATGGCATCAAGACGCGCTAACAAGCTCGAGGTATCAAAGCGACCGCCTCCGAGTGCTTGTACATCGGCATAATATTGGTCGACCATTGCAGTCAGTGACAATGAAGAGCCATTGCTGCGCGCTTCGTCCAGTGCAATGCCCAAATCCTTGCGCATCCAATCAACGGCAAAGCCAAAGTCATACTCTCCCGCTAGCATGGTTTTATAACGGTTTTCCATCTGCCACGAACCCGCTGCACCTTTGGCAATTGTCTCAACCACTTTTTCACCGTCCAGGCCAGCCTGTTTCGCAAAGTGAAGCCCCTCAGCCAATCCTTGTACCACACCAGCAATACAAATCTGATTCACCATTTTGCACAACTGACCTGAGCCCACTTCTCCGAGGAGCTGACTAAAACGACTGAAGGCCGCCATTACGGGTTTCACACGCGCAAATACTTCAGGGTCACCGCCCACCATCACGGTTAATACCCCATTTTCAGCGCCAGCCTGGCCACCTGATACAGGCGCATCCAGAAATGCAACGTTTTGCTCGGCAGCTCGCTGCGCAACCTCACGTGCTACCTTAGCCGAGGTTGTCGTGTGGTCAATCAAAACGGTATCCGGCTTCATACCAGCCAAAACCCCATTATCGCCATACACAACGGATCTCAGGTCATCATCGTTGCCCACGCACATGAATACCAGCTCAGCATCTGTAACGGCTTCTTTGGGTGTTGCAGCAAATGCCCCCTGATACTGCTGCGCCCAGCACTCTGCTTTTGTGGTTGTACGGTTGTAAACGGTCACCTGATGACCCGCTTGTTGTAAATGACCGGCCATGGGATAGCCCATCACCCCCAATCCGATGAATGCAACTTTGACTGACATAAATTTGTCCTATTTGGCTGTTAAGCTAGAAAGATGGAGTTGTTATACCTGAGCCATCTAGCCATGGCAAATGAAAAATACCAGCTATGAATCAAGTGATTAAAAAGAAAAAACATCAAGGAGCCTGACAGGATGGAGAACATTTATCGTTTCAGCGTGAAACTACTTAACGGCGAGACGCTGGCACTCAGATCCTTACAAGGCAGACCCGTGTTGATCGTCAACATTGCCAGTAAATGTAGCTTTGCACCGCAGCTGAGCGCATTAGAAAAGTTATACAAAAAGTACCACCCTATGGGATTAGAGATTATTGCCTTTCCCTGCCACCAGTTTGGCCGCAATGAGCCACTGGAAAACGAAATGCTCAGGGAGTTTTACCAGTCGCACTTCAATCTGAGCTTTCACATTTCAGAAAAAATACTGGTGAACGGTCCGGATGCTCACCCACTCTTTAATTACCTCAAGGTAAATACACGGGGGATCGCGCAAAACCGCGCTATTAAATGGAATTTTACTAAGTTTTTAGTAAACTCAGAGGGCGTTTTATTGTCCCGCTATGCGCCCAGGACAAAGCCCGAAACCTTAAAATCGATTATAGAGAGTCAAGTGTCCAATGAGAGTCGCCCTATTCAGTTCGCAAAAGTATGAGCTGCCATTTTTTGAGCATGCACTTACCCAGTTTCCTGATATTGAGTTTGAATTTTTTGAGCAAGCACTAAACGACAAGACTGTTGCACTGGCGCAGGGGTTCGATGCCATCTGCGTGTTTGTGAACGATCAGGTTGATGCCAATGTGTTAGCCGAACTGGCTGAGTTAGGTGTTCAAAGTATTGCACTACGCTGTGCAGGCTTTAACAATGTCGACATAGAGGCAGCGCACGCCTTGGGGATCAAAGTAGTACGTGTCCCTGCTTACAGTCCTGAAGCCGTAGCCGAGCATTGTATTGCCCTGATGCTGACACTGAGCCGTAAAACCCATAAAGCCTACAACCGGGTACGTGAAGATAATTTTGACCTCAACGGCTTACTGGGTTTTAACCTGCACAACAAAACCGTCGGTATCATCGGCTGTGGTAAAATTGGTCAGGCTCTGGTGGCCATTCTCAACGGCTTTGGCGCGCATGTGCTGGTCTACGATCCGAATATCGGAGAAGGCTCTTATACGCAAGTATCATTAGATATGTTGCTTGAGCAAAGCGACATCATTACCCTGCATTGCCCACTCACAGATGCCACGCATCACATGATCGATGACGCTGCGTTTGACAAAATGAAGCAAGGAGTAATGCTGATCAACACCAGCCGCGGTGCTCTGGTAGACAGCAAGGCCTGCATCCGCGCGCTGAAATCCAGAAAACTCGGCTACCTTGGGCTGGATGTGTATGAGCAAGAATCTGAACTGTTCTTTAAAAACCGCAGTGATGAAGTGATTCAGGACGATGTTTTTATGCGCCTGGCCAGCTTTCAGAATGTGCTCATTACCGGACACCAGGGGTTTTTCACCAAAGAAGCCTTAACCGAAATCGCCCACACCACAGTGACTAACCTAAACGCCATTCGCACTGGGCAGACGCTGGAAAATCAGGTTTGAATATTTCATTCTTCTCCACACCAGCTCTTCTGCGCAGTTAAATAGAGTTGGTGTGGTGATAATAAAACAGCGTTACGTCAGCGCCGTTTTGTCAGCCTCACTGAACCAGTCCAGGTGATTTTGTCTGAACAGCTCCAAACCTCTTTGCCTTATTCGCTCTACCCAGTCTTCGGCAACCATTGCACCTACCTCATAATCATGTACCGCGACCTGCTCAAGGATCCGATGCTCGTTGTCTATGGTAGTTGGCATAAGTGCCGCGTCATCAGTATTGACGCAAACTGCTACCGGGCCTTTTCGTAACCCAAACTGATTAAATTTTTCTCCCTTTTTTAACCAGTTTTTATTCGGTGGATCCCAACGATAGATAGGGTGCTCTTTGTAATGCTCAAACCGGCCAATAAAGATGTTAGACGTTGGACAGGCTTCGATGACGATACCTAAAGCGGCATAGTGTTCCATCTGCCAATCCTGAATGGCTTCGTAGAGCGTCAGTTCTGCCGCAGACACGGAGTCAAAGTACCGACCATGACTAAAGCCAAAGGTTTGTGCACTTTGCTGAGCGGAACAGTCTACGCTTAACAGCGTACCTCTTCTTTGGCTAAATTCAGGGTCTCGGTTTGCAAACAGATACTTCTCCCAAAGCTGTATATGTTTTGTATGGCCTGCCACTTTTGATTGTGCACCAAAGTCCATAACCCAGCCGCTCAATCTCGGGTCAAACTGTCCAACTACAGGCAATTTAAGTGCCTGCTGCGTATCTGATTTGAGAATGATGGGACAATTGCGCCTGAGCAACCAGGCATCGTATAAACGCTTGGGTGGTTGGGCTTCGCCATACAGGAACTCGCTCCAATAGTGGATTTTCTCCTGCAACAGAGGCAACACACCGACCATCTCAGGAACAGATTGAATGACCGACAGGGCCTTTTGATGGCACCAGACTAAGTTATCTAAATGCTCACCCACGGACAGATAGGCCCTGTCTTGCCTGCTGGCCCACTTTTTAGGACACACGCCCATGGCCAGTGCATGACCTAATCGGTCGCCCACACCATAATCACAAAATACGACTGCTTCATCTATTGCTCGCATACCAGATAAAAGATGACTAAAGTCCTCGCCAGCATGGACTGTAATAAATGGTTTAGGTAAGCGATTAAACTTTACACCCTGAGTCGGATATTTACTATCACGCAGCACCCGCAGTGCTGGCGCAAAAACTTCCACCGGTAACTCGTTTTCATTTCCAGCCACGTCATAACCACGGATAGCTTTGCGCAGATCCAGGTATGCAAACTTCGCAAGCCCTGATATCGTCTCACACTCTTGCTCAGAAAAGGTAACCGAATGCGTAAAGTCCTGTAATAGTTCCGTCTGCTGCCTGAGGGCATGACGACGTGCTTCCTGAAGTTTGTCTTCTCGGCTGCCCGAACGCGTAAAGTGCAACACAAAGTGCGTATTTTCGGCAAACGAGTTCAGATACAACTGCTTTAGCGAGGCAAAAAATGCATCGGGCTTTATTTTTTGATTTTTCCCTTTTAGTAAAGTGTTGGGTGTTGTCCTGAACTCTCGCATCACCCCCTTATCCAGGTCAGCTTCGAGTGATTCATTCACAACACCAGCGCCAAGCGTATGGCTTTCGCCTCGCTGATATCGAGCGCCAAATCTAGACACCTCAACAAACTGAGATAAACCGACTCCCGACACCAACATATAATTTCGCAAAATATTTGTCAGACGCGCGAGCAAAAGCAAAGATCCTGACTCGATGCGTGACTCCACCAGAAGTCCAGTTAAGTACAACAACCAGCGCTTTGCCGAGGGTTGAGACTCACAAGTGGCTTTGGCAATAAATTGCTGTGGCGCGGTCTCTGCTTCGTAACACTTAATCGCATCCAGCGTTTTGTGCTCAAACTTATCGCCCGATGTTGTGTTGTCACGATACTGAATGGTTTTGTCATTGGTAAATACACCATGAGCGAGCGCGTCGCCAATCAGGCAGCACTGAGTAGCAATATCTTGTTTATTTAAGTAACCACTTTCATACACAGTGTATTCAGGTCTGACAGGCCAGTGAAACTTGTTTTTAATTTCAGCGCCATACAGGCAAAAGCTCAGTAAGCTTGGGCCAAGATAACCATGCCCACCCAGATGCACGTGATTGTCAGCAAACGACTTACTCATTCGCCTTGGCAGTGCAAATGGGCACTGAAATGACTCAATACAATGCGCTAATTCAGACACCGAGAACTCAAAATTGACGTGCAGATCCGCATAGGCCAGGGCAATGACCCAGCTGCCGTCAAGCAACGACAGTAAAGCTAGCCAGTCACTCAAGCGTTGCGGTTTTACAACAAAACAGTTGCCCTGCCAGTCCAGATACTCGTTTGCTAGTGACGACAACAAAGGCCGTATCGCGGTATTGGTATCGGATAATTGATACAAGCTTATCATTGCCTGTACATCGTCCGTGCGCAGCTTGCGATGCACATAGGGCTGGTAATCCAGGATTGCTTTAGTAAGCAGCCCTTTACTGTGAGTACGTGACTTTGCCGGCAGGATATCTGACAACACCAATCTGTCGGAGGATAAAAACGCCGCCAGCACCGCAGTGCTATCAGTTACCTTGAACATCGCCCAGATCCAGCTTTAGAACTGCTTTGATCATGTTTTTCAGTCTCGTATCAAGACTGAGGAAGTCTCTTCTATTAATAAAATCAGGCTCCATTTTTTCAATAAGTATCTTTGCTTTCTGTACCTGTTCGCGCAATACTTCTGATTCCCGCGGGTTTTCATCATCGACCAATATCTTGTAAAGTGAGTTATATATTTTATCAAAAGTTTTAACCCTACGATCGACCTTAGTCCCTAAAAAGTTCATACACATAGTTAAACCTGCTTGCTCAGATTGAGAGAGACCAGAATTCATTTTCGATAGTTCATCCAACGAGTTCATATAACTCATCGATACAATAATCGGGTGGGAGTTTAATCGTAATAATGGGTTAGAAATGTCACTAGTAATATTAAATATTGGATGAGAGTTGACCGCATCATGTAATTTCATAATATAATTCGACGTTTCGGTATCTTTATGGCGAGCTTGGCTTGATGAAAGCTCCTCTTTAAGTATTGCTAGATTACGCTTGTAAACCCTTTCATATTTAAATATTTCTCGTTTGCTTCGCACGGTCTCACTTTTTGCGCCAACAAGAACATTTGCGTAGACTGCTTGCCCTTGTATACCGCAACGAATAAGAGCATTCAACACATTATATTTGAACCTTAACACCATGTCAGATAGGTGTTCATAACCAAACATGTTATGGCTAAAATTAGCTTTAATCACATTTAGCGCTGTAAAAGTACTGTTGAAGCAGTATGATAGAAGCGGTATGAGCCGAGGAATGTAACATTGCTCAAACAAGTCGCAGTGCTCTTTCCGCCATATCTGAATTTTGTCACACAGAGCGAGGGTACTAAAATACAAATTACTATCGTCGTAACTATCATGCTCTGTATCTTCCTCACCTGTTAACGCAATCTTAGTATCTGTGAGAGCGGGTAAGCTATAGAACGGCTTTCTAGATAATATTTGATAGATATCTGATAACAGCGCTGATTCATTTTTATTAGTCAAAATTGAATAAATAAGTAGCTCAAAAGATCGACTAAAAAAGACAAATTTATAGCTGTTGCTAAGCTGGGAGTAAAAACCAGATTCTGTGTAAACATCAAGCATGATGTCTTCTATATAACATTGTCCTTTTAATTCCCAACCAGAGTCCTGTGCGACCTTTACTAATGAATCGTTTGAGATCGAAATGGGGTCTGACTTTTCGTTTGCTGTATTTAAAGTTATATATAGTTTATCAACCAGAAATTCTAGCGGTGGCATTGCTTTTAAGCTCTTTCTGTCGCCAGTGCCAAGTGCCGCCTGCAATAAGCTTGCGTTATTAATTTTCTCCCCGCCCTGTTTTGCTAGCTCCTTTAATCTGCTCTCTTGCTCTTCCAGCACATGATACTTTGCCCAAGGGTAAAGATTCGCATCTGTTTGTTGCACCAGATTAAATGCCAGAATTTTGCGTATATCAAAGACCGCTTCGCTGTCGTGTAACAAGGACAGAGCAGACTCGGCAAAGACCAGTGCTTCACCGTTTTTCTTCTGCATGGCCCAGTTTTTAAAATTGTTATAAAGTACAATCTGCTTGCTGATATCCGCATCCTTTTCAGACTGCTCAAGTGATGTTGGCGGCAAAGAGCGAACCAGCTGGGTTAGCTCCCGGGCCGACTCTGGCATAGTCCAGTTTCTTCTGGCATCGCGGTTGCGACAAAGAAAGTAAAACTGATTGAACACGCTTTCCTGATAATCCAGATAAGAAATGCTGCGCTTGCTATCCTGACCATATTTGAGCTGCATTTTATTGAGCAGTCGTTCAATCGAGAACAGATTGATTCGCATTGGCGAAGGAAAGACCTTGGTCAGATAAGCCATAGTTAAATGTTCACTCAGCTCCTTGCCTTTATCCGTCAGCTTTGCGTCCCGGCAGCGATTGTCGTAGGCTTTATCGTCAAAGTGCTTCTGAGTCATATGCTCATACAGCTTAATTTCACCACTGACAATCGGGATCAAATAAGGGCAGCCCAGAAAACGCCTGACGTCGTCGACCACTTCAAAAGCGCGCTCCATTGCCATATCCACATCGTCGATTGAAACCACAATGGCCTTACAGCCTAATATTTTTATGGCTGATTCAACAAACAAGTGAAAGTAGCTTTCCAGCTGAATACCCGAGCTATATTTCAGGATTTTATCTATCCCGATTGCGCCGTTAAATTCACAGGTTTTACCCATCGCATCTGCCAGCTTTTTTAATCGGCGGTGGAAGTCATCGCGCTCATTTCTAGATTGCTCATCACAGCAATTAGAGCGCTCAAGTTTGTTGTTAACTGCCTGATATATTTGCGCCACGATGACATTTGCAAAGGAGTCTTGTGCCATCAACATGGTTGGATCTATCACGTCAAGAAACAACAGGGCATCTTTCTTATCTGTGTTTTCACTGCGCCACATTGCTTCGCAGTTGCGCAGAAACACCGTTTTTCCCGAGCCCCTCGGGCTGGTAACCAGAATCGCATTATGCGATAACCAGGTTTCCCTGGGGTTAACTGCCCTGCCTCTTCCATACTGCTCTGCGTCATTTAAAATCGCGGTTAAGTTACTAACCAGCTGTTGCCTGGCATATACCTGCCAAAGCTCTCCACTGCCAGTTGACGAACTAAAATCATCATTGAATTCAGCCCGGTTTAAATCAAACACATAACCTTCACTCATTACTACTTCCTTAACCCTTTAATGATATTAAATGCGCTGTCATGGACTTTGTAATGGTCACCCATGATCTCTTTATCCAGTCGCGCTACATTGTCTTTTTCCAGTTGGAATAAACTCGCAAACGCGTCTGCCTGCACGCGCTCCAGCTCAAACCTGCCACAGTTAAAGCTCGCTATTTCATACTCACGCCGCAATCGTTTAAGGTTATGAATCATGATTTGATTTCGCGTCGTTGCAGAGGTATATCCGAACAGCCGATTAACCATATAAGTGCCAACATAGACAATCACGTTTATTATTCCTGCGACCGCGACCATTTGCTGTGTAAAGCAAAATAGGAACAATGACAAAAACAAAACAACTTGCAAAAAAGGTAAGGTATGAAGCAAATTCTCTTTACGATATGCAAATTTAGGGTTGTATCTTGGGCCTAAAATTATTGCTAAGCAAAGGTGGCGCAGGTGCAACTTTTGACGTGTACACACTATCAATGCGACGAGAAATACGGGCAGGCCTAACACAATGGCCATGTTGAAATCATAACCATCATGGAGTGTCTGTATCGCAAACAGGTTGAGCTTTGGGAATACCGTATTCAGCCCAAAATAGCTCAAAAATACAAAAGCAAGAATGGCCGAGTTTGCACTGATAGTGCGGGTCAACTTGCTAAGTTTTTGATATTTTAGATATGCGGGCTGATAAATGTTATTGATAAACCAGTTAATTTCACTAATCACCGGATCCTGAGGGCTTTTTGGGGGAAGCCTCCCGCTGACTACACAGTTTTCCATCTTATCCTTGTTCCTATGAATACACATCAATTTGATAAACAAGATTCATCAAATTGATACATTAACGTCACAAGATATACAGATTGAAGCGGCTTAGCAACTAATCGCGATCAAAGTTGCATTTGTTTCTAGCGTGCGGTTGAATTAGTCACTACTCGATTGAATAAAACACTAACCCTATGTGTTTAAATACAAAAAAGCCCGGCAATACCGGGCTATTCAGAGCTCAATTTGCCACTGTTACTTAAAGAACGCTACATTCGCAAAGACGGCAGTCATCAGCACCGGACAAACAAAGCGCACATACTGGGCAAACCAGTACATTTTTCCACTACACTCCAGAGCAAGCTGGTTACCACGACGCCATATCCAACCGACAGTAATAAAGTAGAACAGGCCCATCAATGGCAGCTGATATTGGGTGAATACCTGTATGACCAGACCAAATAACCAATCAAAATTCATGATAATGGTGCCTGAACAGACGAACAGCACCAGAGTCACCATCCAGGTTGCCTGTGAGCGTTTAAAGCCATGGTTTTCTACCAGAAATGACACCGGAATTTCGGTGGATGAAATGGTTGAAGTCAGCGACGCTATAGACATCAGCACAAAAAAAGTCAACCCGACGAATAAACCAATCTCGCCCATGGTTGCAAATAGCTCAGGCAGAATCGCAAAGATAAGCCTACCCTCGCCAACCAGTTTACCATTTTGGAAAACTTCAACCCCATTATTCTGAGCGATAAACAGAGCCGGGATGATCAATAATCCGGCCAGAAACGCCACTCCGGTATCCAGCATTGCCACGCTGAAAGTCAGTTTAGGCAGGTTCTCATTTGGTTTCAGATAAGAGCCATAAATCATCATGCAGCCTACGCCCAGGGACAAAGAAAAGAATGCCTGCCCCATTGCTGCAATGATTAATTCAGGATCACCAATTTTGCTGAAGTCTGGCACCAGATAGGCTTTGAAGCCTGCCGCAGCGCCTTCTAACGTGCCCATATAAGCAATCAGCGCAATAAGTAACAGCAACAACAGTGGCATTAAACGGCGAGACCAGGCCTCAATACCGGATTTCACCCCCTGCAAAATAATCGCAGCGGTCAACAGCAGCATCAAAGGGGTAAAGATAAAGTTCCGTAAGGTTGAATCGCCCGACAAAAATTGGCTGGCGGCATCCCAGCCAGTCAAACGTGCGAGCGGCTCAAGAGAATGCGCCAACATCCAGCCAGCAACAATAGAATAGAAACTGAGCATAACAATAGCACCGGCAAGGCCGATGTAACCAGCAGACGCACCGATTTTAGGCTGCTTCTCCTGCCACGCCTGCTTGAGCGCTTTCACCGGGTTGGCTTGCGCCTGATGACCCAGATACAACTCCGTATACAAAGCAGGTAATGCCAGTAAGAATATGACGATAAAGTAGACCAGCAAAAACGCGCCACCACCGTGGTTCGCTGCCTGAGTGGGAAATCCCCAAATATTACCAAGTCCGACTGCCGCACCGGCTGCCGCTAACACAAAGCCCAGACGGCTTTGAAA
Organism: Pseudoalteromonas rubra; assembly: GCF_005886805.2. Lineage (NCBI taxonomy): Bacteria > Pseudomonadati > Pseudomonadota > Gammaproteobacteria > Alteromonadales > Pseudoalteromonadaceae > Pseudoalteromonas > Pseudoalteromonas rubra. Next base: position 2,716,149 of record NZ_CP045429.1, read on the forward strand.
ACCTTCACGCACTTGAGCCATAATCGAATGCCAAGTTAATTATTGTTGTAGACTGGCGATTATACGCACTTGTAAACAAATTGCGAGTGTCAGTTCGGGCAAATCGGAACAGCCAACAATGACAAGGGGTTATGCCCCCAGAACAGAGCTGGCCTGTCGGCCTAAACCTGGTACAGCAAGCTCGAAAGCGCAGCTCAGCAAAGCTTAAAAACTCGAACCAGGGGTTTGCAAAAAAGCCAATTCTTCAGCGCTCGACTCACGCCCTAAAATGGCATTGCGATGGGGGTAACGGCCAAACTGTTCAATGATTTTTTTATGCGCCAGCTCAAACTCATAGTTTGGTAATGATTTAAACAAGGCATTCGCCTGCTGATGTACGCTCAGACTTTCACTGTGCATGTAGGGCAAATACAAAAAGGTGCGCTGGGTTTTCTCTAGTTGCTGATCAAGCCCTTTTTCAACGGCGTGCTGCGCTAAACACAAAGCCAGCGGATCGCTGGCAAACGCTGCCGGCGTGTCGCGGAACATATTGCGCGAAAACTGATCGAGTACAATGATTTCACACAGCGCCCCCACCGCAGTCTTTCGCCATTCAGCCAATTCCCCGGCCACAGCCTGCTGGTGTATGTGGGCAAACCGCGTCGTGATTTTATTGTCGAACTGTATCGACTTTTGCCACCAATCCTGTTCCTGACATTCGACAAACCAGAACTGATAAATTTCCTGATATTCCATGGACACACCTGTGAGTAATTGATTTCGGTATCAGAGCGAGTATTACCCGCTCGTGATAAAGTGTCCAGTCTGACTTGCCAGACCCCTGAATTATGCCGCTTCCAGTAATCGGCTGTGGATCGCCTGCACGACTGCATCCGATTCCGTTTGCTCAACCAAAAAGCACAGATTATGGCGACTTGCACCGTGACAGATCAGGCGAATATTAAAATCTGCCAGTACCTGCATCAGACTCGCTTCACCATGACGCAGCTGGATCTCAGAGCCTATCATAGCCACCAGTGTCAAATTGTTTTCGACACTGACCTGACAAAACTCTCCCAGCTCATCCAGGCACGCCTGCGCCAGCTCGGGGCGTGCGGCATTTGGCGCATTGTCCAGCGTCAATGCAACGCTAATCTCAGAAGTGGTTACCAAATCAACCGAAATATTATATGCACTCAGAATGGTGAATATACGTGCCAGAAAACCACTTGCAAGTAGCATTTCCGGGCTCTTCAGTGTTAACAGGATCTGGTTCTTACGTTGTGTAACTGCACGGATCCCAGGTTCCGAGCGGTTGTTCTTTTCAATCCAGGTGCCACCAGCATGCGGGTCTTTACTTGAGCCCACAAACACTGATATTCCGCTGCGGCTGGCAGGTAATATCGTTGCAGGATGTAGCACTTTAGCACCAAAGGTTGCCATTTCTGCGGCTTCATCAAAGCTCAACCGGGCAATTGGCTGCGCTTTTTGGCACAAACGCGGATCTGTACTGAAGATACCTACGACATCCGTCCAGATATGTACACTGCGTGCTGCAATTGCCTCAGCCAGTAGCGCCGCACTGTAATCAGATCCGCCACGTCCCAACGTGGTGGTTTGTCCCTGATTATCACTGCCTATGAACCCTTGCGTGACCACCACCTGCTCCTGCAACAAGGGGATTAAATGAGCCTCGGCGGCTTCACGTGTTGCGTCAATATCAGGCACTGCTTTACCAAACTGGCGGTCCGTTTTAAGCACCTGTCGCACATCAAATCGGCTGCAGGCGACCCCTAAATCTCTCAGTACCTGAGTAAACAGATAAGATGAAAAGCGCTCTCCAAAACTCAGCATTTCGTCACACTGCTGTGCATCCAGCGCAGGTAATTGAGCAAGTGCGTGAAAGGCATCCCGTGTTGCATTAAACCCCGCTTCCAGATCAGCATCGAGCGTTAGACATGCCAGAATACTCTGTTGAATATCCATAACAGACTGAAACAGTGCCTGGCGTGCCTCTGCGTCGACTTTTTGCTGCGTCAGGGTTACCAGGTGATTCGTCACACCGGCGCTCGCGCTCACGGCCACAACACGGACATTCGGATCATCGTGGACTATCGTGGCGCATCGCTGCATGGCTTCGAAGTTTGCAACACTAGTGCCACCAAATTTAGCAACGACATACTGGGAATTCATTTTATCTCCTTGGGATCACACTGGGCGATCAACATCAATAAGGAGAACTTGGCAATAGGATGGACTAACCATAAAGAAATGACCTCTGCCAGAAGCTCTCCACCTGAAAACGGTGACAGTCCCGAGGATTCAACCTCAAGGACCGAAAAATCACGCTGACGCAACCTGACTTTTCTCGGCGAGTACTTCCCTCACTGATGGTCACGGGTAATCGTCACCTCACATCAGCTACCTAAGCATCGCGCCTCTTCTGTTTATTTTGCCGGGGTTTAACTGAATCTTGGCAAAATAAAAGCCCGCATTTTAAACGGGCTTGAAAAAGGTATCTTTTAGACGTCTAGGTGTCAAGCACAAAATTGTCCCTGTCACCAAAATTTAAATAAATTGCCCCATAAAATAGGCGCCCGCATAGCCCGCCGTATAGGCAATTAACAAGTACAGGCTCATTCTTAAGTAGCTAGTAAAAGTTAGCGCTTTTACTTTACTCATGGCAATGATCCCCGCGGCAGAGCCGATAATCAGCATAGAGCCACCGACACCCGTTGCATAAGTAAAAGTCAACCACTGCTGAGGGCTCATGACAATGTCCGCCTTTAACAACGCAGCCGTCAGAGGTACGTTATCTACCGCTGCACTCATCAGGCCAACGAGGTAACTGGCATACTGAGGATCAATGAATTCATACAACTGGGTAAACATATTCAGGACACCCACCTCTTTCAGTGCCCCAACCAGCAACAATACACCGACGAAAAACAGCAAAGTGTCGTACTCTATCTCACGAATATAATCGATGATCTTTTTGTTGACGTCTTTCTTGCGCATCAGAAACTGCGCCATCAAAAACATCACCGACAGGCCACACAGGAAAGTCAGCATAGGTGGGACTTGATATTGCACGCTCAGGTACAGCGTGGTGAGTACGGTAGTCATAAAGATAACGGCAATCGTAATGTCCGTTTTCTCTATCCGACGCAGTGCTTGCTTTTCGAATACCAGTTGATCTTTCATGCCAATGGACAACAGCGTAGCCAGCAGCAACACACTGACAATCGAAGGCGCAACCAGCAGCAGGAGATCGGGAATGGTGACCTTGCCAGCCAGGAAAATCATCAGTGTCGTGACATCGCCGGTGATGAGCGATACACCACCTGAGTTAACACTAAAGATGATCAGTGTGGCATACTTAATCAGCTTTTTTGGGTCGAGTTTGAGTGACATGACCACAGCGAGCGAGATAAGTGTCGCAGTAATGTTGTCAGAAATCGAAGAAAACAAGAAAGCAAAACCGCCAACCAGGAACATCATTTTACGTTCGCTGATCTGAGTTGGCATCACACGATGCACAATGTTTTGTATAAAACCTTTGGAATTAAGGTAAGCAACAAAGGTCATCGCAGCCATCAGGAATAACCACAATGTGGCGATTTCCAGAATGTTGTGATCGAGCCGATGTTGTATAGTTTCTGAGCTTTCGCCATGGATCGGAGAGATAAATAGGATAATCCAACATAAAGTGCCAAAAAAAAGGGTCGTTTTGGCCTTGTTTACATGGATAATATCCTCTATAACGATAAGCACAAAAGCGACCGCTATCAGGGTTAGGATAATGGGCGTGACCATATGCGTAAACAACCTGTAATTAAAAGTAAAAATTGTGAAGAGTAACGTAATCGGCGCGGAGTCTAACACTTAGCAGCACACTGTGCCATGAGTAGTTACACATTATGACAATTTTCTTACCTGATACCGTCACAAAATTGATACACACTGGAAAGCTATGATCCCAGCCAAAAAAGTATTAAATACGCTGAATGAACACTGGGGCGTCCTGGAGCTGCTTTTTAAACGCTTTAAGATGGCCGATTTCAGCCTAAAAGATGTGCAAAACATCATCAAATTGAAAAACCCAAACTGGTCAAGTGAACGTATTTATAGAGAAACCAATCGGTTACTAAACCAGGAAATAATTATTCCTCTGGCCAAATCATCGCAACTCGAAATTAACCGAGCCGTGGCCGACTTCGCTAGTTTTTTATTGCAGGAAGAACACCTTGGCCTGGCTGAAGAAATCACAGTATTAGTTAAAGATCTGCAACGACTGGGAGAGCGCTTGGCCCAGGCAGGCGATGAAGGTGATCACAGTGAGCTGCGTCGTTTTAGTCGTATTATGGATGAGCGCGTGCGCAAAATCGTCAAGCTGTATCATCATAATGAAAGTGCCATCATGAACCTGGTGGAACAGGCCAAATCAGATCAAGGTAATTTGTCTTTGCAAAAACGCTATCGCGCCGTGATTGAAGCATTTGATGAATATATCGAGCCAATGCTGGAAATGGTCGATATCCACGGGCCCTTCCAAGCCTGCTTTACGACTATAGAGCATCAGATCAGTGAACAGATCGCGCAAATCGAACAACTTGGCCGTGGTGCACAGGACAAACGAATGCTCGAGCAATTGCGCACCCGGATCCTCGATATGCACCTGATCGGGCGTGAGAGCTTAGGTAAAAGTGCCGATATGCTGATGCCACTGCGCGAAGAACTCAGACGCAACACACTCATTACCCGCCAGGCGGCAAAAGTCCTGGGCTTGATCCGTAAAAATGGCGTTGATCGTATGCTCAGCCCGGTGCAGCCCTACTTTGTCTCAGACATACAGCGCTTCAGCCTGGGTCAGCAACGTCATATGGTGGCTTATATGGCCAGCCTTAGCGAGTTCGAACACGAGGAATATCAATTGCCGGATCAGCAGGATGTGCCTGCATATCAAAGCCCAAATATTCCGGATTATTCGGACGTGCGTAAATCGTTTAAAGGGTCCGGTAAAAAGCGTACCGCCTTGCTTGGCTTTTTGAGTGATCAATATCCGGCACTGGAAGCGGATGAAATGCTGTTCCTGTACCAAAAGCTAATCAGCGATCCCGAACTCGATATCGCCCAGGACGAGCAACAACAGACGATGCAAATCGCCAATACCCGCATTCGACTTTATCCGTTCAGTGCAACGGACAAGCAATCAGATAACCAGAATTAGTAAACACCATGACACACATTAATCTAGACGAACTCAGCCAGTTACAGGCGATCAATAAGAAATTGGTCAGTGGCTATCATATCAGCGAGCAGGACACGACACAGTGGCAAGAGCTGGATCAACACATAGAGTCTTATCAGGCACTGTTCAGCGCCCTTGGCCATGACCTGCAACACGACAGTCGTGGTTTCTATTATCTGGCCAGCGATGAAAGCACACCTAACATGGGGAAGATCTCCCGTGCCATTGCCCTGACTGTCTTTATCCTGATCGAGCACTTTGCCAACCAAGGTAAAGACCCGCTACGTGCTTTGTTTGACGAAGTACTGGATTTAGAGCTAATGCAGACTCTGGTTCAACTTAATAAACATCTGTTTGATCAGCTTGAGATTTTCTCAGGTTCCGATCTTCGCAAAGACGTGTGCCTGCGTATGGTTCGCCTGGGCCTGGCTCGCGAAGTAGAGCAAGGTTTCTCGCTGCTGGCACCGATATATCGCTATATCGACGCGTTGATGGAAGTGAACGAAGATAATTACGACACACTTGAGGAAGAAGTATGAACAAGCTGTATGGTCTCAGTAAACTCGCCCTGCTCAACACCGCAGGCTATGCCAAGTGTGTGATCCCGCTGAATAAAAGTGCCTCAATCTGTGCCCCAAACAACACAGGTAAGAGTTCAGTGATCAATGCGCTGCAATTCCCGCTTATCAATGATTTACGCCTGACAGAGTGGGATGGTCACGACCTGGAAGAAACCCGCAAGTTCTACTTTTCGAGCGATCAGTCTTACATCCTGCTTGAAGCAAATCTGCCTCATGGCGACGTCGTCATCGGCGTTGCAGGGTTAGGCAAAATTGCCGGTTTTGCGCACCAGTTCTTTTGCTATAACGGCAAACTCAACTTGGATGACTTTACCCAGGGAAAAAGCATCATTAAATACACCAAGTTGTTTAATCACTTGCAGGAAAAAGGCTTTAAGCCCGTTGAGCTTAAAGCGGCCGAACTGAATGCCTTGCTGACTGGTGGAGCAACGCCGTACGATGGTGACATCAACCTCAAGATGATCCCGCTGAACAACGTCCAGGATGCCGCGGTATACAAAGAGATCTTCCGCCGAATTCTGAACCTGCATAAACTGGGTGCCCATGATGTCAAACGCTTTATGCTCAAAGTCTTTGAGCGTCATATGTCCAACTCCAAAGTCGACTTTTATGAAGTGTGGCGCCGTGCGTTTGATAAAGTAAACCGCTCTCGCCGTGAGCTGAATGCCCTGGAGTCCATGCAGGAACCCATTGCCGCGCTGGAACAAATGATTGAGGGCGAAGCGACCCTCAAAGGCAAGCTTGCCGCCTACGCACCTAAGCTCGATAAAGCCATTGTCGAGTTCGATGAGTATCAGCAGAGCCAGATCGGAGAGCTCAATGATCAGCTCGAAAATATTGAGCAGGAAAAACGCGAGTTTGAAGAAAAACAGCAGCTCTATGTGCAACAGTCGCGTGATATTGAGCGTAAGCAAACACAGATAGAGCAATGGTTTACTGACTACCACGCGCTCAAATCTGAGTTCGAGCTCACCAACCATGCAACGCTAAAAACCAACCTGACGCTACTGAAAAAAGAGTACGAACAGCTGTCGTTCTCGATAAACAGCGCACAAGGCCAGAGCCTCCACACACTGGACTACCGTATTGGCGAAACGCAAAAGCAAGTCAAGAGTCTGAAACTTCAGTTGAAAAACCTGGAATTCAACCTCTTTACCCGCATGCGTGAAGACCTGTCACTGAAAGAAGTAGAAGAGATCTCTCGGATTCTGAACCCAGATATTTTGTCTTTTGCCACTACAGGGAAAGGCGAAGTAGAGATCAGTGATGACGACGCTTTTGGCGACTTCCTTGCGCAATTATCTGCGGCAGTCAAAGGCGGTGAACTTAAGCTGCCCGGTGCCACCATTAAGCTTAAAAAGCTGGCGCCGGTGCAAATGCAAAGCGGCGAAAACAAAACCCAGCTACAGGCGCAGCTGGAGGCGCTGCAACAGTCACTGCTAGAACTTAAACAACAGCGCGAAGTATCTGCCAATGTGGCCGAAAAACAACAAGAGCGTGATGCACTCTACGATGAACTAATGGCCACCGAAGCGGCATTGAAGCGCTTTGAGCAATTTCAGACCATGGCACAGTCGGCTGAAGCACAACAGGCATTACAGGAACAGCTGCAAGCTGAGCGCGAGCAGGTAGACGATTATTTACAGGATGTGCAACGTAATGCCGGGTCAATTTCAGATCGCCGCTCTATTATCAAGAGCAAACAAGATCTGATCCTGCGCCAGGCGGATCGCCTGAAGCAAGTAAAGTCTGAACGCATCGATCATTCGCTTGACTTGTATAGTGGCAAACAAACGCCCTATCCGATTGAGATTAAGCTGGACTTCGACAACCTGGCCGAAGTGATCCATCAATTTAACAAAGACTGTCAGGAACTACGTAACCTGGATGTCAATGTGCGCAATACTTACCTGCACATCTACAACGCCGGTATTACTAAGTTCGACAACGAGACAGACGATGCGACCAAGTACGCTAAGCTCATCAGCGCCTATCACAACATAGATAATGAGCGTGATGCAGTTGAACGTCAGGCCCGGGTAGCACTCACTGAAGTCGCTGCAACCATCAAAGGTCTGCGTGAAGACTTAAATCGCCTGCGCCGGGAAATGAACAGCTTTAATAAAGGGATCAGTCAGCATCGCATCTCTAACCTCAAGGCATTTAAGATCAACGTGATCCCAAGAAAGATGCTAGTTGAGAGTATAGATACCATCATCGCAACATCCGACTTATACGAACAGGGTGAAAGCTTTGACTTGCTCAGCGAGCAACCCGCCGACAGCAATGCAGTCAACGAAGCCAAAGATCACATTATCAAGCTAGCCAGTGACAAAGCTGGTCTGACGCTCACCGATCTATTTGATATTCGCTTTGAAGTGGTAAACCGCGCTGGCGATACGGAGCATTTTGACAAAATTGACTCTGCCGGCTCAAATGGTACTCGGATCACCATTAAACTCCTGTGCGGTATGTTGTTTATCCGTTATTTACTGTCGGATCAGGAGCAGGCAATGTATCGCATTCCCATCTATATTGATGAAGCAGCCGATATTGACCCGCAGAACCAAAAGGCGATCATCGAAACCGCCCTCAGCTTTGGCTTTGTGCCGATTTTCGCCTCGGTTAAACCGCAAATAAGCTGTGATTATCTGGTGCCGATCCGCAGCGTCAATCAGGGCAGCCAGAACTGGGTTGACGAAAAAGACTGGATCGAAGTCGAACACAATTAATATCAAAAGGGCACAATTGAGTGCCCTTTTTTGTGCGCCTCGGTTAAACCACAAATAAGCTGTGATTATCTGGTGCTGATCCGCAGCGTCAATCAGGGCAGCCAGAGCTGGGTTGACGAAAAAGACTGGATCGAAGTCGAACACAATTAATATCAAAAGGGCACAATTGAGTGCCCTTTTTTGTGATGATCTTCGTGCTTTAACTGTCGTATACTAAGGTAAGCGTTAGATTTTTTGTTTTTAAGGAGTAAACCATGCTGAACCAATTTAAAAAATACCTTGTCAGCACCAGGACCTATGCCGTCGTGGCAAGTTTACTGATGCTCAGTGCCTGTGGCACCACCCCGGACTGGGACTACGACAAGTCTGTTGAATTTACAAACTACGAAACCTATGCCTGGTCAGCAGAAGCCAGCTTACAAGCACGCCCGCAAAATTATCAGATCAACGGGTTAATGGAAAAACGCATTCGTAATGCCATTACTGAACAAATGGCAAATCAGGGATTCAAGCTGGTTGATGCCACAGTGGCTGATATACTGATCAACTATCATGTCGCAGTTGATAAAAAACTGGAAGTGGATACTTTTAAAGTCAGCTATGGTGCGCGTTGGAGCTACTGGGGTTGGGGCGTAGACCACCATACGACAGCAAGAGAGTACAAGGTAGGCACACTTGTGGTAGACATTATTGACCGCACTTCTAATCAGCTGGTCTGGCGCGGTGCCAAAGAAAGCAGAATACGTGCTAAACAAACGCCGAAGCAACGTACCGAGTCTATTAACAAAACCGTTACTGAAATCCTGGCTAACTTCCCACCTGAAATCCAGCACTAAATCATCATTCATAAGCCGGTGTTATCTGTACGATATCACCGGCTATATAATGTCCAAACCAGGTTCAGTTAGAATTTATAACCAAACTTCAGGTAGGCCTGACGACCCAGAGCACTGTGGGTTTTGTTATCAATCCCCATCGACTCAGATGGAGCCAGCGGCGCCTCTTCATTCAACAAATTTGACGCACCTAAGGTTACTGTTAGTTTGTCGTAACCGACATAACTGACACTGGTATCAACCGTCGTCCAGGAGTCAATTTCATACTTGTTCCCATTGCTGTCTGCCAGATCTAAATTCTTATCAACATAATTGAAACTCAGGTTGGCAACAAAGTCATCCATTGACCAATCAACCCCTGCTGTCCAGCGGTATTTCGGGTGCTGATACTCACCATTAAGATCTTCTACGACGGTGCTGGTATTACCGGCGTCATCACTTTCCAATGACTGCTCTTCAAAATTCAGCGTATAAGTCAGATTGTAATTGAAGCGGAACTCACCCATATCAGACGTATTCAGCAAATATTCGATGTCCAGATCTAAACCATCCGTTTCTCTGCCACCAATATTCACAAAGGTATCGTTGATTGTCAGGATTTGACCTAAGGTACTTCCCTGATTCGGTGCACGCACCACCAGATTCGGATCGGTACCACAACAATCAACCAATTTCTGAGCACCAATTTTCTTAATCAAATCTTCCTGATCATAGTTCCAATAGTCCACGCCAATACTGAAGGTATCCGTCGCCTGCCAAATCACGCCCAGATTGAAGTTTTCCGACTCTTCTGGCTGCAATTGCTTATTACCTGCGACGATTGCTGTATATTCAGTCGGTGAACAATCGGCATCATCACCTGTTTGTTTACAACGCTCTTTATCAATCACGCTTGGTGATTCATCAGTGCGACCCAGATGTAACTGAACAAGCGAAGGTGCACGGAATGCTGTTCCCCAGGAGCCGCGAACTACCACAGAATCGATGGGCGTCCAGCGAAATGCCACCTTAGGATCGGTCGTATTACCGAAATCGCTATAGTCTTCATGACGTAGTGCAAGTTGAAGCTCTAAGTTCTCCAGTAACGGGGCACTGAATTCCGCGAATATTGCGGTATTATCGCGGTCACCATTCGCCTGAGTGGCTTCTGTACCAAAGATCTCTCCTCGGATATACTGACTATCCGGGTTATCTTCAATTTTTTCATAGCGGTGCTCAAAACCAAATGCCGCCGACACATAACCATCCCCAAATTCAAACAATTCACCAGAAATAGTACCGTCTAATGACTGCATAGTGGATGAGCCGTAACGCGTTGTAGTGGTCTCAAAGAAATCCAACCCTGCCTGTGTATTCGTGCTGGGTTCAAACGGGTTCCAAAGCCCTGTATCAATTGCTTGCTGGGCACGCAATTTGTTCGGGAAACCATCGAAGCCTTTTTCAACAGCACTGGAACGAATCGCGGAATATGCAAACTCCCACTCCCAGTCCTGCCACTGACCTCGCATACCCATCACAGCGCGATAGTATTCTGAGTCGACGTCTTTCTTTCGGTTACCAATGTCTACGGTACGACGGCGCATTGAGATATCCACACCATGCAGGTAATGACCGGGCTGATCAGCTAAGGGGTGATTAGAGTTATCACCTGCCATATTCAGCTCCGTAAAGCTCGGGCTACCGGCCCCCTGGATAAAGGTTGAGGCATGTTGCGCTGAAAATTCCGCAAAACCTTCAACACCGTCCATGATCTCCTGTACACCATTATAGTTAAAAGTAACTCGCTCAGTTGAAGGCACTAAACTCATATGTGGTGCGTAATCATAACGACAAACTTCGTTTATGATCATATCAGCCGGGCAAACATCATTTCCCCACTCGTCAGCGAACAAAGTTTGACGAACCTGAGTACCATCATCCTCGGTACGCACTACTGGCAGCCGTTCCCACTGCTCATCTGTCAACATACTGCGTACTACTTCAATGCTGCCAGGGAAGCCAGACGAGCTCAGTGAGTTATTACCGCCCCGGAAAGTCTGATCAGCCGTTGCCGTATAATCTCTGTCTGAATAAAAAATATCGCCGCGCTTAAAATAGTCAAGCGTAAAGTTGTGATGACCTTTACTGGTTGAGTTACCCCATAATAAAGTGAAATTTTGCTCTTCTCCGCCACCGTCTGAGGTATCAGAAATTTTAGCCGCCACCTCAAAACCATCGATGTCATTGCGCAGGATAATGTTAATCACCCCCGCAACCGCGTCTGAACCATAGGTTGCCGATGCCCCGTCTTTTAACACGTCAACACGCTTTACTGCTGAAACCGGTATAGTGTTTAAATCAACAAATGACGTTTCAATGTCTTTTGCAAACGGACTGACCGCAACCCGTCGCCCATTAATCAATACCAAAGTAGATGATGCCCCAAGCCCACGAAGCGCAACGCTGGAGCCGCCGTTTGCTGTATCATCACTCGAGTTTCCTTGTGTACTAAAAGTACCAGTACCTGCGACTGGCAACTTTTGTAACGCACCTATCAGGTCGGTTGAACCTGTTGCGGCCAGATCAGCCGCAGAGATGCTTTGTACTGGCGAAGGTCCTTCCATATCAGAGCGCTTGATATGCGAACCTGTAACTTCTATGCGTTCTACTTCACCCTCTTCAGCCTTCGCTGCTTGTAGGCTACCTGCAAGTACTGTTGAGACTGCCAGTGCAGTGAGTGTAATCCCCTTTTTCATTCTTCCTCTTCTCCATAGTGTTAATTATATTTGTAATTGCAAATATTTTATAACACACAGAAAACAACTTAAGAACACATAAATACAAAACATCAAACTTAAAAAAACAAAAAAGGTTATAGATTAAGCAAACACTAGATTTTCACGGCCCAAGAATGAATTTTTCGCTGAGATCAAAAAGCCCGGCATACCAGGCCGGGCTTTTAATTGCATTGATAGCAAATATTTAGATAGCAGTATTATTGATATTTTTAATAAACTGCTTAACAGGTACATCGTTACACTTCAGGTTACGAGCCTGATGACGGTATTTATCCAGGCTAGATAGCCCCTCTTTAGCCGCCTTAAGACATAATTCAGTTGCAACCGTTCCATTTTTGGCCACAAGCTTTACTTTTGCTTGCTCATTCGCCGACTCAGCTTTAACTTGCTTGGCAAATGAACGAATGTCTTCGCCGTTACACTCAAGTGTTTTGGAAAAACGTGATACGAATACACCGTGCTTGGAACCGTACGCACGTGCAGCACTCAGGCCTTGCTCTGCCGCGATAGCGCATACTTTAGATTCTGGTGATGCATTGCCGCTCACAACCTGTGCGCCAGCAGAAGCAGAAAAAGATGCAATCGAGATCAGTGTAACAAGAGAGAGAGACTTAAACATAATTTACCCCAAATGAACGAATTGGTGCGCATTATATATACAAGATATTTCGTGTAAATGGTAAAAACAAACTTTCCTGATCATTTAATAGCCTATTCACAACTCCCTAATCAGGCGCTTTAAAGCAGTTACAATTTTCGCGTTCATTAACAAGTCACCGCATCATAAATACCGCTTTATGGAACGCAAATCACACCCACAAATAAGCTGTCTTCAAGCCCAATTACTAGCAATGTAAAATCGCACTACCCTCTCCATTCACGCAGACATAAGTGATAGACTTACCATCACTTTATTCTGCACATTAAAGAACAACAACTATGAAAGTTATCTCATTCAATATAAATGGTCTGCGTGCCCGCCTGCATCAACTCCAGGCTCTGATCGACAAGCATCAACCTGATATCATCGGTTTGCAGGAAATTAAAGTCCATGATGAAGCCTTCCCAATTGCTGACGTTGAAGCGATGGGCTACCACGTCTATTTTCACGGTCAAAAAGCCCACTATGGTGTAGCACTGCTCTCAAAAAAGCCGGCTAAACAGATCCAAAAGGGATTCTCAACAGACACAGAAGAGTCACAAAAGCGCATGATAATCGGCACCTTTGAAAGCGATAGCGGTGAAGATGTTACGGTTATGAATGGTTACTTCCCACAGGGTGACAACATTAACCACGAAACCAAGTTTCCGTATAAACGTCAATTTTATGTGGATTTGATGACCCACCTGGAAAACACTGCCGATAACAGTGAGCATTTAATTGTAATGGGTGACATTAATATTTCTCCTGTCGATCTGGATATTGGCATCGGTGAACCTAATCGTAAGCGCTGGCTAAAAACGGGTAAGTGTTCATTCCAGCCCATAGAACGTGAATGGCTGCAAACCTTACTCGACTGGGGCCTGAAAGATACTTTCCGTGAGCTAACACCGGATGCAAGCGAAAAGTACTCGTGGTTTGACTATCGTTCTAAAGGGTTTGACGACAACCGCGGCCTGCGCATCGACGTTGTCCTTGCCACTGCGCCATTGATGGCCAAATGTGTTGAAAGTGACATCGACTATGAGCTGCGCGGTATCGAAAAACCATCAGATCATGCGCCAGTCTGGGCGACTTTTGACCTGTAACTGACATGTTCACAGCACTCATGGCCATGGGCTTATTCGCCCTGAGCTTCAACAAACAGCAGTACCAGGCATTGCTACAAACACCGGCAAGACAAACCGGCGTACTCGCATGTGCTCTGGTGCTGGCGTTGCTGTGGCAAATCCAGGCTGGCATCTTGCCACACCTGTCCATCCATATATTGGGGATCACTGCAGCAACTCTCACGCTCGGTTGGCATATGGGCCTGTTATCCACCACGCTCGCAACTTTGCTCAGTTATTTCTTTGGCCCCATGCCCATCGATAACTTGTGGACATTCTGGCTATTTACCGCGCTACTTCCGGTTTACCTCAGCTACGGCCTGTTTTTACTCTGTTATCACTTTCTCAATCGCCATTTCTTTGTCTATATCTTTGTCTGTGCATTTTTGTGCGGAGGCCTGGTTGCAGCCAGTAAAATAGCGATAAGTGCACTATATTACCTGAGTATCGGCCTTTATGACTGGCCTGTGCTGGTCGACAATTATATCTTTTATGCGATCATCATGTGGTTCCCGGAAGCCATGCTTAATGGCATGGCCATCACCTTACTGATCACTTACCGCCCACACTGGGTTAAAACTTTTTATGATAGGGATTACTTAGATAAATGACGCTACATTATCGCTGCCCCATTTGCTCAGCGCCTTTGGCTGAGCGACACAAAACGCTGCATTGTGAGCACAATCATCAATTTGATGTAGCGAAAGAAGGGTATGTTAATCTCCTTCCGGTCCAGTTTAAGAAATCCCGTCAGCCGGGTGATAATTTGGATATGGTTCAGGCTCGGCGCAACTTTTTTGCCACCGAGCACTATCAATTTTTACAAACTCATCTGGCGCGCACCATAGCAGCGCTGCCCTGTGGATCTGTTATCGATATGGGCTGTGGAGAGGGCTTTTATACCCAGGCAATTGCCAACGCCCTGCCTGCAACCAGCCAGGTATTTGGTGTAGACATCTCAAAACCGGCTATCCGTTATGCGGCAAAACGCTACCCTCAGGTCCAGTTCAGCGTTGCTTCGATCAAAGATGCACCGTTTGTGGAACATGAAGCAGATGTGTTGCTGAGTGTTTTTGCGCCGGTATTTGCTGATGAAATGGCCCGTTTACTCAAACCTGATGGCCAGTTGCTGGTTGTCAGCCCTGGTCCTAAGCACTTGTACGAGCTTAAAACACATATTTACGATGAAGTGAGATTACATGACGCACCGGATTGCCCACAGGGCTTTACTGAAGTAGTTCAGGAGCACCTCGTACAGACGCATAAAGTCTCAACAGACGTCATTAAGCACTTGATCAAAATGACGCCTTTTGCGTGGAAGTTTAAAGAAAGCCATTACCAGACGTTAGAACAGGCAAGCTTCCACGAAGTGACGTTTTCTTTTCTGATCACTCGCTATCAAAAATCTGAACAGTTGACTGATTAATCCTTTTAGAACAAAAAAACCTCTGACATATCAGAGGTTTTCTTTTGCAAATGCTTTGTCCATTTTCTCAAACATATCGTTTAGCAGTTTCGCCAATTCACGATACTTAGGATCTCGTGCAGCGTCGGCCTGATACCCATTAGCCACCATTTTGTGATAAAGCTCCTTATACCAACTATTCAAAGCCGGATTCAACCGTGTATCAGCCCGCTTACCCAACCAGAGCAACCCCTGGACAGGCAAAGACAAGAAGAACAACGCAATCGTAATAGCCTGAGGTAAATAAGCCATTCCCAAGTATGAAGTCTGGATAAAGACCGAAATAATCGCCAGCGCAGGCATAACCTGAAGGGCAAACTCAGTGGCTTTGATCACTCTGAATTCGGGAAATAACAGCGTCAATTCCTTGCGCATTGGCCATTCTTTGGCGTACTGACGTCCAAGTTGCACTTGTGAAATAAGACTTTTCTGCATCATAACTCCCGGGTGCGAGGGAAAACTCTCTGCGCATTATATTGATTTAAAACCGCAACGGGCAACTTACATTTAGTCAATTCCAGGAAACCAAGCAACACCATTAACCCATTGCTTACCTGCCATCGACTAGCACTTGCTTAACAATCAATAAAACTCGCAATAAAACACGATAAACCAATATCGATGGCCTAACGTTTCTCAAAAAAATCGGGTAAAATTAACTTTATACTCGTCAATTATACCTTAGTCTAATATTAAGCTAAACGCGCCTTTTCATTTAGCTTAATACGCAATAACAGTTATTGTCAAAACGGATAGTCATTATGTCATCTACCCATGTTCTGGTACTCAATTGTGGCAGCTCCAGCCTCAAGTTCGCAATCATAGACCCAACAACCACTCAGGAACACCTTTCTGGCCTCGCTGAACGCCTTGGCGAAGACAGCCCACAAATTAAATATAAACACGATGGCGAAAAACACATCATCTCACTCAATGCAGGCGATGCACATCAAATTGCTATCGACAAACTCGTCGAGCTGGTCAAATCCCTGGGTCTGGACAAAGAACTGGTTGCCGTGGGTCATCGCGTCGTACATGGCGGTGAGCACTTCACACAATCCGCACTGATAGATGACACAGTACATCAGGCCATCGTTAAAACAGCGGATCTGGCGCCATTGCATAATCCAGCTAACCTGTTGGGTATTGACGCAGCAACGCAGGCATTTAGCCACTTACCCCAAATTGCCGTCTTTGATACTGCGTTCCATCAGAGCATGGCTCCCAGTGCCTACCTGTACGCTTTGCCTTATGACCTGTATAAAACCCATGGTATTCGTCGCTATGGTTTCCATGGTACCAGCCACTACTTTGTATCGACTCAGGCCATCAAAGCATTAGGGCTTGAGCAGAAAAGTTCTCGTATTATTACTGCGCACCTCGGTAATGGGTGCTCAGTGTGTGCGATAAAAGACGGAAAATCCGTCGATACCAGCATGGGGCTCACGCCACTGGAGGGTCTGATCATGGGCACTCGCAGTGGCGACATCGATCCAGGGCTTTTCTCCTATCTAGTTAATCAGCTTAATTACAGCGTTGAGCAAGTCGACACGTTACTGAACAAACAAAGTGGCCTGTTGGGGATCAGCGAATTGTCTAATGACTGCCGCACCATTGAAGAAGCGGCAGCGGACGGACACCCACAAGCAACGCTGGCACTGGAGATGTTCTGTTATCGCTTAGCTAAACAAATTGCCAGTTTTGCCGTGCCTCTGGGTGGCGTAGATGCCGTGGTGTTCACCGGCGGTATTGGCGAGAATTCAGATGTGATCCGGGCAAAAGTTGTCGAGCAACTCGGGTTCTTGGGTATGACCATTGATACGACAGCAAACCTGGATGCTCGCTTTGGCAAACAGGGCGAAATTACACGCACAGGTACTGGCCCCAAGGCATTAGTCATCCCTACCAATGAAGAGTGGGTGATTGCCCATGATGCAGCGCAACTGGCACAGGAGTAATAAGCCATGAGCCGTCGTATTATGTTAATCCCTATTTCCACCGGTGTTGGCTTAACGTCAGTGTCAGTTGGGATAGTCCGTGCACTGGAACAAAAAGCCGTTGCGGTTAACTTTTTTAAGCCGATTGCACAACCACGAAAAGAAGACACCGGCCCTGAAAAATCAACTTTAATCGTACAACAAGGCTCTTCGATTTCTCCACCAAAACCGTTTGAGCTCAGCTACGCAGAGCAAATGATCGGTGACGGGAAAGGCGACGATTTACTGGAAGAAATTGTTGAGCGCTTTGAAAGCGCTATCAACCCGGGTGAAGTAGCTATCATCGAGGGGATGGTCCCTACCCGCCGTCAGCCTTATGCAGGTCGTGTCAATCGGGAAATCGCGCAAACGCTCGGTGCGGACATCGTATTTGTGCTCACCCCGGGTAATGACAGCAATGATCAACTCGAGGATCGTCTGGAGATTGCCGCCGGGAACTATGGTGGCGTCGACCATCCGCGGGTACTGGGTTGCATCTTTAACAAAGTAAACGCACCGTTGGACGAAGATGGCAGAGCGCGCGCAGATCTGGTTGATCAACATGAGCCCGAGCAGCTTGAAAATGAACTGAACAGGCTCGCCTCGTTACCCGTCTTCCGTAAACACCCATTTATGTTGCTGGGCGCTATCCCCTGGGACTTTGATCTTGTTGCGCCACGTGTCGTTGATCTGAGTAATTACCTGGGTGCAGAAGTGATAAACGCAGGAGACATGGCGCACCGACGTTTAAGACGCGTGACCTTTTGTGCCAGAACAGTGTCAAATATCCTGAACCATTTTACGCCAGGTGCACTCTTGGTTACGCCGGGTGATCGTTCTGACATTCTCGTTGCTGGCTGTCTGAGTGCCATGAACGGCACTAAGCTGGGTGCCATTTTGCTCACCGGTGGTTTCAAACCAGAAGCCAAAATCATGGAGCTGTGTGAGCAGGCTATGGCAACTGGCCTGCCTATCTTGGCGACCACAGCCGATACCTGGCGAACATCTTTACTGCTGCACAATTTCAACATGGAAGTGCCTGCTGACGATGAACAGCGTATCGACAAAGTAAAGCAGCATAACGCTGATAACATTGATGCTGAATGGCTGGATTCGTTGGCTCAGGGTGTAGCCCGAACACGAAAATTATCGCCGCCAGCCTTTCGCTTCTTATTGACCGATTCTGCGCGAAAAGCAAATAAGACCATAGTACTGCCGGAAGGTAACGAGCCTCGTACAATTAAAGCGGCAGCAATTTGTGGCGAGCGTGGGATTGCTAAAACGGTACTACTGGGTGAGCGCGAAGAGATAGAACGTATCGCTGCACAACAAGGTGTTGAGCTCAACGACAATGTCACCATTCTAGACCCGCAGGAAGAAGTTGAGAAGTACATTGCACCTATGGTTGAACTGCGCAAAAACAAAGGCCTGACTGAAGTGGTCGCTGCTGAGCAGTTACAAGACAATGTGGTACTGGGAACTATGATGCTGGCTGAAGATAAGGTTGATGGCCTGGTATCAGGTGCAGTCAACACCACTGCAAACACGATCCGCCCGCCACTTCAGCTCATCAAAACGGCCCCGGATTCATCCCTGGTTAGCTCCGTGTTCTTTATGCTGCTGCCCGATCAGGTCCTCGTTTATGGTGACTGTGCCATTAACCCTGATCCAACCGCAGAGCAACTGGCTGATATCGCGATTCAATCTGCTGAGTCTGCCGCCGCATTTGGCATTGAGCCCAAAGTGGCCATGATCAGTTATAGTACGGGTACTTCTGGCCAGGGGGCTGACGTAGACAAGGTACGTGAGGCAACCCGCATTGCGCAGGAAAAACGCCCGGATCTCGATATTGACGGACCGCTACAGTACGACGCTGCTATCATGGAAAATGTGGCACGTAAGAAAGCGCCGAACAGTAAAGTTGCAGGCAAGGCGACAGTGTTTGTATTCCCGGACCTCAATACTGGTAACACCACCTACAAAGCCGTTCAGCGGAGTGCCGATCTGATCAGTATTGGACCCATGCTACAAGGTATGCGTAAGCCCGTGAACGACCTTAGCCGTGGTGCACTGGTTGATGATATCGTGTATACCATTGCACTGACCGCAATTCAGGCGGGACAAAACGACCACTAACATCTCCGGTTTACCCGTAGCCTAATTCGGGAAGTTTGCCTACTTCCCGAATTATAACCTGACAGGCTGTGCAGCCAACGGAAAAAGGTTTCTTTTGGCCATGCTTGACTATACTATTACAGAGTCACAGGTGTCGGGACTCGGATATGTCGAAGCAAACATTACAGGTATTGCCACACAATTTTACCATCCATAGTCTGGATAGTGATCAGGCTGTGCCCGCCGAAGTAATGTCAGCTGAGATCTTCTTCATCGCCAAAACCTCTGAAGAACTCTCAATTGTCTGCCCCAGCGACCTGGTTTTTAATAGTTTCGCCACTGAGCCACACTGGCGCGCACTGGAAGTCATTGGCCCACTTGGTTTTTCACTCACAGGCATCATGGCCAATATATCTGGCGTCTTGGCCAGTGCCAATGTCTCCATTTTTTCCATTTCCACCTACGACACTGACTATATTCTGGTTAAAGAAGCCCAACTTCCTGACGCTATTAAGGCGCTCAAAAAAGACGGATACCTGTTTGTCTGATGCATTTATCACAGCAAATTAATTACGCCCCCATTGCCCAAATTGCTAACCCAATCATGCATATTGCCAGCCCTTTTACGGGCAAGGCCCACCCTGCAAGTCAGCACCCTGAGGCGTTATTTTCAAGCGGTATGCTGGGCCCCGGAGTCTGTGTAAAATTGAATTCTGCGATGATGCTGGCACCCTGCCCAGCCAAGGTAGAAAAAATCAGTCAACATGGCTGTGAGTTTGTCCTGAGAACAAAATCGGGATTGCTCCTGCTATTGCACCTTCTGATCCCGGCAGAGTACCGCAGAACAGAACATCTCATCCAGCACAGCTATGGCAAAAAACACGTCGCAATGGGAGATATCTTGTGCTACTTCGATGTACCGAGCGATGTTGATGTGCTGGGCACCCTGTTATTGCTCAATGCAGACAAACTGGGACCATGTTATTATCCTTTAAATCAAGTCACTGCGGGTAAAGATCCGCTTATCACATTATCCAGAGCATGTAATTTATGACCACCATTATGTACGGTATCAGCAACTGCGATACGATTAAAAAAGCAAAGAAATTCCTTGAACAAAACGACATCAATTACACCTTTCACGACTACCGCAAAGACGGGCTCGACGCGCAAATGCTAGCTGAATTTGTTGCGGCACTGGGCTGGGAAAACGTACTGAACAAACGTGGTACTACCTATCGTGGACTCAGCGATGAAGACAAACAAAACCTGGACGCTGACAGTGCACAAACACATATGTTAGCCGCCCCCGCCATGATAAAGCGCCCTATTCTGCTGCACGCAGGCCAATATCACCTGGGCTTTAAAGCGCCGCAATATCAGGAAATTTTCTCGCAATGAGTGAGACACACAGTGACGTAGTCGCACTGGCCAGGGCACTTATCCAGCGCCCTTCAGTCACCCCTGAGGATGCCGGGTGTCAGGCAATGATTAATGCTCGCCTGAGTGCGCTGGGGTTTAATGTCGAAGAGCACTTCTTCGTTGATACGCTCAATACCTGGGCACGCAAAGGAGATGAGGGGCCACACTTTTGCTTTGCAGGCCACACCGACGTGGTGCCCGTTGGCAACGAACGTGACTGGCAATACCCGCCTTTTTCAGGTGAAATCCACGACGGTATGCTGCATGGCCGTGGTGCTGCCGATATGAAAGGCTCACTGGCTGCTATGGTGGTGGCGACTGAACGTTTTGTCACGCGTTTTCCAGACCACAAAGGGTCGATCAGCTTTTTAATAACCTCTGACGAGGAGGGCCCCTTTGTCAATGGCACCACCAAGGTAGTGGATCTGCTTGAAGCAAGAAATGAAAAAATAGACATGTGTTTGGTTGGCGAACCGTCGTCCAGGGACCAACTTGGTGATGTGGTTAAAAACGGCCGTCGTGGCTCGCTCACGGGACACCTAACCATTAAAGGAGTACAAGGCCATGTTGCCTACCCTCACTTAGCCAAGAATCCAATCCACCTGAGTACACCCGCACTGACTGAGCTCAGCACAGCGCAATGGGATCAGGGCAATGCTTTTTTCCCGGCTACCAGTTTTCAGATCTCGAATATCCACGGCGGCACCGGAGCCGGTAATGTCATTCCTGGCAGCCTGGATGTGCAGTTTAATTTTCGTTTTAGTACCGAAGTCACCGCAGAGCAACTCAAGGCACGTGTGACCGAGATACTCGACAAACATAGCCTTGACTATGAGCTTCACTGGACACTCAACGGTCTGCCCTTTTTGACAGAGCCAGGACCCTTACTGAGTGTAACCCTGGACGCCATCAAAACAGTCACCGGGATTGATTCGAACCCGGAAACCACTGGCGGAACATCGGACGGTCGCTTCATCGCGCAAACTGGTTGTAAAGTGATTGAACTGGGCCCAGTGAATGCCACTATCCATCAGGTCAATGAATGTGTGAGTACGGAATCGCTCGAGCAGCTTGCGGAAATCTATGAGTTAATTCTGGAAAAGCTATTTACATGAGCCAACTCAGCACGCTTGCCTCACAGGCATCTGGCCTCTCCACCAGCCATTTGGTTGAGTTCAATAATGTGTATGTGCACAGTGCCGTACAACGTGATCTCAGCGCGCTTAGCGAAGCTGCCGAGCGCGCTGGATTTACTTTCAGTATCGCCTCAGCACATCGCGACTTTCATCGTCAGTGCCTGATCTGGAACAACAAGATTAAAGGCATACGCCCGGTATTGAACAATCAAAATGAACCAGTTGACCTGTCTTTGCTATCGCCACAAGCACGTGTTCACGCAATCATGCTCTACTCGGCGCTGCCAGGGGCAAGCCGACATCACTTTGGCACCGATCTGGACGTTTACGCGCGCAACTGTCTGTCTGACGGACAGCAGCTTCAACTCGAACCCTGGGAGTATGAGCGTGATGGGCCTTTTGGTGAATTTAATGCCTGGCTGAGCGAACATTTGGCAGAATTTGGGTTCTTTCGACCCTATCAGCGTTACCAGGGCGGCGTTGCAGCTGAGCCCTGGCATATCAGTCACCGTAGTTGTGCGACAGAAATGATGACGGCGTTATCGTTGGAAACATTGACAACTGTTATCAGTACTCATGACGTTGCGGCGAAGGAAACAATTTTGGCTATGCTGCCAACGCTGTACGACCAGTACGTTGACAACATATGTGACTAAATCAGCAATACAGAATTCGTTATTGCTGACGATAGTGTTCAAAAAACCGCTGCATTCGCTCCATCGCTGGCTCCAGCTCATCCATATGCGGTAAAAACACCAAACGGAAATGGTCCGGCTGGGGCCAGTTGAACGCTCTTCCATGCACCAGCAGAATTTTCTCTTCACGCAACAAATCGAGCATCATTCGCTCATCATTTTTCACATTGAAATGTTGCGTGTCAATTTTAGCGAATGCGTACAACGCGCCCATGGGTTTGACACAAGATACTCCCTGCATATCATTCAGCCCTTGCCACGCAATCTGGCGTTGCTCATATAACCGCCCACCAGGTTGGATCAATGCATCTATCGACTGTACCCCGCCCAATGCCTGCTGAATTGCAAATTGCGCCGGCACATTGGCACATAAACGCATGGATGCCAGCATATTCAAGCCATCGATGAGGTCTTTCATGGCGGAGACTTTGCCACTCAGCACCATCCAGCCCATACGTAAACCTGCTGCCCGATACGTCTTAGCAAGACCATTAAAGGTGATCACGGGTAGATCATCGCACAATGAAGCAATTGACCAATGCTGGGCACCATCGTAAAGGATCTTTTCATAGATTTCATCGCTGAGCAGCAACAGGTTATGCTCTCTGGCAATATCAATGAGTCCCTCCAGCAAAGCTTTGCTATACACAGCGCCGGTTGGATTATTCGGATTGATCAGTACCAGCGCACGTGTATTGGGGGTAATTTTGGCCCGTATATCAGCCAAATCCGGAAACCAGTCAGCCGCTTCGTCACACAAATAGTGTACCGGCTTCCCCCCTGACAACTTAACAGAAGCGGTCCATAACGGATAATCAGGGGCCGGGATCAGTACCTCATCGCCATCATTTAGTAGTGCCTGAGTGACCATCTGAATAAGTTCACTGACGCCATTACCAATAAAAATATTATCTACGCTGATATTTGGCAGATTTTTTTGCTGATAATGCTGATAAACGGCCACTCTCGCAGAATAAAGCCCTTTAGAATCACAGTAACCCTGAGCGTCTGACAAATTACGAATGATATCACGGTGCATATCCTCAGGCATATCAAAGCCAAAGGCAGCCGGATTGCCGATATTCAGCTTGAGAACCTTAGTGCCCTCGTCTTCCATTTTCTTTGCCTGCGATAACACAGGACCACGAATGTCGTAGCACACCCCATTGAGTTTGCTGCTTTTAGTAATTTTTATCATTATTTCTCCCCATTCAGCCTCCTAGAATAGCGCCCCAATGACAGGAAGAAAAGGAGATTTCTTGATGAAGATAAAAACAAGGTTTAAGGGAAAGTAGAGTGATTTTACAAAAAAAGAATAAGCTGCTAGTAACGAAAAAAACAGCTCATCATGAGTAGTGAGCTGCCTATTGGAGCAACGCTCGTACGCGAGCGAAGCACATCATTCTATGCATTGGCCATCAACCATTGCTGCAATTTTACAGTAGAGCCAGCTACCTGTTGAGATAAGTTGCCTAACGACTCTTTGGCAGAATTGACATCTCCCTCAAGCAGAAACAGCTCAATCTCACGGGCACTGTCAGACAAACTCATTGCACCAAACTGTGCCGCATTCGATTTTAGGCTGTGCGCATTGCGTGTCGCTGCCTCCAGATCTCCAGGTAACGACTCACGGACTTCACGTTCCAGTCGTTCAAATTCACTGATGCAAAATACTAAGGTGTCTGAAAATTGCTCACCTAACAGGGACTGCATCGTATCCAGGCAAGCTTCATCAATTATTACATTCATATTAGTCCTTTTCATTATCAGGCTAACAAACCCAGCAAAAGCCTCTCTATATTGTTAATGCTAGCTAAGAGGGTCCTAAACTGCAAACTATGATATGATCTGTAACAGAAAAAACAGTAAAATAATGCGATGAAACGAGCCTTTTGCGACCACTGCCACTTTCCATTACGGACATGCGTTTGCCCATTCCTGGGCAGCCTCATTCACAATCGCTGTAAGATAGTGATATTACAACACCCCAGTGAGGTCAAAGTAGCCAAAAACACCGTTCGATTACTGTCACTGCAACTCAGTAATATCGAGGTCGTTCAAGGGGAATCTGAAGCCGACTTTAGCGATATCCGTAGCCGACTGAAATCGCAAGTCTGTGCCCTGCTTTATCCCTCTGAAAACGCAATGACGCTCGATGAAACGAGAGTTCAGCAAGAGCAGCCAAACATAGAAACATTGGTCGTGCTAGACGGTACCTGGAAGAAGGTACACAAAATGCTCATGCTTAATCCCTGGTTGATGAGCCTGTCACATGTGTCGTTCGCGAACTTGCCTGAAAATCAGTATCATATTCGTAAAGCTGAGCAGGCATTCAGCCTCTCGACCCTAGAAGCGACCGCCCATTTTTTACATCTTTATGAACAGATCTCACCAGCCCCTTTCTATCAGGCACTGGCTGGTATGATTGAGCAACAGACCAGGCACATGCCAGATCACGTAAAGCTTAGGTATCTGAGTGACGAATAATAGGTCGACTAACCGATTAAAACGCCAGTTTTTCCGTAATGGTCCGGATTACCGCTTTGGCGATCAAGCCAGTTTTGATGAAATCAAAACCACTTTCGGTTTTAAAACCATTACCTTAGGCGCCTGGGTGAGTAAGGAAGAGCAGTATATAGCAGCTAACCTGCTCTACGATGCGCTGGCTGATCTTACTCAGATCTTGTCACTGCCCCCTGTTGCGATTGGTTTGCGAGGTACATTGAATCTGGCCTTCGGTAGCGGTGGACAGGCCGGTGTGCAGGCCCATTATGACAGCAACAAGCGTACCCTGGCACTGGCTAAGAACGCAGGAGGCGGTGCACTCGCGCACGAATGGTGGCATGCTTTTGACCACTACATTGCCAAACACATGTTCCATGAGGCGCGCGCGCACGACTTTGCATCCGCACTTTGGCTGGTGCAGCCGCCTATACTGTCACACCCGCTTAATCAGCAGCTCGATGCATTATTTCGCTTGTTATTTCTGAGCAGTAGCGCAAACGAGCCGAGTGATTATTTTAAACATGCGGTGTTGCTGGATAAAGCACGTGGTGGCCAGTATTATGCGAGACCACAGGAGCTAACCGCACGCGCATTTGAATGGGTCGTCGCGAATCACCCCCAGATCCATAATGCTTTTTTAGTGGACGACGTACTCGACTCCACATTACAACTCCAGGGCGGCTTTCCCGACCCCGGCATCGCGGCAGCAACGCTCGCAACCACAACTAACTATTTTCAGATGCTAGGTGCTGCGTTATATCGTCAAGCGCAATGAATTGTGTTAACCACGCCTTATATTCTTCAAACGGAAGTGGTCTGGAAATATAAAACCCCTGGCCAATATCACAGCCAAACGCTTTCAACATTTGGTAGCAATGCACGCTTTCAACGCCTTCAGCAACTACCATAGAACCTAAATTGTGTGCCATATCACAGGTCGCCTTGCAAATCGTCTGATTGGTCGCTGAGCTGGCAATATTCATTACAAAACTCTTATCTATCTTTATCTCATCAACTCCAAGCTGGCTCAGGTAAGCCAGTGAAGAATACCCAGTGCCGAAATCGTCTATGGCCATTTTGACACCAAGGCGCTTAAAACCATCAATGATCTCATTCAGGTCGACTTCATTAGCAAGAGTTACGGACTCTGTGATTTCCAGCATAAGCTGAGATGGTGCCAAATTTAACTGACTGATTAGGGTTATCAATTGTACCGCCAAATCTTTTCGGCCAATGTCTTTGCCCGAGACGTTGAGTGACAAAACATGTTGCGAATAAATGCTACACAGCTCGGCTTGTAAAGATAATGCCTGCTCAACCACCCAGTCGGTAATTTCAGGGATCATGCCAAAGGCTTCAGCAATAGGAATAAATTCATCCGGCGGAATAACACCTAACTCGGGATGATGCCAGCGCAACAACACCTCTGCGCCAAATACCTCCCCTTGCTGCAACTTAACCTGAGGCTGGAAATACAAGGTAAACTGATTTTGCGAAACCGCATATTTCAGCGAAGACGCCACCTTAACCCGCCGCTCCAAATACAAAGAGTCATTATGATCGAACAACTGCCATTTTTGCGTGCCCAGCGGCCGTGCCGATATCGCCTGTAAAGCACGTTGCATTAATGCTTCGGTGGATTGTGCATGAACTGGGTTACTGGCTACGCCTATTTCAAGCTGATCAACAAGTAACTCTCCTTTAAAATTGATCCCTTCTTCAAAAATTGAAGCCAGCAAGCATGCATATTGCTCAACCTGGCTTAGCTCTAACTTGCCACGCAAGACAATAGCAAAAAGGGTGTCATCCAGCCGATAGATCTGCGTTTTGCTGTTCGGCTCAGCGGCGATTGTCACCCGGCCATAGGTATCCAACTGCACTTGTACTTTTTTCAATAAAGACTTGAGCTGAATCGCAGCATAATCCCAGCCCATATTCAGTCTGATCACGCTCAGTACCTTTGGTCGAAACATCACCAATGTGTGATGCTGATGCGTGCTTTGCAAACCATCAAGGGCTTTTTGTAGCATATGTCGATTAGGTAACCCGGTTTCTTTATCATGGTTTGCATACTGGAGTAACAGCAGCTTTTTCTGCCTTTCATGCCAATAGACGAAATAAGCCAGCAATAACACATGCCCCGTCAGTAAAGCATGATTGAGCAGGTAGTAGCGTGAACTGGCAAGCACACCCAGCTGACCCAGCATCAGGATCACCAGTAACACCAATGCGGGCGTAAAAACAAGGGCCAGCAAACGCGCTTCGCGTTGATGTTGGGGTGGCTGCACACACAGTATATAGGCCACATAAGCGGTCACAACCAACGCGGCCATCACCTGAAACAACAGCTGGTAACTGGCATGTAGTGGCGCGCTGATACACACCACCAGCAAAAGCGCCCACAGCAAACGCCATAGATAATACTTATGCTGCTCATTGAGGCGCTTTTGGGCTGTAAAATAATGGAAGAAACACAGCAAGCAAGCCAATGAAAGTAAGAAGAACTGACTATTGTATGTCACCAGTGCACCACTCATTACTGTCGGGAACAACAACACATTTATTCCGCTCTCAGCGCCACTGATAACCGCAATCAGTATGACGTAGCCCGCAATAGCCAGTAACCCAGGCCGGAACTGCGAAACAGCCATCATGACAAGAAAAAAAGCAACAAAATAGATACTGCCCGTCTCAACACCAAACAAGAATACTCTGTGACTAAATAACTGCACAAAGTCGGGTTCTGACGCCATAGAAATGGATAATACCTGGGGGTGCGTGCCCTGAGCCTGAATAAAAAGCTGCGCGCTCAGCTCACTTCGTGGCACTTTAATATGCGGCAGTACCGCCTGAGCAGGTGAGGCAAGCTCTTTTGCCGGAGCAATCAGTGTATACTGGATCAGCTTACCTGAGCGCTCAAGATAGAACCTGAGAACCCCCTGGATTGGCTGAGCATATATCACTTGCTCACCTTGTGTATTGGCCGGAATCTCGACGCGTACCCAAGTTGCAATGCCACGCTGCAATTTAATATTCTGATTTGACCCTGACATTTGCGCCGTCATTTGACGGATCTCCGCCAGAGTCAGTTGATTTGTCGCATCATTATAAGTTGTGAGCGAAATTGGCGCCTGATTGCCTGCGAATAGATCACTGGGCTGAGCATGGCTCTCTAAAATCAGGCCTGTCGTTACAATCAACAATACTGCTATCACGCGTATCACGCCTGACCACATCCCAACCTCCTTGAGCAAGTGGTATATATAGCTCAGCCGATCAGCGAACCAGTTGCAGCAGAGGCTTGTTTCGCTGACTTCAGATAAGTACCAACACCACTGTGCGCGTATTCAATTTTGCACATCGCGATGTAGCGGTAATGTTAAGTATGGAACCTGAAGTTTGAATTGCCAGTATCAAGTTAAAATATTCTCACTGCTGCTGGCATAAGAAGGGGCAAGTAAGACAGCGGTAAGTGGCGTTTGGAGGTGCGCTACTTACTCGCTGGTAGATTTAATCTGCGCTCACGCTATCAGCGATTATCATCACTGATCCGACTTGCGATTGCACTGTTCTGCCCTTTGTATTTCGCATCTTTTCGCATGTTGTAAGGTGCTTCAGCAGGGCTGCTCAGGGTTTCAAAACTCAGTGCGCCTATCTTCATCTTAGGCCTCAGTGCCAATGGTAACTTTCCCGAATTATAAAACTCCAGCACGATATTTCCCGACCAACCCGGATCAATGCGATGTGCCGTTACATGTACCATCAAGCCAAGCCGAGCTAGCGAGGAGCGCCCATCCAGCCAGCCAACTAAATCTGCCGGTAAAGTCACGGATTCATAGGTCATTGCCAACGCCAGCTCACCAGGGTGCAGGAAAAATGCCTGACCATCTTCGAGCACAATTTCATCACTCATGATGGATTCCATTGCAGCATTAATCTGCTCTTTTGGTCCGCTCAGATCAACGTAAGGCGCAGCATGGTCCTGAAACACTCGAAACTTGTTGCCCAGGCGCAGGTCAACGGTAACCCCTGAGATCATCTCATCTGCCGGCGATGGCTGGATTTGAATGTGTTGTTTCTTTATAGCTTCTTTTATGTCTCTGTCAGAGAGTCTCATTAGTTAGTCATCCGTTATTAGAATTTCGACCCCTTGAGTCGATTGTGATTGTAAATACAACATGCTGCTGATCAGCTGCGCGCAATAAATGTAGTGATCTTTTATCGCCAGCGACTGAGCTGTGATGTTCGCACCTTGTTCAGAGTTTTCCCGGATCCCAGTATCAAGCGGAATTTCAGCCAGCAAAGGAACACCATGACGTGCGGCCAGTTTGGCGCCCCCTTCACTACCAAAAATCGCATTTTTACCACCGCAATGCTGACACGAAAAATAACTCATATTCTCGATCAGACCAATAATGGGCAGGTTAACTTTATTGAACATTGCGACGCCTTTTTGTGCATCGGCCAGAGCCAGGTCCTGCGGCGTAGTGACCACAATTGCCCCGCTGGCAGGCACTTTTTGCGTCATGGTCAACTGAATATCTCCCGTCCCCGGAGGCATGTCCACTATCAAATAATCCAGCTCACCCCAGGCTGTTTCATTCAGTAGTTGCGTTAATGCTTGTGAAGCCATGGGCCCGCGCCATACCGTTGCGTCGTCCTCCGGTACCAAAAAGCCAATGGACATCGCCCGAATACCGTCCTTTTCAAACGGTTTTAAAGTCTTTTCATCAATTGCCTCGGGTTGTTGACCAGTCAGTCCCAGTAATGAGGGGATCGACGGACCGTAAATATCCGCATCCAGAACACCAACTTGTGCGCCCTGGGACGCAAGCCCGGCAGCCAAATTAACGGCAGTGGTCGACTTGCCCACTCCCCCTTTACCTGATGCCACCAAAACAATATGTTTGATTTGCTTAAATTGAGCTGTGCCCGCAACCTTACTTTGACAGGTAACCTGAATATCTGTACTGAGAGAATCGCTCAGATGTGAGGACAAAACAGCGCCCTGTCCTGACGCCGCGAAAGGTAACATCAGTGATACTTGCCAGAGCCCATCCTGCGATTTGTCTGGGGTGATCTCTGTTATCCACTGCGTATCAATTCCCATTGGAAATATTGCACTGCGGTAGTGCTGCAGGTGAGTTTTGATCTGTTCTTTGATTGGGTCCTTCCTGGTAAATAGTTTTTCAATACCAAACATACAAATAAAACGCCTTGAGGTGATGAAATGGGCGCTGGAATTATGTAACATTCACCTCATTAAAACCAGTCAAATTCGCGTCTGCCGGGATTTTCCCAGCCGTTCTGGTCAGTCTTTTATCAATAATTGACGCACTGACCGGTCCGAAGTTTTTGTTCTCTGCCCAGATAAGCACCGAGCGTGATGCCAGTCGCCAGATCTGCAGAGTCAAACTGAGCCGCTCTATATTCGTGGAATAACTATGACAAAGAGAAAAATTCTCATAACAAGTGCATTGCCGTACGCCAATGGACCGACTCACCTGGGTCACCTGTTGGAATATATTCAAACTGATATCTGGGCGCGTTTCCAGAAACAACAAGGCCATGAAACCTATTATGTCTGTGCCGATGATGCACACGGCACCCCAATTATGCTGAATGCACAAAAGCAAGGCATTACACCTGAAGAGATGGTTCAGCAAGTCAGTATCGAAAGGCAACGTGATTTCGCCGACTTCAACATTGAATTTGACAACTACCACAGCACGCACAGTGATGAAAACCGCGAGCTGAGTGAATTAATTTATACGCGCCTTAACGACAAAGGTCATATCAAAAAGCGCACTATTTCACAGTTGTTTGACCCAGAGAAAAGCATTTTCCTGCCTGATCGCTTTGTCACGGGAACCTGTCCAAACTGTAAAGCAGAAGACCAAAATGGCGATAGCTGTGATGCCTGCGGCGCAACATACAGCCCAACCGAGTTGATTGAGCCTAAATCAGCGATGTCTGGTGCAACGCCAATTTTGAAAGATTCAGAGCACTTTTTCTTTGATTTGCCAGCATTTGAAGACATGCTGAAAACCTGGCTACGTTCAGGCAGCTTGCAAGCTGAAATGGCCAATAAGCTGGACGAGTGGTTTGCAGATGGCCTGCAACAGTGGGATATCAGCCGTGATGCACCTTACTTTGGTTTTGAAATCCCTGGAGCCCCCGGCAAGTACTTTTATGTCTGGCTGGATGCGCCAATCGGCTACATGGCCAGCTTCAAAAACCTGTGTGACAAGCAGGGCCTGAACTTTGATGAGTTCTGGGCGGAGGGCTCAGATGCAGAGCTTTATCACTTCATTGGTAAAGACATCATCTATTTCCACAGCCTGTTCTGGCCAGCGATGCTGGACGGGGCAAACTTCAGAAAGCCGAACAACGTTTTTGCTCATGGCTTTGTCACCGTAAACGGCGCGAAAATGTCTAAGTCAAAAGGTACTTTCGTCAAAGCACGTACCTACTTAGAACATCTGGACCCAGAGTACCTGCGTTATTACTATGCCGCTAAACTAAATAGTGGTGTAACTGATCTTGATTTAAACCTGGAAGATTTTGCACAGCGCGTCAATTCAGACCTGGTTGGCAAGGTCGTAAACATCGCCAGCCGCTGCGCAGGCTTTATCACCAAGAAATTTGACGGTAAGCTCAGCAGCACAGTCATGGACGAAGCATTACTAAACAGCTTTGTCGCAGCCAAAGACAGCATTGCCGGCCACTATGAGAACCGCGAATACAGTCGTGCAGTTCGTGAGATCATGACCCTTGCCGACAAGGCGAACCAGTTCATCGACGCTGAAGCACCCTGGGTACTGGCCAAAAATGAAGATACTCTGGAGCGTGCGCACCAGGTATGTTCACTGGGTCTGAACCTGTTCCGGGCATTGCTGACTTACCTCAAGCCTATTCTGCCTGGTATGGCAAAAAATGTTGAAGCATTCCTGAATACGCAACTGTCTTGGGAAAGCCTGGACAAACCACTGGTTGATCATGAAATCAACAAGTTTAAAGCCCTAATGCAACGTGTTGAACTGGAGAAGGTGAATGCTATGGTTGATGCTTCTAAAGAAAGCCTGGAGAAAAAAGTCGGTGGTCAGAGCGCTCAGCCTGCGGCGGATAGCCCACTGGCCAAAGAGCCAATCGCGGACGAAATCGAGTTCAATGATTTTGCCAAAGTTGATTTGCGCGTCGCTAAAATTGCCAACGCAGAGCACGTAGAAGGCGCAGACAAACTGCTGAAACTGACACTGGACTTAGGTGGCGAAACCCGCCAGGTGTTTGCAGGTATTAAGTCTGCCTATGCACCCGAAGATCTGATCGGCAAACTCACCGTCATGGTTGCCAACCTGAAGCCCCGCAAGATGCGCTTTGGCATGTCTGAAGGCATGGTTCTGGCAGCAGGTCCTGGTGGCAAAGAAATCTATATTCTTAACCCGGATGAGGGCTCACAACCGGGCATGCGCGTGATGTGATCAGCGCTGCTATTAAGCTAGATTGAACAAACGGGCCATCAGGCCCGTTTTTGTTAAGCGGTTTGAGTGTCCTGAGACAATTCGTCGCGCACTACCATCAGGGCATAGCCCAGCAGGTTTAGTCCATTCCACTTCTGAGGCACACTTGCAAATTCGTGATCTTCTGCCAAACCAATCCCCCAAATTTTATCAACCGGACTGGCCTCAACCAGAACCCTTTTGCCGGTTGAAAGCAAGAACTCCTTCAGTTCAGGGTTTTGTGCAAACTTCAGCATGTTTGCACTGACAACAATATCGAATCGCTTAGCATTCCAGGTGGCTTCATCAAAACCGGTGACAGCCCTGCCCAGCTTTTTAGCCTCGCCAGGATGACCACATTCTAAAATACGCAGCGCCACTTCATGATTATCAAATAGCATCGCCTTGTGGTACATCATGTAATGCTCAGCAGTTTTAAACATCAACCCATGCTGCTCAAAGTAAGCCGGATACCATTGACTGAAACAGGACTTAGAAACACCTGATTTGGCTTTTTGGTGACCCCAGAAAAAAACAAACTTCGGCTTTTTTGATTTCGCAATATACTCGATTAATTGCGTGTTACTACTTATTGCCACAAAGACTTCCTATGTATAATGTGTGTCACTCATGCACAGAGGCTGTTCACCGCCTCTGTGCACCTGATTACTCGCTAAGTTAATGTATGTGCCATGATGAACTTCTGTCCGTCCATATCAATGACACTAAATCCATGAGATTCATATAATTTCACCAGATGAGCTTCACAGCGAAGATAGAGTGCAGGCAACTTGAGCTTAATTGCCTTGGCAATCGCAAACTCAACCAAAGCCGTTGAGATGCCTTTGCCACGATGCTCAGTCGGCACATACACGCCATCAAGCCAATGCTGATAGCCTGAATAACTGGACGTTATTCGCTGCGTGATTTCGCCCGCACCAACCAACTCATCGCCAATATAGGCGGCAAAACCTGTTCGCGAATCAGATGAGGATAACTTGTCAGTCACGCTTTGCAATGTTGCATTTGGGTCTTTACTGTCCCATTGCTGGTAATACCAATTAGCGATGACCTCAATGTCTGAATGGTCACTCGATAAGTCTGAGACTTTCATTTGGACTGTCCTAGGTGATTGTTATTGTTCTTAATTCCATTATATGTTCAACGTTTCTTAACCCGTTGAAGTGCCGGCATGGTACAGAGGGTTGAAATTACCCTAGGCATCGCAAAGCCCTAATCTAGTAATTTGTTGAGAGTATTGTACAGTAATTTGGTCCAGTGTGCTTTGTGCATTTCACCTTGCGCAAAGGCCGTGCTAAAGCACGACTTTACACGATAAAGCGTTCGGCGAGCTGCGAAGCGTTGCTTCGGTCTCAGAAAGGTACGAGTGGACACATATCCCTATGGAGGGCTCCCGGGTTAAATATCAGCGACCCAAGCTCAATGCACATCCAGCTAAAATGGCTCATTTCACCTTGCGCAAAGGCCGCGCTAAAGCACGACTTTACACGATAAAGCGTTCGGCGAGCTGCGAAGCGTTGCTTCGGTCTCAGAAAGGTACGAGTGGACACATATCCCTATGGAGGGCTCCCGGCTTTTCATCCATGAAAAGCGTTCGGCGAGCTGCGAAGCGTTGCTTCGGTCTCAGAAAGGTACGAGTGGACACATATCCCTATGGAGGGCTCCCGGCTTTTCATCCATGAAAAGCGTTCGGCGAGCTGCGAAGCGTTGCTTCGGTCTCGCCTCACCCAACCATTTCTTCGCCCTTGGGCGGGGAATATGGGACCCTGATAGTCACTTCAATGCCCTCACCCGGGCTTGAGTTTGCTGAAATTTCCCCTTTGAGCAGTTGCGTAACCAGGTTATAGACGATATGCATGCCCAACCCACAGCCGCCCTGGCTTCTTTTCGTCGTTACAAAAGGATCAAACAAGGTTTTCAGACCTGCTTTTGGCATGCCAACGCCGTCATCACGATAGGTCAGTAACCAATACTCTCCAGCCATGCTTGTTGATACCTCAACCTTGCCCTGAGGATGGGCTTCAAAGCCATGGATCATGGAATTGTTGAATAAGTTCGTCATGATTTGATAGATGGCGCCCGGGTAGGTATTCACCAGCATGTCTTCGTCGCCCGTAATGGTCAGGCTGATCTCTTTGCCTTTGCTCAGTGGTAACAAAGAGCTGAAGACATCGGCAATATAGTCCTTCACATTGATGTCTCGTTCAACTTCACTGGATTGATCCACAGCAACCTGTTTAAAGTTGCTGATCAGCATTTGTGCCCTGTCCAGGTTGCGTAAAATAAGCCGATACCCTTCCTCCTGCTCGGCATTAAAACGCTCTAAATCCGTCTGGCGTAGTTGCTTTTCCTGAAGCTTTTCATTGATGTTGTGCAGACATTCCTGATTGTAGGTCAGCGCCGTTATAGCGACGCCCAGTGGCGTATTTATCTCATGGGCGATGCCTGCTACCACATTACCCAATGAGGCCATTTTCTCACTTTCTATGAGCTCTTGTTGGGTACGCTTAAGCTCCATCATAGCTTGTTCCAGTTTCTGGTTTTTCTTGTACAGCTCATCCGTACGCATTGCGACTTTGATTTCAAGTTGTTCATTAAGGGTTTGTAAAGCATTTTGATGCGCCTTCAGCTCCGCGATATCCTTCAATGCCCCAACAATACGCTGCGGTCTGCCATGATGGTCACGGCTCACCACCTTGCCGCGCTCCAACACCCAACTCCACTGGTCTTTTAACGTTTTGACCCGCATGGCGATTTCATAGGTATCCAGCTCTCCTTCAAGGCATGACTCGATCTTTTCTTCCCAGGCAATACAATCTTTAGGATGCACAAACTGATCAATGTCTTCAACTGTCATAGAGGTTTGATTTTTACCATAGTCAATGCGCGGTTTTACGCAGTAACGATAGACTTTTTTGTCCTCCAGATGCCAGTCCCACAGTTCGTCGCCACTGGCCCACAAGCTCAGCTCAAGGCGTTGTTGTAGTTCGTTCATGACTCTGTTGTCATTCACAACCTGACGATAACGTGCCTGGCGTTGCCTGAACCACAAAGCGAAGCTGAGTGTTAAGGCCACGATATAAAAAGTTTTAGAGTACCAGTCCCACCACCAGGGCGCCTTTATCTGGATCGTAAAACGATGCACAGGGGACTTCTGGTTGAAGCGATTCACCGTATAAGTCTGTACCTGATAATTACCGGGTTCCAGTTTCAGCAAATTAATTTGCCTGACACCATCTGCGAGTTTCAACCACTGGTCGCTCAACCCAACAATACGATAAAAGAAATTCAGTCGCTCAGAGCCATAATCCAGGCTGGAGTAATGCAAGGAAACGATATCCTGATTGTAATTAAGCAGCAGTTTTTCAGTCAGCTCAGGCGCCAGTGTCAGTTCGCTACTGGCTTCAGGATGTAAAACTTCGCCAAGCAGCTCGATATTGGAGATCAGTAAGGGACGGATCCCAAACGCAATGCGGATCTGTTCAGGGTAAAACTGGTTGAACCCTTTGGCGCCGCCAATAAATACCCGACCATCAGGGGCTAACCAGGCTGCATTGTAATTAAATTCATTGTCCTGTACGCCGTCTACAACTAGGAAATTATCGATATTATGATCGTGAATATTAATCCGGCTCAGACCGCCGCTGGTTCCGAGCCAGATATGTTCCTGCTGATCAAAGACCATGGCCCAGACCGCTTCATTGGCCAGTCCATCGGTCACTTTGAGTACTTTTTCCACCTCGAACTGCTTGTTGAGAATGCTGACACCGGATTCGCTGGCCACCCAAACCGCGCCGAGCGAGTCGCGGGACAACATGAACACAATATCTGATGCCAGCCCATTGTTGGTCGTAAGAGATTTGATATTTTGGCCATCGTAATGAAATAAACCATCACCAACACTTCCGAAGTAGAAGCCGTCGCCGTCTACCAGCAATGAAGAGACATGATTGGGTGCCGACACAGATGAAGCAAAGAAGGGCAACAGCTTTTTCTGGGCTTCGTCGTAATAAAGCAAACCCAAAGTACGCGAGCTAAGCAAAACCAGCTGTTTAAATACGGTGATATCATTGAAGCTCAGCTCGGGTCCGTTGCCAAAATCAGGCATAAAATAGGTGACTTCACCGCTTATCAGGTTTAACCGTGCGACTCCGGCGCCACGCGACGTCAGCCAGGCATGCTCACCGACAATCTGTATCTTAGTGATAAAAGTATTGGAAAAGCGGGCTAGCTGAGGATAAACCTGCTCCACTTTCACAAACCTTTGCTGCTCAAAAATATAACCACCACTGGAAGTTGCGACCCACAGCCTGTCCGATTCATCCAGCGCGAAGCTGCGCACATCTGAATTAGTTAACGGAGAGTGTGGATAATTATACTCGCCCACATGACCAAAGGTTTCGCTGAGCTGACTAATAAAATGCAAACCCCGAGTCTCTGTCCCTATCCACAGGTCGCTGTTGCTATCGCGAAATACCGAGAGGATACTGCTATCCTGCAAACCCGATT
The DNA here is from genome assembly GCF_005886805.2 of Pseudoalteromonas rubra. Classification (NCBI taxonomy): domain Bacteria; kingdom Pseudomonadati; phylum Pseudomonadota; class Gammaproteobacteria; order Alteromonadales; family Pseudoalteromonadaceae; genus Pseudoalteromonas; species Pseudoalteromonas rubra. The sequence continues at coordinate 2,753,418 of NZ_CP045429.1, forward strand.
TATTATTGCCACGTTTATACCAACGCTTTTTAATTTCCCCTTTCATATCAAGCAAATAAACACCATGACTGGTTGCGACAAAAAGCTCACCAGCAGACGCAAAAACCGAGTGCAGCACCAACTTGGCATCGGGTGTGATTGCGCTTTGCCATAACGCGCGCTCAAACAGCGTATCATAGGCGGTAAGCTGGTTATCTTTACTGATTAAAAAAGCGCGCTCGCCACTAACCATGAGAGATTTATAATCGCCATCCAACAACAGGGTTGTTATGCCCGTTTGGCGGTTGTTGACCATTAACCCTTCATCAGAAAGGTAATAAACCAAATTTTTATACACGGTCACATAGCGTATAAAATCCCCTTCCAGCGCCACTTCCTGTGGCTCCAACGTAGCCTTATCAATTACATAATAAAAACCATCTTCTGTGGTCACGGACACTGCGGCGCCCTGGCAGCCAATTGATTGCACCCGATCTGATAGGATCAAAGGGCTAAAATCACTCAAAAAGCTTTGAAATCGTCCTGTCACGGTGTGGTAGACACTCAGCCCGGTGCTGGTGCCAATCCAGAGAGATTCCCCACTGTGGCACAGGGCTGTAATAAATGCCCCGGCCAACGCAAAAGGATCTTGCTGGCGGCTAATAAATTGCTTAAAAGAATGGCCGTCAAATCGATTCAGGCCAGCCTGAGTACCTATCCAGATGTAGCCCAGCTGGTCTTCTTCAATGGCGGTAATACTGACCTGACTGAGACCTGATTCATAATCATAATGACGCATCACCTGTGCAGTATCCGAAAACACAGGGACGGCAAACGCGATTGCAGAGTATAGCCAGATCATGAGCGATATGAAGATACTGGCACCTAACTTTGTTTGTTTTGTCTGCTGCTGATACAACCCTATCACCTTTTATACAGGCTCTTTGTTGTAACTATAGCAAAACTTTACAATCCGGCTGAGATGTCGTTTGCAGGATTAGCCTGGTGATTCGTCATGTTCGGACAATGAGAACTCGGTCATTTGGCCATCTCCCTGTAACAACCGATAGCGACTTAAACGCCCCAGCTCCAATTCAACCAGGCTAATGGCGGAAGCACTCACCAGATAACGCCTGCCGGGGCTATTGCTGTGATGTTTACGCACCGATAATTGCCAGCGTTTGGTAAATAAATTAAACGGGCTCCATGTAGCAAACAGCCAAGTGTCCAGCTTCTCCAGAATATGCAGCAGGCGTTTTGGAAACTCATTTTTAATACCCGAAGAGGTAAGCTGCCAAATGCGATTGTCATGGCGGCCAAATCGCGCAGCAACCGAAAAGCAAAATGAATAGTGAACATCGCCCGAGAGTATAATCGTCTCAGAGGGCGTATCTTCACGTTTAAAAATATCGATCAGCTTTTTCGCTGCGCCCTCATGGGCCATCCAGTTTTCAACATCGACCACCAGAGGTTGACCACATACGTTAAATACCGCTTGTATAGTCTCAATAGCCTTTACCCCAAAAACCGGCGCCGGGCTGACCAACAGCACACTCTCCTGTTCCAGCATTTGCTCCTGCAATTCCATCAGTGTTTCCCAATCCATGAGCCCACTGGGTTCGTTAAAGTCCTGTTCGTTGCGCCAGCGGTGCGTGCGCGTATCTAACACCACCACTTTCGGCTGGGTTTCAAGGCAATAATGCCACTGAGTAAAACGGTGCAAGGTTTTATCAAAGCTGGTCAGAGCCCATCGGTTATGAGCAGTGAGACTTTGTGTAAAACCCTCAATCAGCTTACCCGAAGCCGTCAGGGCATCATTCCCCAGCCCCTGAAACAGCCAATAGGCGATCAGACCATTGGCAATGATCCGCCGGCTTGCCGGCGAATTCGCTATATTCTGCTCCCATCGAGCGGTCAGATTCCAGTCATCAGTCACATCGTGATCGTCAAACATCATCAGCGTAGACACATTTGCAAACAGCCGCTGCGCAGCAGGCAGCGTCTCTATAAAGCCCTCCAGCGCTCGCTTATCGGCTGCAAACTCTAGTGCCTGTGGGTGGCTCAGTGATTGACCATGTAACTGCGATAAGTCAACCAACTGCCAGGCCTGATAACTGAAGTTAAGCAAATAACAGCCAATAAACTCCTCAAGTGTAATGAGGTGATTGCCAGCCTTAACGCTGGAAAAATGGGCTTCATCTTTTTTCAGCCAATGGCTAATTGTCCACTTACTGCGTTCCTGCCAAGGGGTTTTGGGTAACCAGTGATGGCGCTGATAAAGTTGCTGCTCCAGTGATTCAGGCAAGCTCAGTGTCAGGTTGTCCTCAGGATAAATTTCCAGTAGTGAAATCAGCTTATGAACGGCTAAAAGCATTGGACCAGCCACATCGTCGGCATAGATTTGATCGCCAGACATCAACAATAAGGCGGGTCGTTTGACGCTATCATCCAAAGTTTGATTCAGGTAGTCGTCGGCGCTTGCCAGGCTGTCGCGACTGTGATGATGTGGATTGCGACATGAACCATGCAACACACTGCGCAATGTGTCTGGTATCAATAACTGAGGCGCATCCGTATAACTCAGGCTGCTCATATCAAGCCATTGCCCGCCAGCTTTAACACGATAGCTCAGGTTGGTATCGCACTCGAAGCGACCCGTTTTAGGTGTTACCAGCACAAAGCACAGATACAGATAGGTGCCCAGGCGTATTTCACTCAGCTGTGACGACACTTCGAAGCCATCAATAGCGACTTCAAACTCAGGAACGTCCGTGGTAACAAATTGCAGGCAAATTTGTGTAGGCTCTGCCCGGCGCACCATAGGGCCGAGCAATACATAGGGAAGTGCAGAACGATTAGCTGGCATTACCACGCTGAGCCAGGCCAAACAAACGGTAGAAATTCTCCGTTGTCGCGCTAGCTAACTCCTTGTAACTAATGCCTTTTAAATCCGCAATAAAATAAGCCACGTCCTGTACATAGGCAGGCTGATTGGTTTTGCCTCGATGTGGCACAGGTGCCAGATACGGTGAATCCGTTTCAATTAGCAGCCGCTCAAGTGGCAGGCGCTTTACAACTTCTTGCAGCTCAACGGCATTCTTAAAAGTCACAATCCCTGAGATGGAAATATAAAACCCCATATCAATGGCTTGTTTGGCCATTTCCCAATTCTCAGTAAAGCAATGTAAGACACCGCCACACTGCTCTGCCTGATGCGCGCGCATAATATCCAGTGTATCCTGTCTGGCATCGCGGGTATGGATGATCAAAGGCTTATTGAGCTCATTGGCAATATCGATATGCTGCGCAAAGCTGTCTCTTTGTACCTGATGCGTGTCTTTTGAATAGTAGTAATCCAGTCCCGTTTCACCAACCGCGACCACTTTTGGGTGCTGCGCCAGTTCCTTTAATAGTGCAGGATCCAGCGCGTCTTCCTGATTGAGCGGGTGCACGCCACACGATGCCGACACATCATCAAAGGGCAGAATTTTTTCCAGCATGGCAGGAAACTGTGCCAGCGTCACGCTCACACACAGAAAGTGTTCAACCTGTTTAGCTCTGGCATCGCCCAGGATCTCGGGCAACGTTTTTCCAATTTTATCAAAATCCAGTCTGTCCAGGTGACAGTGAGAATCTACAATCATAACAACTCTTACATGGTGTAGGTGGGTTTGCCAGAATTCAGCTTAGTACCCAATATTTTTACTATTTTATCATTCAGCAATTCGTCTTCGGTCTCGAAGCCTACCCCTACCCCTGGCGGGTTGGAGTTCTGCGCGCCCTGTGGTGTTATCCAGACCACCTTGCCCGTAACAACATCTTCTTCCAGCGCATCTGGTAAGGTAATACGCAGCGTCAGCGCCTGACCCATTTCATAGCGGCTATTGGTTTGTACAAATAAACCGCCACTTTTTTGATAAGGCATGTAGCTACGATATAGCTCGTCAATGTCTTCAAAATCAACTAGTAACTCTTGCACCTTGACTCCTATCTTAAGGTTTGCTGCAACTGATAGCACAATCGTGACAGACTCAGGGACAAGTTTAAGCCTAACACAGTGTGTTGGTCTACTGAAAACCGCCTGAGCGTGACAATTGCGGCCTGCGCTTTGTCGAATGCCAGTTCACCACGCGCTATTTTAGTGTTGATTGCCGCCAGTGCAAAGCCACAAAATACCTTGACCAGGCAGGTGTCGGCTTGTAAAGCTTTGGCTAATGCTTCGGCGTCAGCGCCTTCACCAAGACGTTGAGCTTCCTGCCACAGGTTATCAATAGCACCCAGCTGCTGCGCTTGCGCCCATCTAAGTAATAATAGCGGCTGGGAGATAAAGTGAGCGACCCAAGGGTATTGTCCGCTGTGGATCCCTTGCTGTGCCAGCCAGGCTTCAGCGCTATTAACATCAGCAACCCCCACATTCATCTTGTTACAGCGACTCAAAACGGTCGCCGTAACACGCGCAGTATCGTTGCATAGCAGCAGCAAGTAGCGCCCTTTTGCGGGTTCTTCGAGGGTCTTCAGTAACGCATTAGCAGCAGATTCTGTGAGCTTTTCTATGCCATCAATCACCACCACTTTGTTGCCCCCCTGCTGTGCAGAGTGGAATATGAAATCATTTAAGCTGCGGATCGCCTCTACACTGATACTGTGTGATTCAGCCGTGATCAACAGTTTGTCCGGATGATTATCCGCGTCTACCAATAGACAGCTTTTGCACTGCCCACAAGCGCGCAACGAAGTACCTGCCTGCTTGCACAACAATGCAGCCGTGAGCGACTGCGCCAGCTCCAGTTTGCCCACGCCAGTCATACCATGGAACATCTGCGCATGATGAAAGCGCTGTTGCTGAAAACTCATCTGCAACTGCGCAAAAACCGTTTCTAACCACGGGTACATATCAACAGACCTGTCAACGATTTGTGTTATCACGGCGACTGGCCGCAATCACAGAATCAACGACCCTCAGGCAGGCTGACAATACAGACTGTTTATCTTCCGACGCATCAATCACACTAAAATGCTCCGGGTCAGCCTTTGCCTGAGCAAGGTAGCCCTCTCGTGCGCGATGCAAAAATTCCATTTTCTCATCCTCAAGTCTGTCGAGCCCTTCGCCTCGTTGATTGACGCGTTGCAGCCCCAGCTCAGGGTCTAAATCTAAGATGAGATTCATGTCGGGCTTGAATCCGCCGAGCGCCAGTTCATTAATGGTCTTTATGGTCTCAAGATCAATACCGCGCGCGTAATGTTGAAAACTAAAAGTTGCAGCGTCAAAACGGTCCGAGATAACAACCTTGCCGGCCTCCAGGGCTGGGCGGATTTTTTCTTCTACGTGTTGTGCCCGGGCTGCACCAAACAGCATCAGCTCGGTCATTGAGCTCATTTCTGGTGTACTGGGATCCAATATTACGCTACGGACCTTTTCACCAATCGGAGTGCCTCCGGGCTCGCGGGTCAGTACTACTTCAAATCCCTGCTGCTCGAGATAGTCGGCAATGCCCTGAATCACTGTTGTCTTGCCAGCACCGTTACTGCCATCACAAACCAACATAAAACCTTTACTCATACACTCTCTCTGACGTACCGCTCGGTACCCTGTACCGTTATCTAAAAAATAATTGACATTATAGCGGTTTCACGTCGCTATCAGTAGGATTAATTCTTTGAATAGTGTACCGTTTAGTGCATCAATCGATTTTCGCAGGGATAAAGTAATGCAAATTGATCTTCATCACGCTATGACCTGGGTCGTTGCCAGAGACGCAGGGTTCTCACCCGCCCAGGCCACCACCATTGCTCATGCGGCACAATATGTAGATGATGCCACCAACTATGGTCATATCAAGTTTCAGAATGGTGCCGCTTACGAGCGTATTGCGACTGCGCATAAAATGCTTGAGTATCGTAATCTGGATAGCCTGAAAAACATGAAAGTGTGGGTACCGTTTCATTTTTTGCCTGGCAACGGAGGGTTACCTGCTGGTGAAAATCCTGCGGGTAGCTTTATTCAGAAACTTGTTTGCCGACCAGACTCTTTTGTGGCAAAAGACATGGTAGCTGAAGTATTAGCGGATAAAGACCGACCTCATTCATTACATCGCCTGGGGATCACCGCACACGTCTTTATCGATACCTGGGGACATCGGGGCTTTGCAGGGGTCGACCACCCAGTCAATCACGTTCGCGACATCAAAGATCATAATGGTCAGACCCACGAGACGCTCATCGCAAAAGTCAGCGATTACTTTGCCAATATTCTGCAGGACAATATTCCCAGCCTGGGCCATGGTCAGGCGCTGTCCCACCCTGATCTGCCACATCAGCACTGGTCTTATCAAAATGGCCTTGGTGAAGCTGTTGAACGCAATAATCCGGTTGACTTTTTGCAAGCAGCAAACGCGCTGTGTAAAGTATTTCAGACCTACCTGGTCAGGCCCATCACCGGGTTGTCACCCGACGTAAAGCGAGAAATTGCCCAGTGCTTTAGTCAGTTTGTCAGTGATAACGGCGCAACACGCCACCAGCAATGGTTGGATGCCATCGCCGCCGATCGCTTTGGCCTCGGCCCACACCAACTGACTTACATCGCCAAAGGCCTAGGTTCCTGGAAACATCAGGCGCTGGGGACCACGCTGGCGGATGGCGATGAAGATTGCTATCAGTATCATCCGGACTTTCTGCATAGTGACTGGAAACATTTCCATGATGCGGCGAAAAAACATCGCCAAAGTATCATAGTCGATATCTTGCCCAGATACGGGATCTGTGTCAGTTAAACCCGTTTGCACCGTAATCAGAATCTGATGCGGTGCAATAACGGCTAGTCTTGTTTTAGTGTGACAGGCTGATCTTTGACGCCGGCGTAGAACACCACTATCTGCGCGGCTTCTTTACCCACACTTTTCCCCCAGTGCCAGGTGTCAACAACCTCAACCAGGGTATCACCCGCTTTGATGTGGATCGTTTCCCCGCTTTGTGTCTCAACCTGAAGTTCTCCTTTTAACAACAGCCCTGCATTGATATAAGGATGTTTGTGAATTGGCAAAGTCTGCCCGGAAGGGATGGTAAAACGCATAATCCGCACCTCTGGCTGGCCTTTTGGGTAAGCTGGCAACACTGCACCATTCCAGCTATGTTGCTGCTTTGTCAGCGTTTCTACCTTGATCTGTTCAGTACTGTGCGCTTGCGCTGTACTGATGCTCGTGATACTCACTAACCATAAAGCCGATAAGGAAAATACAGTGCTGTTCATAGGTGATAATCCATAAGAGTTTTGCGTATCCTAAAACGTTAATGTGTTTTAATTGTGGATCTCTGTCGACGCTGCAATATCGCGCTGTGGCGACAGTTGTAAATGGACATCACACTGAGCGGGTAAAGTTTCCAGCCCCCATTGTGTCAGACGCTGAAAAAAATGGACAAAGTGTGCAACCTCTTGTTGCGACATACGGCGGGACTGTGCGCCAGACAAGCTAAGTTTCTGCTCTTGCTCAAAGCGCCAGCGGGCAACATGAGAGAAACACCCTGCGTCGAGGAATATGAGCTTATCCACCTGTCTAAACAGGCTCTGATAGTCCGCTTTGAGAAATTGATTGACGGCATGCCGATAACGCCCATCCGGATCCCGGCTTTGTTCCAACTGATTGACAGGACAGCTTAGCTGCTCAGCTGACTGTGCTTCAACCCCAAGACACCAGCCTTCCAGGATCAGCACATCCAAAGTGCGGGTATGCGTCCACAGTTCAGATGCAAACGGCTCATCCATGGATTTGTCGAATCGGGGTAATATGAGCGGCTGCCGGGCACGGAATCGCGTCAGAACCTCTTCGGCCAGTGCGGTGTTATGCGTACCAGGTACTCCTCGGGTTTGAAACAAGGGATGAATATCAGCGGCACGCTTTGCGCGCTCCGACCGGCTCAGATAGAAGTCATCCAAAGACACGCTGTCAGCACGCAACCCGCGCTGTGTCAGGTCAGCCTTTAAATACTCTGCCAGTGTCGATTTGCCGCTGCCCTGAGACCCACTAATCCCCAGACATAAAGGCGCCGGATGTGCTACCTGTTGTGCTAGCCAGCGTGTGACAGGAGACAGCGACTGAATGTAGTCTACAGTTAATCCGTGGTTGCAACAAAATTGGCGCTGCCAGGGCGCTATAACACAGGAGTCATTCATTGAATTATGAATTGTCGGTCAATTCATATTTATAACCTGCGCCATAAATAGAGTGGATGAACTCGCTGTTCGGGGACAATTGGGACAACTTTTTGCGAATTTTTTTGATATGACTGTCTATCGTACGATCACTGACGATGCGGTCATCATCGTATATATTGTCCATCAAACGCGAACGGTTATAAATACGTCCGGGATGTGCTACCAGAGTTTGCAACAACACAAATTCCACCTGTGTCAGTTCCACAGAATTGTTTTGGTAAGTTACAAACAAGGTGTTTTCATCAAGCAGCAGCTGCTCTGACTGTGGTGCACTGGCACCCACCCGGCGCAAGATGGCTTTGACCCGTGCCACAACCTCTCGTGGGCTGTAAGGTTTGCACACGTAATCATCGGCTCCCACTTCAAGACCAAGCAAGCGATCTATCTCTTCAACTTTGGCGGTCGTCATGATAATGGGCACCATAGAGTTGCGCCGAACTTCCCGACAGATAACAATGCCATCGACATTAGGTAACATCAAATCGAGCAATATGATATCTGGCTCAAAGTTCTCAACAGCGGCTAACGCCTGGGCGCCATCATGGACCATCTGTAATTCATAGCCCGCCTGAGTGACGTACTTGCCCAAAATAGCCGCAAGCTTTTTCTCGTCTTCTATGATCAGTACTTTTTGCATCTTAGGCGCTCACTTTCACCTTGGGTCTTCTCCTCCCCAAAATTAAGTGAAATCGCTTGAATTTACAACCCTTTTAAGAAAACCGCATCACCACAGCTAAACCACCAAGTTCACTTTCGCGAGCCTTAATCGTGCCATTATGCGCCTGCACGATACTGGTACAGATTGCCAACCCCAGGCCTGAACCACCCGAGGCGCGATCTCTGGACTGTTTTACTCGATATAATCGATCGAACAACTTGTCTAGCAGCTCGGGTTCTACCCCGGGCGAGCTATCCTGCCAGACTATCTCAATTTGCTCCCCATGTTGTTCGATCGTGACCAGTATTCGGCCTGGATTGTCCTGATCAGAATCGGTATAACGCAAGGTGTTTTGCATCAGGTTACCGAATAGTTGTGCCATGCGTCTGTCATCACAGTCCATCAAACTCTGCGTGTTTCCTTTCAGCTGATATTCAAAATGACGATTGGCAAGCTGTGCCTGATGATTGCCAAAGGTTTGCTCGACCAGCTCGCCCAGACAATGTGGTGCCATTTGATAGCTTAACGAGCCTCTGTCAGACATGGATAACTGGTGCAAATCATCCACTAACTGAGTCAGCCGGCCAATCTCCTCGTGTAACGACTGCAACTGCGCGGGAGCCGTTTCTATCACACCATCGATCATGCCTTCTAATTCGGCTTTGAATACAGCGATTGGCGTGCGCAATTCATGAGAAATATCGGCGATCCACTGTTGTCTGGCTTGCTGGTTTTCTCGCAAGGTCTCAGACAGGGTGTTCAGATCCCGGGCGAGCATGCCCAACTCATCGTTACTATCCGTGTTTAAATTACTCTGATAATCACCGCTTGCCAGGTTTTGTGCTGCACGCCGTAATGCCAGCACAGGGGCAACCAGATAATGACTAAACGGAATGGCCAATAAGCTCGACGCAATCAAAGCGGTGATAGCGATGTACATAAACCAATTTTTTTGACGCTCGGCAAATAAGCTATCGAACCGGTTGCTAACCACCAGACCGTCCTCAAGCCCTACATACCCAAGCAAAGGCGCACCGGCCTTGTCATACTGATGAACAGGGACCCAAAGAGTAGTTCTGGTTGTTGTAAGCGAGCCAATCACTTGCTCACCGGCCGCATTTTTATACACCAGACGACCGCCCATACTATCTGAGCGTCCTCTGGGAGGTCTACGCTTTTGATGAGGGTGGGCACCGCGCTCGCCTCTGGGTGGGCGATCAGCGTCGGGCTTTGGACGTCTGTCGGTTTGATACTGCGCCTTAGTGCCCTGCTCATTACGCATGCCACGACCATCCCGACCCGGCTCAGGTCCCCGCTCAGATCTGCGCGGCCGCTGCATGGAGGGGCTGTCGTAACTGTCATAAGAAGGAGTCGCAGCGGGCGAAGTGGCACTTCGCGCGTTTCCTCGTAGTTCGCTTACCAGCTGATGCCAGGCCGGATGGCGAGTAAACACCCACTCCTCGCCATAACGTGCGTAATTATCGCGAATAGAAGGCATTAAAGCGACCAAGCGGGCACGGCTATTTTGCTGAATATAGTCCTGGAAGCTCTTTTCAAAAGCAGTCTGATTAGCAAAGTAGATCGCCATGATCAATACGGTGTTGACCAACAGCAAAATAGCCAGCAGCTTGTGCCGTATTGTCAGTTTCATGATGTAGCTACCCCTGTGAACGGAATTCAAAACATGGCATACCAATTGTACTTAATACCAGGTCAATTTGAAGGAGCAAATATGACGCTAACGGTGTTAAAGATTTCTTATTTAGAACAACTAAATAGCAAGATTCTTGGCTGGTTACCGACCCTATTTTCTCGCCTCAAAATAGAACGCTTAATTAAGCCAATTGGTATAAGACCCGATGCTAGTCAGTATGTAAGGTTAATGTGCAAATAGTGTGGAAGTAGTGACAAAATTTACCAAAGCAGGAACACGCTCATGCAACTGCTCTGTGTGAGTGGCCCACCAAAAGTCAGGCGAGCCGGGTTTCTAACTCAAGTAGGATGACTAATTAAACTGCACAATTTCCAGCCCAAGCATATAGCCTTCACCTTCGCTGTTATTACCACACCGGATAACTTTAACATGTGCGTTGAGAGGAGGAACCGATCCACCATGGCTGTCAATAAACACATCCAGCATTTCATTGATCTCCAGGGGTTCCTCAACAATGATTGATAATCCCGTGGCACTTAAGTCGTGGCAGGTACCGTGCAGTTTATGCCCCGAGGACAACACGGTTAACTGTGCCTGGGTATTGACCATCATGCGCATAAAGCGCCGTTTATCCTCATGTATCATGGCGTGCTCCACTCTTTGTTATCATTGCTTGCCTGCAAAAAATTACCTTGGAATAATTTGCACCATATTTTTTATTTTCTCTGATAAAGATTGCATGGAAAAGGGCTTAACCACATAGGCATCGCAGCCAGCATCAAAGCCCGCCTGTTTCTCCTGCTCCGACTCCAGGCCCGACACCATGAGCACGGGAATATCACGAGTTTCAGGCGTATTTTTCAACATCCGACAAGTATCATACCCATCCAGCCCAGGCATACATACATCGAGCAGGATCACATCTGGCGGATCGGCAATCGCATTCGACAGGCAGCTCTTGCCCGATTCAGCATAGCTAAACTTAAATGCGTCTGACAAAGCCATTGAAAGCATCTCAAAATTGAAATACTCGTCGTCAACCACTAGCACATGCGGCGTTTTCATCCTGCTCCCCTGTGTGGACATAGTCAATGCCGCTTCCTTTTCACAATCCAAAAATAGTTTCCTCTTAATAAGGTAATTGCCCTAATGCAAATTGCAAGTCAAAACACACTATTCGATCTCATTTAACGCATTGGTGATCCGTTTTGCCGAAATTGGATAAGGTGTTCCTAGTGTTTGAGCAAACAATGACACTCGAAGTTCCTGTTGCATCCAGAAAATCTCATCAAGTGTTGTTGGCATCGGGATCCCTTTTGGCTGTTTGTTACACTTATCGGTATAGGCAGCCGCCACTTTTTCAAGCTCCAGAACACATAAACGGTCCCGGTTAGGGTCAACAGGCAGCTTCTCCAGACGCTTTTCAATGGCTTTCATATAACGCAGCAAATCTGGCAGTTTATGCGCCCCATGCTGACTAACGAATCCTTTAAAAATCAGGCTCTCAAGCTGAGATTTAATATCACCATGCGCCGTGATCATGGTCAAATCCACACGTCCCTTCATACGCTTATTGATACCATGTGCAATGCTCAGCACCTGCTCAACCGCAGATGCGATTTCCACCACTTTATCGCCAAGTTCTGCCCGGACATGTTCTTTGGCTTGTTCAAAGTCCTGCTCTGAACGAATCGCACTATAGTCACCCAACAAGGCATCAATCCCCGCTGCGGTACAATCATCAATCAGATCATTAATTTTACCGAACGGATTGAAGTAAAGCCCCAGTTTGGCTTTATTGGGTAAATGCTGTTGCAAATACTTCACCGGCGAGGGCACATTCAACATTACCAGTCGGCGTAAACCAAGACGATGTGCCTGCTGCGCCTTCTGAGGGTGATCAAACAAACTGATTGACGTACTTTGCTTGTTATCCACCAACGCAGGGAATGCTTTTATCTCATACCCTCCCTGCTTCTTGGTGTACTCCCTGGGCAAGTCACCAAACGACCACTCAGTGAGCCCTTCCTGCTCAATGCCCTTTTCAGCAACTTTAGACAGCGTTTGTGTTACTTTGCCTTGTAACTTGGCTTTGAGCACATCCAGATCATAGCCATGAGCAATGACCTTGTTATGTTCGTCAAGCACCTGGAACTGCATTTTTAAATGAGACTCCAGTGCGCCTAAATCAAATGCTTGTGCGTCAACTTTGACACCCGTCATACGCAATAAACGATTGGCCAACGCCTCCAGAAAACCCCCTTGCATCGGCTCAATCGCAGCCAGCACTGCATCAGCATAGTTAGGTGCAGGAACAAAATTACGTCGCAGGCTTTTTGGCAGGCTCTTAATCAATGAGCAGATCAATTCATGGCGCAGTGCCGGGATGTGCCAGTCAAAGCCCTCAGAGGCGACCTGGTTGAGCAATGGCAGGGGTATATTTACCGTTACACCATCAACCGGCTGACCCGGTTCAAAGTGGTAGCTCAATGGCAACATCAGGTTACCCTGCTGCCATACATCGGGATAATCTAGCGCCGTAATATGCGACGCTTCGTGCTGCATCAAGGCATCCCGGTCCATGTGTAAAAATCGTTTATCGGCTTTTTTCTTGTCTTTCCACCAGTGATTGAAGGCAGCACGATTATTAACATCAGCCGGGATGCGCGCTTCATAAAAGGCCTGCATCATATGCTCATCAACCAGAATATCACGGCGTCGGGCTTTGTTTTCCAGATCCTGAATGTCTTCAATCAAGGCCTGATTGTGCTGTAAAAAGGCTTCGTTTTGCCCCAGTTGCTGGGCGACCAGCGCTTCTTTGATGAATAATTCACGACACAGAACGGGTTCAATCTGACTGTACACAGTGCGCTTTTTACCCACTATGATCAATCCATACAGGGTTTGCTGTTCAAATGCGATGACACAGCCCTGTTTCTTTTCCCAGTGTGGTTCACTGTAACTACGCTTAACCAGGTGCTCCGCCAATGGTGCAACCCAGTTCACGTCAATCTTGGCGTTAATACGGGCGTACAGTTTACTGGTTTCCACCAATTCCGCTGCCATCACCCATTTGGGGCTCTTTTTAAACAGACCTGACCCCGGGAAAATATGAAACTGGCTGTTACGGGCACCCTTGTAGAATTTCTTCTCGTCTTTTTGACCAATGTGACTCAGCATCCCGCTCAATAACGCCTGGTGAATGGCCTCAAAGCTCGCCTCATTACCAGACGCCTTTAATCCCATCTCAGTGCAGACTGTGGTTAGCTGGTAAACAATGTCCTGCCACTCTCTCACCCGCATATAGGCCAAAAAGTCCTTCTGACACTGCTTTCTGAACTGGCTACGACTCAGCGCCTCTTGCAGCTCTTCCAGATACTGCCACAAGTTAAGAAACGCCATGAAATCCGAATCAGCATCTTCGAACCGACCATGTTTTTCATCCGCTGCGCCACGCTTTTCCTGCGGTCGCTCTCTGGGGTCCTGAATAGACAAAGCAGCTGCAATAATGATCACTTCTCGTAGCGCCCCTAAAGGTGCGGCAGCCAGGACCATACGCGCGAGGCGAGGATCGATAGGTAAACGGCTCAGTTTACGGCCGGTCTGAGTCAATGAGGTTTGTTCACGTCTGGCAGCAGGCTTAACCGCCCCCAGCTCTTCGAGCAAACTGACACCGTCTGTGATGTTGCGGTTATCTGGTGCCTGAACAAAAGGGAAGCGCTTAATGTCGCCCAGACCCAGCGCTAACATTTGCAAAATGACCGATGCCAGGTTAGTGCGCAGGATCTCAGGATCTGTGAATTCAGGGCGACCCAGGAAATCTTCCTCTGAATACAAACGGATACACACCCCCGCAGCAACCCGGCCGCATCGACCCATACGCTGATTTGCACTGGCCTGAGAGACGGCCTCGATAGGTAGCCTCTGTACTTTGGTTCGGTAACTATAGCGGCTGATCCGCGCAGTACCCGGATCGATAACGTAGCGGATCCCGGGTACCGTCAGAGACGTTTCTGCAACGTTGGTTGAAAGTACAATACGGCGGTGGCTATGCGCGGCAAAAATACGATTCTGCTCCGCATTCGACAGGCGAGCATACAAAGGTAATATCTCAACCCCTTTGAGATTGCGCTTGCTCAATGCATCCGCAGTATCGCGGATTTCCCGCTCGCCATTCATAAAAATCAGAATATCACCGGGACCCTCAGCGCACAGCTCGTCAACAGCATCGAAAATGCCCTGTAATTGATCGTTTTCAGCTTCGCTTTCATCGCCACTGGCGTCAATCACCGGTCGGTAGCGCACTTCTACCGGATAAGTACGTCCCGAGACTTCTATGATTGGTGCGTTATTAAAGTGCTTGGAAAAACGCTCCGGATCAATGGTTGCTGAGGTGATGATCACTTTCAGATCGGGCCGTTTAGGGAGCAGGTTTTTCAGGTAACCGAGGATAAAGTCAATGTTCAGACTGCGTTCGTGGGCTTCATCGATAATAATTGTGTCGTACTGATTCAGATATCTGTCTTGCTGGATTTCAGCCAGCAAAATACCATCGGTCATCAATTTAATATAACTTTTGTCAGAAACCTGATCGCTAAAGCGGATCTTAAAACCCACTTCCTGACCAAGCTCACAATTAAGCTCTTCAGCAATACGGTTGGACACGCTACGTGCAGCCAGACGACGAGGCTGAGTGTGGCCAATATAGCCATCGACGCCACGACCCAGCTCCAGACAAATTTTAGGTAACTGAGTGGTTTTACCTGAGCCAGTCTCACCCGCCACTATGACGACCTGGTTTTCAGCAATGGCTTTTTTAATATCGTCTTTTTTCTGACTGACAGGCAGTGATTCGGGGTATTGCACACTCGGCAGGCCAGCCAGGCGCTTTACTCTGAGCGTTTGGCTGTGCGCTATGTCACGCGTTATCTGTGTGATTACCTTTTGCTGTTTCGCTTCATCTTTTATTTTTTTGACGCCCTGAAGACGCTTTTTAAAGAGAAACTGATCCTTTTTGAGGCAATCCGCTATGTTCGAATACAACGACTGCAAATCCACTACACGACACCTTGTTACTGAGAAAATCGTCGCGTAGTCTAGCAAAAAGCATGAGTACAGCCCAGTCCCTTTGACAGGGGCTGCGCACTAAATACCGACAGGCAGGCTTAACCTGGTAAACTCTATGTGACACGCTTGCCGGTATACTGAGGCCTGATCAGCGCTTAAACAAAGCGATTGCCCGACTCATAGGTATCATGAAGGTGCTTGTCAATTGCATACAGCACATTAGTCCGGCTGATCACCCCTACCAAACGGCAATCGTCATCGCACACGGGATATAATTTGGGTTTATCGGCCGTCATTCTGTCAGCCAGCTTCAAAATGCTGTCGTTCGGGCTAACACACAAAGGTTCGGTATTCATCACATCAGCCACGATACTGTGTGATTCGTTCTGATAAGTAGCTTCGAGCATAGTGCGAATACAGTCCTGCTCAGACAGAAATCCCACGACGTGTTGCATGTCATCAATCACGGGGCCTCCGGCCTGACCACTTTGTAGTAACTTTTCCACTGCCGATTCGATGCGCATGTCCGCTTTAAAGGTAACCGGACGATGATTAAGATAGTCTGCTACTTTGACAGATTGCATATTTCATTCCCCTAAAAAAACACCAGCTTCATATTAAATAGTAGCTGGCGTTACAAAAATTGCCCAAGTTTACAGGCCTTAAGCACATTAATTAGGGTTACTTTGTGTCGTCAAAAATACCGACATAGGTAGGCTGTGTGTTAGATTTGCTGGCGCGATACATCCCTTTGGTATTAAATGGCATGCTGATATTGCCCTCGGCATCTAAAATGATCACTCCGCCGGTGCCGCCAGCTTTAAGCATTGGGCCAAAAATAACATCCTGTCCCGCTTGTGCCACTGTTTTTCCCTGATATTGTACCCGCGCACAGATATCCGCCGCGACGTTATAACGAATAAAATACTCACCATGTCCGGTCGCAGAGACTGCGCACGAATCGTTATCCGCGAATGTACCTGCGCCAATGATCGGTGAATCACCGATACGACCGAATCGTTTCGCCGTCATGCCACCTGTAGAGGTGCCTGCCGCTAGATTGCCCTGTTTGTCGAGGGCAACGGCCCCCACAGTGCCCATCTTATAGTGCAGTGGTAACTGTTGATGCAGTGCCTGATAATCCTTAGTCCCCTGCTCTGCCTGCTCCAATTTCTTTCGCGCTTTTTGCCAGGCCTCATAGCGATGAGGTGTATCAAAATAATCCTTATTGGCGAACGCAATCCCTTCACGCTTTGCAAACTCTTGTGCACCTTCGCCACTCAGCATCACGTGCACCGACTTTTCCATGACTGCTCTGGCTAACTCAATGGGATTTTTTATCAGCGTCACTCCGGAAATTGCGCCAGCCTGGCGATCCCGGCCATCCATAATTGACGCATCCAGCTCATGCGTGCCGTCATAGGTATATACCGCGCCTTTTCCGGCGTTAAAAAATGGGGAATTTTCCAGCACCTTAATTGCGGTCGTAATTGCATCCAGGCTCTCCCCGCCTTGTTCCAAAACCGCATACCCTTGCTCAACAGCTGATTGCAAAGTTTGTCGGTAAGCCTGCTCCTGCTCTGGCGTAAATTTGGCACGCTCAATTGTACCTGCACCACCATGGATTGCGATAGCAATGGGTGAATGAGCTGGAGCTGAAAAAACGGGATATGCTGCGCTTAATGCAGCAAGTAAAGATGAAGTAACTATTAAACGGCGCATGTCGAATTCCTGTTGTTCTTTTATTGTTGAACTAAGGTGCCGGATATAAATTCTTGTTACAAAAAAAAGCGATAAAAAAAGCGCCCTTAAGGCGCTTTCTTGCAATTCATAGTCACTCGTGACTTAGCTTGCCTGACGCTTTGCTTTCAGACGTGCCAGACGACCAACCTGATGCGTAGAAGTCAGGAAAGAGAAAATCGGTGCCAGATAGCCACGCTTACGCAGCTCAAGATAAGCTTCGTCGCTCAGTTCGTTCAGCTTACGCTCGTCTACCAGGTAGATACCGTTGATGTCTTTCTTTTCACCAGCGATTTCAACCGTCAGAGTCTGTTGTACCAGCAGATCTTTCTCTGCCAGATATTGTGTGAACGCTTCAGTAACGCGAGAGAACTCGATGAAGTTAACCAGCGCTTCTTTACGACGCTCAAGGTACTCAGTTTCTTTGCCGTCTTCGAACAAAGCATTGCCTTCTTCTTCACCTACCAGCGGGCTCGCTTCATCAATCACGATGCCGTACTGATCTTGCTCTGGGTGCTTAACCAGACCAAATGGGTAACGAGATGCAGCCAGAGGTGCGATACCCGCAGTCCACTCGCCATCTTGTACAAACAGGTTTTCACCTGGCTCAAGACCAAATAAAGCAACTGCCTGATATTGACCGCTCTCTGTGTTCTTAACAAATGCCATCGGGAATTCTGTTGCAACACGTGCAAACTCGTGTGCAACGACCGGGATCAAGTGCTGAGATTTTAAAAATTCTACATTGATGCCATTTTTTACTTTAGTGTTGGCATGTTTCTCGTTGTGTAAAGGCTGCACTTGTTGCTCCGCCATAATACTGCTCCGTTTTATCATAAAGTTGTTATTTATATGCGTCCAAGGCTATAGCTTTTCAAGGTAAAAGAAAAGAAATATTGTGGTTAAATTCTTTGAAAGCCATATCTTGCTGCTTTTGCAACCAAGTCGCTGTGCGTCTCTAACATTGCTCCAGCTTTTTGTTGCTGCTGGGCCACCAGCTTCAGCATAGCTTCCTGTTGTGACAGTTTTTGTGGCGACGGGTAATTGCATTGACTGGGATAATTCATGCCATACAACACGTACAGATGATTCTCCAATCTGAACACATCCAGACTACTGACAAAATCATACTCATTAGGAATGTCACTACGCCATAATGCCAGTTTATGTTGCAGTGATTCCGGGATCGTTTCTGGCAAGCGGTTCATACGCCAAAACTCACTATCGTCACGATTAGAAATGCAGTAATGAAGTTTAATAAAGTCAACGATTGACTGCCAGACATGTGTCATGTGCTGATTAAACTGCTGTGCAATGGCGGGGATTTCCTGACGTTCACCAGGGAGGCGCTTTGACAACATTCTGGCTGCCAAATCAAACACTAACAACCCTGTCGCTTCAAGTGGTTCAACGAAGCCCTGGGACAGCCCAATACCAATACAGTTTTTCACCCAGGCTTGCGCTCGATAACCCACCTGCATTTTAATCAGCCGAGATTCGACGGTGTCTTCTGGCTTTCCGAGATAAGCAGATAGGTCGCGATGCGCCTGTTCATGGCTCGTAAACTGATCGCTATACACATGACCAACCCCCTTACGGGTTTGAAGACCAATGTCCCAAATCCAGCCAGCCTGCTGAGCGGTTGAAATAGTATAAGGCGGCACCTCATGCTCATTCTCATAAGGGACTTGCGTCACCACAGCATGATTGGCAAAGAGGACGTCACTCTTATCAATAAACGGGGTATTAAGCGCTTTGCCAAGCAATAAAGACTGGAAACCACTGCAATCAATAAACAAGTCGCCTTCAAGCAACCCGCCTTGTTTCAGCTGTAATCCAGATATGGACCCATCCAGTGCGAGCTTGACCGATTCTACCTCATCCAGCACGTGGTTAACCTGACGGTTTT